>NZ_JACJQY010000044.1 GCF_014696925.1 Phormidium tenue FACHB-1050 | reverse complement strand
GATGGAATCTTTCCTAATGTAGGGCATCTATTTCTTCTTTGCTAAATGTTATTTGGATCATTTTGGAGAAAAGTTAACTTTTCTTCCATTCTTCCCCTTTTAAAAAATAAAGTCTCCCCCCTGTCAAAGTATAGTACAAACCAAAACCCAAGAATCGAGTGGCAGCACGAAGCGCCGCCACTCGATTCTTGGGTTTATTGCCGCGATGTTATATCGAAAAGAAAAGGCAAAAAATATTGAGCAGTTAAAGACCATGGGAAAATGCTGCTTACTCACTGGTGGTGGGTTAATCTCGTCAGTTTGGTAGATCAGCTTATAGAAGGAAGGGAAAGTATCAACAAACTGCTATAGTCCGTAGACTTTAGATCTATTGGCTCATCTTTTGGACAGATCTAAATTAATGAACTTGTGCATGAGTAGGCTTTTATCCTAACCGTTTACATTATTTTTAACTTCAAACCAATAGGAAAAAGACAGAGATGAATACCCGACTCATCATCAACCCCACCTCTGGCCCCGCTGACAAACCTGATCTGTCAACTGAAATTGTCGAAGCTTTGCAAAATCAAGGCATCGAAGCTGAACTCTGTACGACTTCTCCCGATGAAGATGGAGAGAGGCTTGCCGCTGAAGCTGCAAAAGCAGGTGCTGAGCTTGTAATTGTCGCAGGAGGCGATGGCACGATTGAAGCCGTAGCGCGAGGATTAATGCATACTCAAACTGTGTTGGGCATTATTCCTATGGGAACCCGCAATAACATTGCCGCTAGCTTAAATATTCCCAACGATTTATCTCAAGCTATTCAGACTCTGGTGGAGGGAACGCGGGGTCGGTTTGATATGGGCAAAGCAAACAATCATTACTTTGTGGAAGTGGTGGGCGTGGGTCTAGAAGCGACACTCTTTCCTTGGGGAGATGAAGTCAAAGAAGGAATCAAGAAAAATTATTGGGCTGCTTTTAAAAGTTTCTTCTCAGGTATTCAAGCTTTTTTGCAGTTTAAACAACATCGCTTAGTCTTGCGCCTTGACGGCAAACGGATGCGCCGTTTACGCATTTTGCAAGTCAATATCTGCAATAGTCCTCGCTATGGAGTGCAATTTACCTTAGCGCCTGACGCAAAAATGAATGATGGCAAGCTGGATGTAGTATATATTGATAACCCATCCAAATGGGATCATCTGTGTCACTTCTTTAAAGCTATGCGGGGTGAACGCCTTCCCCATGAGCGCCTCAACGTTCATCGCGCTGCTAAAATTGATATTAAGAGTTATCCTCCATTAGAAGTTCATGCAGACGGACAGTACCTAGGCGTTACCCCCATCACTGTGGAAGTGATTCCAGACGCTCTTTTGATTTGTGTACCTACGCCTGAGTTGCTATTAAAGTTCGCTGACGCAAACAATAGTTATGGATTAACAGAGCAAGCTGACAGCATTTTTACCGATCTTCCATCCATCTCAGTTTAAATTCCACTAATTTGAACTAGTCCGTATAGGCAGGATGCAAGCCAGATACCGCCAGCAACCCATCCACTCAGGACATCTG
The DNA here is from genome assembly GCF_014696925.1 of Phormidium tenue FACHB-1050. GTDB lineage: Bacteria > Cyanobacteriota > Cyanobacteriia > Pseudanabaenales > Pseudanabaenaceae > Pseudanabaena. Next base: position 45,419 of record NZ_JACJQY010000044.1, on the reverse strand, counting down.
TCGGCCAATGCACACCAAAATACACTCGGCTAAAGCCCACCCCCAATGTTAAAAACGCAGCTAAGGGAATAGTAATTCCTAAAGGAATACTTAGAGACTGCGTTAAGATCGCCGCTAATAAACCATAAAAGGAAATTGCACTCATGGAATGACCGCTAGGATAACTGTAATCCATCGGACGTTTAGAAGAAGCCCATAGATCAGGTCTTTTACGTCGAAAGAAAGACTTAAAAATGCCATTAAGCAACCATGAACCGCTTAGCCCGATCGCCAAAATCAGAGCAGGAACTGCTTCGTCTCGATAAATCAGAATTCCTGCGATCGCCATGAGTATCGGAATAGTAATTTCGCCCTGAGCCATCCAAGTTAGAGCCATCATGTATCGATCTAGGGTCGGATTAGACCATTCTTTGAGAGTTATCAAGCATAACTCTTCAAAAGGTAGTAACCAATCCCATAGAAGGAAACGAGCAATGAAAACACCTAGCGCTAAAACGATCGTGCCCGCTAGCAAACCTGCCAGCAGATAGGGAGTGAAAGCAATGAGTGATTTGAACAACCAGTAAAGGCGAGTGCTAACTTGCGCCATCAGCAATCTCCTAATGTTGATGAAAATTTATAAGTGTTGTAGGCAGTTCTTTGTCTAGATATAGCAATAAAATGGTTACCCTTTGAATTTGAAAATGCTGGATTGAAGTCCTATTTTTTGCATGAATGATGTATCTAAAGATAGATCCAAGCGATCGCGTTTCTTTTTATCTAAAAGTAGTTCCATTTGATCTTGTAAGCGATCGCTAAACTTAAATAGACTGGGATTACCAGTTTTTATAACAGTGATGTCATGGAAAAATAGGCTTACTAAGAGGTGTAATCATAGGATTTCTATAATAGCCTAATATACAAGTATAGCAATGTAAGCAGCAATTCTCATTATAAAAATCGTTTTTTTGAAAGCGCCAACGGCGATCTTTCAAAAAAACGATTTTGGTGATTCCATTGCCGAAGGCAATGGAATCACCAAAATCGTTTTCATAATTAGAATTGCTGGATTTTATGGGAAAGGCGATCAGGACTTTTGAGGATGCCTTATACTAAATCAATCAACTTGCACTTAGTACATTACGTTTATGCTTGAAGTTGTAGAAATCCCCATCGAGTTAACCAAATTTCAGCTTCCAGAAGCAGTTCAAGCAAGGCTTCAGTTTTTACTTGATCGCCAAGATGCAGGACATTGGTTATCTCAGAATGAAAGACAAGAAGCTCAAGGACTCATCGATTTAGCAGAATTTCTGTCCTTACTTTTTTTGCGGGCACAAAGGGTGCAAAAGTTTAGTTAAATGTCTTCCATTCCTACATCTCTTCGTAGATTAGTAATCCAGAGATCTGACGATCGCTGTGAATATTGCGGTATCTCGCAAATAGGGCAGGTAGCTACCTTTCATATCGACCATGTTATTCCTGTCGTCGCTGGTGGCGAAACAACTCCCGATAATTTAGCCCTTGCTTGTGTATCTTGTTCGCTAAGAAAAGGCGCACGTCAAGAGGTTGAGGACTTGGAAACAGGAGAGACTGTAACTATTTTCAATCCGCGTGAACAGTCATGGAGCAAGCATTTCCAATGGGAAGGTGTAAAAGTTGTTGGATTAACACCTACAGGAAGAGCTACCATAAAAGCATTAGACTTAAACAGAGTCACAATGTTAGCAATTCGTGCTGAAGAAGAATTATTAGGTCGTCATCCCCCAAGCTAAAAAAGGCGCTCGCCTTTTTTAGCAATGTAAGTTTTGCTTAGGACATAAAACCAAAAAGATGAGTGGCGGCGCGAAGCGCCGCCACTCATCTTTTTGGTTTTTGATTTGTCCTGATACAGGTGGCTATAGCTATAGTTTATCGATTTTGCTAATTTGCTGACAGGAAATTAAACAAATATTGATTACACAACTGCTTGGTTAGCAATGTTGCTGTCGATCGCTTCTTTGAGAGCGCGAACAGTCGCAATCATCGAAATAACATCATTCAATTGGTTAACGGCGGAACCAACACCAACACCAGACGCGCCAGCAGCGATCGCCATTGGTGCAGTGATATTGCTCAAACCAGAAGCACACATTACGGGGATCGAAACTGCACGGCTGATAGCATGGGCGGCTGCAAGGGTCGGCGCAGCCTTTTCGATCGCACCAAGAACACCTGCATGGGTTGGAGCGGAGCTTGTACCACCTTCAGTTTGGATGATGTCTGCACCAATCGCTTCAAGTTTCTCAGCAAGGGTGACTTGCTCATCGAGGGGCAAAGTGTGGGGAACGGTAACAGAGATTGCGGTGTGAGGCAGCAATGCTCTGGTTTCTGCGGTCAAAGCAATGATTTCATCGGCAGTAAATACACGACCTTGAGCATAGAAACTATCGTAGTTACCGATTTCAACTAGATCAGCACCATTAGCCACAGCCTCAGCCAACTTGTGAGCTTCAACCGCCGATACACAAATGGGCAAAGAGCAATTAGCCTTAGCGATCGCAATTAATTCCGCATCAGCCGCGATATCTACAAATGTTGCGCCACCGCGATCGGCTGCTTGCACGACCATTTTCACGGAGTCGCGATCGAAGTTGTGAAGCCCGCTAATAATCTTCAGAGCGTTGCGGCGGCTAAAAGCGGTGAATAAAGAAATAGGTAAACGAGACATAAGCTTTGTCATCCTAATAGACTGAATATTTAGATGTAGGACTACTTTAACGCGATTTTGCGTAAAACCCAAAGAGTATGAGATGGCGTGAAGTTCTACCTTATATTTTTTGGGTTTTATATTTTAATGCCAAAGAAATATTTGAGTAAATGGAAGTATTGACCACACATATAGCAACGAATCAAAACCCAAAAGATTAGTGGCGGCGCGAAGCGCCGCCACTAATCTTTTGGGTTTTATTTCCAGTGAAAGAATAGACGTGGCGGCGCTTCGCGCCGCCACGTCTATTCTTTCACTGGGAAGGGAGTAGGTAGAACTTATGGAAGTTCAATATCTTCATAACCTTAGTAAAACTTACGCAAAAGAACGCAAAGTAAGGGCAATTCATGAATTGCCCCTACCTATGATATTTAGAGTGTTTTTGATTTTATTGCCCCTTTCTGTGAGATTCTGGTATCAATACAGACCATGCATAACCTGCACAAGTGCTTATGAGTTCGATTCGTGTTGTCCTAATTGAAGACCATGACCTAACCCGAATGGGCATGAAGATCGCTTTGCAACAGCAAGTTGATCTTGTGTTTGTTGGTGAGGCTGCCACAGGCGCAGAAGGCGTATCACTAGTAAACAGCCAACAACCTGATGTAGCGATCGTTGATTTGGGCTTGCCTGATATGGATGGCGTGGAAGTAACTCGCCAAATTAAAGCGGCAGCTACAGAGGCGGGTCGTGCCACTAAAGTTTTGATTCTCACCCTCACCGATAGCCAAGAGACAGTATTAGCCGCCTTTGCCGCAGGTGCAGATTCCTATTGCATCAAAGATATTAGTTCCGAAAATCTGGTGCAAGCGCTGAAGCTAACTGCCGAGGGTAACTCATGGATTGATCCTGCGATCGCTAGCATTGTCTTGCAGCAGGTACGTCGCCGCGAGGCAACTGTAGAAATTGATGCAGCAGAGGCTGATTACAAACAAGTTTTGCAAGCAACACCACTGACTGAACGTGAGCTAGAAGTTCTGTCTGAGATTGTAAATGGTAATAGCAATGCTGAAATTGCCGAACGACTTTATATTACGGTTGGCACGGTTAAAACTCATGTGCGGAATATTTTGAATAAGCTATGTGCTGACGATCGCACCCAAGCAGCAGTTCGCGCTCTTAGAGCTGGGCTGGTCAAATAAAAATAAAAGGGACGCAATGCGTCCCTTTTTATTTTTAGGAATTTAACTGAGATACTTTTATGCTAGAAAAGCTCAGCAAAAAACGCTATTCCACAAATCTGTTTGATGTCACTCAAGACATCATCGGTGCGCTACCACTGAAATTGGTTGAGCAATGGCTGAGCAGCGACCAAACCTATGCAGATGCACTCAAGCTCCTTGATGGTCACAAAGTAATAGGTTACAGCGTATCTTCAGACTCAGTTGGACTAACTAAGCTTTGCCAGCAAAAGGGGTTGCTAGAGATTCTTGCCATCATCAACCAACCGAAAAAGATTGTGCATGGCTATGGGAAAGCGATCGGGGGTGAAAGTGTGGGGATTTGGGCGGCGGACAATACCCAAATGTTTTATCCAGATGACCTAAGCGCATCGACCCTTGTGTCCACACTCCTAACAATCCAAGATGCGATCGCCAAAAGTTGCCAGATCAAGATTGGGCTAGGCGCTCATTATGGTAGTTTTTATTCGATTAGTGGCGGTTTGTATGGAGCAGAAGCCGATGCGATCGAGGAAATTGCCGAGAATCACACCTGTGGCGGTGAGATCTTAATCAGTCAAGCCATACGCGATCGCCTTCCAGCAAAACACAACTTCATCATTAAAAAACGCGATGATTTACATCCTGCAATCGGTAATATTTATCGAGTATTGGGTGGCGATCGCCTGACAGAATTGCAACCAGACAATCAACGCTATCCAATTCCTTATTCCGAAGATTTTTATGCTGATTTATTGGCATATGAAACTCAACTCGCAAACCAAAATATCGATCAAAGTTTTACTCATAATTTAATAGAGAGGTACATCCAGCAAAAAGTGGTGGTGCTAATCGAGAGTAAGAGTGAATCTGTGGAAACCCATGAGGTTTCGATGTTTAATCAGTTATCATTCTCAGCTTTGATGAAAGATATCGGATTGCGACTGCTGAACAAGACATCAGCCGAGGAAATCAAGGTGGTTAGCTCCTTAGGAATTTATGCTTTTGATGATGCTCATGATGCAGTCAACTTTGCCCAAACGTTCCGTCAAGAACTAGTAAAACAAGATATCACCTGTCGGATTGGCATTGATCGAGGCGAAGTTCTAATTTTCAATTTACCATTCGGAACTAAGGATATTGCAGGAATGCCTGTCAATGTCGCTTCAAAAATGGCTCAAGATAGAGGCAAATTTGGTAAGTTATATCTAAGCGCTACGATGCAAGATGTGGTTGATGTAAAAGGATTTAACGAGATTAAGTACAACGTTTCTGGAATGGAGATAACAACCTATGAAGGGTAAATTAGCTGGGATTATCTGTTTAATATTTTTGCTATGGTCAGTTCTATTACCTACAGCACCTTTACATGCGATTCCCATTAGTGACATTCCCAATCCTAGAAAATTAAATGGAACTTGGGTGAGCGATGTCGCAAATATTTTAAGTACCGAAACCGAATCTCGACTCAATCAAAGAATTTCGCAATTAGCCGCTAATAATAGTTCAGAAATCGCGGTAGTGACAGTGCCAGATACCATACCATCGGCAACGGTTAAAGCCTATGCAACAGAATTATTTAATACTTGGGGTATTGGTAAACGGGGTATTGATAATGGCGTATTGTTTCTGATTGCAGTAAACGAGCGCAGGATTGAAATAGAGTCTGGGCGAGGGATTTTAGCATATATTAGCGATCGCCAAGTAAAGCAAATTATCGAAGATCTGATTACCCCTGAGTTTAAGCGTCAGAATTACGATCTAGGCATCATTAACGGCGTAGAGGAAATGGCGGGACGTTTAGAGAAAATCAATTTTTATCCTTTCCCCTTTATACCCATTTATAGCAATATTGGGCTTATTGGCGTAGCGATCGCTCTAAGTGGCGCGATATTGATCGTTATCAAAATTCGAGAATGGCGACAAACATTATCTACAGTGAGGGTAGAACTTCAAAATCCTGTTGTTTTTCAGTTACGTATTCCTCAATTGACGGAATTTACTAGTTTAGGAATGTTGTTAATGGTGTTTGGGCTAGCGGCGATCGCCGTTAGCATCAATGCATGGGTACTATCTCAAGAAATGTTAACTAGCTTATTTATTCAGCCCATTAATCAACTTTTGGTTACAGTACTGATTAACTTGATAGTTGCCTTTGCTTCTCTTCAGTTGTGGCTGAGTATTGAAAAATTTTGGTTGGCTCAGTTAACTGTCATTTTCCAAACTCCAATACAGCGCTATGGAGGAACTCGATTTGGATTTGAACGTTCTAGCTTGATCATTGTTTTGCATTTACCTGCTTTAGTTGTGCTATGGCTAATTACAAGTACTTCAATTTTGTTGACAATTCCTAGTCACTTGTTATTTGCAGGGACAAACTTAGTTATGGCGATGGGATATCAATTTATATGGCTGCATATAGTGAATAACCTATACCTTGACATGTGTTTAGCGAAGGAACAGCGTTTTTGTCAAAGCTGTCGAAATCTTGTTCAGCGTGTAGCTTCAGATGTAACTAATCAGTACTTAACTAAGCCAGAGTTAAAGGCTGTTGAGTTAGGGAATGCCACTTACACAGTATATTCTTGCGATCGCTGCTATCTTGCAACCAATCAAACTGCTAAAGGCGATCGTCAGCATGTTTATTGCCAGCCTAATATTTTAAAAGAAGAAACAATTTGCCCTGTATGTAGCTATGCGACAATGACTCCAGCAGACCTTAAGCAATCTCGTAAACCCAAGAAGTTCCCCAAAAAAGCTTCTAAAGACGCAATTAGTATACGTCAATGCCAAAACTGTTTTCATGAAGAACCTGTCTATCCTTTTATCCCTGCGCCTGTAAGTTATTCCAGTAGTGCAGACTATTACAGTTCTAGTGATACTTCCAGTAGTAGTTCGAGTAGCTATGATTCCTACGATTATGGTGGTAGTTCTTCTTCTAGTAGTGATTTTGGAGGCGGAGGTAGCGATGGCGGAGGTGCGGGTGGTGATTGGTAGCTTTCTTTAGGATGCGAAGCGATATCTTGCATAAATAGCGACACTAATCACACAGAGTAAAGGTGTTAACCAATCGCCCCATAGGACATACAGAGTTTTAGTATCTCTTAAATAAACTGTTTCCAAATGCGTTTCATAGGTATTCACATCTGAAAGCCAAATCGTGCGTCCATTGGGGTCGACAAAGCCCGAATAGCCAGTATTAGTTGCTCTGACAGCCCAGCGATCGCTTTCGATCGCTCTAGCCACATCTTGGGCATGGTGTTGGGCTGACATATAGGAGGCAAAATGAGCATTATTAGAAGCAGAGAGAATTAATTTACCACCTGCGGCAGTTTGAAAACGGAAAGTGGCAGGATAGGCAGATTCATAGCAAATTCCGACGATAAAACGTCCCCAAGGTGTATCGACTAATTGTTCACTAGAACCAGCATCCACTTCACCACGCAATGGCGATAAGCGCCTAATTAGATTTCCTAAAATTGGTCTTAAGGGAATATATTCACCCACTGGCACAAGCCGAACTTTATCGTATTGACTGAGAATCTTGCCAGAACCATCAATCAAAAAGAGGCTATTTGTATAGTTATTTGGGTCTTCTGCATTGGGATTACGAGTTGTACCAAAGCCCCCTAGCCATACTGGAACTCGATATTTCTCCACCGCCCGATCAAAGGGTTCGCGACGAGGATCGTAATTAGGATAAAGAAAAGAAATTGCAGTCTCAGGCGTAACGATCATTTCTGCTCCTGACTGAGCTAGTTTTTCGTAGCCTTTGGTGTAGTTATTAACTGCTATTTCCCATCCTTTCGGCTTTACAGTCAGAGCATTTGGGAAGTTGCCTTGAATAATCCCTGCTTTGATCGCTTGTCCATTACTGCTTGTCATGCGATCGCCTTGCATTTCCCATGCACCATAACCCGCGATCGCAACCAAGAGAGTAATGGCTGCGATCGCACAGCGTCGTTTATCCGCCCAAGTTCTCTGCAAGAGAATTTCTGCAAATAATCCATTAATTGCCACAATCGCTGAAGTCATAGTCTGTTGTCCAGAAATTCGACTAATTTGTAACAGCAGCAAATCATGGGGGCTTTGGGTAAATCCTAGGGCTGTCCAATAAAGTGGTCCCCAACTCCACACAATTTCTAATCCACTAAACATCGCACAGGCAATAATTACCCGACTCGTCACATTGAGATTCTGCGTAAGGAGAGACATTCCCCCAGCCCATAATCCCGATAATACCGCGCCCCACGCTGTAATCAGCAGCCAAACCAATGTGGCAATCCAAAAACTCGTCCACCAAGGTACACCCATCCATTCCATCGGATGCACAGTGGTAATCCAAAATAGAGCCATACCGTGATAGCAAAATCCCCACATCGCTCCCATTGCGATCGCTTCTTTGACTTTTAACCTTTGAGCAAGCATCCAGAGGGGAATCAACGCGATCCATGCTAGCCACCACTGACTAAACGGATCGGGAGTAAGTCCCATCAACACTCCACCAAAAGCAGCAAACAGGAGATTGCGTAAATTTCGCATAGACGTTCGTCAACAGATTAGGGATGAGTTGGAAGTTAGTCCCATACAGTTAAGAGAGACTCAACCTTTTTCATAGTTTTATTCTTACTTATGATGGACTACCTTACATATTAGAGCGATCGTCTTCTTCTTGACGCAAAGAAACTATAGGATCTTGATATAGGCTCAAGCGTTGCTTAACCAGCAAGAAAAAAAATGGAAAGTCATCAATAAAATAGCGCTTCCAAAGTCGAGTTGGCTCACCCAAAAATCTATATAACCATTCCAATCCCAAATTGCTTATCCATTGAGGCGCACGGCTAATGACCCCAGCCTCAAAATTAATCGCAGCACCCACAGCCATAAAAATCTTAATCATTGGCAACTGATCTTTATAACTATAAATCCACTTTTCCTGCTTGGGCGCTCCCACACCCACCGCCAGCACAGTCGCTCCAGATTGTTTAATTCTTTCAAGGATCGCCCTACACTCTTGCTCATCTGCTTCAAATCCAAAGGGTGGAGAATACGCACCAACAACAATCTCTCTTCCTACTTTTTGATTAATCATTGCAGTGGCTTTCTCTGGAACACCATCCATACCACCTAACAAAAAGATTCTTATATCACGATTCTCTTTGTGAAACATACAGAAAGCTGGGAATAAATCGGAGCCAGAGATTTTTTCCTTCAAAGGTGTACCTAAGAATCGTGAAGCATAAAGTAAAATTTGGCTATCACACACTCGATAATCTGCTAATTCATAGATGCGGTAAAAATCTGGATCACTTTGTAGTTTCATTAAATGATCTACATTGGGCGTTAAGACAACTCCCTCTTGAAGATGTGCAAGCATTTCATTGACAGAGGTATTGTCAATCTGAATATTTAAAATTCTTACCGAGTTTTTTAAATTAAACTTATTTGACATGAATTATTAGAGTTTGTAAAGCCTTATTTAATTAATTCTAACTACGCTTTTAACAAAAGATAACATAATAGTTAAAAATCATATATAGCAATGAAAATTTGGCTTGGGACACAAAGCTCAAAACATATGTGTGGAAAGATTCTTGCAATCATTTGTGATTTTCGCTTTTATTATTCCTAGCAGTCTCTTTGCAATACCCAAAAGGTATTATCAAGAAAAATCAAATCTATTTTTCTAATTGGTTTGTGAATTTATTATGTATTTTAGTCTTACAAGATTTGATGTATAGCCTAAGTGGTTTAATTAATTTGTCTGTTGATTATTATTAGCAACAAGAATATTTCTTGGTGGAACAGAATGGTAATCCTTGAGGTGACGTAGGTAATTATCTGGCTCTTGTCCGATTACAACGCCATTAATTACAAGACCTAAAACCCTTAGATCTGATTGTTCTAGCTGTACTTTAGCGGTAGTTGCACTAGCCGCATCGACAACCCCAGGGCGTACTACTAACAAAATACCATCAACTATTTTGCCTAGAGTCAATACATCGGGAACCAAAACAAGAGGTGGGGTATCGAAAATCACAAAATCATAGTTATGATAAAAGTCTTTTACTAGGGTATACATCTGGGGTGAATCAATCAGTGACAAGGAGTTGTGAGGAGTAAAACCTGCTGGCAAAACACTCAGATTTACATCAACTTCCTTAATCGCATCTTGCAACTTTTCATGATCTACGATGACATCACTAAGCCCTAGGGCATTACTTAATTCCCATATATAATGCTGCATTGGATAGCGAAAATCTGCATCGACTAATAGAACCTTGCGTCCTGATTGAGCAAGAGCGATCGCCAAGTTAGCTGATATCGTTGACTTTCCTTCTTTGGAAACCGAACTTGTTACAACGATTGTCTTAACCATCGGATTCGATTTTAGGGATTTCAGGTTAGACTGCAACATCCGATAGGTTTCACTTTCTAGTGAGTAGGGTCTATCTCTGACCGGTAGCTCTATGGCTAGCTCTTTGGAATCTGGCTGAATCGCAAGGGCTGGATTTTTCTTTAACAGAGGAATCATACCTAGCCAACGATAATTGAGACATTTTTGCGCTTCCTTGGCAGTTTTAATTGATGGGTCTAAAATATCGAGCAAAAAGGCTACGATGATATAGATTAATGCACCTACCACTACGCCACCACCTAGAATCAAACGCCTCTTAGAATCTACGGGCTGAGTAGGTGGGGTTGCTGCTGCTACTATGCGAGCATTGCCAACATTTTGTTTCTCTGCAATCTCTACCTCTTGTAAACGTTTGACTAAAATTTCATATTTAGATTTAGCAGTTGCCATCTGCCGTTCGAGATCGCGACGTTGTTGGTCTAGTCTCGGTAAAAGATTAACTCGCCTGCGATAGTCTCTCTGAGCTTCTAAAAGAGCTTTTAATTGACTATCTAAACCAAGTTTTGTTACCTCCATTGTTATAAAACTATCAGTTAAAGTTTGAGCAGAAGTGCCACTTTGGAGGTTACTAAAAGGAATGGGCTGACTATTTCCCACAACCTGAGCAATTCGCTCGTTGAGTAGAGATCTGATCGCTGCTAGTCGGTCTTTTAGTTGAACAACCTCGGGGTGATTTTCTGTATAGCGTGTGCGTTGCTTTACGAGATCGCTTTCTACCTGTTGTAGTTCCTTTAGAACTGGTTGCACTGCATCCGATTGATTAAGGGAGTTTAACTGCATCCCTGCCTCGGCAGTTAGCCCTATTTTATTGCGGAGTTCTTCTGATTGAGCCGTTGTGTTGGCTAGATTAGCCTCTACTTCTACAATTTTTTGGTTTAATATCGCTAAGGATGAAACTGCTGATTTTGCTTCGTCAGGTAAATTAATAACGTTATTCTTTTCATCAAATAGACGTAGTTGTTTTTCTGTTTGTTGTAGGGCTAGCTCTGTTTTAGGCAGTTGACCAGTAATAAATTCACGGGCTGCTGTCGTTTCCGAGCGATTGATAAATATATTTCGCTCAATATAAACTTCAATTAACTTATTTACGATATCAGCAGATTCTTTAGGATCGTTACCTTTATAGGAGATTAAGAGGATATCTGTTCCCTTAATACCTTTGATTGTCAAGTTCTTAGAAAGATCCTCTGGATCGAGAGCGCTACCTGTCTTATCTCTTAAATTTAAGGAGGCAATTGTTTGTTCAAGGATTGGGGAAGAACGAATTACCTCTGCTTCCGTATCTACGGGTGTATTTTGTTGACTTAAGGATTCTAACTGACCTGCTTTTTCGGGAGTATCTGATAGAAGGGCGGAAGATACATCTCGTTTTTTGAATAATAATTTACCTTGAGCTTCGTAAGTGGGCTTCTCAAACATGGTCATTACTGCGGCAGTCAAAACAACCAACAAAAAAGCTGCACTCGCTGGAAGCCACTGACGCTTCAGGATCAACCAATATTTACTAAAGTCGATATCTTCTGGATAGGATTGAGATTCCATATGTTCAAGTTTAGGACTGTACCAAATTGAATTTAGGTTGTATTTTATTTTTTTACATTATCTCCCTAACAACTCTGTATTGGTTGAGATTCGCCCTGTGATATTGGTGAAAATATCAGCTAATGTCCCACATAAAGAGTCAAGTTGGTCATAGATAACAGATTTAACGTATTGGCAATCATAAGTTTGCTTGATTTCGTGAGAAATTGATTGGGCGAGTTGAGGATCTGCCCATAACTTTAGAAGATATAGTGCTTTTCGAGCAAGTGTGGTACAAAGGTTGGTGTTTCCCCGCTTGTTTGAAAAGCGCTATATTCAGTATTTTAGATTGGGATATCAGCAATAAGTGTATTGATATTATTTTGCATCAATAAGGCTCCAGCACAGAAATTTCTGTCTTCTAAATATTACGTAAGCGAACTATTATAAGCTTTTAGCTTGTTTTTTAAGTCATCTGCTAATCTGTCATATTGATGTAAAACGCTAATAACACTGGCATCTTCATTGAGTAAAAATCCATCTTGACTAAATCTCAATTTCTCGGAATCAATATAATTCATCGTCAAGACCGGACTTTGGTAATTATCATAAAATTTAACGTCTGGAATCATATTTCTGTGCAAGATTAAATTATGAGCAGCTTGATCTACACCAAAACGTTGGTAGTTAGATTGAAGAATGTAATCCATCATCCATTCTAAATAATTTATGATGCCTTCTTTTGTCCCTATAGTCGTTCCAGCACAAGATATTCTTAGATGACCAATTTCTGACAAAGATTTTTTCCCAAAGCTTCTCTTGAGCCAGTCTGAATTGTATGGGCAATCGTAAATTCTTCTATCTTCTTCGTAAAAGCAGTTTAACGGTGCAGTTAACACAAAGTTAAAGGGGTCATCCTGAAAAACAACATCTCTAACATCTGTTAATAATATCTTTTCATATTTTTTTTCAGACTGCAAAATGTATAAATAATACAAGAAAAATCTAGAGTTGACCAAGTGCAAATAGTGCTTTATCAAATTTGCACGAACTTCGTAATAATTTTGATGTTTATAGTTTGCGACAATTTTGCTAAAGGTATTAATCCCCCAAAGATGTAAACGGTTAATAGGATAAATATCAAACAGTACATAAAGATTAAGACTTTTATAAAGTAATTGTTTGTCTTGTAACTTGTATGGGATTTTTAAGCTTGGAAAGTCCCAATAGGTATAAAAACTAAATTGGGGATAATGAAGGGAAAATTCTTGAAGATTTAGCAAGGTTTTTTCACTAACATTGCTCACAATTAGGCAAACATCACCAGTATAAACTGAATTTTTCAAGGAATATAAAAATGGTTTTAAGGTATTAAAATCATAATTTTTTACTAATCCAAGAACTAAATTATTAGCGGGCTCAATAGATTGCGTCATAGTTTCATTAATAACTTTTAAGACTCTTCTTAACAAGTCTTAAAAGAACTGTCGAATAATACTTCGTAATAGTGACGATAGTCAAGAGATTTTCTCAATCTGCAATTTGTCAATTCCTATTATGTGGTACTAATAAAAGTTTAAACTGATTTATTTAAGAATAAATCATCCAATTTTCTAAAGTATATTCTATGGTCTTTAAATAGATATGTAGTTTAGTTTGAATATCAATAATAGCGCTACATAGCAATCTTAAATTGAGCCATGAAAAACAGAATCTGTTACCAGATTAAGCCCCCCTCCCTTTTTCTAGAATTGATATACGTTAAGGATTTTTGAGCCAAGTGGCAGGAAACTTACAAAACACAAAATGGCTACGCCATTTTGTGTTTTGTAAACCCTTACTGGGTTGAGTTTTTAATTCCTAAAAGTGTCACCACACTTTCGGGAATTGGTATTACAGGTAGAGGATGAGCAATCTTGATATGCCGTTATATATCCTCTTCATTCCTTAACAGCTTCTCGTAGACAGTGAGGCATTTTCTAATTTGAGAAATACCAGATTTTGCCGATGCTTCTGTATCTATAGGTGTATTTTGTTGGCTTAAGCATTCTAACTGACATATTTTTTTAAGACATCAGATGGAAATGGCAGAAGATACATCTCTTTTGAGAATGGGTATTCCATATATTAAAGCTTAGGGCTTTATAGCGTTTATCAGTCTAGTAAAGTACGGGTTTGTTTCCCGCCTTCGACAGAGAAACAAACCTTTGTACCTCGCTTGCTTGAAAAACGCTATAGTATAGCTGCCACCCTTACTTTTCACGTCATCTCTGAAACGCTTTCTAGGCAAGAGTTTTAGAATCAACTATATTTGCAATAAGTGTTGTTTAATGACAATGTACAACGCTAGAATAAGGCTTGTGGCAGTAGGAATATTGGCGGTTATACTGAAACAGCTAGATAACGGGAAAAGTAAGAGCTGCCACCAAGTGTATGAGGACATAAAATCCAAGAAGAGAATGTCTGCGCGAAGCGCCGCCCCATTCTCTTCTTGGGCTTTTGTCCCAACACAATCGACGGCAGCTATACATTCACTTTAGGCTGTGTTGTGCTTGTTTCGTATCGTTGGTTGATATTTGCCATGTGAGATTGGGGAAAATATCAGTTAATGCCAAATAAAGTGTCTAGTTGTTCATAAATGACAGATTTGGCATATTGGCGATCATAGGTTTGTTTGATTTCGTGGGAAATCTGCTGGGCGCGTTGAGGATCTGCCAATGCCTGAAGAACATATTCGGTATATTCAACTGGATCATCGGTAATGAGTGCATTGACATTATTCTGCATAGATAATGCTCCAGCACATTGCCGAGTTGTAATGATGGGCAGTGAATATGACATTGCTTCTACCAATCTCATATTGGTTCCACCACCAGTTCTAACGGGGCAAAGCATTAATCTTGCTCCATAGTAAAGTGCAGATAGATCTGGTACATAGCCCATTATTTCAATGTTCTGTAGCAGTTGAGGATCGACTTGGAGATCGTTACAGATATTTTGAATATCGTTACTGATCTTGCCTGCGATCGCGAGGCGTACATCGGGTTTCCCCTTGACAATATTAGGGAAAATTTCACCTAGAAAGAATTTCATAGCATCGACATTTTGAGGATTGCTCATACCAAGAAACAATAAGTCATACTTAAAGTTTCGCTCTTGATAGGGAATTAGCTCCGCATCACTACCAAGGACATCCACACAGTGGGGAATTGAGGAGAGCTTATCGGCGGACAGATAATTTTTTAGGGTTGTAAATTCGTAATTGGAGTCAGAAATTACTACGTCAAAGGTGTTAAGCAATTGAACTTCCTTCTCAAAATTTAGATCGTAATCAAACTTTAGTCCTTTGTAATTAAGTACATCTTTAAGGACTTTACGAAGACGACACATGATGTCATGGGTATCGATGATTGTCTTGGTGGAAGTCGATTGGAATGGTTTGGCAAGATGGGCAAAGTTGACAGTGTTGATCCAAGCAAAATCGTATGTGTTGCGTTTGCCTAGGGAACGCACATAGTTGACATAGCCAGGAGGCGAATAGAAGTCTGTATCAATGGGCATCTGTTCCTTCCATAGAACTTGATAGTAGAAGATTTTGCTGCGGGTGTATAAAAATTCGAGCAAATTGCGCCTAGCTTCGTATATGAATACGTTATCAACAAACTTCAGAGCTTCTTGGGTCTGTTCGTCATCCCATTTGGGAGTAATGTACGATTCTTTGAGCCATTGATTAGCAACTACCACATCTACAGATATGCGATCGCGGCGATCATTGAAGTACTTCAAAATCCCTAATATTCTAGGTTGAGTGCCGTAATAAATCGGCTTTAACTTAACTGGGAGTTGAAATAGAACTTTCTTCTTGGGAGAATTGGTAGACATATACTGGCAATTAATTTGAGTTACTTGGTTAACAAAGGAATAGAATTAAGGAATAACATACTTGTCAAGATTCATCACAAAAAAAAACAGCTAATTTACATAGCTTAGAGAGACTCTTGGGTTTCAATAAGTGTATTAATGCCTTGGCTCAAGCTAATTTGCGGTTCCCAATTAATGAAACTGGTAAGCTTGGAAATGTCAGCTAATAAGTGCATCCGCTCAACTTTTCTCACACGACTAGGATCAACTTGGATCGTGATTTCTGCTCCCAATGACTGCTCAAATGCTTGAACTACTTCTCTAATGGAGTACTCAATACCTCGACCGATATTGAAGGTGTCAATGCCCTGATCAAACTTATTGAGAAGTTTTGAGATTGCGATCGCCATATCAGAGGTATGGATAAAATCCCGCTTGGGATCAAGGTTCCCTAGCTGAATTGTTCTTGCTCCTAAGTTAACCTGTCGCTGAATTTCAGGGATAACATGGGCATTGGTCTCATTGGGACCAAAAGCATTAAAAAATCGACCAATGATCGTTGGGATCGATGTTTGCAGATAGAATTCGTTCATTAGATACTCCCCAGCCAACTTAGAAATGCCATAAATATCTGTAGGCTCAGGGCGATGACTTTCTGGAATTGCTTGATCGACGATGGGATACACTGCTGCTGTGGAAGCAAAGAAAACCTTTTCTAATTTTTTTAGCTTCTTAGCTGCACTCAATACATTGATTGTGCCTTGAATATTTGTAAGACTGGCTTCTGTAGGATTTTGATTGCAGTATGGGATGAAGTGAATTGCAGCTAGATGAATTAACCAATCAGGAGAGATTGTTTGAACTAATGAATCCAGTTGCTCTGCATTCAAGATATCGACATTATGAAAATGAGTATCGGGAATTGTTAGAAATTTTCGATTGCCGAAGGACAAGTTGTCAATGACATGAATGTTATGCCCCACGGATTGTAGATTTGCAATTACAGCAGATCCAATAAAACCTGCACCACCTGTTACTAAAATGTTTAATTGCTTTTGCATAATGTTTGTTGTTTAGTGATTTTATAATACTTGATATGCAAGAAAAGAGCTAAGGAACAACCAAATACTCAAAGTAAGTAAACAAGTATTATTCGATCTTCTGGGTTCTTAAGAATAAATCAAACCCAATCAAAGATGAAAGCCTTTCACACCAAAGGTTTGAGTCTTGCTGAGTGTTTTTGTATTAAACCATACCGTGCTTTTCTCGTCATCGCTGAAAATGACTTCTAGGTAAAGATTTTAGGATTAATTAATATGTACACTTGCACTAAATGTATAGGAAAAATCAAATGTAGAAAACCAAAACAGCCCAAAAACAATACTAAACAAGGATTTTGAGCCTATCATTTTAAGCTCTTGATAGGAGTGCATTTCAAGTTTTTATCCTGCACTTAAATATTTGCAACAAGCCTTGCTTAACGACAATGTATAACACTGGCGTAAGGCTTTTAAAGCTAGGAATGTTGAGGATTTATAGATAACAGGTCAAATTAAAAACTATAGTGGCTTCTCCGAAAACCCAGAAAGCCCATATTGTTTCAGCCAAAGATTTTTTATTTATTTGTATGTATAGTGAAATATATAGAAATCAAGTAGTGCTTATTAGTGAGTGTCTTTGCCCAAAATACTCATTAACAAATCATGACAATAGTATATAAAGTAACTTAACCAACTAGTTATACCAAGGAATTTAGATCCATCTTCAAGGATTAATGGCAAACCAACATTTACATCAATCTTAGCGGTCTCTTCAAAAAACTTTAGGCATACATCTAAGCCCAATGACATTGTTAGGAAGGATAGCGCCAGAATAAAGAAGGTATAGTTGCTAGCTAGAATAAGTTTATAAAATCTGACTATATAAACTATGAAGGCAATTAATATGGATGCCAAAATAAAATTTTCTGAAATCTTTAAGTAAATCGGTGCTACGAAGTCATGAAGCATAAAAGCATCGTCAATACCTAAATATGCTGACAGGATTCCTGAATATATCAAAAAATTAAATATTTTTTTAGATTTTAATTTTCGTAATGTAATAGCTGTGAATAAACATACTGTTGCAGTTGCAATCCAACACAAAACACCAATGTTGGTGAATAAACCATATAAGGGATTAATCTTGCCTGCTATGTCAGCAAGATCTCCAAGCAAAAGACTAGGCGTTACTCCAAAAGAGTATCCAGTTGTGATACCCACAATTAAGAATAGTAAACTTGGGATGAATGTAATTAATAGCTTAATGTCTATCTTTATACCTAAAGAAAGAAATTTGGAGGTAGCTTGAACTTTGCTCATTCCATCTTAACCTAGTTTACATAATGGTTAACCCTACATTAACTTAGGATTAATGCATTGTTAACATTAGGTTAACAAAATGTTAGTGTTTTGTATAGTAACTGTATGAAAATTAATTTAGAGGCTTGGAATATGACAAAAAGTACTATTCTGAGCTTAAGCAAAATTTGCTTTGAAAAAGTACAAGTATGAACTGACCACAGTAAGCAAAAAAACGGCTGAAGCCTAATTGGTTTGACCAATATATTTGCCAAAACACAAAATGGCGTAGCCATTTTGTGTTTTTAAAACCTTTACTGGGTTTGGTTTTCAATTCACAAAAGTTTTGTCACACTTTCGTGAATTGGTATTTAACCTCAGTTCGGGTTAATTGCAAACTCTCTCTAGGAGCCAATTTGCAATTAACCCAAACTAGGAGCCAAAACAGTAAAAGCCTCGCTTCGCGAGGCTTTTACTGTTTTGGCTTTTTAAATTTTGTAGCTTATCCCGAACTCACGTTATTTAGATATAGCGATCGCCAGTCTTATTAGGTCATAAACCTAAAAAGCTAGTGTCAAAGTGCCGACTCTAGCTTTTTAGGTTTTGAGTTGTCTTAATGAAAGTGACTGAATCTATAGTTTGTATTGCATACTGCCTTCTGAAGAACTAATCTCGCAGCATAATATAGTCCTTAGACCCATTCAAATTAACAACTTTGGCAGGGATACCAACCGCAACAGCTTCATCAGGTAAATTTTTTGTCACGACTGCATTTGCCCCAATCGCCACATCATTGCCAATAGTAATTGCTCCAAATATTTTTGCTCCAGGTCCCATAAAAACGCGATCGCCAATCTTAGGACATCCTCTTGCTTCGCCTCTACCACCAACACCAATTGTCACACCCTGACTTAAGTTACAGTTCTCACCAATAGCAGCATCTTCATTGATAAAGATCCCTCCAAAATGACCGATATAAAGTCCTTTCCCAATCTTGACACTATAGGGAATACTGATACCTGTCATGATTTCAACGAGTTTATGCCATACTACCCCCACGAGATGTAAAGCTTGGCGAATCAAAGGAATATGGACATAGTTATGTCTCCAAGAGCTAAAACGGTACTCAGCTAAAGCCCATAGTCCTTGCTCTGTAAGAAGTAAGATCAACCAAGACTTCTTTTTCAATACTACATATCTATCTATATCGGCTCTGAAATTCTCTAGCATACTAAAATAGATTTCTAAGGAATTTAGAATTTGGGTTTGATTAAATTTAAACTCATTGCTTGGGTCATCATCCAGCCAAAACGTCGCACAGATGGGTATACAAAACACATCACATAATCAGCAAAACAATAAGAGATTACTGTTGCCACAGCAGCACCAATTTCCTTATAAGGGGGGATTAATATGAAATTAAGCAACACATTCATCGTAGCCCCGACTATCGTAAATGCGAAAGCAAACCAAGTCTTACCTTCAGTCGTAATCCATATTTCTTTAACATAGCCTAAGAACAAAAACATAGACGACCAAATGTGAATAGATAAAACAATACCCGATGGAGCATAATCTTTGCCAAAAACTAAAACAACAAAAGGGGTAGCGAGAAATGTCATAGGAATGGCTATGCAGTAGACTAAGATTGCTTGTAAATTGCACAGATTTTGGAGCTTCCGATAATAACTTTCTTCACTAACTTTTTTGGCGGCAATAATAGATGGCGCTATGGACTTAACCAGCATTGTTGAAGCAAATGGCCATAACTCTGAAAGTTTTACAGCCGCAGAGTAAGTACCTACTGCTTGGGGGCTTGATAGTTGCCCAAGCATAATTAGATCAATTCGCATATAAACTGCTATGGCTAGAGAGGAGAAAATTAAAGGGAAGCTAACCTTCATCAATTCCTTAGCGTATTTCCAGTTAGATCGCCACGCCAAGATATTGTGACCAGTCATCCGAAAGACGATTGTAAAACCAATAGCATTTAAAAGGCTCTCAGCAACAACTAACCAAGCAAAATATTCAATGGGTGCTTTGATTGACAGCAAAATTACGCGCGATAATGTTGCTAGAGAAAATACACTATTTCTTACCCAGATTGGATACTTGACTTCCACTAATGAGTTGAACCAAGACTCTATAACTCCAAAACTTACTAAGCAAGAACCTGTCCCTAAGATAATTACTAATTTATAAATCAGTGGATCGGAACTATGAAATAGTAATACCGCGACAGTAGACAAGCAAAAAATGATCACTCCAATAATGAACTGAATAAAGAAAGCCGTACCAAGGATTTCTTCTTTTTTTTCTGGGTGGTTAATTAAATCTCTAAAGATGATCGAATCTGATGCTAGTTGCAGCAGAGGAGTAAACATTGATACAAAAGCAAATGCATAATTGAAATAGCCGAACTGATCTACGCCCAGATAGCGAGCTGTCCATGCCATTGTTACAAAAGAAACACCTAGTCGAAAAACGCGCTCAGATGCTAACCAGCCAATGTTCTTAATGATTTTCAGCTGTTCGGGATGAAGTCGATTGTGAATAGATGATTTAAGCTGTTTAAGCTTTGTTAACATAGTTCCCTTAAGGATTGAGATCTCTTACTCGCTAATTTATCGGATATAGACTAAATTCCTCACGTATGGAATTAGTAACTGCCTGAGTAATAAAAAATTGATATAAACCTTTGATTAGAAGAGTTATGGAATTCTTAATACTATTGCGATTTGGCTCAAGCGCCTCTTGATTCCACCAAATATTTTCTCCATTATCTGTGATGTAAATAACACCTCTAAAAGGTAATACTTTGAGCGGAGTTCCTCTTTTACTCAATACTCTTGCTGTGTGGGGATGATTTAAACCGCAGTCGGCATCAATCTCATCTGAGGATAAGTTCATCTCTGGTTTTAACAAATCTATTTTGACAACATGACTTGTATTTGTGCGTAAGTGGAGATTTTTATTGCGTTTGCGTAATAAGCATATGTCTTCTCTATAATCATAACCCTTACTAAAAAACCAACCATTTTCTTCAGGATTTTGACTAGCAAATTGGGCTATATGCTTGCTTATACAATCATCGGCATCGATAAACATGACATGGGAAGCATTGATTTTCTGAGCATGTAATAGCCCAACCTGCATCTTTCGCATTTTATCTTTGTCTTTACTAGCAAATGTTGAGCCTGGGATAGGAAAATCGACCTGAATGTAAGTTACTTGTGGAGACTCAAATTGAATTTCGGGTTTCTCATGACAAACTACAATTACTCGATAGTCTTCTGAAGTTTGATTGCAGACAGATTTTAATGTTCTTTCAAATAACTTACAGACTAGTCCCCATGAACTTGATACTTGCGAACTCTTGAGTGCAATGATAAAAGCTAACACGATAATTTCTTCCCTAATACTTACGATTTGTGATGATTTTTGGGTAAATATGTCTAGCGAATTGGGAATAGGTTAAATTCCTTCTGAATTTCTGGGGTAATCAGTTGTTCGTTAAAGGGAGCTAATATGGCTTTCTTGTAGCCACGCAATACTTCTTTGGGGTTGCGTTGTAATTTAGCAATTAAACCTTCCTGCATTGAGACACTTTCACCTGCGCGATCGCGCACAAATACAACTCCTGGGAATGGAAGTGGAGCGATCGGTGTACCGCGTTCTGCCAGATCTCCCTTAGCTAAAGGATGACCACCCAAAAAACGGTCATAACCTGCTAATTCGTTGTAAGGTAACATCTTCTCTGGCAAGTTGTATAAACGGTAATTAATAATGTTACAAGTTCCACAAATCTTATGAAAATCTTTACGGCGGACATTAACTTTATTACTACCTTCTTCGTACTCATAACCACCATTAACGTACCAACCGTTATCTGATGGGTGCTGATTCACAAACTCAGCAATTTTAGAGCTTATACAATCATCGGCATCCACTGACATGACGTGGCTTGGTTGGAGAGCTTTAACAGCTAAAAGCCCAGCTACAACCCGTTTAGCCCGATCATCAACTTTGGCATTATAGTTAGGGGCTGGTACGGGAAAGTCCACTTCCAAGTACTCCACCTGAGGATGCTCAAACTCAATTTCAGGTTTCTCATTACAAACAACTAGCACTTTAAAGTCTGTTGAGGTTTGATTGCATATGGAGCGGAGAGAACGCTCAAATAACTTGCATAGCTCAGACCAAGACGTAGCCGATTGCTTTCTCTTAACGGGAACGATGAAAACTAACATAGTTAAGTAACACCAGCTAGAAGTGTGGTGAGCATTGTTTGAGACTCTGTAATTTAAAGTCTTAATTTAAGTCTAAGCAAAACACTACATAGACGAAATTAACAGACTGATTATTGTATCCTAGTTGCTAAATTAGCTTTTTAAAACAAATTTGCATAGGTTAGCATTGACACTTTATCACATAATATAGGTCATGCAATTAGTAGCCCGTATCAAAGATATATCAAAGGTCTCCGCCAGTTGGCATGGTTGGATACTTCACTAGTATCGATACTTTTATATAATTACTAATTGAGCGGTAATGTGGCGAATATTAATAAATAATATGCGAAATTCTCAATGCGATCGCAACGTGTAATCTTTCACTGGGAAGCGGGTAACAGAAGCTGATAGCCAGCAATTGATTTCTCAAGGGTAAACTCATTAGCTCGTGCTCTTAAAGCTTCTATCTCAGGAGGATGTGCTAGTGTTTCTAATATTGCTTTTGCCATCTCTTCCACGTTACCAACTTTAACTAACCTACCGAATTTTCCATTCGCTAAAATTTCGGCGGGACCACTTTCGCAATCCGTAGAAACAACAGCAGTACCAGATATCATCGCTTCCACTAAAACATTACCAAAACCTTCCCAAGCGGAAGATAAAACTAATACTGAGGCTTTTGCCATGTATATGTATGGGTTTGCCACGAAATTCATAAACTGAACATCTTGGGTTAGACCTAATGATTGCACTAGATTTTCGAGGGTAGAACGTTCTTCGCCATCACCAAGCAGTAGTAAGCGCGATGATTTTTGCTTTTTGACCTGTGCAAAAGCCTTGATCAAGGTGGAAAAATCTTTTTGTTTCGTTAATCTACCTACGCCAATAATGACAGGTGGTTGTTCAGGTAAAAACCAAGGATGATCGAGTGTTTCCTTTAATTTCTCTAGGAGATCGGCTGTGATAATGGGATTGTAGATGGCGTGAATTTTTTGGCGAGGTAGACCAATTTTAATGAGATCCTGAGCAACTCCTTCAGAAACTGCGACAATTTGATCAGCCCAAGGATAAAAAAGTTTTACTAACTGTGGGGTGAGTTTTCTCTTTAGCTGTGTTGCATTTTGAGATTCGCGAGATAAATTATTATGTACTGTAACAATTACTTGAGTAGGAACATTAGCTAGTTTTCTAGCCCACAATGCGACTAGGTTAGTATCTTCGAGAGCAGACATTAGCACTGAAGGTCGCACTGTTTTTAGATATGTAATTAGGGCAGGCAAACTGGAGATAAGACGGGGAGAATCTAAAGCTACAACATTGATATTTTGAGGAAGTTGCGAGAGATAAGGACCTTCTGCTTTTACCAAAACTAGATCAACTTCCATGCCACGATTCAAAAATCCCCGAGCTAAGTTGACCATTACCCTTTCAGCTCCTCCTCCTCCAAGATCCATTAAAAAAATTGCTATCTTCATAATTAGTTCACTTGGTTACATTAGTTTGCTTATAAATGGTTGTCGATAAAACCATTTAAGGAATTTCATTAATAAATGGGCGGCTATTATTGATGTCGGAAAAATCAACAAAAAAGAATAAATAATGTTTGATTGTATTAACAATAAATTATTTAGCCAACTATTTATCAAAACAAATATAAGTAGGTGTACCAAGTAAAATTCATAGGAAATCTTGGAAATATAAATCATAAACTCTTTAATCAAAAAAAACCGCGATTTACAGATTGCATATAAAAATATAGAAATACAAAGAAAGCCTAAGGAGGAAAAAACATCATTAAATATTCTTCCTATACCGCCCTTTAACTCTAAAAATGCTGCAATCAAAAAGCTTAAAATCGACAAAAAGAAACAAACAAATTTATTACTTTCCCATAATATAAAATTTTTTGAAATGTACAAACTTGCCAGAACTACCCCTAGATTAAATTCCCAAAGATATTGTAAAAATGAACTATTAAATATTCTTTGGTCATATAGCTTAAAAAAACTTAAAACAATCCAATAAGAAGATGAAATCAAAAGTGATATTACTAAAAATTTTTTATCTGAGTGAATTTTTTGTCTGACATAAGACAGTAGTGGGAAAAATAGGTAAAACTGAACTATTGTTGAGATAAACCAAAAATGATATCCAAAACTAGTCATAATATTTTCATCAAACATTTTATAAAAGAATAAGTGTCCTCCCAGAGCATATAGCCCATCATTTTTGTAAATTGGATAAATTAAATTGATAGTGAAGATAATTAAAACTACAACATAGTAGGGAATTAATATTTTCAAGAAGCGCTTTTGATAAAACTTTAGAGTTTTTATTGGCTGAGGTGCAAGCCCAATCCCAAATCCTGACAAGATAAAGAACAAATGTACACCTGCTCCTCCAACCATGATTAATTTAGATAAGATTCCTGATACATATGGCAGTGAATAGTGATAAATAACAATTGACAAGATCGCAAGTGCTTTTGCAAAGTCAATGTATTCTATCCTTTGATTATTTATATTTGTATTCATCATTTCAGTCTAAAGGATAGAAGAACATTTAGCAGCTTTTGTTTTATCTATAATTCTTTAACACTGACTATCCTTGGGTCAGAGATTTAGATGTTAGAGAGTAAATAATTTGATTGCGATTATATTGTTTTACTGACAATATGGTTGATACTAATAGAATCCAAAAAATTGAATTATGTTCAATGATTGTATTTTCGCTGTGATTATACATAAAAAAGAAGGTGATGTAATAGATGGGCCACAGCCCGACCACTGTTTTGTCTGAGCGTAAAAAGATTATAGAACGCACATAGTTAATAGCAAGGATTGCTAAAAAAATTGATAATCCGATTAGACCTAAATCTAAGGGAACATTAATAAATCCATTGTGGGCATGGGGTGGTTTATATCCTTCTGACAACCAAATATCAAAGGCTCCACCATCTTCACGCCAAAATGCTTGATAGCCATAGCCTACCCAAGGTCTTACAATGATTTTTTCTATTGCTCCTTCCCAAAGTCCTACTCGACCACTTAGGGTAGCATCTCGACCGATTGCGTTTAGTGATAGTTCCCAGTTGGATAAAACTAGAGTAATAAGACTGCCACTAATGACGACAATTGCCACAACTAAGGGAATAGTGATAGTACTTTTCCAGCGTAAGGCTTTGTATAGGGGTAACAGGATAAACACCATTAACAGCAGTAATAGAGCGGTTTTGGATGTGGAAGCTAAAACTAGGAGTAGATTTAAGGCAAACCCTGCCCATAGAAAAAATTTATATTTTGGTTCGTTCAATGCATTAATTAAAAAAACGATCGCGCCCAAGACTGCAACACGAGCAAGTAAATTTTTTTGAGTAAAGGGTCCTCTAAATGCACCCGCATTTGCACCTGCTTCGATTGAAGCTCCTGAAAAGGCAATCCCGAATAGTAGTGAGAGAACTGCAACGATACCAAATGTCCAAGCAAGTAGATGTAGTTGTTGTTTGATGGTAAATCGGGAGGCAAAATATAGACCAAAATAGCTAGTCTGGATGACGACTATTCCTTTGCGAAGTGATTCATCGGGAAAATCTGACCATAGAAAGGAGATGATGGTTAAGACTGGTAATAGCCAGATGAGGATGTTTCCTC
Organism: Phormidium tenue FACHB-1050; assembly: GCF_014696925.1. GTDB lineage: Bacteria > Cyanobacteriota > Cyanobacteriia > Pseudanabaenales > Pseudanabaenaceae > Pseudanabaena. The sequence goes on along the minus strand of NZ_JACJQY010000044.1, from coordinate 19,513 downwards.
TTGCAGTCCTAATGCTGCTTTGTTTACGGGCGAGCAGAAAAAATAGGGCGATCGCATAGATTAGATATTGGACAATTGCATTAATTGGATCAAATGGATTGAAATCATTGGCAGAGATTGCCTTAGCATCAGGCGATACAAATAGGCTTGCCCAGCGCAATATACCCGTAAAAAAGATCAGAGAGAATACCGTAAACCACTGTTCTACAAGATTTAATATGGGGTTCATCTCTGCCATCTCCTACGCAATCTATTGTTTATACCAAAACTAAAAATGGCTCCGCCATTTTTAGTTTTAAAACCCTTACAGGGTTTGGTCTTTAATTCACAAAAGTGTTGGCTCACTTTTGTGAATTGGTATTAGTCTGTTATCTAGCCTATTTTTTTTGTTTAGGCAGAAGATTTTTTATATGGCGGTAATAAATCGCTTTGCTGTATATCTGCAATTTTTCTGGCAATGTTGTTTTGGCGAGATAGTTGTTAATTAACTTTTCCATCTCATATTTATCATCTCCGAGCCACCAAAAGATCGTAATCGCCAAGGCTGCAAGATTATTGGCAAACTTCGATAATTCAGGAAACTTTTCCTTAAGATTTGCGGCAGTTAAGATCTGAATTAGCCCCTTTAATATGCCAACTTTTGTATTGCCAGTATAGGCATTATTACCATGAATTCTCTGCTTGGCAAGGGGTTGAAAGGAAATAAAACCTTTACTAATGCCTAAAGCTGCGTATTTTATATAGTCATCACTGGTGATTCGTATGTTTTGATTCATGGGGAGGATTTTTTCTAAGAGCGATCTCCGAAAGCTCATTGCCGATGTAGCCGTGTTGAGCTTAAAGGGCAAGGTATTGCTTAGTTTTCCTCGACGCATACTGGACATGAGATTGTAAATACTTGAGAAATTGGGAGCATTGATATCCGTTTCTGCGGGATTGATAGGAATGGCATCGCCAAATAATTCTAAGTTGTGAAAATGCCAACCTATTTCTTGATCTTTTTGAAAATCATGGACAATTGCTGCGACCTTATCAGGTCTAAATAGATCATCAGAATCCAAAAAACAAATAATTTCTCCCTGACTACTCGCAAAGCCTTGGTTGAATGCGGAAGCCTGTCCTCCATTCTCTTTGAGAATTGCTTTAATGCGATCGCCAAAGCTTGCAATAATTTCTTGAGAGTTATCGGTGGAGCCATCATCTACAACAATCACTTCAATGGGTTGATAAGACTGCTCTAAGGCGCTAGCGATCGTGGTTTGAAGGAAGCGTCCATAGTTGTAATTATTGATTAGGATACTAACGAGGGGTTGTGGACTCATAGATGATTGATTTATAGATGATTGATTTATAGAGATGTAAGGTCTTGAACTGACAGACCTTTGTGTAGATTTCGATATATATTTCTCAGTCGAGCGCGATAACCTTCAATATTTAGAGGTTCAACTTTCTGCCTTGCTGCTTTTCCAAAACTAATTCGCAAATCCTCATTTTCCAGCAGTATTTCCATCGCTTCGGTTAGTTCTTGAACATTGCCAGGATTAACTAATATGCCATTTTGATGGGAAATCAGAACTTCAGGAATACCACCTACGGGGGTACTCAATACTGGCAACCCCCAACCCATTGCCTCTAAAATTGCCATCGGTAGCCCTTCGGCATAGGAAGGCAAAACAAATACATCGGATTTTTCAAGCAGTTGATTACAGTCTTCGGCACTCAGCCAACCTAAGCACTCTACATGATCAGCAATACCAAGACGCTCGGCTAACTGCTGCGCCTCTTCCACTTCTCCATTACCTGCGAGGAGTAATCTTGCATTTTGTTGCTGAGCGATCGATAGCTTGGCAAAGGCTCTGAGCAAATCAAAAGAACCTTTGCGCTGACCCACACGTCCTAAACATACAAAACTAACAATTTGAACATTGCGGCGATCAGGTACTTGCGGCGGCAATTTGACAGGATTAATCAAAGTCACCACATTCTCAGGTGATAGTTGACATTGATTGATGTAATAGTCTTGCCAACTTTGAGATAGGGTAATGAAACAGGAGGCTTTTTGAAAAGCCCAATTAATCACGCTCTGGACAAATTGGGGCAAGGCTTCATAGAAGGTATGAAAGTCGCAACCATGACTATGCATGACAATTGGTTTGCGAAATTGGCGAGCAAGTAGTATCCAAATAGCTGCGCGAAAGACGCTCGCCCGTTCAGAAAAATGCACATGAATTACATCTACTTCTTTTTTCCATAACTTCCCTAGGAGTTGATATAGAGCCATTTGGAAGATCCAAAGTCGCTGTAGGCCTGAACCTTCTTCATAGGTTGATAGATGCTGAACATCGATATCATGATTAATGTGTTGGACTAATAGCTTCTCAACAGATGCCATGCCACCTTGATGATTTAAGCTAGGTCCTAGCATGAGGACTTTGATCTTTTCGGTTGTAGAGTCAAAATTTAGATTAGCTGATTCTGTGACATCTAAGGAATGCGATGAAGGTCGTACTGTCATGGATTTCTTCAATAGGTATGCTACTAAATCAAGAATTTGCTAAATCTAGGGCTGATATATTTGATGCATAATTACTCTAGCTTTATCTTCAACTACAAAAACAAATGCGTCAATTTATTTTTGCCTTCCCAACCAAGTAAATAGACACTATAAAGTCAAGAGTGTTACTGCACAAAGCTCCGCACCACTCTTGACTGGACATATGACTGGACATAGAGCAGCAAGTTTTATTTACCAATTGCGTTAATCAATATCCTATGGCTAGACAATTGCACCCATATAACCCTGTGATTATTTCTTTAGCGATCGCAGGGTTGGCCCTGGGCAGTTGCTCAAGATTGGCTTGGGATCATTGGGATCATAATTGTGCAGCACTTGGGGATAGCGATCGCGCATCCTTAGAGGCGGGGGCTACTAATTTGAACCAAGATGGGAGCTATGTTTGGCGAAATGTAGCGATCGCGGGTATGGGCTTTGTGACGGGGATCGTGATGCATCCGCAGCAACCTGATTTGATCTATGTGCGGACAGATGTGGGTGGTATATATCGCTGGAATACGTTGACATCGAGTTGGGTGCAGTTGCTAGATGGTGTCCGCGATCGCTACAGCATTGAAAGTATTGCCTTAGATGCGAGTAATGCCGATGTAATTTATGCAGCCACTGGAGCCTATACACAAAAAGCCGATGGTGAAATTTTAAAATCAAGCGATCGCGGAAACACTTGGACTCCCACCAATCTCAAAACCCCAGAAGGCAAACAGGTAAGAATGGGGGGAAATGAAATATGGCGCTGGGCAGGTGAAAGATTAGCAGTTGATCCCCGTAATAGTCAGATTATATATTTTGGGTCGCGGTTAGATGGGTTGTACCGCAGCATTGACGGCGCTAAATCTTGGCAATTTGTATCTAGCTTTGCCAATATAGTCCCGAATATGGATGCGAATGGAGGTATTACCTTTGTCTTGTTTGATCACCAATCGGTACAGACAGATTCTCAGGGAGCTGAGCGTTCTCAAGTGATCTATGTGGGGGTAATGGGTCAAGGTGTTTATCGTAGTAATGATGGTGGTACAAGCTGGACTAGGCTGGATCATGGAGCAGATCGCGATCAACATCCTCAGCAAGGGTTGGTAACTGCCGATGGCAGCTTGTACGTCACCTTTTTTAACACCCCATCTAATCCTCAAGGCAGTGTATGGAAGTATCACGCCAACAAATGGACATCAATTACACCTGCAAAGGGCAGAAATTACAGTGCGATCGCCTCTGATCCCAGTAATCTCAATACTGTGATCGTAGCCACTTATCCCTTTTCGCCCACTGGGCTATATCGGACAACGGACGGCGGCAATAACTGGCAAAATATCAAGCTCAAGGTAAAAGCTGTGGACTGGTGGCCAAACTGGCATCTCTACACCTATATGGGTGGAGTGGCTATTAGCCCTCAGCAACCAAAACAAGTTTGGCTCACCACTGGCTTTGGGGTAATGCGGACAGAGGATATTACGGCAAACCCATCAAATTGGTGTACTGCCATGCACAATCTAGAAGAATTAGTAGTATTTACGCTCAAGAGTCCTCCCGTTAAAGATGGCGCTAAGTTATTGAGTGGTGTGGCTGATATGGACGGATTTCGTCATCAATCCCTTGACATTCTCCCTCGACAAACCCATGACAATGGACAGTTTGGCGATACTACAGGGCTTGATTTTGCGGAAGCCAATCCTAATATGATTGTGCGTGTTGGCAGTTCCTCGGGTAAAGGAGGTCGAGAAAATAGCCAGTTGCGTTCAGCCTATTCCTCAGACAATGGCAGATCATGGCAACCTTTTACCAATGCTCCAGTTGGGGCGATCAATGGCAAGGTGGCAGTCTCTGCTAACTTGCAAGCCAATGGTAATCCGATTATCCTTTGGGCTCCTCAGGGAAACATTTACCCACATCGATCGCTAGATGGTGGTAAAACTTGGCTACCTGTGCAGAATGCCCCTAATCGCACCACCTTGCAGGTATGGTTTTCGAGTCAAGCGATCGCCTCTGATCGTGTAGATGGCAATATCTTTTATCTGTATAAATATCGTGAACATCACGAAAACCCAAATCGTGGAGAATTTTATCGTAGTACCGATGGTGGAGCCACATGGCAAAAAACTCCTGTGGACTTACCCAGTCACTGGGTTCATACTCTAAAAGCTGCTCCTGATATGCGCGGCGAAGTATGGTTAACAGTCAAAGATAACGCCCTATATCGTTCCAGTGATGCTGGCTTGAGCTTTCACAAATTGGCAAATGTTCAGCAAGCCAGCAATATTACCTTTGGCAAAGCAGCTAACGGTCGCCGCAATCCGACAGTCTTTGTCAATGGCATTATTAACGATACTAAGGGGCTATTTCGGTCAGATGATGCAACTAGCCTGTCGGGAGATGCCGCTAAGGCAACATGGGTAAAGGTTTCCACCAATAGCCATGTTTTGGGAGATATAACCTATCTAGAAGGCGATCGCCTTACATTCGGTCGAGTGTATGTAGGAACAGGCGGTCGTGGCATTCTTTACGGGCAACCCCAATAGGACTAGGAATTATACCAAAACACAAAATGGCGTAGCCATTTTATGTTTTTAAAACCCTTACAGGGTTTGTTTTTTAATTCACAGAAGTGTAGTCACACTTTTGTGAATTGGTATTATATATAGCTGCCGTCGATTGTGTTAGGACAAAAGCAAAACCCAAGAAGAGAATGGCGGCGCTTCGCGCCGCCATTCTCTTCTTGGGTTTTATGTCCTCATACACTTGGTGACAGCTATACAGCCAAGAACTAAGGATTTAAACTAACTGGACAATTCGGTTTCTCAGCAGTTTCCACAGGCGCAGGATCGGGTGGGAGAAGCGCGACAATATGCGGAACAGGACGTGGCTCGTAAGCCATGACTGATTTACCTCGATAGGCAAGGGCAGCACTCGCACCAGAGTCAAGCATGACCACATCACGCAATCCCGCTTTGACTAATATTTTGCCCAAGCCAACCGAATCGATCATTTCCATAGTTACGCCAATGGTCGGTCTACCAGAACGATCAATCCCCCAAAAGGCGCGATCGCGGCTAGCATCAAAACCATAAAGCTTACCAAAGGATTCTGCTGGTTGGGGTTTACCATCACGAACTAACCAACCAGCCCCCACAAAAGCATCAGTCACATCTGGGAGTTCGGCTCTTACCGCTTCTAGCGAATTGTGCTTAGCAGCATTGTAGGGAATAAACTTAATCGCCGTAGGACTTATCAAGACTAGGGGACGACCATTGAGAAGTGGATTTTCGCCCTTGTTACCATTGATAAAGACTCCAGCCTTACTAGAAAATTGGCTCAACACAGGACCAATCATCTTATTGCTATCAAGGTGTTCTAAAGAGAAGAAGGTTCCATCAACAGCGGCGATCGCATTAGGAGTCTTGGTCATAATTTCGGCAACCTGATAACGGCTATCCGCATGGGTTGTCACAACGCGACCACCATGAACAAGGGTAAGTGGTAGCCCATCAATGGTAACTTTACGTTTCTCCACAGGACTAGTAAAGTTAATGGCTCCATTACTTACCGTGGGTAAAAGTGCAACTTGGTTAGTAGAAGTTCCTCCAGATGCTTGCTCAATCGCTTCATCAAAGCGCGACTGCCCAAAACGCATAATTGTTAATAAATCTTCTGACTCATTAGCCGATCGCTCTTGCCTTGGATCGAGACTCATTGACAATGCTGCTTTGTAACCAGCTTCCTTGACTTTATCTCTAGCTTTGTCGGTAAAGTCTCCTTCAGGATAGGTAAAGTAGTCGATGGCAATCCCTAATTCTTTTTCGAGAACCTTTTTTGATTCTGTTACTTCTTTCTCGATTTCAGCATCGCTCAGATCTCGAAAATTCAAGTGGTTGACCGTATGAGAAGCAACCGTAATCAGACCACTTTTTTGCATTTCTCGCAGTTGATTCCATGTAGCCTTGGGCTTCTGTCCGCCAGTACCCACAAAGCGCGTATGCACCGACCAGACAGCAGGATAGTTATATTTCTTCAGCAATGGAAATGCATATTTATACTGCCCAACGTAGTTGTCGTCAAAGGTGAGTAGTACAGGCTTTTCGGGTAATTGTGCGCCAGTCCTTAGATGGTTAACCATTCTATCCATCGTAATTGGTGTATATCCACCTTCTTGGAGCGCTTGAAAATGTCTTTCCAATTCTTCGGGGGTGACATCCCAACTCACATCTTTAGTAGGAGAGATGTCGTGATACATGATGATCGGGATTTTGGCAGTACGCGCGCGATCGCTAATTTGAGGAAATGGCGCAGGGGTAAAACTGGCGATCAGGTCAGCATTAATGGTGCTGCTCAAACTTGATAAAGCAGGTAACGGATCATTGGCGATCGCATTGATCGCTCTGACCTGATACAGCGAAGCCGTCACCGAGTCCAAAGCATTGTATTGACAAAAAGCCTGTGAGTCATTGCTCACTGGAGTAACAGGATTTAAAGCTGTTTCATTGATGACTATATCCGCAGAGGATGGACGATAGGAAACTAGTCGTGAGGCGATCGCTGCGCCCATGCCAGTACCGAGGGCAGCTAATCCCAGCACGAGCCAAATTGTGTTCATGCTGCCGTTATTATTGCCGTTTCCCCTGCTCATAAAGATTTATAACTTTGTTGATATTACTAGCGCCTATTTAATCAGAGAGACCTCATGTACACAAGTCCCCATACAGGGCTATGCGCTTCTCTCAAACTTAAACAAACGCAGAGAAATTTTTAAAAAGCTTGTTTAGCAAGCTTTTTAAAAATTTCTCTGCATTAAAAAAAGAAGATGGGGCGCTTTGCGCCCCATCTTCTTTTAAGCCCATCCCGCTAATTGATAAACAAGTAGCCCAATATATTCTTTGATGGCATTAGTCGTATTTCTGAGCGCATCTGCGGTAGGTAGCAAATCTAGCACTGCCGCCAAACCCTTACTATTTTCATTTTGCACCGATAAAAAGTCAGTTGGAACGGCAATGCTTTCAAAACCAATCTTCCGAAAAATTTCCATCGATCGCGGCATATGTAGAGCCGATGTTACCAGCAATATTTTGTTGATCCCTCTTTGATCGAGGATTTGCTTAGTATTGACCGCATTATCACGAGTATTAAAAGATTGCGACTCTTGGATAATCGCCCTAGAGGGTATACCCAAAAATTCGGCGATCGCCGCCATATCTTCGGATTCAGGATTGCCACCGTCGCCTAACCATTCAGCACGACCACCAGTAACGATGATTAAGGGAGCTTTGCCCTGTTTGTACAGCCATGAGCCGTACAAAATGCGATCGCCTGCTTCATTGACCTCATACCAAGGTCTAGGTGCTATGCGCGGACGAGTACCACCACCTAAAACGACGATCGCTTCAGCTTGGGGGATATCACCGTTGGGCAAATATTGCCATTCCAGCGATCGCACTAACCACTTAGAAAAAATTTCATTGCTGCTTAGCAATAAAACCACGAGCGCGATGCCGATTAGGAATGAAGCAAAACGATTTTTTTTTAATAAGCTGATTGGTTTACTAGAGTTACTAGGATTGCGCGATCGTTTGGATTGCCATAGTAAATTCAGTAAAGCGATCGTAATTAAGAGACTCGACAGCCCAAGGGGATAAAAGAACAGTGGTAAAAGTTTTGATAAAAAAAGCGACACAGTTTTAAAGACGGGTTTAAGTTATTTTAAGCTGGTTTTGAATCAGATCCATGATTTTGAATGTAAGAGACAGCTCGGACAAAAATCAAAACCCAAAAGATGATAGGCGGCGCGAAGCGCCGCCTATCATCTTTTGGGTTTAATGTCCTAAGCAAAACTTACATTGCTATATATAGCAGTCCTAAATCATTTGTAGATTTTTGGGTTTGTGGAAGCGCACCCCTTTGGGGTGCGCTTCCACAAACCATTTAGGATTGCTATATAAGTATTTTATTTATTTAAGTGAGGTTTATGGTTTAATGAATATTCAAGGAAACTAAAAAAGCTTTAGTCAAAAAGTATAGAATCTCTAAATATATAATCGAAGAATATACTCATGGGGGGAGATATTCGAGTTCACGCCTAGCAATTGGTACTAATCATGATGCGTGCTGAAGTTAACATCGATAGTGTAGATAAAGAGCCAAAAGAATCTGCTAGAGAGCTATTAAAGAGTCTAGAGTTAAGTAGGGACGGATGTGTTTATGTTGTACGCGATCGCATCCGTTGGTCGTTTTATATCGAGCGGGGCAAATTGGTCTATGCGTCCCACTCGTTAGATAGTTTTGAAAGATTAGAAAGACATCTGCGAAGCTTAAGTCGAGAAGTCCCAGCTTTGAACGACAAATTGCGATCGCAACTTCGACTCATATTTGATGACCCATCTCCAGAGAATGCTAAGTACAAAGTTACTAGCGAGATTCTCTGTGTGGAATACATAGCAATTCTGTGGCTAGTTAATGATAATTATTTATCAAAAGTCATGGCAGGCAAATTGATTACAAGAATCATTCAAGAGGTTGTTGAAACATTCCTAGGACTACCAGATGGCAAGTTTGGAGGCATCTATTATGAGCATTTCTTGAAAGAAACCTATTGTAGTTTAACAATTGAGCGGGTTCTAGAAGTAGTTACGCAACGACTCCAAGCTTGGTACAAACTAGGACCAACGATTAACTCTCCCTATCAATGTCCCTATTTAGTCAGCCAGACAACTGCGGAAAAACGGATGTCTACGGAAACAGTCAAGCGGCTGGGTCGGATTTTACGTGGATTTAACTTTTGTCAGTTAGGTGCATTACTAGGCAAAGATCCTCTAGCGATCGCCAAGCAACTCAGCCCCTTAATTAGTGATGGCTCAATTCTATTAAGAGATCCCTTAGCACCTTTTAACATGTTGCCACGTACATACTATCTAGCTCCTGAAGAGGAACGTGAAAACATTGAAAAACTTGCAGAAACTTTTGACACAGAAGAGAGTGCAAACAATGATGATATTTCTAGTATTTCACGAATAGTTTTAAATCAATCTGTTAAAACGTGGAAGATTGTTTGTATCGATGACAGTGAATCAATGCTTAGCATCATCAGCAGCTATTTAGGAAGTGAAGATTTTCAAGTTACGCTCATTCAAGACTCCATGAAAGCATTGATCAAAATCAGTTCGATTCATCCTGATTTAATTCTGCTAGATATTGGAATGCCTAATGTTGATGGTTATCAACTCTGTTCTTTAATTCGTAAGTCTTCTAGTTTAAAAGATATTCCCATTGTTATGGTGACAGGCAATAAAGGTCTAATCAATCGAGCTAGAGCAAATATGGCGGGTGCAACAGATTATTTGACTAAGCCATTTATACAAGCTGATTTACTGAAGATGGTTATGCGTCATCTGATGTAGACCTCTAATTTTTTGTTAAGAGATAGCTAGGACATAAAACCCAAATATTGTGAGGCGGCGCTTCGCACCACCTCACAATATTTGGGGTTTGATTTGTCCTGATACAGGTGGCTATAGCTATATTATTCCACGAACCCAAATTTCAAAAACCGACAAACGATTTAGAGTTATCCCAAAACACAAAAGTGTGGCTACACTTTTGTGTTTTGGCTTTACCTTATAAATTTTTATTTTATTTTTAATTTATTTATTATTAACAAATAATGGTTTAATATTGAATATGTATCGTTAAGTTCAAATCCAACTATTTACAGTTTGATTTGATAAAATCTTGAGATAAAAGATATCGTGTTTTAACCATGTCTTTTAGACCCATCAAAAATCAAATAGTATTTCGTCGCGGGGAATTTGAGATTAATCCTAAAGTTAGTTTTTGCTATTGGGGTAAGTCATGATATATAACACTATCGATATGATTGACGAATACAAACATTCGCCTAGGAAGCTTTTAGGGAACCTAGAATCCAGTAAAAATGGATGCATGTACGTTGTTTGCGATCGCATTCGTTGGTCTTTCTATGTTGAAAGGGGAAAATTGGTCTATGCATCGCATTCATTAGAAAGCTTTGAAAGAGTAGAAAGGCATTTGCGGGGACTAACTCGCGAAGTTCCTGCACTGAACGACAAATTGCGATCGCAACTGCGTTTGATGTTTGACGAGACTTCGCCAGAACAGACAAAGTATAAGGAGACCAGTGAAAACCTCTGTACGGAATACCTTGCGATTCAATGGCTAGTTAATGAAAATTATCTAACCAAAATAGTTGCGGGTAAACTGGTGGCTCGCATTATTCAAGAAGTGATAGAAGCTTTCCTATGCCTTCCTAATGAGAACTTAAGCAGCAGTTTTTATGCTCACTTATTGCGGGATACCTACTGTAGTTTGTCTATTGATCGCACCTTGGAAGTTGTTGAGCAAAGGTTAAAAGCTTGGTATAAGCTGGGACCTGCAATTTATTCTCCCTATCAATGTCCATATTTAGTCAGCGAGAAAGAGGCTACAAAACGCATGTCTGTCGAGACTGTCAAGAGCCTTGGCAGGATTCTCCGTGGATTTAACTTTTGTCAGTTAGGTGCATTATTGGGCAAAGATCCCCTCGCGATCGCTAAACAACTGAGTTCTCTGATTGGCGATGGCTCCATCTCCTTAAAAGAACCTTTACCTCCTTTTAACTTATTACCACACACCTATCGCCTAACACCTGAAGAAGAACAGGAAAGCATTGAGAAACTTTCAGGTGCATTTAATGACGAAGTGGAAGAAGATGAAGCGATCGACAACGACTACTCTGGTATTTCGCAAATTTCAGCTCAGCAGACAGTCAAAACATGGAAGATTGTTTGCATTGATGACAGTGAATCAATGCTTAGCATCATCAGCAGCTATTTAGGAATTCAAGATTTTCAGGTTATGCTCATTCAAGACTCAATGAAAGCCTTGATGAAGATTAATTCTATCCGTCCTGATTTAATTCTGCTGGATATTGGAATGCCCAATGTTGATGGTTATCAACTTTGTACTCTAATTCGTAAATCTTCGATTTTAAAAGATATTCCCATTGTCATGGTGACAGGCAATAAAGGATTGATTGACCGCGCTCGTGCAAGGCTTGCAGGAGCTACAGATTATTTGACCAAACCTTTTACCCAAGCTGATTTACTAAAGATGATCATGCGCCATCTCATGTGAGTGTTGGTGATGAAAAACTTGGAAAACAGGATTGATTTTTAGCTTTGTGTAAGTTAAAAAACACAAACCTAAAAGCACATTACTTTTGTGTGGTATCTTTTGTTTTATTAAGTATTTTATTAGGAATTACTAGTTTGGACAAAATATGATGAATGCCAAAAGTAAAATCTTATTTACTAAAGTCTTTAGTTACCAACGCAAACCCACAACAAAATTTTAGAGGGAATGGATTATGACCACCGTACTTGTAGTTGAAGATACTGCTTCTGAGCAAGACTTGATTGTTAGTTATTTAGTAGAAAGTGGTTACAACGTAATCAGTGCTGCTAATGGGCAAGAAGCCCTCAAAAAAATCGAAGGTAAAAAGCCAGATGTCGTTGTTACAGATTTGGTAATGCCTGGGATGAGTGGCTTAGAGCTATGCCGTAGTCTGAAAAAAAATAGTGAGACAAAAGATGTGCCAATTGTAGCTTGTACTTCTAAGAATCAAGAACTTGATAAGTTATGGGGGATGAAACAAGGAATTGATGTCTATGTTACCAAGCCTTTCTCCCGTGAAGATATTTTACGGGCTGTACGCTCTGTTGCTTAGACATATTTGTCATCTAATGCAGACTAGAGCCATAAATGACAGAAAGCCCCTATTGACTTATATATAGCAAGGAGAGAGATCTTGATTACAGTACTAGTTGTTGAAGATACCAATTCAGAACGTGAGTTAATCTGTGATTACTTGCGACAGGGGGGGTATGCAGTAGTAAGTGCTGCTGATGGGACAGAAGGATTAGAGAAGTTTAGTAAAACTAATCCAAATGCAGTCATTACAGATTTGGTAATGCCAGGGATGAGTGGATTGGAACTATGTCGGGCGATCAAAAAAGTTGCTACTAGTAAAGTGCCTGTCATTGCTTGCACTTCCAAAAGTCAAGAACTCGATCGCCTGTGGGGGATGAAACAGGGGGTTGATGTCTATCTCACTAAGCCGTTTACCAAAGAGGATATTTTACAAGCCTTACGATCGCTAGGTTTAGGAGGCTAAGATGATCGACTTAATGATCGAGTTACAAGCAGAAGAAATACAAGCAAGTGTAGACTTGCCATATTTGACCTTGCAATTAGATCAAGAGATTACAGTTGCTGTGCAACTAAAATTTGTGCGTGAAACCTTGGTACTGGCTACCAATCGGTTTACGCAAATGCCCAATGTCCACCCCTGTCTGATGGGGTTAGTTGAGCATCGCAGTAACGTTTTTTGGGTATTGGACTTACCGCAATTATTAGGATTTACGCCCCTTGATTCCACTGCGCTTGAGACACATATTGCGATCTTGCAAATTGGTGGATCATTTCTGGGTTTGGGCGTTTATCGCATTGGGCGGGTAATTCGTTTTGCCGAGACTGCGATCGTATCTCCTCAAGATTCGCCGCAGTCCAAAAATCCAGCTGAAACTGTGCCATTTTTGCATGGTTGGCTCATTCAGGCTGAAGGCAATCAAAACAATCTGTATGTATTAGATGCGGAGGCGATCGCTAGTCATAGTTTCACTGTTTAGATTGGATGTAAATTGGATTTTCTCTTTTCTTTGTAACTTTTTCCTTGAAAATGGAGTTTTAAACAATGGTTCTTGATTCACGTTCCCGCGTCGATAGCACTGAAGTTCACAACAACAACGGTCATAGTACTAAAGCATCTAGCAATGACAGTGGTGAAACGGCAGCTCCTAGCAATTCATCGGTTTCTATCCCTTTATCGCCTGTAGTCCATAAAAAATCAATTGGAAAATGGTGGCAAGATCTAGGGCTGCGGACAAAAACCACTATTGTATCTGTTGCCGCAATCACGATCCCTTTGCTGGCGATCGGAGGATTTTCTTATTACTTTGTTGCCCAAGATATCACCAATACGACAAAACAATCTAAGGTGGTTCAGACTAATGGGATGGCCTATCGGGTTGCCTATTTCATGCGAGAACGATATGGCGATATTCAAGTACTTGCACAACTATCATTCTTGACAAACCCAAAAGTGCAGGCTTTGTTGCCCGCATCCGAACAGAAAGCAATTTTAGAGAATTATCTCAAGAGTTACCTTGTCTATGACAGTATTGCCGTCTATCGCTTAGACGGCAGCTTAGTTATCGATGCTAGTTCAGAGCCACCACCTACAAATATCGCTAAACGTCCCTACTTTCAGACAACGGTAAGTACAGACAGACCATTTATCAGTCAGCCCGAAGCCTCTGTTGTTACTAAGAAGGTCAGTATCTTTATTGCTGCACCAATTAAAGATTCTATAACGGGAAAAACTATTGGCGTTATACGAACCAGAATGCAAGCATCTGCTCTTGAAGATATTATCAAAGATTTTAGTGTTGGCGGTGACCATTATCACTTGATTGAATCTGATAACAAGTTTTTCGTGGCTTTTGAGAAGGAGCAAGTTGGACGCGATCTAAAAACTGACTTTCCAGCATTAGCTCCTCTAGTTGAGAAACGGGAAATAGGTTCAGCAACATCAATCGATCTAATTTCTAATAATGAACAATTTGTGGGTTATTCACCGCTTCCCAAGCTGGATGGATTACCAGACCTAAAGTGGGATGCAGTCATCGCCATTGACACGGCGATCGCTCTCAAACCTTTGCAGCAACTATTGTTAATCTTGGTGTCAGTAACGTTAGCCGTGGCTATTTTGGCGACTATCTTAGCAATCGCTATCTCTCGACGTGCGACCCGCCCGATTATTGAAGCCACAGAAGCCGTAGTTGAACTAGGGAAAGGTAATCTTGAAACCCGTCTTGACATTACAGGACAGGATGAGATCGCTCAACTTGGTAACAACATCAACTTGATGGCAGGGCAGTTACAAGATTTTATTGCGCTGCAAGAAGAACAAAAGCAGCAATCTGAGCAATTAGCAGAAAAAGAACGTTTACGCAGTGAATCCATTCAACGCGAGTTAATCACCCTACTATCTGACGTTGAAGGTGCGGTGAGTGGAGATTTAACTGTTCGCGCTCAAATCTCAGCTGGTGAAATTGGCATCGTTGCCGACTTCTTTAACGCGATCGTTGAAAGCTTGCGAGACGTTGTAACACAGGTAAAACTTGCCACTTTACAGGTAAATACATCAGTCAATACCAACAATGAGTCGATTCGCACTCTTGCCCAAGATGCCACCTTACAAGCAGAACAACTTGATGAAGCATTGCAATCTGTCGAAAAGATGACTAACTCGATTCAGCAGGTGGCTAGTAATGCTAGACAGGCGGCTGATGCCTCCACCTTGGCAGCGAACACCGCAGAAACTGGTAGCGTGGCGATCGAGCAATCCGCAGCCAGTATCTTGCAACTGCGCCAAACCGTTGCCGAAACTACCAAAAAAGTAAAACGACTCGGTGAAGCTTCGCAACAGATTTCTAAGGTTGTCGTTTTGATCGACCAAATCGCACTAAAAACCAACATGCTAGCGGTAAACGCCAGTATTGAGGCGGCGCGTGCGGGTGAAGAAGGTCGAGGCTTTGCGGTGGTTGCGGAAGAAGTCGGCGCACTGGCTGCTCAGTCAGCAACGGCGACCAAAGAAATTGCCCGCATTGTTGAAAGCATTCAACAGGAGACTAGTGAAGTGGTCGAATCAATGGAAGCTAGTACTTTACAGGTGGTTGAAGGTACAAACAAGGTTGAAGATGCGCGAAAGAGTTTAAGCCAGATTGTACAGGTTGCCACAAGGGTAAATGAACTCTTCCAAGGTATTTCGATCGCTACGACTTCACAGGTGCAGACCTCGCAATCAGTGAAACAGGTTATGGAAAACCTCTCGACCCAATCCCAAAAGTCATCGGAAACTTCCCGTGAAGTGGCGATCGCTCTACAGGAAACCGCCAATGTTGCTAGTAAGTTACAAGCTTCGGTAGAAACTTTTAAGGTTGATGCTGCTTAATTTTTTAGGTATGTGCTTTGCACATACCTAAAAAATAATTAAACAATTACGTGGAGGTCGATATGGCAACTAATACATTAACCGATCGCGAATGGGAAGTTCGATTATTATTTCTGGATGAAGTTAAGGACTTCCTAGCAGATATTGAGACAGAAATATTAGGCTTAAGCGATCGCGGTTTGCAGCGATCGGCAATCAATAAAATTTTACGGGCTGCTCACTCGATGAAAGGTGGTGCAGCAATGATGGGATTTCATGCCCTCAGTGAACTGGCTCATCGTTTAGAGGACTTTTTTAAGATTTTGCAAGCTAGTAATCAAACAGCGATCGCCCCAGACATGGAAAGCCTATTTCTGGCGGCGATCGATGGGATGGGAAAGGTTGCCAAGATTCATAAGCAGCGGAAAATTCCTCCAGAAAACTGGTTGCAAGAACATATTAATTCTCCCTTCCAACAACTGCATGAAATCTTAGGAGACTTGTCAGCGCAGGATGAAGCGAGTTTACTTTCTGAAGAAGCAGGACAGGATATGCGTGTCCTCATGTTTGCAACAGAGGTAGATGCTTGTCTAGAAAGGTTAACCAATGTACTTGCTGATCAAAATTCACAAGTGCTAAGGGAAGAATTTGAACTTACTAGTCAAGAATTTGGCTGTTTAGGTGAAATGTTGGAATTACCAGCATTTAGCCAACTTTGTGCGGAAATTGGTACAGCCTTAGCTAATAAAGACCATAATCTTCAAGATGTGACGACTGCGGCTCTAGAAGCTTGGAGGCGATCGCAAGCCCTTGTATTGGTTAGTCAGTTTCAGGCTTTACCAGAGCATTTTGAAATAGCACCATCTCGCTTAGATGCAAGTCCAGATTCTCTCAATACTTTTAATCTCGGAGAAAACACTCAAGAAGTTTTAGATAGTGATTTTCTGCATGAAGATGAAGCTATTAGTCTTGAACAATCTTCGCTCGATCTGGCGAATTTCCAAGATTTAAACACAGAGCATTCCCCAGTAGTTAACGATCCTTCAACCTCTGAACAAAGTCTAGACGCGACAATTCGGATACCTTTGCGTCAGTTAGAAGCCCTTAGCGATCGCTTTGGTGAGTTGAATGCTGAACGTAGCGGATTACGACTTCAGCTAAAACGGATGCGCGATCTAGTTCAGCTTTTAAATACGAGAATGCATGGATTAGAGCAATCTAATGCTCAACTCAGAGACGCATATGATCGGGTGGCAACCTCCTCAGAATCTTTCATTCCGATCAATGCAGTAATTGCCTCGGAAACGCTGACAAGTATTAAGGGCAATATTAAAGGCGATCGCTTTACCAATCAAAGTCCAAACAACGAATCAATTCTTCCCTATACTAGTCGCTTTGATTTATTAGAAATGGACTCCTATAGCGAGTTACATGTGCTATCACGGGAAATCATGGATAGTGTGGTGCAGTTACAGGAGGTTTCCAGCGACTTAGAAACTGCCTTAACGGATACGGAAGGTACAGAACGGGAACTGGGTCGAGCATCTCGCCAAATGCAAACAGCGATCGAACAAGCTAGAATGCGAATGCTCAGCGAAGTACTAGGACGCTTTCCCCGTCTGTTACGGGATTTGTCATTAGCTCACGGCAAACAGGTAGAACTTGTAGTCCGTGGTAGCTCCACTCTAGTTGAACGCTCGGTTTTAGAAGTTTTGGAAGATCCCCTTTTACATCTAGTTCGCAATGCCTTTGATCATGGCATCGAAACGCCAGAAGTACGGATGGCGGCTGGCAAAGCACCAAAGGGAAAGATCGAAATTGCCGCAGGCTATCGGGGTAATCAAACTGTAATTACCGTTAGTGATGATGGTAATGGTGTTGATTTTGCGAAACTACGCGATCGCGCTTTGCAAATGGGATTAAGCGAGAGTGATCTGGATGGCTCTAGTCAATCAGAACTATTAGAGCTAATTTTTGAAGCAGGATTTAGCACCGCCGATCGCGTGACTGAGCTTTCAGGACGTGGTGTCGGTATGGATGTAGTGCGCTCAAACCTCAGTATGATTGGCGGCAGTGTGCGGGTTGAAACCGAAGCAGGGCAAGGAACGACCTTTGTTTTAACCGTACCTGTGTCTCTCTCAATTGCACGGGTACTGCTATTTGAGAGTAACGGTTTGCAGATGGCAATTCTTACCAGCGCTGTCGAAGAAATTCTCTTAATCAAAGACACTTCCATTTATCCCGTCGCCGATCAAGAAGTAGTGGATTGGGAAGGTTATTCTGTGCCTTTGTTAAAACTAGGCGATCGCCTGCACTTCTCACGCCCACAATTCCAAATCGAGACAGAAAATCGCCCGATTGTAGACGAACCTTTAATGCTAATTGTCACCCGCAATAACGTTCCCTTTGGATTACAAGTTGATCGTTACTGGGGTGAGCAAGAAGTAACGATCCGTGGTGTGCAAAGTTTGATTCCGATGCCAACAGGATTTATGGGTTGTGCAATTTTAGGCGGTGGTAAACTCGTACCACTGGTAGATATTGACAACTTACTAGTTTGGGCGATCGCCGACATTGATGCACCTCCTAGCAAATCCCTGACTTTGCCATCTGAGCGAAGCGATCGGCGCGTTACTGTATTGATAGTTGACGACTCTATTAACGTACGTAGATTCTTAGCGATGACCTTAGAGAAGTCTGGCTATCGAGTTGAACAAGCTAAAGATGGTTTGGAAGCGATGGAGAAATTGCGGAAATTGCAAACGTTACCTAAGAGTTCTCACGTCAGGGCTGTCATCTGTGATATTGAAATGCCTCGACTAGATGGGTTTGGTTTCCTAGTTCAATCTCGTAGTGATGAGAATTGCAAAAACATCCCTGTGGTGATGCTCACATCGCGCAGTGGCAATAAACACCGAGATTTAGCTATGCGTCTAGGAGCATCAGCTTATTTTGCTAAACCTTTTAAAGATAATGAGCTTCTGCAAACTTTATCTCAACTTGTAGCTAATTAATTACGAATTATCAAATTATGCCAGCCATTTCTTCCCTAAGATCGCAACGACTTTCAGAACTTCGTCCTGATATTGTTAAGCAATATGTTGCATTTCGCTTACGTCTTGCTTGGTTTATTCTCCCGATCGAGTCTATTTATCGGGTAATTCCCCTAGACAAACATATTCCTAGAATTACATTTTTAGGACAAAATGTGCCGATAGTCGATCTTGGGAAAATACTATTTGGTTCAACTAAAGGAACAGTAGATAATATCCCTCAGTTAGTTGTTAATGGAGCGGTCGTGGCTTCCAAACCCTCCTTGATTATTGTGCATAGTCAGAATGAACACTTAATTGGTATCCTCAGTAATTCCCAACCTGCACTTCAAAGAGTTTCTCAAGATCAGATTGTGTCACTACCACAAACCTATAGCCAACGCTGGAAAGTTGACTTTATCAGTTCGATGACTCTTCCTTCTGAGGATCTGCCTTCACTATTTGTAATCGACAGCGATCGCCTGATCTCCAATATGGTAAAGCCAAAGAAAAAGCCTGAGTTGTTGTAGCAAAATTTTAAACCTAGATTCAGCAGGTGAAATAGGGCAATATATTTTCCTCGCTCATATGGGGAAGCAGGTGAAATGGCAAAATAGGAGGGAGTCATTTTCATGAATCGATAGAGATGCCATGATCAAATTTCCCCTGACGGAATTGTTAGATGAGCAAGCCTGCTATGAATGGTTATTAGAAATTCTACATCCGAAAGGATTGTATTGTCCCAATGGACACGCAATACCAGTGGGACAAGCGCCACACGATCGCCAACGTACACCAATCGTCAAATACAAGTGTCGGGAATGTGGGAAAGTGTTCCATATTTTTACAGGGACAGAC
>NZ_JACJQY010000043.1 GCF_014696925.1 Phormidium tenue FACHB-1050 | reverse complement strand
CGCTTTCACTTATTTCTAATCTATATACCCCTGCCATTTTTTTATCCTCTTTCTCCTTTTTCTCTTATATCATCTGTTGCCTCTTCTTTGTGTTTTGGTATAACTATTTAGGGGCGGGTCGTATTTTTATTCCTTAGTTATTGTTTGTGAGGCTTAAAGCTGAATAAAGCCATACCTCAATTGATTTTTACTAAGCCTAAACCTATTATCCAACCTGAAACACAAGCAATTAACTTAATCGAAAATAAGAATATGACTAATCTCCCTGAGTCCCTTGACAATTCTCAGCCACAAGACGAAGTTTCTGCAACGGACTCTTCTGCAATTACGGTAACTACTGAGAAGGCACAAAAAGGTAATTGGTGGGATGGCGCATTCGGTGCAGTTGCAGGAGCCGCAGGAGCAGTTGGAAATGCAGCTAGTGCAGTTGGAGGCACAGTTGCAGGAGCGGCTGGATCTGTTGGAAATGCTGTAGGTGGTGCGGCTGGTGTCGTTGGTAGCACAGTTGCGGGTGCGGCGGGAAATGTTGGCGGGGCGATCGCTAGTGCGGGAAGTACAGTTGGAGGTATAGCAGGATCTGTTGGTAATGCAGTCGGTGGTGCGGCAGTGGCAACCGCAGGAGCAATTGGAGGCGCGGCTGGTGCATTTACGCAAACAGTCGGTGGTGCTGTCGTTGGAGGTATTTCATCGGCAACTAGTAGCGCAGGATCTGCGATCGAGACTGTTGGTAATAGTCCTCTAATTCGGAAAGCTGCCGAGGTGTTTAATGCTGATTGGTTTCTGAAAATAATAGATCAGGTAGATGCTGTCGCATCAGAAGCCGAGGTACAGCGCTTAAAACAACAATATCCCAAAGAGTCAGCCTATCAAATTGCTAAAAGAATTATTGGACAAAAAGCTGTGTTTGCGGGTGCGTCTGGATTTGCTACCACGATTGTCCCTGGTTCTGCCGCAGCATTGTTTGCAGTTGATCTGGCTGCAACAACTTCGCTCCAAGCTGAGATGGTTTATCAAATTGCTTGTGCCTATGGAATGGATCTTAAAGACCCAGCTAGAAAAGGAGAAGTTGTCGCCGTATTCGGGTTAGCTTTTGGCGGCAAAATGGCAATCAAAGCAGGATTAGGACTGTTACGAAATATTCCACTTGCAGGAGCCGTGATTGCTGCAAGCTCTGATGCAGTGATGCTTTACACACTTGGGCAGGCGAGTTGTTCTTTTTATGAGGCAAAGTTAAACCCTGTCAACTTTGAAGAAAAATTAGTAGATATTCAAGTAGATAGTGAAGAGCGTTTAAAAAGTGCGATTCCACAAGAACAGATTATCGATCAAATTCTCGTTCATGTGATCTTGGCAGGTAATCAAGGCAAAAGTAAGGAAAGTGTTTTGGCTGATCTGAAGGCGGCAAATCTCAGACCAGAATCGATTGAAGAGATCGCTGAGTATACGGATACACCACTTCCCCTTGAGCCTTTACTAAAGGATCTCAAGCCAGAGTATGCTTTATCGTTGTTTGCCCAGTGTCAAAAATTTGCGATGTTAGACGGCATCATGACTCCTGAAGAAGCACAAGTAATTGAGTTGATTCATCAGAAATTTGCTTAAAGCGTCAATTTGGTGTGATTGGCTTTTTGATGAAATATGTTAGACTGCATAGCTACTTTAGACAATTAAGTCAACCTTAAACGCAACATCAATTGAGAATTATGGGGATACAATCTCAAAATCTTTTATCTTCTTTTGTGCGCGTTGTTATCGCTGCCAATATATTTGCTGTTATTTCACTCGGTGGAAATCCTCAAAATGATATTACTTGGGCAAAAAATCTAGATACTAAAAGTAATTCATCGAATCCCAAGCGTTTTTTATTCATAGATTTACAAAATCATTGGTCGCGGTTGTTTGTTGAAGGGTTATTGTCACAGACAGCTTTGAAAGATGCCTTAGTGAATTCTGATACGATTAGCCAATTTCAGCCCGATCGCCCCATTACCCGCGCTGAACTTGCGAACTTGCTAGAGATCGCCTTTGCCAATCGGAATGCGCCAAGAATTACATCAAGACTCAATGATCTTGCAACCAAAGCTGAAGTATTAGTAGCCATCTCAAGTCAGCTTGGTCTGAATAGCAAAGCTCACAAAACACCGCAAACATATTTGCTGTCAATGTATCGTGATGCTTTGAAAGTTCCTGACTATGCTATCCCTGCGATCGCTACACTTACCCAACAAGGTTTAGTCACTAACTATCCCGACCCAAGGATTCTTGCGCCTACTACACCGATTACTAAAAGTGAACTAGCTGTCTTGCTCTATCAAGCTCTTGCCTATCAAAAGAAATTACCAGCACTAGGCTCGCTCTATACGATTAACCCTAATCGACAACTCTGGGATCGCGAACTGATGCAAATTACTCGTCTCGAAGTTAGCATCAGCAAGCGCAAGGTTACCGCCTTTCATGGGGAAATCCCTTTAAAAACATATCCGATCGCTGTAGGTAAGGCGGGTTGGAGTACACCAATGGGTAATCATCGAGTTTTAGAGACTATCGAGTATCCTGCTTGGCAAAATCCTTTTACGGGTGACGTAATCCCTAGCAAAGATCCTGACAATCCTCTAGGCGATCGCTGGATTGGCTTTTGGACAAATGGTAAAGAGTGGTCTGGTTTTCATGGCACTCCTAACCGAGCTTCGGTGGGGCAAGCAGCTTCTCATGGCTGTATCCGTATGTATAACGAAGATGTCCGCGAATTATTTAGCCAAGTAACCGTAGGAACTATCGTGAGAGTATCGCCATAAAAAAGGAGACTTGCTTAGCAAGTCTCCTTTTTTATGATTTGAGAACTCGGACTACCGTAGTTTGCGGGAGACTACTAGCATTAAGTTCTAGAGTTGAGCCATCAAGTTTACGCACCGTGTCGGGGGGCATAAGTGCGAGAAACTCATCTACTGATGCTAGTTGACAAGAAGTACTGGATTTGTCAGTGCGGTAATAGGTGGGAATGACAATGCGTGGATTAAGTTCTTGGACGATCGCCCTAGCTTCGACTGGAGAATAAGCTTTTAGTTGCATCGGATCTGTACCTTGAGGATTGCCGCCAATGGGCAAGATCAAAACATCAGGACGACCCATTAAAATTCTTTGAGAGGCAGTGATAGGAGCGGCGGCTCCACCTAAATGCAAGATAAAAATACCTGATTGTTTCCAGCGCCATGCCACATTGCGTCCAAATCTGCGACCACCAATGCGATCGTGATCCATGGTAATGCCTTGAAGATTAATCCCTTTAAGATTGTAAGAACCTGGCTCAGACAAAACTCGCGTATCTTTGGGGAGATTTTCTAAATATCCTTCATCTAATAATCGTGAGCTAATTAAAATATAGTCAGATTTTGCCGTAGGAGAGGTTAATTTAGCCGTGCAGCCCGCAGGACGGAAAGGATGTGTTAGAAAACTGACATTATCCCCTGAGATAAAAAATGAAAGATGTCCTAACCATTGAAGTCTTAGGGTTGAGTTAGTCTGCGAGTTGGCTGCGTCAGCGATGATTCCTGCGGTAAATGCTGAGATTAGTCCACCTTGGGCGAGTCGAAGAATTTGTCTGCGGCGCATGTTGTTTAGTTAATTGAGTATTTTGGGTTATGTGGAGAAAGTTTTTACAACGATACTTTAAGTATTAGACTGTGACGCTTAATCCTTTGAGGAAGTTTCTCAGCAAGTCTTTGCCTGCTTCAGTCAAGATGCTTTCAGGATGGAATTGTACACCTTGAACGTGAGGATATTGCTTGTGTCGGACTCCCATGATTATGTCATCTTCAGTCCATGCTGTAACTTCAAGTA
This sequence comes from Phormidium tenue FACHB-1050, assembly GCF_014696925.1. GTDB lineage: Bacteria > Cyanobacteriota > Cyanobacteriia > Pseudanabaenales > Pseudanabaenaceae > Pseudanabaena. The sequence continues at coordinate 43,749 of NZ_JACJQY010000043.1, read as the reverse complement.
CATCAGGGCAATTGTGGCGGTCAATCACCAGACTATGATATCGAGTTGCGGTAAATGGATTGGCTAGTCCCGCCAAAATACCGACTCCCGTATGATAAATTTGTGAGGTCTTGCCATGCATTAAGTAAGGCGCGGAGACAACTTTGCCGCCATACATCAAACCCATACTCTGATGTCCGAGACATACGCCTAATATCGGAGTGTTTGCGTCCATTTCCCGAATGATATCTAGGGATACGCCCGCTTCTTCGGGACGACCGGGTCCTGGTGAAATTACGACTCCTGCGGGGCGAAGTTGCTTGACTTCTTCGATGCTTATTTCGTCATTTCGCTTAACTATAATTTCGCCTAATGTAGGGAATTCAGGCAATAATTCCCCAAGGTACTGTACAAGGTTATAGGTAAAGCTGTCGTAATTGTCGATAACGAGAATCATGTTTACAGGACTTGTATTTGTGAAGCTTACTTACAGCAATTACTGATCGAACAATCCCCAAGAAATTTTTTAAAAGGGTTGCAAAGCAATTATTTCAAAAAAATTTCTTGTTTTGGGTTTGAACACAAATCGCTGTATAAAGCTTAGGGCTGAGTAGCGATCGCTAATTTATTACTCAAATTTAGCTTTCTCAATTTAACATTCTTTATCAAGAATTCAGACCAGAAAAGATTATGAAACCAGTTTTGGGAGTTGTCGCGTCGGTCTTAACTACTTCGGCACAATTAAAAAACAGAACCAAAACCTGTTCTGCCCTCGTAGCGGGCAGAACAGGTTTTGGTTTTTTAATTGTGCCTATCTACTTAGTGTTTGGTGTGGGTTATGCAGATGTGGCGATCGCCCAACTACGTGAAAAGCCACCTCAAAAAGTGCAGTTCCAGCAACAGGTTGTTGTCCCGCCTAATGAAAATGCCGAACAGCTTTTGGAGCGTGGTAATGCCTATGTGCGTTTGGGTAATTTAGAAGGGGCGGTGGTAATTTTTCGGGCGGCAATCAAGAAAAATCCTGAACTTACAGCCGCACATTACAATCTGGGGCTAGCTTATGCACAGGTAGGTAAGCTCAAGGATGCAATTCATTCTTTTCAGCGTGCTACGAGGCTCGATCCTAAGTTTGCGATGGCTTTCAGTAATTTAGGTGCGGCTCAATTGCAGTCGGGCGATCCTACTCAAGCTATTTCCAATTTACAAAAAGCCGTCCGTCTTGATCCAAAGCTCTCTGTAGCCTATTACAACCTTGGTCTAGCCTTTAAAGAAAAGAAAGACATTAATAAGGCGATCGCCAATCTCAATCAAGCTCTGAAGCTAAATCCTCAAGCACCTGAAACTATTTATAACCTAGGGCTATTAATTCAAGCTCAGGGTGATCTCCAAAAGGCGATCTCCTACTATGCCAAGGCGCTACAACTAAATCCTGAATATGCAGAGGCTTATTACAATTTGGGGGCGGCTTTATTAATTCAAGGTCAGACTGAAAAGGCGATCGGGCAATTGCGTAATGCTTTGCAATTCCGTAAAGACTATGCGGAGGCTTTTTATACGCTTGGGGTGGCGCAGGTAAGGGCTGGACAGAAGCAAGAGGCGATTCAATCTTTTATTCAAGCGCAAGCATTTTTTAATCAGCAAAAAAACATTACATGGGCTCAACAAAGCGATCGCCAGATTCAGAGATTACGCAGTAGTTAAGAAGCAAAAAAAAGTTGGGCTTTGTCCGACCTTTTTTGTTAGGGAATGCCCCATACATGAATATTGCAGTCTTCGCCGCCGCTAACTAAAGTTTGACCATCTTGACTGAGGGCGATCGCATTAATCAGATTGATATGTCCATTAAGGACTTGAATTTGTTCGCCTGTTTCTAAATTCCACACACGGATTTCTTTATAACTAGCACTGATTAAAGTTTTACCATCACGACTAATCACCAGCGACTTCACCCAGCCCCAATGCCCTTCTAATGTACGAATCGCCTTACCTGTTTGCAAATCCCAGACCTTGATGCGAGTGTCGAGACTGCCACTAACAAGAGTGCATCCATCGGGACTAATCGCAAAGGAGAGAACTCGCGCTGAATGTCCGATAAATTCCCAGCGTTGTTTGCCCGAAATTAAATCCCATACCCGAATCGTCGTATCCCAACTGCAACTGGCGATCGCTTTACCGTCAGGACTCAGAGCAACCGAATCTACCAAACTAGTGTGACCTCTTAGGGTACGAATTTCTGTCCCCGTTCTAATATCCCAAAGTTTGATCGTGGTGTCTTGACTGCCTGTAACTAACGTCTTGCCATCGGGCGTAATTGCCACCGAGTTGACATAGCCGATATGTCCTGTCAATGTCAGCAGTTCCTTTCCCGATCGCGCATCCCAGAGCTTGATCGTTTTATCACGACTACCGCTGACTAGTATGCGACCATTCGCACTGAGGGCAATGGACGTAACAATATGACTGTGACCGCGAATTGTGCCAATCTGTCGATGTTGAGTTCGATCTTTTCCTAAATCCCAAACCTTGATCGTGAAGTCTGCACCAGCACTATATAAAATCCTGCCATTAGCCGACAAAGCAAGTGTAGCGATCGCCTCAGCATGACCTTGCAAAGTATCAACAATATCGAATAGATGATATTGACTATAGTTAGCTAAAGCTTGACGAATGTGCGATTCAGATCTGCGCCACAGCAATAACAGAGCCGTGCGCTGTACTTTGAGCGATTCATCTTCTAGACCCTGTACAACTAATTCCAAACCTGTTGCGCCATAGTTGAGAGCTTCTCTCAAAGCGGCAATTCTTGGCGCGATCGCAGGGCTACTTAATCTTCTTTTCACCCCCTCAATCCCACCTAGCACTACAGCACCAAGCGGCGGTGGTACTTGACCTCCGAGAACTGCATCCTGTGCGGTTGGCTTCAGCTTGGCAATCATCTGCTCATGGTTAAGTAAGCGCCTTGCCTACTTATAATTCTGTAAAGGTGACAGCACAGGTGTTTGTGCCTTCGCCCATGCCTTTGTGATAAAAGGTCAATTTGTAATTAGGAAATTTTTTTGATTTCTGCACCATGTCAGAGGCGACGAGTAACAAATGGCGATCGCTAGCTGGTAAATGGAGCAATCCGCGCTTAATTCCATTTTTGATACCATCTTCGAGGGTATTAGTTAGCCTTGTGATTACCTTATCTAACTCAAGGCGATCGATAACGATTTCTTCTTCTGGCTCACTTTCAATTGCCGAAACATTTACGTCAGACATGATGAAATATTTTTTAACGGGTTATTTGGGGATGAGCGATGCCAAGCATCGCTCATCTGGTGACTAGGCTGATTTTGCTAAAGCTTCTTCTAAAGAATGTTCAATCTCAGAGAGTTGATATTCACCGTAAACTTCACAGGAGTTATTCGGGCTTTCAATCAATTTAATACTGTGCAACTTTGCGCCAATTTCGCGAATTGGTTGTGTCAGTACTTTTTGAATATAGACTGCAATATTTTCAGCAGTTGGCACAACTTCCGCAAAGTAAGGAATATCTTTGTTTAGGAATGTGTGATCCATTGGATCAAGTACATATTGATCTAAAGCTTTTTGAAAATCACCTAGATCGGCAATCATGCCAGTACGTGGATCGATTTCGCCAGTGATGGAGACTTCTAAATGGTAATTATGCCCATGCCCATGCACACGAGCGCATTTTCCATAAATTGCTGTATTTTCTTCGAGAGAGAGTGTATCTAAAGCGAGGCGATGAGCCGCAGAAAAGTGAGTGCTAACCGTTAAATTTGCTTGCATGTCATTACCTTGATAATCAGCCCAGAGTTCAGGATGTTCGTATAAGCGGATATTTACCAGTGGTAGGTGCGGCGCTAAACGCTGCCAGATCACACGGGCAATATTTTCAGTGGTAGGGAGAGTTTGCTGAAACTCTTCCCATGCTTGGTTGAGATAGGAAAAATTTAATTGAGTCGTAACTTCACGGGCGATCGTATGTTTGACATCTGAGAGGTTAAGTACCATGCCAGTGTTGTCAATTTCGCCTTGCATCCCAACATACAAAACGTAGTTATGACCGTGGGGTGGAAAGTTTGTACATAAGCCAAATTTGGCTTGATTTTCCTCGTCTGGAATTTCGGGTAGCCAGTAACGATGACTAGCAGAAAATTCGGCTCGGCGATTAATTACACATTTAGCCATCAGGAATAAGCCACTAAAGACAAGGCTTGAAGAATTGTAAATTTATATTAATACGTTAGCATTTTCAGCGATCGCTTCGTGACTAAGTATATTTGCGGCGTTGATCGCGATCACGATAATTAAAAACCAACAAGTAGGAGACGGCGCTCTGCGCCGCCTCCTAGCTATATTTGCGGCGATCGCTATAATTAAAAAAATATCTTTAAAAGTCCCTTGCTATCAGTGTGATCGCATTGTTTGAGCTATGACACCAATTATTGCCCCCGATCTTGAGTCTGTTCAACAAGTTCAAGAAACTCAAAAAATCCAGAAAGAAATATTTTATCCTTCTGAGGATGGTGAACCCTTGGCAGAGACTTCTGTTCATGCTGATGCGATTATTGCGACGGTGGCGGTGTTACGCAATTACTTAGCCGAAAAATTTGCAGAGCGATCGCCTGTTGTCCTTGCCGATCAATTTTTATACTACGCGCAGGGTTTTTCCAGATTGCGAGTTGCACCCGACGTGATGGTGATTTTTGATATTCCGCAACAGCCCTATGACAACTACAAAATTTGGGAAACAGGCAAAATACCCAGCATAATTTTTGAGATGACTTCAGAAAGCACCCAAGCTCACGACCAATTGAAAAAGCGGGAGCTTTATGAAAGTATTGGGGTTTTAGAATATTGGCTTTTCGATCCTAAAGGTGAATGGATTCCCGAAAAATTACATGGCTATCGTCGTCAAGCTAATCTGCCAGAAAAGGAAGAAGATTCACTGGTTTATGAGGCGATCGCTGATGGATTAAGTCAAGTGTTAGGTTTGCGCCTTGAAGTTGAAGGTTCTATGATTAATTTCTATCGACAAGACAATGGCGAAAAGTTGTTAATCCCCAGTGAGTTATTGGCAGCTTTGCAAGCACAAACTCAACGTGCCGAATCTGCGGAAGAACGAGCGAGACTTGCTGAACTAGAGGCGCAAAAATTGCGCGATCGCTTAGCTGCATTAGGTGTCGAGATCTAAAATAAATGTCTCACGATATACATTTTTAAGGGTTTAGCATTTGCGTCACTATTTTCAAACTCATCGCGAAAATCTTGATCTGTAAATGCTAAACCCTCTTTGCTTGCACTGATAAATTGTCCCTGCGTTGTTTTGATACATGAGGGTAGACAAGTCTTTTTATTCATCAGGGGTAAGTATAAATTCGAGATCTTGAGCGCCATGTAAAACCCGCAGGATTTCAACAGCTTCAGGGGATTGAATCTGATAAAAAATAATGTATTTCGTAAACCCTTTAATTTGGTACTGACGAACTTGGGTTAGCTGTGGATGGCTGAAGTTACTAAGTTTGCCGATCGCTGGGAACTGGGCAATAACATTAAACGTGGCTTCAGCAGAGTAGAGAAAGCGATCGCTTGCATCAAGATTTTCTAAACTAATATTGGTTGCATGGGCAATTAAGTCCTGAATTATGATCGGACGTTTGTTGATGTTAGCCATTGGTTCTTAGCTATTTTGAGGGCGATCGCTATGGTTGTTGCGGACTGATTGACGGATTGCATTCCAATCATCGTTTGTCATAGGGGTTGGCTCCCCTGAAGTGATGCCTTCGAGAATGAGGGGTTCGAGGTATTGTTTGCGCGATCGATCTTGCTGAATTAAGGTTTGAATGTAGTCATTGGCGTTGGTGTAATATCCTGATGCTATTTGCTCTTGTAGGTATAGAGTCAAGGATTCAGGAAGGGTGACGGTTAGGGTTGTCATCGTTAAATCTGATGTAACTATATTTTTTGAGTATAGGTCATTTATCTAGTGAGCTACAGGTTGTAAATTTGACAGACAATTTTGGAGAATCATCGTAAAATTAATCCAAATTTCTGGGAATTACGGCTATGACCTCTACGGCGAAAAACTTTGCTGGGCAAAACTTGCGGGGGCGATCGTTTAAGGGGCAAGACCTTTCAGGAGCAGATTTTAGCGGCGCAGATCTGCGGGGTGCGGATTTTAGGGGGGCGACTTTGTTCGGGGCAAATTTCTCGAAGGCTAAGACTGGTGGGCAGAAGCGGTGGCTAGCTTTTCAGCTACTTCTTTCCTTCATCATGTCGGCATTGTCAGGATTTCTTGCTGGGATTGCGGGTATATGGATAGCCTTACTTTTCACCACCAACTACATCAATAGCTATACGATCGCCCCTAGCATGGCAATGATAATCATTCTCGCCGCTTCCTTTTTTGCCATTATTCGACAAGGTTTTACCTCTGCTGCTTTTGGCACGATAGTAGTGGCAATGGCAGGGGCAATGGCAGGGGTAGGGGCAATGGCAATGGCAGGGGCATCGGCAGCAGAAAGGGCAGGGGCAGTGGTAGCGGCAGTGGTAGGGGCAGGAGCAGTGGCAGGGGAAGGTGCAATGGCAGTGGCAGGGGCAGGGGCAGTGGCAGTGGCAGGGGCAGTGACAGTGGCAGTGGCAGTGGCAGTGGCAGTGGCAGTGGCAGTGGTAGTGGCAGTGGTAGCGACAATAGTGGTAGGGAAAGTAGAGGCAGTAGCAGGGGCAGTGGCAGTGGCAGTGGCAGTGGCAGCGGTAGTGGTAATTGCGGTGGCTACGCTATTGCTAAGTATTTATGTTACTTGGCGGACTCTAAAAGGTGATCCCAAATTTGATATATTGCTGAAATTTAGTGTGGCGTTTGCAAGTATTGGCGGTACGAGTTTTCGTGGTGCAGATTTAAAGAATGCTGATTTTACGGAAGCAAATTTAAAGTGTAGTGATTTCCGTGATTACCGCGATAAGAATACAAATCTAAAGCAAACTCTCTGGAAGCAAGCAAAAAAACTAGAGCGATCGCGTTTAGGAACATCAATCTTAGCTAACCCCGAAGTACGAGAACTATTAGTCACAGGCAAACCCAATCCAAGCAAATCCTACAAAGGATTAAACCTACGCGGCGCAAACCTTAACGGTGTTTATTTAGAAAAAGTCAACTTCAAATGTGCCATCCTCAGCGAAGCAAGTTTCCGTAATGCCAATCTCGAATGGGTAAACCTCACCGAAGCCCAAGCCATTGGCACAGACTTCACAGGCGCACAAATGACAGGCGTATGTCTAGAAGGTTGGAGCTATGACCACACCACCAAACTCGATGATGTCGATTGTCGCTTTGTCTTTGAGCTAGAGCATCCCAATGCCAAAGGCAGTCGAGAACGCCGTCCCCACGATCCTGACAAAGAATTTGCAGTAGGTGACTTTACTAAACGCTACAGCGAAACCCTCAACGTCGTACAGTTACTCATCCGCAACGGCATCAACCGCGAAGCCTTCATCGCTGCATGGGAAAAACTTACAGAAGAATATCCAGATATAAATCCTGATGACATTCAAGAAATCAAGAAAAAAGGTCAAGATGTCGAATTAACGGTTGCCGTTCCAGAGGATACAGATAAAGGTAAATTCGAGCATAATTTCGATATTGGTTACGAAACCAAACTCAAGGAAATTGAAGCAAAATACCAAGCTCAATTAGAATCTAAGGAAGCGATGATTCTGCTCCAGAAGCAAAACATAACCGATATCAAAGAAATTCTTCAGATTGCAAAATCACCTAATGTTAACATTCAAAATGAGGCTAAAGCAGTGGCAGAGCAAAATCCCGTAACAATCAAAGCAGGTCGAGATATTTCTGGTAACGTGATCAACCTCGGTGAAATCAAAGGCAATGTTACCAATGCAATTAACCAAATCCCAAATAAAGAAAACAGTGGCGACATCAAAAACCTCTTAACCCAACTGCAAGAAGCAATTAGCGCTGATAAAGATCTCGCTGATGAAGATAAAGCAGATGCTCTCGAACAAGTCGAAAACCTTGCCAAAATTGCCCTTCACGACAAACCCGAAGAAAAATCAACCCTTGCCAGCAAAGCAATCCGTGCCTTAAAACGCATCATCGATAACATTCCTACGATCGCCAAAATCGTTGAAATCGTTAGCAAAGTTTTCGGTGCATAGCAAATCGCCTCGCGTAGATCGATCGCGCTATTATTAACGTGAGTTCAAGCAACGATGGAAAAACATTATGGACTTATTTTTTAGTTTTGTGATCGGTGCGGGTGTCTTCTTTGGTCTCGGTAGTTCGTCATTTAAAATAGTTAACCAAGGTGAAGAAGCACTAGTTGCCTCCTTTGGGAAATACAAACGTAAACTGCCTGCTGGCCCCCACTTTATCTTGCCCTTTATTGATACCGTCAGCTACAAAGGATCAATCAAAGAACAGGTACTAGATATTCCACCGCAACAATGTATTACTCGCGATAACGTATCGATTACCGCCGATGCAGTGGTTTACTGGCGTGTAGTTGATATGGAGAAGGCTTTCTATCGCGTGGAAAATTTACGTCAAGCGATGGCAAATATCGTCTTGACTCAGATTCGCGCCGAACTAGGTAGTTTAGAGCTTGACGAAACTTTCACGGCAAGAAACAAAATTAATGAAGTTCTGTTACGTGATTTAGATGATGCCACCGATCCTTGGGGCGTGAAAGTAACAAGGGTGGAATTGCGCGACATCTTACCTGCTAAAGCTGTGCAGGAAGCTATGGAAATGCAAATGACAGCCGAGCGTAGAAAAAGGGCGGCTATTCTCAATTCTGAGGGTGAGCGCGAAGCTGCCGTTAATCAGGCGAAGGGCTTGGCTGAGTCGCAGTTACTAAATGCTGAGGCTTCACAAAAATCTGCCATTTTAGAGGCAGAGGGACAGAAGCAATCAAGGATTTTGCGTGCTGAGGCGGAACGTCAAGAGCAGGTACTTAAAGCTCAAGGTACATCTCAAGCGATGCAAGTACTATTGCAGTCAATGAAGGGCAATCCCCAAGCAAACGAGGCGCTGCAATTTTTGTTAGCTCAGAACTATATTGCGATGGGAACGACTATTGGCTCCAGTGGCAGTAGCAAAGTTATGTTTATGGACCCGCGATCGCTGCCTTCGACCCTAGAAGGGCTGAAATCAATTGTGGATAACCCAGAGTCAGGTGATTGGACTAAGTAAACAAAAAGGCTCGCAAAGCGAGCTTTTTGTTTACTTATACCGATGGACTAATGGGAATGCGCTTGAGCATGTGATATTTGCATCCTGCGGCAAGAATATGCACACGCAAGTTATGGATTGTTAATGGAGCCGTACCACTAACCCATAGTTGATTGCTGTAAGAAACTTCACCAGGATCGACTACGGTGACAGTACCACGCCCTAAAACACGCATGGTATTGTTTGGCTCAAAAATAGCCACTGTATCTTCATCAATACCAATGCCAATTTTGTCAGGATGTGCAGCGATCGCTGTCATCAGACGAGCCATCCGATTACGATTATGAAAGTGTTGATCGACAATGATTTCAGGGAGGATACTTAAGCCAGTACTCATATTGACCAGTTCCTTATGCGGAGACTCGCCGCTACTGCCTCCAGAAATCATGTGATAGCCCATTGCGGCTGCGCCTGCACTTGTACCAGCTAAAACTATGCGCTTTTCATCAATGCGCTTGGCAATGGTGATCGCAAAGGGAGTATCGGCAATTAACCCACAAAGACGCAGTTGGTCGCCACCAGTCATGAATATGCCAGTAAACCGATCCACTAAAGCCTCTGCTTCAGGATAATCATCACGAGGACGCTCACGAATATCTAATACTTCTACTGCACTTGCGCCGAGCTCAGTAAAAATATCGTGATAAATTCGTCCAATAATGTCAGGTTCTCTTGAGGCGCATGGAATTATAGCAATGCGAGCTTGGGAGCCACCAGAATTTTCTACAAAGGCTTTGAGAATTTTGCGGTCTTGGACTTTATCCTCTCCACCACCAATTACCATTACCGCCGACTTAATAATTTGAGTCATGCCCCTATCTATTGCCACATCTTCATCTAAGTTCAGCATATTAGCAGATTGGTCAACAAATTTTTTCAGGCGGTTGATTAGGTTTACGCCTCGACTCAGTTTTTGCTCTTGCTGACTCGCCAATGGTTTGAATTACCTCCATTGATGCTTACATGGCTAGCAATATGGCTAAACCTAGACCGATTGTATAACTTTTGTGCTGTTAAAGACTAGTATTTCATCAAGTAACTACAAAATAAGGTAGGCAAAGCGCCCACCTTGTTTTTGTGGTTAGTTAATCATTTTGCCAACACTCACGGCTCACTAAATCACAAATGCGATCGCGTAATAGGTATTGATGATCTTCTAATTCTCGTTCGATCTGACACCATTCGCGATCGCGAAAGAAGCGACAAAGATTATGGATTGGTTGACTACGTGTGAGCCTTCCGCTTTCGAGTAGATGTCTTGCTTCATCTTGGATAGCGCCGATGGAATAGTAAAGTGATTGCAACATAACCAAACTCTCTGTGTAGGTTTTTGCTAAGTAATTTGTTTAATAAATTCAGTAATTCGCCCAATGACTTGAACTTATTTAAACTTGAGCTTATCTAAAGATAATTCAAGTATGTAATGCAGAATACAGTCTTTAATTATCTTCGCATGGAGTTCTTGCTACTACATAAAAGTAAATGAAACTCAAAGGAAAAAAATATTTTTTAACCCCAAAGAGAAAAGGCGGCGCGAAGCGCCGCCTTTTCTCTTTGGTTAAACCTTCTGGACAAAAGTTTTGCCAAGTAGCCCTTGGGGGCGCACAAGTAAAACAATGAAAAGTAAAGCAAAGGCTACAGCATCTTTATAGGCTGACTGGTTGGAGGGGACAAAGGACTCCGCTAGCCCTAAGATAATGCCACCAACGACGGCACCTGGAATATTTCCTAACCCACCTAAGACAATTACGGCTAGTCCTTTCAAACCAAATCCAATCCCAAAATAGGGACCAGAAATACTGACACTGGAACCAACTAGAGTGCCTGCGAGTCCACCTAAAAAACCTGACACGAAAAAGGTAAGCAGAATAAAAAAGTCAGTGTTTATACCTAAAAGACTCGCGGTAATTGCATCTTCAGCTACGGCTTTCATCGCTTTGCCCAGCTTAGTGAAGTTAATCCCATAGGTGAGAATCGCTAAAATGATGCAAGACACACCAAAAATGACAATTTGGACGGTGCGAATGTTGATTGGTTTGTCGATTGTACCGAAATTTATCGCAGGTGGCAGACTGCCATAAATGTTGGCAGGGAAGTTATAGCTTTCTGCTCCCACCAGATATTGGATCGTATTAACTATGACTACAGCTACGCCCAAACTAGAAACTAAGGTGAGCAATGGATCAGCGTGGCGATCGCGTAAAGGGCGAAAGGCGATGCGCTCGATCAGAACACTTACTCCTCCTGCGAGAATGCTGCTAATGAAAATGGCAACAAAAAAAGGTAAATGTAGTTCTTTTGGTAAAGATAAGTTAGCAAGGATGCCATTAAATCCGAACGCACCACCGCAGAGTACATAGGTAAAATATGCTCCGAGCGTAAACACTGCTCCGTGAGCAAAGTTAATGATTCCTAAAATCGAGAATACTAATGTGTAGCCAAGGGCAAAGATGGCATAAACACTGCCAATCGATAAGCCATTTAAAAACTGCTGTAAAAATACCGAAAAGTCCATGCGAGGTTTTATGGGTTTTTTAAAAAATTCTACACTTGCGATCGCCACTATCGCGATCGCCGTAACAGTCACACCCTCAATATCCGCGATCACTACCCTCAAACGTCCTCATGGAGCAACCAACAAACCTCAGGATAAATCTCAGGACAAATCTCAAGATTTGATTGCTACGAATATCTCATCTCAACCAATTGAACTACCCGATACAGGTGCACAAAATGACAGCTGGAGTTGTGGACCAAATTCGGCGGCACGGATATTGCGCTATTACGGGCATGATGTTAACTATGCAACAGTTCGAGCCGCGACGGATAAAAAACTGTTTTTGCCGCAAAAATTTCGTAACCCTCTGAATAACCAATGGATTGAGGTGCGAACAGGTACGCCGCCGCAGACTTTACAGCAGGTCATGCAACGATGGGAAGGCGATCGCGTTAAGAAATCCCCACAAACGAGTTTTAATCGGCTCATTAATTTAGTGCGTTCAGGTAAACCTGCGATCGCTTTGGTGCGAGTTGGCAGTCTGTCCATACCTTATATTGGCTCAATCCCTTATTTGCATTGGATAGCGGTGACGGGGGCTGATCCAGCCCGTCAACAAATTTATTACACAGATACCAATAGTCAAACTTACTCTTTGTCCTATCAAGATTTTCAGGCAAGATGGAATTTGGGCTTAGATCGCGATGTGAGTGGGGCGATCACTAGTGTTCTTAAAAGTAATGGTGTAGAAGCAAGAACCATCGTGTGGGTCGATAAATAATTGCAGCGCGAAGCGCTGCAATTTAAAAACCCTAAAAGTTTGTGAAAGATTTGCAAAGCAAACCTTTCACAAACTTTTGGGGTTTGTTTAATCAATAATTTCTATAGGTAGCGCTTTGCGCTACCTATAGAAATTTAAGCCGTTCGACGCATCAGCTTAAGACAACATTGCAAATACGATAAATAATTGAAATCTACAATTTGATAGGTTTCCTTGCTAAAGTCATTGATGTGGTGTGATGGATCAAGACTCAGCTCTTCTAATTTGCATTTCTATTTGCATTTCTACTTTTTCAACCTACTGCTCATGATCATTTCTGCTTTTACTAACTCATAACTTCTCATGGCAGAAACAAGCTATAAGCAATATTAACTATGATCAAAACCGCAATTACGAAGATCGCATTAGTGGGCTTTTTCCCGCTAATGTGTAGTTTCGCTCCTGCTCTTGACCCGGTCGCCTTAGCTCAAACATCACCTACTGCAACGACTCAGATTTCCCAGAGCGATCCACTAGCTAATACCCCACTTAAGTTGGTAGAAAGAGCTAACTCGTTAAGGGAACAAAATCAACTTGATAGCGCCTTGACGCTCTATCGTCAAGCGATCGCTGCGAGTCCAGAGTTAGTGCCTGCTTACTATGGTTTGGGTGTGACGTTGCGCCAAAAGGGGGATATTCAAGGTGCAATCGAAGCTCACCGCCAAGCGATTCTAATCGATAAAAGTTATACGCCTGCCTATTATGGTCTGGGGATAGCCCTGTATCAAAAGGGTGATGCCAATGGGGCGATCGATGCTTATGACCAGTTTATTCAGCTTAGTAAAGCGGATACAAATCTTGCTCCTGTTTACTACAATTTAGGGCTAGCCCACGAGCGTAAAAATAATCTTCAGGGTGCAGTTACCTCTTTTCGCAAAGCAATTGAGTTTGATCCGAAATATGCCCTTGCCCATAATGGTCTAGGTACAGTGCTACGTCGGCAAGGTAATCGCCAAGAGGCGATCGCTGCTTATCGTAAGGCAATCGAGCTTGCGCCCCAGTATGCGGTTGCCCATTTTGCGCTGGGAATCTCGCTATATGAAGACCGTGACTATAAAGGCGCAATTGATGCTTACAAACGGGTAACTACGATTGATCCGAATTTCCCGAATGTTTATTACAACCTTGGTTTGGCCTATAACCAGTTAAATGATCGCCCAAATGCGATCGCCACATTCCGCAAAGCATCCCAACAAGATCCCCGTAATGCCGATATCTATGCGGCTCTGGGTAGCGCTCTATTGCGTGAAGAAAATATCCCTGAGGCAGCCGAAGCCTTTAGACGCAGTACCGAGCTAAATCCGAGGGTTGCTAGTACCTTCAACGGGCTAGGGCTGGCTCTGCGTCGTCAAGGTGATCTCGAAGGGGCGATCGAAGCCTATGGGAAATCGATCACGATTAATCCGCGATATGCGGCTGCTTACAATAATCTTGGTCGGGTTCTATCTGATCAAAATCGTACTTCTGAGGCAATTACTGCCTTTCGTCAAGCGATCGCCATTGATACTAAGAATGCTGTGGCTTATAGCAATCTTGGTAATTTATTGCGTTCTCAGGGCAATAGTGATGAAGCGATTGATGCTTTTCAGAAAACCATTGCGATTGGTAAAGAAGATTTATGGGTGGACTACACCAGTTTGGGACTTGCCTATGCTGATCGGGGCAGACTTGGCGAAGCTCAAGCTGCCTATTTCAAGGCTCTATCTTTAAATCCTACCTTTGCGAAGGCTCATTTCGGGCTAGGCGCGTTGTATACGCTTAAGGGTGAGGTCAGTAATGCGATTCGCTCTTACCAAGAGGCTTTAAAGCTATACGAAGAAAATCGTGATGCGGAATGGATCAAGCGAACGCAGCAAGCAATCCAAGCATTGCAAGGAATCACATAAAAACAGGCTGTGCCAAGCACAGCCTGTTTTTATGTGTTAAGTGACACTCAAATCGTTAAACTGTGATTCTGGTCGCGCACATCGCGACCAGAATTATGAAATAGATTATGGAGTTTTTAATATAAGCATGGGATTTTTAGAAGGTCAGGTGGCGATCGTTACTGGTGCATCTAGGGGCATTGGACGCGCGATCGCCGTTGCACTTGCGGCGGAAGGTGCAAAAGTCGTGGTTAACTATGCCAGTTCTGCTAGCGCCGCCGAAGAAGTTGTTGCCGAAATTAAGAGCAAAGGTGGTGAGGCGATCGCCTTCCATGCCGATGTGTCCCACGAAGCACAGGTGGATAGCTTACTCAAATCCGCGATCGATGCATGGGGACGTATAGATGTTTTGGTAAATAATGCTGGCATTACGCGCGACACGTTGCTGTTAAGAATGAAGCTAGAAGACTGGCAAGCGGTAATCAACCTCAACCTGACAGGCGTATTTCTGGCTACCCGTGCTGTGTCCAAAGTGATGCTCAAGCAAAAATCAGGTCGCATTATTAATATCGCCTCCGTCGCTGGACAAATGGGCAATCCTGGACAAGGAAACTACAGTGCCGCAAAGGCTGGAGTCATTGGTTTTACAAAAACCGTTGCCAAGGAAATGGCAAGCCGTGGCATTACCGTGAATGCAGTAGCCCCTGGATTTATTGCTACAGATATGACCGCAGATCTCAAGAATACTGACGATATTCTCAAATTTATTCCCCTTGGTCGCTATGGTCAGCCTGAAGAGATTGCAGGAATGGTGAGATTCTTAGCGGCCGATCCTGCGGCGGCTTATATTACTGGACAAGTCTTTAATGTCGATGGTGGCATGGTCATGGCTTAATTTTTGTGGCGCGGCTTCGCCGCGCCACAAAAATTAAATTGCTGAGTCCTAAATTCTGTTAGTTTTTTGAGAGAGAGCTATATGCGCCACCCCTTCAAAATTTTCAGTCAAGGTTTGCTGATTGGGCTATTTGCGATTTTTCTTTTGGTGATGAGTCCCAATTTGGCGATCTCGTCTCCGATCGCAGCACCAGTCAAAATTGCATCCGTTGACTTCACTAAACAAACGGTGATCGAGGTGAAAGTCAGTCTGAGTAACACTGCTAATGAACTCAAATTTATTCCCGATCGCTTCACATTTGAGTCGGGCAAGCGCTACAAGTTGTTACTGAACAATCCTAGCGGCTTGAAACATTACTTCACGAGCAAAGATTTTGCTGATGCGATCTGGACACAAAATGTCGTTGCGGGTAACGTGGAAGTTAAAGGCAATATTCGTGAACTCGAATTACGCCCGAATACCACTGCTGCATGGACTTTTATACCCATCAAATCTGGGACTTATGAGTTACATTGCGCGATCGCTGGTCATTCGGAAGCGGGGATGCGCGGGCTCATTACAATTCAACCGAGTGCATAAATTGAAAGTTCTCCATATCATTCCATCTGTGGCAACAGTACGCGGTGGTCCTAGCCAAGCGGTGATTGAAATGGTGAGCGCTTTGCGATCGCAAGGAGTAGATGCGGAAATAGCGACCACGAATGACAATGGCAAAAATTTACTAGACGTACCGCTATACGAACTTACCGATCAGTTATCTGAATATGGGCATGTACCAATTCGTTTCTTTCCTCGATTTTCGCCAAATATATATACGGTGCGAGAGTTTGCCTTTTCGCGATCGCTGACAACTTGGCTATGGCAACACATCACTGAATATGATCTAGTCCATGTACATGCAATTTTTTCCTATGCTTCGACAATTGCCATGGCGATCGCCCGTATTAAAAAAGTTCCTTACATCAATCGTCCTTTAGGACAACTTTGTACATGGTCGCTACAACAAAGTAAGTTACGCAAACAAATATACCTGAAGTTGATTGAATGTTCCAATTTATTGCATAGTCAAGCACTTCATTTTACGGCTCAACAGGAACTAGAAGAATTCAATCTATTAAAGCTCAATATTCCTAGTTTTATTTTGCCCCATGGAGTTCAGATTCCATTCCCAATTCCCAATGCTCAAGAAAGAGTCCGTAAACTTCTACAAATTCCCGATCGCTTTCCTATTCTTCTCTTTATGTCACGTATCCATCCTAAAAAAGGATTGGAATACTTGATTGCTGCACTTAGTAAATTAAAAGAATACGATTTTGCCTTAGTGATCGCAGGAAGTGGCGAGCCTGATTATATAAGTCAAATCCAAGATTTGTTAATAACTCATGGCATCAGCGATCGCACGCATTTAGTAGGTTTTGTTGAAGGTGAAACTAAAAATTTATATCTCCAAGGTGCAGATTTGTTTGCCCTCACTTCCCATTCTGAAAATTTTGGCATTGCAGCAATCGAGGCGCTTGCGTCTGGTACACCTGTGTTGATTACCGATGGAGTCGCGATCGCACCCATGGTACAAGAACAGGCGATCGGCTATGTTACTCAATTAGAGATTAATGCGATCGCTTCTACAATCCAAGACTTTTTTGAGCATCCCTACATCGCTACACAAAAAGGCGAGCGAGCCCAGCAATATATTGCGGAGCATTATGCTTGGACTAAAATAGCTCAAAAGCTAATAACCATGTATGTCGAGTATGCCAAATGATGAATACAAATTCAACTTGCGAATACTTCTATAAAACTGCTGAATCTGGTCACCATCATCATTATATTTTTCCTGCTTTAAAAAAGCTATTGAGTAAAATCAAGACAAATGAGCATAGACAGCTACGTGTATTAGATATAGGTTGTGGGAATGGAAGCTTAAGTAACTTAATTGCTAAAGAAGGCTATGAAGTTGTGGGAATTGAAGAATCCCTATCAGGATTTACTACTGCTACTAATAGCTTCTTAGAATGTAAATTCATTCATGCTAACTTATATGATATTCCATACTCTGATTTAGGTGGAGATTTTGATATTGTTGTCTCTGCTGAAGTCATTGAACATTTAGTATATCCAAGAGAGTTAATTAAATCTGCTAGGAAATGTTTAAAGTCTAATGGAGTATTGATTTTAACAACGCCATATCATGGATATGTTAAAAATCTAGCTCTTGCTATAACTGGTAAGATGGATAATCATTTCACTGTGCTATGGGATGGTGGACATATCAAGTTCTTTTCTGTAAATACTTTAACAAAGTTGCTGATTACAGAAGGATTTAACAATTGTCAATTTGAGTTTGCTGGTAGATTCCCCTATTTATGGAAATCCATGTTAGTTTTGGCATCCTTTTAAAATCTTATTGCTATGAGTAAATTATGATTGCAACACCTGTTAAGACTCTTACTCTAGATGTGTTTCTGCAATTGCCAGAGACTAAACCTGCTAGCGAATATATTAATAATAAAGTCACTCAAAAAATTATGCCAAAAGGTCGGCACAGTAGATTACAAGGTAAACTTTGCCAAGAAATTAATCAAGTTGCTGAATTTCCAAAGCTTGCCTATGCTTTCCCAGAGCTAAGATGTACTTTTGATGGTAGTTCAATCGTGCCAGACATTGCCGTTTTTGAATGGCGAAATATTCCATTTCTCGCAGATGGTGAAATTCCTGATAACTTTAATCTTGCACCAGACTGGATCATTGAAATTCTCTCACCTGATCAGAATGCTAATAAAGTGATCGGTAAGATGTTACATAGTCTTCAGCATGGCAGTAAATTAGGATGGTTTCTTGATCCTATCGATCGCAGTATTCTTGTGTTTCAGCCAAATCAACAGCCTATACTAATGACAAATAGCGATCGCTTACCCAGTTTAGAAATAATCCCTTTAGAAATAGCAGTTGAAACTATATTTAGCTGGTTAAAAATGGAGATTTAGATTTTTGTGACGAGGCTTTGCCTCACCTTAAAAAACATTAAATTGCATCGTCCTGAAATGCTAGAACAAATTACGCCATTAATTCTTACCTATAATGAATCTCTAAATATTGGTAGAACATTAGAGCGTTTAATATGGGCAAAAAGAATAGTTGTAATCGATAGTTTTAGTGATGATGAAACTCTGGAGATTTTGAATAGTTATCCACAAGTAGAAGTTTTTCAGCGTCAATTCGATCATTTTGCAGGGCAATGTAATCATGGGCTATCACAAGTTAGAACTGAATGGGTACTTTCCTTAGATGCAGATTATCTTCTTAGTAATGAATTGATTGAAGAGTTATGTTTATTAACTGATCAACTCACTAAAGATGCGTACCTTGCAAAATTTAAATATTGTGTGTTTGGTCAGCCTTTAAGGGGCACTTTACTGCCTCCCCGCAAAGTTTTATATCGCAAAGATAGAGCTATTTATATAGAAGATGGACATGCTCATCGAGTTCAAGTTGCTGGAGAATCTGGGTGTTTAGCAGGATATATAAGTCATGACGATCGCAAGCCATTAAGTCGTTGGTTACAGTCTCAAGATCGTTATTTACTAATTGAAGCTCAGAAATTATTAACAACAACAAGTAGCGAATTAAGTTTTGGCGATCGCCTTCGCAAGCAAAAGGTGATTGCGCCAATTGTAATTTTGTTTTACTGCTTAATTCTCAAGGGTGGAATTTTGGATGGTTGGGCAGGTTGGTATTACGCTTGGCAAAGAACGTTAGCTGAAATTTTATTGGCAATTCGCTTAATTGAGTTAGAACGCCATAAATAAAAGGCGGCGCTTCGTGCCGCCTTTTATTTATGGATTTTGGCTATTGTTATACTTTTGAGCAGTAGTTGTATTTGGCACTACGCCATCAGTGTTAGGGGAAGCTACTTCAGACGGATCGAGGAGCTTAATCGTCACTTGATTATTTTTGATCCAACCCTGTTTTCTCAGTAGCATTTCCTGATTCTTACCAGAATTTAGAGTTTGGGGTAATTTTTCCCGCAAACCATTTACTCGTTGCTCGGTGGAGTTTACCTCTGTTGTAATCTCGTCAAGACGATCTTTTTGTGAGGACTGATAGGGGAGTAATTTAGCGATCGCCGCGATCGCCGCAAGAGACAAAGCTAAGTTCACGGCAATGACAATGATTGACTCAGTTGCTTTAGTTCGGCAATATTTCTCTCTTTTGCGTTGGACATTCTGAGCAACTGCTTCACTGTAGCTATTAGCACCATTAAAAGATGCAAGATTGCTAGAGGCAGAATGGTTGCTGCGTGAATGCATACTCACAACATCATTTCGCCCATACTGACCCTGCGATCGCTGGGTTTGTTTAGGTGCTGAAAAATGTGGAGATAAGTCTCGTTTGGCAACCATTCGCAACCTCTAGGCTGTAAAGATAGATATTATGAGAGATATTATGAGGACTGGGAATTGGACTACGAGTTAGAAAGCGCAGAACCCAATAGAGCTGCCAATACTGCGGGGAACAGTGCAACTACCAATGCTGTAAAAACTTGAGCATCTGAAAGATTCATACAATATCTCCATATATAGTTCTTATTTCGATCTTAACAATACACTGTCATATCAAAAATTGACTAGACGTTAAAACAAATAAAAACAAATAGCAACAAAAAAGGACATGTTCTATATTTACTTTGTTGCTATTTGGCTTGTCTCTCTAGAATAAATTGCTGAATGCGATCGCAGGTTTCAGGACGAATTTCATGGGACATCTCGTATTCTTCATACTCCACATTCACGCCCAGACGTTCAAAGACCTCTTTTGTATTACGAGCCACACTAATGGGAACGACTGTATCTTGCGTACCATGAGCAATCAAGATAGGTGGAAATGATCCCGCAAGTTCTTGCAATTCTTCTTCTGTGATATGTAGGTAACCACTTAGAGCAATTAATCCTGCTAAGGGAAAGACTAAACCCACGTCTAAGGTCATGGCTCCACCCTGAGAAAAACCTAGTAAAAATGTTTTCTCTAGAGGTATCCCTGTCATCGCTGGTAAATCTTCGAGAAACTGGCTAAGCAGTTCGCAGCTTTTGGCTAAACCTTCAGCATCAAGACTTTGGAGGTCGTACCACATTTTGCCATTGGGCATTGGATGGTTAAAGGGAGCCTCAGGACAAATCCATTGATAATTACGGAGTCCAACCATGGGCGCTAGCGAGATCAGATCATCACAGTTTGCGCCCCAGCCATGCAGTGCAACGATCACACCAAGTGCATTGGGATTAGGTAATTGTGAGGGAATCGATCGGTAATTTAAGGTCATAAATAAAATTATATATTTATATTAGCGATCGCCATATTTACGGCAGCAAACCATAGTTCTTAGCAAAATTCAACGAAATATCTGGAAGGTTACGCAGCATATCATCCCATGTAGTTTGTGCTTGCAGAGTGTTTACAACTATCTGTAATGGCTCGGCAAAAATTGTTGGGAAATCTGCCTCTTCTGGTAGCTGAATTTTATATGCCAATTGTTCATATGGTGGGCTGAACTGAGCGTTGACTCCTGCTTTGTTGCCTCTGGCATCAACACGATACCAACCAATTTTAGGCAAATAGATGGCATTGAAACCATGCAAACTATAGGGCGCACCTTGATCGTCAATGCTCAATCGCTGATAACAAAATCCTGTAGGAATCTGGTTAGCCCTTAGCAAAGCTGCCAATAGATGACTTTTGGCGAAGCAATAGCCTGTTTTGTGGTGCAGAACATCAGAGGCTCGACAGGTCACAGGATTCATTTGATAGTCAAAGCTATGACAGATTTTATCTCGCACCCATTCAAAGCAAGCTTTGGCGATCGCCTCTGGAGTCTCGTGTCCCAAGGCTATTTGTTGGGAGCATTTAATGATTTCGGGATGCTGCCAGTCGATCACTTCACTTACTTGTAAATATGCTTTCATGTCAAAAAGTTTGGAATCTTACGCGGACTTTTACGTTCTAGATTTTTATGGACTTTAAGTGACAAACGGTAAGGCTTATCAACATCGCTTACAATAAAAACGCATAGTATATGCACTTTTAAAAATCAAATCATACAAACTTTTCAAAATTGCTGGAGAATTGCCTGAATGCAACTCGTCGCGCTTCAGAACTTACTGGACAACTCATCATTTGCCGTCCTCTTTGCGACCATGCTCGTTTTCTGGGTGCATGTCGCATTTCCCAATTTGCCATATTTACGATCGCTTGGTAATGCAGGCATGGCGATCGCTAATCTCTGTATTGCTACATTACTGGGAGCGCGTTGGATTGATGCAGGCTATTTCCCACTGAGCAATCTGTATGAATCGCTATTTTTCTTAGCATGGGGCATTACCACCATGCATATTGTCGTTAATCGGATCGGCAACAAAAGCGCCAATGACAATGCTAAGCGTTTAGTCGGAGCCTTCACTTCACCGATGGCGATGGGAATCACCGCTTTTGCTGCTCTTGCTTTGCCCTCTGGAATGCAGATGTCGGAACCCCTTGTACCTGCGCTGAAGTCTAACTGGTTGATGATGCATGTTAGTGTCATGCTGTTGAGTTATGCCGCCTTGATGACGGGTAGCATTTTGGCGATCGCCTTTTTGATCGTCACTCGTGGTCAAGAGGTGGTGCTACAGGGTAGTTCTTTTGGTACTAATCTTCGCAGTGTTGTCGATAGCAATAATACGAATACACCTAACCCTGAAACATTTGCCGCGTTTGCGGTTGAGAGTATGGGCAGTATTTTAAATTCAGGTAATCTCCAAACTGCCAATACTGGCACTATCACCGCTGAGGCGATCGCTCCTAATACTAAGCCCCTATCCTTACGCCGTCTCACCATTGGTGAAACTTTAGACAATCTCAGTTATCGAGCGATCGGGCTAGGATTTCCCCTGCTGACGATTGGTATTATTGCAGGCGGCGTATGGGCAAACGAAGCATGGGGTTCTTATTGGAGTTGGGACCCGAAGGAAACATGGTCTTTGATTACATGGTTAGTCTTTGCCGCGTATTTGCACACCCGTATTACTAAAGGATGGCAGGGGCGCAAGCCAGCGATTTTGGCTAGTGTTGGTTTGTTGGTAGTCTGGACTTGCTATCTAGGTGTAAATCTACTGGGTAAAGGTTTGCACAGTTATGGCTGGTTTTTATAATATAGCTAACCCAAATAGTGTGAGGCGGCGCGAAGCGCCGCCTCACACTATTTGGGTAATAAAAGAGAAAAGAGGCGCGAAGCGCCTCTTTTCTCTTTTATTGATACAACGAGCTAGAACCAAGTGCGATCGCTAATGGCTGCTTGCATCTTACTAATCACTTCATCGACAGAGATTGCACCGAGTTCGCCGTGCTTGCGGCTACGGATACTCAAGGTTCCTGCTTCAACTTCCTTGGCTCCAATGACAGCCATCACAGGGACTTTTTCCATCTCAGCCTTGCGAATTTGCTTAGCCATGCGATCGCCGCTATGGTCTAACTGGACGCGCAAACCTGCTGCTTTCATCTTGGTGACGACTTCCTCAGCATATGCAATTTGACCGTCAGATACAGCGATTAACCGAGCCTGAACAGGTGCAAGCCAGAGGGGAAAGTCGCCTGCATAGTTCTCAATCAAGACACCGATAAATCGCTCGACTGAACCAAATAAGGCTCGGTGAATCATGATCGGTTGATGCCTTGCTCCATCTTCGCCAACATATTCCATTTGGAAGCGATCGGGCAAGTTGAAATCTAGCTGAATCGTCGAACATTGCCAGCGACGACCGATCGCATCTTCGATCTTGATGTCAATTTTTGGCCCATAGAAAGCGCCGCCACCTTCATCGACAACGTAGTTCCAGCCCTTGTGATTGAGCGCCTGTTTGAGCGCTTCCGTAGACTTTTCCCAAATTGCATCAGATCCGACATATTTTTCGGGACGAGTAGAAAGATTGATTTCGTAATTTTCAAAACCAAAGGTGGAGAGAATTAACTCCGCAAGATTGAGAACACCGATAATTTCCGTCTCAATTTGTTCTTCGGTACAGAAAATATGAGCATCGTCTTGCGTAAAGCCGCGTACACGCATTAAGCCATGCATGGTTCCAGAGCGCTCATAGCGATAGACTGTACCCAGTTCGGCATAGCGAATTGGAAATTCTTTATAGGAATGGAGCGTATCTTTGTAAATCAACACATGGAACGGACAGTTCATCGGCTTAAGCTGATAAACCTGATGCTCTACTTCCATCGGCTGAAACATGCTTTCGCGATAGAAGTCATTATGTCCTGAGATCTTCCACAGATCCAAGTTTGCCATATGAGGCGTGGTTACTGATTCATAACCATTTTGGACATGCGTTTCTTTCCAGAAGGTTTCGATGGTATTGCGGATAATCGCGCCCTTAGGATGCCAGAATACCAAACCACCACCAGCATCTTCTTGAATGCTGAATAGTTGTAAATCTTTACCAATAGTGCGGTGATCGCGACGTTTGGCTTCTTCGAGCATGGCATGATACGCCTGAAGTTGTTCAGGGCTTTCCCATGCTGTACCGTAAATACGTTGCAGCATCGGATTTTTTTCGTCGCCGCGCCAGTAGGCTCCTGCAATGCTCTCAAGGGCAAAAGCATCGGGATGAATATCGCCAGTACTATTGAGGTGAGGTCCTGCACATAAATCCCACCAAGGTTGTTTTTCTAACTTTTCAGGATCGCCGATGAAATAGCGGCTAATATTTTGTCCTTCGGGTATGACGGCTAGTAGCTCAATTTTGTAGGGTTCATTTAGCTTTTCGATTTCCGCAAGCATCTCAGGACGAGGTAATTCCTGACGCACAAGGGGCTGATTCCACTTGATGATCCGCTTCATTTCCTTGGCGATCGCTTTTAAATCACTAGGGGTAAAATGCTCTTTGCGATCGAAGTCGTAATAAAAGCCATTTTCAGTTGCAGGACCGATAGTCACCTTAGCATCGGGGTATAACTTTTGGACTGCCATCGCCATCACATGGGAGCATGTGTGGCGAATCCGCGCTAATTTTTCGGTATCGGCTTGCCGCAGGATATCGCTAGGTTTAATATCACTAGGTTTGCTTTCGCTGGGCTTTACTGCAACTGCATCCATAACTTGATGTCGTGACCTTTATTGATTTACAAGAGTTACAAAAATTTTACTTAGAGTCTACCATCTTAACTTTTTTTGCTGAGTATTGCGATCGCCCCATGTACCAGTTTAGAAATTAGCGATCGCCTCCAATAATTCCCATGTTTGAGGTTGATCATAGAATTGTAGGGGCAAAGCATTCCCGCAGAAATTTATGCATTTACAGATCGCCTTAATTTGGGAATGCTTTGCCCTAAACCTCACAACGTAGGGACAAGCGATCGCTGAAGGCACAGATTTAGATCTCCGACTTTTTTTGTGCATTTACAAATTGTCTTCGCTTGCATAGAAAAAGTCGGAGATCTGGGAATTTGCAGGTTTCTTTTTCTTTGCCCAATACCTCGCAACGCAGGGACTAGCGATCGCTGAAGGCATAGATTTAGATCTCCGACTTTTTTTGTGCATTTACAAATTGTCTTTGCTTGCATAGAAAAAGTCGGAGATCTGGGAATTTGCAGGTTTCTTTTTCTTTGCCCAATACCTCGCAACGCAGGGACAATTTGTCTGTGAAAGCATAGAGGGCATAGCATTTGCAGATCGATATTGTTGCGGGTTTGAAAAATTGTGGCGCAAATGCTATGCCCCTACGGGATTTTCACTCAATTTTACTAATTCCTCCTTCGCAAATCCCTTTAATTTTTCATCAGGATCGTTGTTAGAGATCGCCTTCAATAATTCCAATGTTTGAGGTTTATCACGGTAATATTGGAGGATTCCTTCTAGTGCAGTTTGACGGGGATTAGTTCGGTAAATATCAAACTGATCTCTACCACGAACAAAAGGGTCGTTTATAGCGCGATCGCACAAAAAATCAAATGTTTGTATGTCATCTTTCCAGCCTTGGGCAATCTCTTGTACCGCCGCCCTTCGCACATCATAATTCTGATCGTTAAGAGCGCGGTCTTTGAGCAAAGGAAGGGTATCAGATTCATCTTTCCAGCCTTGGGCAATCTCTTGTACCGCCGCCCTTCGCACATCATAATTCTGATCGTTAAGAGCGCGGTCTTTGAGCCAAGGAAGGGTATCAGATTCATCTTTCCAGCCTTTGGCGATCGCTTGTACCGCCGCCCTTCGCACATCATAATTCTGATCATTAAGAGCGCGGTCTTTTAGCCAAGAAAGGGTATCAGAGTCATCTTTCCAACCTTTGGCGATCTCTTGTACCGCAGCCATTCGTACGTCATTGTCATGATCATTAAGAGCGCGGTCTTTTAGCCAAGGAAGGGTATCAGAGTCATCTTCCCAACCTTTGGCAATCTCTTGTATCGCTGCCCTTCGTACAATCCAATTCTCATCGTTAAGAGTACGGTCTTTTAACAAAGGAAGAATATCAGGGTCACCTTCCCAGCCTTGGCTAATCTCTTGTACCGCAGCCCTTCGTACATATTCATTCTCATTGTTAAGAGCGCAATCTTTTAGCCAAGGAAGTGTGTCAATGTCATCTTTCCACCCTCTGGCAAACGCATGTACTGCTGATTCAGGTATAAAAGATTGTGATTCAAGCTCAAGACATCTTTTCAACCAATCCAATATCCCAGAGCTATCTTGCCAAGTGCTTGTAATGCTGTTTATGAGTGTCATTGCTAATTCGTAATTGAAATTATAAGGAGTTTCCTGTTCAGCTTCAAGTTGTAATATTTTTAGTAATTTACTTGATGTAGGAGCGATCAAACTCCTATTTCTTGCTTCTACAAAGCAATCTGCCGCTAACAATAGGTTCGATAGCCCTTCTTTTTTAAGCCTATCGCCTGCTAAAAATGCACTTTTATCAACTTCCTGCTCCAAAAGAAAATCAATGATTTCTGCAACAAATCTCGGCTCGATCATCCCAGAAATTAACCGCAAAACCTCATGCCAAGACTCATCCTGCCAATGGTTCCCAAACACATCATAGATTAACTGCTCACTTGTCAGCGTCTGCGACTCCTTAAACTGCCAAACAAACTCCCACGCACAAAAATATTCCAAAAAAGTCCGATGCACAAAACCATAGGAATCCCCACCCAGATCGCAGAGGATGAAATTGCGCGTGCGAAGCTGACCGATCATGATGCGAGCGATTTCCCTTGGCTTCTCCACCTCAATCGTCCTCAGATAATCCGTCAAAATGCCCTCCAACTGCGCCGCACTAATCAAATTCCCCGCCAAACCCTTCGCACTCGACTGCATATGATAGGCAACCTTCCGCAACATCGCCTGCTTATCGCGATAGTCAATCGTTTTCGGGTCAATCCGCCGATCCTCCACTAGCGCCCGTTCCACATCCCACTGATGCAACAACACCCTAGAAGCTTGGTTATACAATTCTGGACGATCCCTCGGTAACTCCTGATTACGATTGAGAATCGCCATCATCGTTAATAACAAAGGATTTCCCGCCAACTCCTTAATCGATCGCGACTCCCTAATCGCCTTCTGCAACCGCTCCCGCTTGCGATCCTTATCCGCACCCTCCGCAAAATTCAAATCGTGCCAACGCACCACAAAATCCTGCATTTGCTCATCATTCAACTCTTGCAGCATAAAGTGCTGAAACCCAGCATCCCTTAAACGTTGAGCCTTATAACCCAACCACCGCGAAGTCGCAACTGACCTCACCGCAGGATACTCATTCGTAAAGCGATGGATATCCGTCACCACCTCATCCCGCAACGCAGGATCGAACACCTCATCAATACCATCAAACAGAGCAATAACGTCCCCATTCTTCAGCTTTTCATGCAAATCCTGCTGATTCAACCGACAAGTAATATTCCCACCATGAATAAACGAAACAATATCCTTACATTTCCCTGCTTGCTTATCACGGGCATAAGTCCGCAACTCCAACAACAGCGGCAACGGATACAAAGGCAAATCTCGCACAGGTCGCTCCGCCCAAATCAGCGCCAGATATTGCAACAGCGTCGATTTTCCCGAACCTGGATCGCCCAAGATCACCGCATATTTCGCAACGACCTCCTTCGCCAACTCCTTCGGATCGCCCAAAACCTCAAAAACTCCCCGAATCGGCTGCTCGACATAGCGCTTGCGATGGTTCTCTAACTCCGCTTCCGCAAGTTCCAACACATCCAACTGTCCACTCTCCTGCAACAGCCGCGATCGATCCTTCGGCAACTCATACACCTGCGGAATAAACTCCTGACATTCCCGCAAATTCTGCGGAATAAAGATCTTCCAAAGCTTCAACTCGTTGTAATAAACTCCCGTCGTATCCAGAGATTCCAGTTTCAAGTTGCCATACTGCTCCCGCAACCCTTCCGCATACTTCTCCAAATCAAACGCTGGCGCAATTCCCGCCACTTCCTGCACAGCATCCGCGATTTTATCTAAGGTCTGCACCTCAAAAATCGGACGCAACTTATCCGAATTCTGGACAATCTTCTTCACAGCTCTAATGTAGGACTTGCTCAAAAAGTCCCAATTCATACTCTCTGGTAAAAGTGGCGAATTTAACTCTTTCCAAACTCTCACCAACAAAGCCGTATCGATCGCCTTACATTCCACATTAAACGCCATCCCTAGCGCCGCGCTTACCTCTTCGCGCTTGATAAACCTTTGCAAATAGGGAATATATTTTTTAATGATTGCCTCTTGATAACCCGCATCCTTGAGTTCTTCCTCAATCAATTCCAAAAATTCTTTGAGCGCCTTCCCATAGGCTTCTTTCTGCACATCCTTTTCAGGTAAGTGAATTACCTTTTTCAAGCAATCCTTAAAAAAGTCCTTGACATAATCCTCTGCCGCACCTTTAGCTAAATCTCCCAAAATCTCCCTAGCTAGTACACCTGCCGCCTGTGTCACACCCCAAATTAGTAATAACTCCATCGTCTTAAACTCCAAGGATATGACTCAGATGCTTTGCCAATTGCTAAGAGGGATTAGCTCATGATTTTGGGGATTATATCAAATTAGCTAAGGTTTAGCTGAAAATATTTGCCTTAAACCTCGTCTAGCTTTGAATGCTTTTATCAAACCAAGTAAGATCATTACCATCAAACATTTATCAATTGTTATGGTTAATTCTGATTCTGAGCAATTACCTGACCATTCTAGTCAAATCATCACAGTGCGACCCGATCGCGAAACTGCCACATTGCAAAAGTTGCCCTATTTTGTGGGGATCTCTGGCGCTACAGCAGGAGCAAAGGGAATCTCGATGAATTTGGTGATTATTCCCGCAGGTGGTGCAGCAGAGCCACATTTTCATCGTGACTATGAAACTGCTATTTATTTGGTCAAGGGTCGAGTAGAAACTCGCTATGGTCAAGGGCTGAGCCAATCAGTAATTAATGAAGCTGGTGATTTTATCTTCATTCCCGCAGGTGTCCCACATCAACCCCATAATCTAAGTCATACCGAGCCAGCCCATGCGATCGTCTCCCGCAACGATCCTAATGAGCAAGAAAATGTCGTTCTTTACAATCCCAATATTGAGTAGTTAAAAAAATGGATATTCATGCATTAAGAGAAGATTACAAACAAGGAGAACTTAGGCGCAAAGACCTGCATGATGATCCCTTTAAACAATTTGAGAAATGGTTTCAGCAAGCTTGTAATGCTGAATTACTAGAACCAAATGCGATGACCTTATCGACAGTTTCCGAGCAAGGTCAACCATTTATGAGAACAGTATTGCTCAAATATTTTGATAGTAATGGATTAGTATTCTTCACCAATTATGAAAGTCGTAAGGCGCAGCAAATTGGCGTGAATCCTAATGTATCGATCTTATTTACTTGGTTGCCGCTTCAGCGACAAGTCCATATTACAGGCACTGCCGAAAAGGTTTCCACAACAGAATCATTACAGTATTTCACCTCGCGTCCTAGGGGGAGTCAGTTAGGAGCGTGGAGTTCTCAACAAAGCTCCGTAATTTCTTCACGTCAGCTTCTACTGATGCAATTTGAACAGATTAAGCAAAAGTTTTTGGATGGAGAGATTCCATTACCTGATTTTTGGGGAGGATATCGGGTTGTTCCCACCAGCTTTGAATTTTGGCAGGGATGCACTAATCGCCTACACGATCGCTTCCTGTATACACCACAAGAAGATCAATCGTGGCAAATTCAGAGGCTAGCCCCTTAGAGATTCTAGGCTTACGGCTGATAAAATTATGCAATTTTCAGAAGGATCACCATCCAAAAGCTTAATAATGCCAAAACACGAAACGGCGTAGCCATTTTGTGTTTTTAAAACCCTTACTGGGTTTGGTTATACCAATTCACAAAAGTGTGACCACACTTTTGCGAATTGGTATAACCTCGTTAAAAAATTTGTCTAAAGTCTAAAGTATTGATGCGAGAGACTTTATAGCTGTAGCTCTTTGTATTAGGACAAATCAAAATCCAAAAAGCGAGTAGCGCCGCTACTCGCTTCTTGGGTTTGTTTCCTCAGACTGGTGGCAGCTATAGATGAAGTCTATAGCTCACTTTTAAAAAATAAGCTTTACAAATCGATTATAAATTTGCTAAGCTAGATATCCGTCGCCTAAATTAAAATGCGCCAAAATAAAGCATAATTAAGAACAATACTTTGCTACCAAAATAAGCATGACTCAAATAATCGTTGGTGAAAATGAAGGGATTGAATCGGCTCTACGTCGATTTAAGAAAAAAATCCAGAAAGCTGGCTTACTAGCAGATATTCGTCGCTGTCAGTATCACGAGACCGCAGGCGAGAAACGTAAGCGTAAAGCTGAAAATGCTAAGCGTAGAGGTCGTTTTCGCCGTCGCGATAGTTAATAAAAAAGGAGCGCATTGCGCTCCTTTTTTATTAATAGCCAACACCTAGCAGCTTATTTTCGCGCCGAAATTGACTAGGTAGCATCACATCAGTGCCATTTGCCCAGACCCCTAGCCGATCGCTTTGTGCTTTTGCCTCGATCTCTTCATATCCTTGGCAATCTTTTTCTTGCAGGCGATCGTAATGGGCAAGTCCTAAAGAAACCATTACTTGGTTAGCATTTTGTCCGCCCGCTAAAACTTCGCCATTGTAACGCCCAAATTTATCTTTTTTAAAAACTTTGACAAAAATTTCTTCATCGTCAAGGATATTTTGCAGCACTTTACGAGCATGTTCTCCTTCAGATTGGAGTAACTCAGGCGCATCAATACAGGCGAGATGTACTTTAGTTTTGATGCCGCGATCTACAAGAGTTATGTTGTCACCATCAAAAACTCTAACTGCAAAGTTTGTTGCCCATGCAGGTTGAGTAGCGATCGCCAAATAAACCAAGTTGATAAGTGCGATTAAGACAAACTGCTGAAATTTATTATAAAAATTGACAAGGGACATTTATTGGCATGACGGAGTAATTAGATCAATCATAAAGGTTTGCTTAGCACGTCTTGATGATTTTGATATATAGCAAAGCAAGTTTTGCTGAGGACATAAAACCCAAAAAGTGAGTGGCGGCGCTTTGCGCCGCCACTCACTTTTTGACTTAGGTAGCGGCGATCGCAAATTCACCACGACATTTTGCGCCACCTTCAGCGATCGCTAGTTCATGGAGTGTAAACTCATCGCCTAATTTATGAACTAGTGTTTCTAGTAGATCTCGAATCTCTTCATCTGTATGGATTGTAGGAGGATCATCCGAAGCGATCGCCTCTAAGAAAATTGGAGACTTGAGACAACTTTGCAAATCTGCGGCTGAAAGCTCGACATCCATCGTCACGCGAATAGGATCAAGTAATCGTAATGCTTCGCCTTTAAGGATTTCAGAAATATTGAGGTGGATGGCTTCGGCGCATAGGTCAATATTGGTTACAGCCAAGCCCTGATACTTTGCCCCTGTGCCGATTACATTTGCTTTAGGAATATCCCCGCTTAAGATCTGACGACTTTTGCCAGCGATCGCAATTTCGACGGTTTCGATATGCTCGACCTGCGATCGCAACCATAGTTTAATAATAGGAATTAATACAGAACTAACCACAGACATGAGTTGAACCTATTTAAGGTATGGGCAGTCAAAACTAATAGCTTAGAAATAAGTTACAGCAATTTCCGATCAAACGAGCCATTGAAATTTTTGTAAAAGTGTTGCGAAGCAACACTTCTACAAAAATTCTCGGTTCTGGTTTGAGCGCAAAGTGATGTAAATCTGCCAATATTGCCTAGATAAGTATAGATGCTCATATGGATGTTCGCCATAGATGTTCAGAGCGGTAAATATAGACATCAGAGAATCACCTCATAATGATCCCGATCTCGCGATTGTGCAAGCTTGCTTGC
The DNA here is from genome assembly GCF_014696925.1 of Phormidium tenue FACHB-1050. Classification (GTDB taxonomy): domain Bacteria; phylum Cyanobacteriota; class Cyanobacteriia; order Pseudanabaenales; family Pseudanabaenaceae; genus Pseudanabaena. The sequence goes on along the minus strand of NZ_JACJQY010000043.1, from coordinate 12,026 downwards.
AGGGTGATCCCCATGGTTTTAAAAAACTGTATCAACGTCATCATCACAAGGTGCGCTCAACGCTCTATCAGCTATGTGGTTCCGATGGTCTTGATGATTTGGTGCAAGATGTGTTTTTGCGAGCATGGAAAGGGCTAGCCAAATTTCGGCAGTCCGCGCAGTTTTCGACATGGCTCTACCGTATTGCTTTCAATGTGGCTAGCGATCGCCGCAAAGCATTAGCCAAAATGCGATCACGTAATATCTCTGTCGAAGATGACCAACTGGAAAATCTCGCTGATGATGCGATCGCCCGTGAAAGTGATGGACAACCGAGCCTAACCCAAATGCATTATCAAGACCTGATGCAACGTGGTTTAGCCAAGCTAAGTGAAGATCATCGGGCTGTCCTAGTTCTGCATGATCTTGAGGAGTTGCCCCAAAAAGATATCGCCGAAATTTTATCTATTCCTGTTGGCACAGTGAAATCGCGATTGTTTCATGCCCGTAGTGCCATCAAAAAGTTTTTAGAAGCGCAAGGAGTCGAGTTATGAAAAACAAATATTCTCAAGGATTTCCAGAAAATTTTGGGGAAGATTCTAGCGAAAGTTCCCATGACTCCTTGGTATCTTTTCTCAAGCAAAACAAGCCGATCGCCCCACCACCCGCACCAAATTTTGAGCAGCAGCTATTTGCCGAAATCAGTAAATACCCACAGCGATTGCCAAAATCCTCTAAAGCCCATCTACGACGTTGGTTACCTTGGACTTTGTTAATTCCCGCAGCGATCGCCACAGGTTTAGCATTTAATTGGGCAACTAATCGTTCACAGTATCAGGTTGCCAATATCCCCAATATCAGCCAAGGCAAACTAATTAGTGAAGATGATCAAGTGGCGATCGAGCAGTCATTGATTAATAGTTGGAGTGCTACCGATATCACCGTTTTACAAGCTGCAAATACAGCAACAACCACATCGGACACACAGCTTTTGATGGAGTTGTCTCCCCTTGAGTATGAATAACCCTCACCCTAAATTCTTAGTTTGTCCATTAAATATCGAGAAATATTATGTTTAAGTCAAAAGTCTTTCAATATGGTGCGATCGCTGTAGCCGTAATTGCTACTAGTGGTGCTATTTGGGCTAGTAACGCTAATTTAAAGTCACAAGCTCCCGCGCAATCTCAAACTCAGTCACAGATAAATCCTCAACCTAGCACTGAAAACAAACCAGAATTAGAACCCGACATCTTAGCCCAAGCTCCAAATCGTCCAGATCGTGATGAAAATGTGAATATGCCTTCAGGTAGGATGCTAAAGCAATTAAATTTATCGACTGAGCAGTTACAAAAACTTAAAACCATTCGTGAGCGCGATCTTGTTCGTATCCGTGAGCTTGCACAGCAATCACGTCAGGCTAATAAAGAGCTACGAGATTTACTGGCTGGTTCAGCCAGCAGCGATACGATTCGTTCCAAACATGATCAAGTATTAAATCTTCAACAAGAATTGCAAAAGCAACATTTTGAGCGGATGTTAGCTATGCGTGAAATCTTGACCCCACAGCAGCGATCGCAACTCCATGACATCTTACAAAAAAATCGCCCAGCCCGTATGAAAGAAGGTATGCGCGATCGGTTCAAAAGCCGTTTGCAGAAACGGATCGATGACATAGGCGATCGCACAACCCTATAGTACCTGTGCAATAAATTACAAAGCCCCCAAACCTGTGGTGCACGCGCAGCGTGTGCCACAGGTTTGGGCATAACTCCTATAACACTGATATTCAAAAAGTATTGCAAAGCTATGCTTTTTGAATATCAGTGTAAATACCTAACGCGAAGAAATTGTTAAATCCCCTTACCAAATCTAGAACTGCTCTTAAGATAATCTCTAACTGTTACTAATACTTCTGTTGAGTTTTATAAAGATTCACAAAGAAAGCCTGAACCTCATAAACTTGCATGACTGACTCTTTATCTTCTTACAAACCAAAAAAACAATCACCGCCAATGGCTGAAAACTCTACCAATAGTAAGTCTGAAGCCACAAACCGATGGATAGAGCCAATTGTTTTAATTCGTCGCATCGCCTTTGGAATAGCGATCGCCACTTGGATGGTGATGGCGATCGGTAGTGCTACTCGTGTGATGAATGCAGGCTTGGCTTGTCCCGACTGGCCACTATGCTATGGATCGGTATTACCTGCTGAGCAGATGAACCTCCAAGTGTTTTTAGAATGGTTTCATCGTCTCGTTGCCTCCACTGTGGGATTTGCCACAATTGTTTTATTTGGGGCAAGCTGGTATTTCCGTAAATCTTTGCCAAAATGGTTGCCTTGGGCAACTTCAGGATCATTATCTCTAGTAGTTTTTCAGGGGATTTTGGGTGGGCTGACGGTAACACAATTACTGCGATTTGATATTGTCACTGCCCATTTAGGCACTGGATTATTATTTTTCTCTAGCTTGCTAGCGATCGCTACAGCTTTAACTAATCAAGCAAATTTAGTTGACGGGTTTCGTTCGCCAACTAAACTTGCTTGGCTTGGCTTGTCGGCAGCAATTTTAGTTTATTTGCAAAGTATTCTCGGTGCATTAGTTGCTTCTCAATGGGCGTTACATCAATGCTTTGCCACACAAGATATGTGTATTGTTTTGAATGCACACTTGCTTGGCGTGATCCCCGCTACCCTTGCTAGTGTCGTTTTAGTGGTGTCAGTCTGGCTATCAAAAGCGATTGCCTCTGTGTTAAGACTTGTGGCAACGATCGCTGGTTTATTAGTAATTGCTCAAGTGGCGATCGGCTATGCCACTTATAAACTACATCTACAGGTCGAACCACTCACCATTGCTCATCAAGCTACAGGTTCAGCACTGCTAGGAACCCTCGTTTGCTTTGCTGTGTTAGCATTTAAAGCCACCAGACAAGAGCAATCTACAACTCAAGAACAGAATCAAGTGCAACCTGCGATTCGCTAACTGTAATAACTGCGAAATATTTTAGGAGTTAAGCGTAATGCAAGAAACAGCGATCCCAGAAAGTATATTTGTTGAAGCGAATCAGACAACGCAAGCAACTCGTAACTGGCGCAATGTGATTCAGGATTATACAGAATTAACTAAGCCACGCATTATTGTCCTGCTATTAATCACTACCGCAGGAGCAATGTGGATAGCTTCTGAAGGACAGGTAGATGCTTTTTTGATGTTCATTACGGTTTTAGGAGGGGCGATCGCCGCCGCATCGGCGAATGCAATTAACTGTTTATACGATCGCGATATCGATGCCAAAATGGAACGGACTAGTTGGCGACCAATTCCATCGGGGCGAATTCAGCCTCTTCATGCACTAATTTTTGCGATCGCCTTAGCGATAATTTCCTTCACTTTGCTGTCCGTTTATGCCAATCTCCTCGCCGCCTGTCTAGCCATGTCGGGGATCGCCACCTATGTTGGAGTTTATACGATTTGGCTAAAGCGTTCTAGCACTCAAAATATCGTCATTGGTGGTGCAGCAGGAGCGATCCCGCCTTTAGTTGGTTGGGCGGCGGTCACTGGTGAACTAAGCTGGGCAGCATGGGTTTTATTTGCAATTATTTTTGTGTGGACTCCTCCACACTTTTGGGCTTTAGCACTAATGATTCGTGATGAATATGCCAAAGTGGGCGTACCGATGTTACCTGTCGTCAAGGGTGCAGAGGTAACAGCCAATCAGATCTTGCTCTATACCCTATTAATAATTCCTGTATCGTTATTACTGGTTTATCCTTGCAATGTCATGGGACTAGTCTATGCAGTGTCAGCTGTTGGACTAGGCGGTGCATTTATTTACAAGGCAACTCAGTTATTAAAGGAACCGAGCGATCGTACTGTCGCCCGTTCTGTTTTCAAATATTCGATTCTCTATTTGGGCTTACTTTGTGTGGCGATGGGGGTCGATAGTTTGCCAGTTGCTCATATTTCGGGAGCCCAAGCGATCGCTTTATTACAAACTACAATTGCAACAATAAACCTATAAAGAGAAGAGGCACTTTGCACCTCTTCTCTTTATAGATGACCCATGAGAAGTCAAAGCAGCACCTTTCAACTAAGCTAAATACAAAGGTTTATTTCCCCGCCTTCGGCGGGGAAATAAACCTTTGTATTTCTTATTAAATTGTCGGTCAGGTGATAGTTTTTAGAATTTGATTAGGTCTACAATAGACAAACTTCAATTTAGGCAGAATTTGAGTGAATCCCGATCAGTCGTCAATACTAGAAAAAATTCGGCAACAGTTTGATAGTAGCCCCTATCCGCGTATACCTTTGGAACAGTCGCCCAAGGATAACGCTTATCAGCTATATATCCATAATTTAGTTACTGCTTTCTATCGGCGTGATCGCCAAGTCATTGACACAACAGATAGATTGATCTTAGACGCGGGATGCGGCTCTGGATATAAGTCTTTGATTTTGGCTGAAGCCAATCCTAATGCAAAAATTATTGGTGTGGATATATCGTCAGAGTCAGTAAAACTAGCCGAACAGAGGCTGAAATATCATGGCTTTGATAATGCTGAATTCCATTGCTTATCAATTGAGGATCTGAGTGATCTGGGCTATCAGTTTGACTACATCAACTGCGATGAGACTTTATATCTGATGCCTGATCCTGCGATCGCTCTAGCAGCAATGAAATCTGTTCTAAAACCTGATGGTATTATTCGCGCAAATTTACATAGTGCTTTACAGAGACTGAGCTTCTACCGAGCGCAGCAAATGTTTACATTAATGGGGGTGATGGATGGGGACATTGGAGATCTAGAAATAGAGACAGTAATTGAAACGATGCAAGCCCTGAAAGATAACGTTAATCTCAAAGTACAAACTTGGGATGCTAGTTTTTTAGGAGAAGCTGGCAAGGAGAAGATCTTAACGAATCAGTTATTACAAGGAGATAAGGGATTTGCGATCGCAGATTTATTTTCATTCCTAGGAACGGCTGAACTAGAGTTTGTCAGTATGGTTAACTGGCGAGACTGGAATCTCAGAGAGCTTTTTAAAGAGTCGGATAACTTGCCCCTAGTTTGGGAAATGAGTTTACCCGATACTAGCATTGAAGATCAGTTGCGGATGTATGAGCTAATTAATCCAATCCATCGTCTATTAGATTTTTGGTGTGGTCATTTTAGCCAATCACCTCAGATGACATCCTTTGAAGATTGGAATGAAGATGACTGGTATTCAGCAAGAGTGTATCTACATCCACAGTTACAGACTCAACGATTTAGCGCAGATTTGCAAGGTTGTGTGATGCAATGTCGTACAGTTAATTTGACTCAACATTTATCTTTGGTCAAGCCAGTTGTGACCGTTGATAGCTCAATGGCGGCTTGCCTATTGCCTTTACTCGACTCTCCGCAAACTATTGCCACTTTGAGCGAATATTATGCAAAAATCAGACCCGTCAATCCGATCACTTTGCGATCGCAAGGTGTAGCCGAGGTGTTACCGTTGGTGCAAAATACTATTCGCGATTTAGAGAGCTTGGGATATTTGATGATAGACAAATAGTTTTGCAAACATTTTACTAAATTGTGGTTACTTGGTCGCGATCGCATTAAGGCTTATTAAAGCTCCCATTAACTGGATAGTGCTGCAATCATTAAACAGATTAAAAGAATCTACTCTCTGGCATTCACTAAAGCCTACTTCTTTTAAATAAAGACAAAGAATATCAAAATCAAAACCAACTTTATGGACATCATACTTATTAGTTTGTCCTCCATACATCATTGCCATGATATGGAAGCGTGTTTGAACATCTAGATTAGGGCGAGTATAAAGCCAACTTAAAGTTTTGATATCTGGGACACTAATCATTAGTTGCCCACTTTGCTTCAGAACCCGATGCCACTCGGCAAGGGTAAAAATAAGTTCACCATTTAGGGAGTGGTGAAAATGTTCTAGAATATGGCTGGCATAAATAGTATCAATAGATTCATCGTCAAATTGACTTAAATCTGAAGCATCACCAACGAAGTCAACTTCAGAACTTTCTTCAATATTAAAGATTTTCCATTCTGGATGAGATTCTGTTCCGCCTATATGTAATTTCACGATTTTTTAAACTCCTTAAAATAAACTTTGCAATAAATTATACATATCCTGTGCCAACTTCTGCGGATTCCACAACGGTGCAAGATTAGTAGGATTTTTTGAATCAATCAGTTTTTGCTTAATCGAATTTCTGAAGTCTGGCTCTAGACCATACCTAACAGCCCATGTAACATATTCTTCCCAATTATGAGCAATTCCTTCGTCAATACCTAACGCCTGCAAGAAGGAATAACCCATCCTAGCAAAGGACTGTTCGCCTACTAGCGTTACTACTGGTAAATTGAACCACAGGACTTCGAGATTGTGACTGCCTCCATTGTAGGGGTAGGAATCTAGGAAAACATCCGAGATCGTATAGATACCTCGATGTTCTTCTTCGGTCTTATAGCTAGGCAAAAAGATAACTCGTTCGCCAGTTATACCAATCTCATCACAGATTTCGTTATAGATATTCCTAATCACCTCGTGATCGCCATTACCTTTATGTAACAATACTGAATTAGGAACTTGCTGCAAAATGCTAATACAGGCTCTAGCGCTATCACGATTAAATTTACGTGCTGGAGCCGCATAGAGATAGGCAACTTGATCGGATGCTATACCAAGTTTCTCTCTTTCACTGTCTCGATCAAGCTCTATAGACTCAAGCCCTGATACTGCCATATGAGCATCGGGCAAACGCAATATCTTTTCTAAATAATATTCATCAACACCTTCGGGATGAGTAAAGCGATCTCCTAGCCAATAGTTATGTTGTGATACAAAAGGTGCATCAAATCCTAACCACGATAAGCGAACAGATGCCAAGTCACGGCATAGAATATGAGTATTGATCGGAATTGTAGCCGAATCTAGATCAATAACTACATCTAATTGATCTTGTCCTATATCAGAAAGCAATTGATGTAAACGACTATCAAAACTATTAACTTTATTTTTTAATTCAGGACTATCATACCAATAGTATTTTTCGGCAATATTTTCAAATTTTCTAGTTTTCTCATCGGGTTTAATATTGCTTGTTGCATATAGATAAATATGCGGCGTAATTTTTGATAGTTCACGAATAACATCAAGACTGCACCAGCCAACAGGATGACGAGCAAAGTGCGGAGAAATGAAACCAATTTTTAAAGTTTGTTTAACTTCGCTAGAGAAACGATCATAATTCTCCGAGGTTATTTTAGGCTGAATGATTCTATCTCGATATAAACCACCAACAAGTCTATAGATATTGAAGTTGAGTTGACGTTCATCTCTCAGGCTAGAAAGAATAAATAGAAAATTGGTATAGAGAACTTGGATCTCGATATCCGACAGATGAGGACTCTCCAAAACTGTACTCTCTAGATCCGTAAGTTTTAGCTTGGCTATATCTCCTAAACCTGAATGGGCATAGTTACTACAGAAATTGACGAGAGAACGGATTTTGTCGGTTTTATAACAAGTTTCTAAAAATTGATCAGCTATTTGTCTTTTGAGGACAAAATCAAAATACAGATTACTATCGGCATTAGTAAGAATGTCATTATTGAAGTTCCAATAAGCATGACCAGAAGCAGGATTTAACTGCAAAGCTTTTTGGTAGCAGAAGGTAGAATCTTCAGTTTGATTTACTCTTGCAAAGGCATGACCTAAGTTGCAATAAACTTGAGCATCATTAGGATCAATAGCTATTGCAGATTGCAAACAATTGATCGCTTCTTCTATTTCTCCAAATTCTGTTAATGTTGCACCTAATCCCCCTAGAGCAATTGCAGATTCAGGATTAATTTCTAGAGCAGATTGATAAGCATTAATAGCCCATTCCCATTCGCCTTGCTTAAAGAAAGCACTACCCAAAGCTAAGGGAATATCAATGTCTTCAGAATTAAGCTCAAAAGCTCTATCATAGGCAGCGATCGCCTCATCTAATTTATCTTGCCTAGAGAGCACTAAGCCCAAATTATAAAGAGCATTGGCATGGCTAGGATCTAGTTCAATCGTACTTTGGAAAGATGCGATCGCATCTTCGAGATTTCCCGCTTCCACTTGAGCGATACCCATGTTGTAATAGGCATCAATGTATTCAGGATGCAAGGAAATTGCGGCTTGCCAACAGGCGATCGCGGATTCCATTTTACCTTTTTGCGCTAAACGAATCGCGTCTTGGTTCCGTAACTCTGCTTCAGCTATGAACAATTCACGATCGGCAACAGGATCAATCTCAATTTCAGGATCTTCAGTATCTAGCCAAATTTGCCACATCTGCCCATAGGCAGCTTCCATATCACGGGTAAATTGGCGTGAGTTCCAAAGCGGGGCTGTTTGCCTACCCTGCCGCAATTTGAGAATTACTTGATTACGCAAATCATGGTCAATTCCAAGCCTAATTCCCCATTCCACATATTCCGCATCTGTCCATGCGATACCTTCGGTAATACCTGCATTGATCATCATCGAATAGCTATTTCGCGCCGAAAACTGCTCTCCAACTCGCGTCACCATTGGTATACCCATCCACAGTGTTTCAAGGGTATGGGTTGCACCATTGTAGGGATAGGTATCGAGAATCACATCGGCAATGATTAAATTCGCCCTATGTTCGGCTTCGCTATTAGTAATTGGCAGAAAGCGTAAACGATCTGTACTAACTCCCTCTGCTTCTGCGATCTTGTAAAAAAACTCCTTAAGAGAATCCTGATCACCAAAGCTTTTAAGCACTAAATAAGCATTAGGAACTGACTTAACCACTTGCATTTGCAACCGAATTGTATCGGGATGGCGCTTCATACTAGCTTGAGCGCTGAAATAGATGACTGCATCATCGGGAATATCCAATGTATCTCGTCGAACGGTGGGGGTAGCCGACTCAAACCCATCAATAGCAATATAGGTCTGGGGTAATCGCCAAATCTTTTCTGGATAATATTCGTTTGCATCCTCAGGCAAAACATAGGGATCGGCAATAAAATAATCGATAGCATTTTGACTCAATGAATCCCAACCTAACCATGTCACCTGAACAGGAGCAGGCTTAAGTACAGAGATAATGGCAGCACATCCAGAAGTAACGCTATCCAAATCTATCAAAATATCAATTCCATCTTTTAGAACTTGAGTAGCAAAAGATGGGTGATTAGGTATTGGGTCTGTGTAGGATTTATGAAATTGACTTATATACCATTTCCTTAGGGGATCTTCCTTCGCATCCCCCATATATCCATAGATTTCATAATCATCATGATTATGATTTTGCACCAGCCATCTTGCTAGATATCCAACTGAATGTCTTCTCATGCAGCTAGAGAGATATCCGATTCTTAGAGGACGATCAAGTTTGCCGAGAGTCTTTCTCAAGGTCAATCTTTTTTTGTACTCTAGGCTTTTGTCTTGATAATCCTGATAAATTTTCTGATTCGCTATTTGGCGAACCTCTTTCATCAAAAGCTGCCTTGCACGCGGCTGATCGCTGAAGTAAGGATAGTAAAATCCTGTAGTAATTAGATAGCTGACTTCATCATATTTGATTAAATCTGCATAATCACAATTTATAAGTTCCTTTAAGTTTTCTATATATTCCTGATAGAATTCTTTAGACTCTTGCCAGTATAAACAGTTAACAATCAGAGTTCTAGTCATACATTCACAGGCAATAACCCTATCGATCACATGACTATCTTTAGATATTTCATACAGTGCTTTGGCAGTTTGAATAGCTCTTGGGGTGTCTGTAGTTAAACAAAAATCGATCAGATTTCTCAAAAATGATTTGTTGTTTGGTTCTAGTCTTAACCCCATTTCAATAATTCGCACAGCCTGATCTTTTTTATCTTGATTGTTTAGATAAACACTAATCAGGGTGAGTTTTTCTGTAATTATTTTCAGATATTGACTATGATAATTACAAAGCTTTTCTATAAAATTTAAGGTGGCTTCATCACAGCCTGTAAAAATCAATATTCTTTCAAAAAAATCTATAAAAAAGCCTTCGTCAAGAGCCGTAAATTCCCCAGTTTCTAAAAGATTAACAATATTCAAGTCAATTAGATAACTAGAAACATAAGCTTCTTTTTTTATGAATAGATTGACAATGGAAATTAAGTTGTAAAAATCATGGGGATTGAGAGCACGCAAAACATTACGAATTGGAAGAGAAATATCGTATCTTTTCAGATCTTTTTGTTTTTCGGCTTCTGCATCTAAAAAGTTGATAAATTGCTCATCGTAACTATCAAGACTATCGATAACACTTTTACCTAATGCTTTAAGCCAATTTATTTCTGCTTCTGCAATTTCTCCTATCAGAAACAAACATAAGCCTAAATAACAATAATCGGAACTACTACCATTACCAGAATTAATAATTTCCTGAAAAATTATTTGTGCATCCTCATATTCCTGTTTTTCAAAGTGTGAGTATGCTAAGTCTTGCAGTTGCTTATTTAACTTAAAGTTCATAACTTGATCCCTTACTGCGCTTACTTGAAAATTGTTATATACATAGAATAAAGATGGGTAGAAGATATAAATCAACTACCCATCTCAATATATTTAGTGTAAACCAGTCTAAAAACTAGTTAACAGGAACAAAGCCACTATTGACAGTTTGGTTTAAACATACTGGAGCCAAGTTGGTAGCCAATGTGAATGCATTGGTAATAGCACCAGCCACAGTTGCACTAGCATCAGATGAAATACCCTGATTGACAGGAGGTAACTTAGCTTCGCAAAGAGCAGCCAAGGTGGTTGCTTCGCCAGAACCAGCAGGGGTTGCTAGATTTACAGCACCTGCATAGGTTTTGATACTTGGTTCACGAGGAACGGAAGAACTGTAAGCATAAGCATTTGTGCCAGTTGTACCTCTAGTTGCACCTGTTGTTGCGTAGTCGTAGTTTTCTGTCTGTGCAGCAACGCCGATTGACAAGGTTTCAAGGGTAGGAGCAAAGCGTTGCTTTTCTAAGTAATAGGCTTGTTGAGCACGGTTTGCAGAACCCACGTAGGTCTTAGCTTCAGACTGACGAGCTTTTGCCGCTTGGTTAAGGAAAGAAGGAAGCGCAATCGCAGCAAGAATACCGATGATGATGATAACAACGAGAAGTTCGATCAGGGTGAAACCCTTTTCGCCATTCTTCTTGTTGAGCATGTGTTGGATGAGCTTGGTCTTGAATTCAGATTTCATAATTCTTTATTCCCGTGTATGTCAAGAAAGTTAACTTGTTGGGTTGTTGTGAAAGTAACTTACCCATAAAAAAACAGGATGCTATCACTCTGACTAAAAATATTTTTGGCTGCATAACATCTGTTAAAGCCAACTCGCTATTACTGTAAAGAAAACCCTGTAGGACAAACCATTGTCTGAGCTATGGGATTTAAAGCCCCAGGAGGGATAGGACTAATATTTGGTGTATTCCCAAGGCAAAAAATAGTGTCGATCCGCACTATTCCCGGAATACCTACCACACCAACAAGTGACTTGAGGTAAGGAGAGTTAGGCACAGCCACATTTGTAATTAGCTGCTTGGGTTGCTGTGGCGTAAAGTTTCCATCCACACTACCCGCCAAAGCGCTGTAAGTATAGGAAGAGGAAGCAGTATCTACCCCTAGCCCCAAGTCACCAATATTACTGGTAAATGTCCTTCTTTCTAGGTAATATGCTTGCTGTAAGCGGCTCATAGTACCAATATATGCTTTTGCCTCAGCAAATCTTGCCTTGTCAGCTTGACTTAAAAATGAGGGGAGCGCGATCGCGGCAAGCAAACCAATAATAATGATTACCACCAATAACTCAATCAGTGTAAAACCTTGTTCTTTCTGGTTTACGTTACTAAAATGGCGATCGCGTAGCCATAAGCTGATGATATATCCTACATTCAGCAGGTTATTTAAGACAAAAAATAATATTTACGAGAAGAGGCCCCGAGAAACTGCAAAATTAGATTTTGTCGATCAGTAAGCTTAATCTGA
>NZ_JACJQY010000042.1 GCF_014696925.1 Phormidium tenue FACHB-1050 | reverse complement strand
TTTTGCCTCGTCTGTTAGGTCTTTTAGGTTGGGTAGTTCCTTCATTTCTTTAATTTATCAGCTTTTGCCTTTTTGTCAATTTTCCTACGTTGAGCAATTACTAATTTTGTGACGACCGAACAGCTTTCCAAAGATGTATTGAGAAATGTCATTGATTTCAGTCAGTAGTAATAGATAGACTAATAAACCTGTACCGCCTGCGATTGGATTCCCACTAAGTGGCAGCATGATTAGATATGAGAGATGGCTAATTGTGTAGACATTCAGCATCAGTCCCCAGTGGAGCGTGCCGATCGCATTTAAAAAGCCCTCAGTTTCGCCATTAAGCAACATTCGCATCGGCAGGAGTAGAAACATATAGAGGGGAATGAAGATCAAAAACATTCCATACCAACCGATATAAATCCAGAAATATTGGAGGACTATGGCAAGATAAGCCCAGAGTAAAACGCGGCGATCGCTAAAGCGGGTAGGGATTAGAGAAAGATATTCACGAAGGGCAATAAAGCTGAGAACCATGAAAAAGACAATGGGAACAGGGTGCTTCAACAAGATAGCAAGGCTGAAAATTGTGACCATCACCCACCATGATTTGATGCGGGCTTTCAGTTCGCTATAGTCTGTATCCCAATGACTCAATGCTAAACCGAAAGTAATCATTGTGGCGATCGCTAGTAGTCCAAAAATTCCCGCAAGCGTGTATAGCACTGGTGTCGCGATGTTTATTCCCATATTTATTTCCATGGTTCGACCTCCTGTAGCATTCCTTGAATGCGATTAGTAATTGTCCAAATCTGAAGCAAGACAACTCCCGCTAAAAGAAACGTTAGCCATTGAGTAGGCTCAATTCCAAAACCTAATATCAAGCCAATGACTCCAAAAACTAAGGCGCGATCGCTTTTGCCCATTGGTCCCTCGTAGTGACGTTTGTGGTTAATCTCATAGCCCAAGACCCCGACCATTTCCGAGGCGATCGCTAAAATCACAATCCCGACAATCAAGGGAGCAGAAACACCTGCAACTAGGGCAAATGGTAAGTAGAGAAAAACATCGGATAAGACATCTCCCATTTCATTAAGAATGCATCCCAAGGCTGATTTCTGACCATGTTCGCGGGCAAGCATTCCATCAATCGCATTAAGAGCCATACGGACTAATAAGGCGATCGGTAAAGAGCATAGAACCTGTTGAGTTGTGGGTAGAAAGGAACTGGCGAATTGTGTACTTTGGACAAGTGCTAGCCCTGTCACCCCCGACAACAAAATCGCGGATATTGTTACTTGATTTGGGGAAATTTGCCATGTTGCCAATTGTTGGACTAATGGACGGAGTAGATTTTGAAAAGCTGATTTGCATTGATAGACGGAAATCATTGGCTGCTCCGAAAACTCATAAGCTCATCATGCCGTCTGTACCTATGTAATGAGAATGACTTGACCGAGTAAGCAGCGATCGCCACGAAGATTAAAGAAGTAGATCGAAGTAGGGCGAAGTTTTTTCGGAAAAATCTTGCTATATTTAGAAAAAACAGACAAAAGCCTCATAGCGCTTTGCGCTGTCCTCATTGGTAGCTCATATGTCCATATCTTCCACAATCCGCCCTGAAGCCCTTGATCAATGGCTTCCCAAAACTATCCAGCAGCGTTATGTGACAGAGCTACTGCGCCGAATTGGGATGACAAGGCGTAGAGCCGAGTGTTTTGTACGCCTAGCGCTTTATTTGTTTCTAAAAGATTGCCAATCTCAAAAAGCCCTCCCAAAACCACCGCTTTCAGAACTATCATTTCCACAAGGATGGGTGGAATGTAGTTGTCTGGAAGCTTCAGATGTGTTTTATAGCGATAAAGATCGTGGTGGCGATCGCTCAGCAGGAATGATGCTCAATAAGTTGGTTGATCTGGGATTAATCCAAAAGCAGTTTGACGGTAACTGTACTCAGATCAAAATTCAAGCTTTGCCAGAGTTGCTCAAAGGTGATAGTGCGGAGAGCAATGTTGATTTTGCGATCGATGCCTTTGATCCTCGTAGTGATGCAATTCCGATCGCTAATTTATTAGCTAGCAACTACAACTGGCTCAATCGCAATCATGATGCGGTTACCTATCGCATTGCCAATATTCTGCGCGATTGGGCTAGTCAATATGCAACAGGCTTGCGGGTATTACGTCGCGCCGACAATCATAATCCCGTTGGGTTTTATGCTTTCTATCCCACCAAACGCGAATCCGAAATTAAATTTTTTGAGCCTCCCAGTCGAGGGCTGCACCTGAGTCAAGTTGCGGATGTTGATCCGTTTCAAATGGCTTTGGCTGGTGATGAAACTTGTCGGTCTGTCTTTGTGCGAAGTTGGGTAATTGATAGTGAGTATCGCCAAACCTCTCAGCCCAGTCTCTTGCTAGACTCGCAACAAACTCTCCAGAGAATACAACAGGATTTTCCCAACCTCTGGGATATGTACACATTAATCATTCATCCTGATTATGCAGCATTAGCAGGAGCCTTGGGATTTCAGAAGACTAATGCTGATCCTAAAATGCCTTTATATTGGATGTATCAAGCAGTAGATAGATTCCTTAAACTTGATATGCAAAACCTAAATAGGTAAGGCGGCGCAAAGTGCCGCCTTACCTATTTAGAACTAATTAAAAAAGCTCCCCATTAGGATACTTTTTTGATTAAATCTGATGTTACGTGGAACTCAGATAATGAACCTCTTGCTGCTAGCATAACAGGGCAACCACGGGGGGATTGCCCCTACCTGTAAATTTTAGATCTTGTAGGGGCTGCGCCACAGGGCTTGCCCTAGACTTACGCCATCGCAAGAATTCCTTCCACGCAACATCAGTTAAATGTGTGCTGCGCGTTTATAAGCCTCATCCAAGACTTCGCTAAGCGTTGGGTGAGCGTGAACAATCGTCGCTAACTTCTGCACTGTTTGGCGATCGCGTATTGCCGCTGAAGCCTCATGAATCAAGTCCGAAGCATGGATACCGATGATATGCACGCCCAAAAGTTCGCCCGTATCTTCTCGGTAAACAATCTTGGCTAAGCCTTCAGTTTCTCCCTCTGCGATCGCCTTGGAATTGCCCTTAAAGTAAGACTTTGCTGTAGCAACCTTAAAGCCTTCCGCCGCACCTTTCTCTTTTGCCTGTGGTTCCGTCAAGCCGACAAAGCTAACTTCAGGATGGGTGAAGGCAGCCGCAGGAATGCTTTGATAATCAACCGTAGAAGCACGACCACACATATTCTCAACAGCAACAATACCCTGCGCCGAAGCCGCATGAGCCAACATCATCTTGCCCGTCGCATCACCGATCGCCCAAAGATGCGGAACAGAAGTAGCCATTGTGTCATCTACATCAATGAATCCGCGTTGATTTGGCGCAATACCTACGCTTTCTAAACCAAGATCCTTGGTAAGCGGAATCCGTCCTGTCGCCACCAAACAAGCATCTACTTCCAGAACTTCCACTACCTTCTTAGTCTTGGCATCGGTAAGTTCAATCTTGACGGGAGCACCTGCGGTAATCTTGGTGGCGAATACACCAGTTCTCGTTTCGATATCGCGAGGTTTGAGAAGTACACGCTCGGCAATCTTGGCAATATCAGGATCAAACCCTGGCATCAAAATATCTAAAGCTTCGATCATGGTTACTTCTGAACCAAGCGCTGTATAAACATCCGCAAATTCTAGCCCGATGTAACCACTACCGATAATCGCGACCCATTGGGGCAAGGTTTCTAAACGCACAGCCTGATCGCTGGTATAGACAGTTTTGCCATCGATTTCAATACCGCGTGGCACAAATGGCTCGGAACCAGTAGCAAGAATAATGTCTTTGGCGGTGTAGGTCTTACTGCCAACACTAACTTTCTGTACACCTGCGACACGACCACGACCTTCCAAAATATCTACACCTAATCGTTTGAGGCTATTGGTCAAGTCACCGCGCAATTTCAGTACTAAGTTATCGGCATGACTAGCGATCGCCCCGAGATCAAAATTTACTTCACCCACATCAATGCCTAATGCCTTAAGGCGAGACTTTGCCCGCATTTCACGCACTCGTCCCGAAGCTGCTAGCAATGCCTTGGAGGGGATGCAGCCACGATTAACGCAGGTTCCGCCCATTACGCCATCTTCGACGATCGCCGTTTTTAAGCCACAGGCGACGGCATGGAGGGCTGCGCCATGTCCACCAACACCAGCGCCAATAATGATCAAATCGTAATCAAATTTGTCCGACACCTAATCTTTCTCCAGTAGAATCGATCTACTATTTTTGCATCGTTTGGGTATCGCTATATTGGCTAACGCTGATTAGATACCATAACAATGCAAGTTTTGCGATGAAGTCTCAGTTATAGCTAAAATTTGGTAAGCTGAAAATACTAATTGGGGCTAGATGAGCTATGACCCTTGCGATCGCACAAGTACAGCATCAACCTGTCAGCCTAGATGAGTTTATTGCCCGTTATGGTGGTGATAATCGCTATGAATTGATTGATGGTGAGGTGTTCGATTTGGAACCAACAGGGCAGCATGAGGAAGTTGCGGCTTTGATCACGGCAAAAATCTGTGTGCAGATCGATCAATTAGGTTTGCCTTGGTTTGTGTTGCAAAGGGGCTTATTTCGTCCCTCTAGTGCAAGTACGACGGCTTTTCGTCCTGATGTGATGGTTGTAGATCGGACGGAAGTTGCGAAAGAATCTCTCTGGCAAGAACAATCAATCATCACAAGAGGTAGCTCAATCAAGTTTGTCGCGGAAGTTGTGAGTAGTAATTGGCAAAATGATTATGCTCGTAAAGTCGAGGATTACGCAGCGCTAGGTATTCCTGAATATTGGATTGCCGATTATTTAGGTTTGGGTGGGATTCGACATATCGGTAAGCCTAAGCAACCTACTCTTTCGATCTGTACGTTGGTAGAGGGGGAGTATGAAATTAATTTGTTTCGTGGTAATGATGCGATCGCTTCACCCACATTTCCAAATTTAAATTTAACTGCTGGACAAGTTTTGACCTAAAGCCACCAACTACCCCATATAAGAAATAGTGGTTAAATGCTTTTCTGCACCTTCTCCTAGAATCCAACGAATAGTTGTGAAAAATGCTGGCCAGTCATGTTTGCCATCACCGAAACGTTCGGCAGCAATTTGCTTTTTTAGTAAAATTGGATTAATTAACCCATCATCTCGATCATCAAGTTCTTGGGTTATTTCGCTAATTATAGCTACTCTTTCATTTTTCAATCTTTGAACATTGAGTCCCAACTTTTGAATGGTGAATTGCACATACTCAATGGGAATACCAGCATTTTTGCAAGCATTTTCGTCAGGTCTAATTTCACCATCTAAACTGCTAAAACGAAATAATCTTAATGTGGGCAACTCAAGAGGATTTAATAATTTGCCATCGGGAATAAAATCAGCTTTAGCAGCACTACAACAGGCAACTCTGTTAGGTGGTTGTGAGATTCTACGTTCATTTTCTTCTTCAGAAACATCAATATTTTCCATCCCCCCTCTGCAATTGGCTAACATATTCTGCCAATCTAGATCATAGTTTCTTTCTGGAGTGGATTGATTTCGCGGAATAAAATGCTCGACACAACGATCATTGGGATGTAGATCGATTTCACAATAAGCACAAAGTCCTTTTTGATCAATTACAAGTGTTTGACGGACAGAATTATAAGCACCAGTTCGTTTGAAACTTTTCCATGTTTTAGATTGAGAATTATTTTTATTTTTGTATTTCTGAAACTCAACTGGTTCTGGAGATTTAAGCACATTTTTCATGCGGTCATTTCACGCTCCAATCGACGGATTTGCATGTCGGCTCTAGTAATATCTGGATCAAATGATTTCCAGTCTTGTAACTTATCTCGCAGTCGTTTTGCTTCTTCTAAATTGCCATTATCGATCGCTTCAAAAAGTGCTGTTAATGTCCTTGATTCTTCGGTATTTGGTCGCAGATTATCTAGCCCTAAAACATAGCGCACAACATCAGAGCTTTTCATGCCTCTAGTAGGTGAGGGACATTCTTTGATTTGATAATCTTCTAAAATCTTGACTTGATGACGTTGTACAGTAGTAACAATTTCGGGACTATGGGTTGTGGCGATGATTTGAGTATTAGGAAATACTTTGCGGAGGTCGGGAATAATTTTTTGTTGCCAAGTTGGATGGAGGTGTAAATCTAACTCGTCAATCATTAAAACGGCTTCGGCTTCTAACGGATTTTCCATCTGTGGGTTTGCCTGTGCTAAACGTCTTGCAAAGTCCATTACAAGCGCTAACATATTGCGATAGCCTGAGCTTAATTGATTAAGTGATAGTTCAATTTTCTCACCTGTTTCTGTTTCCCATTCAACCATTAACCTAGCTGATGTATCTTGAGCAAAATCAACAGTCGCATTTGGTGCAATGATAGTGGAAATTGCTTTTCGTATTTGTTTCAAATCGGGGAGTTCAAACTTGGTATTTCCTGTTTTTTGAACTATGCTCAGTTCGTGAAATCTACGAATAAAGAACCAGTCAGCTAAATCCGTAAAATTCGCGGATGCGTTAAGAGCATTTTTGAAAGCATTAAATTTATTAGATGATTGATTGAAAACATCTTTAATCTTAATAATACCGTTTCGATTTTCTTTATAATAAATTATGAGGTCAAGCGTATTGTCTTCTCTCTCATTTTTATATTTATCATCTATTGATCGAAGCAATTTACTAAGTTTTGGACTACCAAAATCTGCTCCAAATCCTATACTATTTTCATCAGTAAAAACATTCCCATCTTCACGCGAAAAAATATTATTATATTTAATAAACCATTCTGGAAATCCTTTAACTAAAGCCTGAAATTCTGGGGTGATACGCTTGTTTTCCTGTTTAAGATTATTTTTTTGAACTGATAAATCGCTTTTAAAAATAGGCGACTTATCCTCATTTTGATTTGCAATTCGTTGAATTTGCGATATATAGGGATACATTGCAGCAGAAATAGCATCTAATACGGCACTTTTACCCGAACCATTATTACCAACGAATATATTGATATCTGGATTTAAGTTAATTGTTAGATCTTCAAAACATCGAAAGTTTTTAATCTTAACTTGTTGAATATGCATTGAAATATACCAATAATATAATTAATTCAAATCTTAAATTTTAGGATTGTCACGATAATTTAAAATCAGTTCGTTAATACATTCTCGTACTTGATCACGACATCGTTTAGCAATCTCAATATCTAAAATATAAGGATGAGCAGCTTTACATCGAAAATCTTCGTTGATTCTCTTAATTTGATTAAGATACTTTACATCAACAATACTTTCACCAAAATATTTAACAGTAAAGCCTCGAAAGTCCTGTAACAATAAGCTTTTATTTAATGTTTCACCATTTGCTTTTAAAAATCCCATTATATGGTTCATATCCCCTAACGTATAGGTGCTTTTTCGTTGCTTTAAGAGCTTAGCAAATTTGTTGGTTTTCTCATTCTTAAGATCATCAGCTAAAAAAGCATTAATATCTTCGCATCGGTTATATAAGTCATCTGTATAAGCAGTAAATAACTTAATTAAAAGTTCATTCTCTAAGGCTCGACAATACTGGAGGATAAAAGGAGAGTAATCTTGACTATTGGTTTGTTCAATATTTTCAAATAATAATTCAGCTTGTGGTAAAAAAGATTGACTAGCTATATCTAATTGTTCCCATCTATCTATCGTCAGCCATAAACATACAGCACTAATATAGTGATCTATCGATATTGACTGATATGAGATTGAGTTTGTAATCCAATCCTCAATCTGTTTAACAGCATCTTCAACTCGTTCGCTATTATTATCGTCTTCGCTAATGTTGATCTGTTTTTTTATATTCAACACAAAATTAGTAAGCTGATCAACAGATTGCTGTAATCTTACAGTTTCATTCTTGAGTTTAGTAATGTCACTAACTCTTTTAATTAAATCTACATAAACAGATTTACCTACAATAGGAAGTTCTAAAATTTCTCTTGCATTTAGAACATTGTAATCCTTATTTGACTGTAAATTATTTGATGTAAGTAAACGTTTTATAGTGATTTGCTGGGCATCCAATGAATTGTCAATTCCCCACCAATTACGCTTCAATAGTTGTGCTGCAACTAAAGTCGTACCTGTGCCACAGAAAGGATCAAGCACTTGATCTCCTTCATTAGATGCTAATTGTATAATTCTTTCCATCAATATAAGTGGCTTTTGAGTCGGGTAGTTTGTACGCTCACGGGAAGAAGAAATAATTTCATGTAAATCATTCCATGTTGTACCAATTTCTTCTCCGATATGTTCTGCAAGGTAATTTTTTAATCTTGGTAAATTGTTAAAACTATGAGGAAAGTCAATTCGATTTTCTTGAGCAAGTTTTTCTAGCTTATCAAAGTCAAAATACCATGATTTCTGTGGTGGTAGTTGGTAGCCACGCCAATTAAATTGTAATGATGGACGTTCCGAATTTGTAATTAAAGGAGTTGTTCTATAAACACCTCTGTCATCCTCCATTTTATACAAGAGTATTGTTTCGGTAGATAGTGGACGATAAAGCTTATTACGAATTGGATTATCTGATTTACTGTAAACTAGAATAAAATCATTATAGCGATTTCTTTTATTCCAATTGATTTCATAATTTGGTTGTTTACCAAAAACTTGATTTATTATTAACCTTATATCAATAGATTTGGAATTTTGCGACCAGTGAACAAAAAGACTACCTTCATAGGTCAGGATACGATGAATTTGCTGGACAACCTTTGATATATAAGACTCATAGGATGTATGCAAATCTTCTAAAACCTGCTTATTCGTTTTAATATCATCCTGTAACCCATAAGAATTGCCATGAGGTGGATCTAAGTAAGTTAGTGCGACTACATCTGAGGATAAACGCTCTAACATAGTCAAAGCATCGCTAGAGAAAAAAGAATTATTTTTGAAATTCATATTAGTTATTAAGTCTATATTTTTAAGGTTATCTGTCTAAGTTTCGTTAACTTCTATTATATTTATTTGAAATATTATCTTTTTTCTAGATTTACGCTTTACCAATGAGGTGATCGCATCTAATACTGCACTTTTACCAGAGCCATTATTGCCAACAAATATATTTACATCTGGATTTAAGTTGACCGTAAGATCTTCAAAACATCGAAAGTTTTTGATTTTAACTTGTTGAATGTGCATTTTTAATATTTGTATTGCAGATTAATTGTCTCTATATCTACTTACTATAGAAGATGTTAAGTAGTCAGTTTTGCAATCGCCGAATCAATCCAGAGAGGTGTACCTTTATTTTGCCATGTGATCTAAAAATTAACCCTGTAGCATCATCCAAATCTATCATGAGTACTTCCAATCAACTTTTAACCCTTACTTCATGGATGGCAGGTGAATTTGGCAACCGCGAACAATCGCTAGATCAGCCTGTTTGGTTTGTGAACTTAGTCTGGTGGCAACGTCCCATCCCATTTAACGTTTTAGGCAGCATCGCCATCTTTGCCGAACAAGCCAATGCGCTAATCCTCGATCGCCCATATCGTCAGCGTATTTTGCAATTTGTAGAAAATGACGGCAAAATTCAAGTCAAATATTGGGGCTTTAAAGATCCTGTGGCATGGACTAGGGCTGGACGCGATCGCGATCGGCTCAATCAAATCACCATTAATGACATCGAACCCCTCGCTGGTTGTTTATTAGATGTCTCATTTACTAATAGTCGCTACAAAGCCGAAATGCCCAAGGATGCGAAATGTTGTTTTCAATATTTAAACGAATCGCGCCAAGTTGTTTTAGGCTTTGAAGTTAGCGCTGATGAATTTTGGAGTGGCGATCGCGGAGTCGATCCTGAAACAGGCACAGCCATCTGGGGCGCAACTGTGGACTTTTATAAATTTAGCAAAAAACAAGATTTTGGTAACGAAGTCCTAAACAACTAACTAGGAAAGAAGCTTGATAGTTAGCAATGACCGTACTTACCCGATCGTGCAGATTAGTGACATAATGTACAGGAAAACTTAGGATTAAAACTGATACTGCTATGCCAGAGGGAAAAGAGGGAAAAGGATTTGGCTTTGGTTTAGGCAAAATGAAAGAAGCCTTCCAAAAAGCCCAGCAAATTCAAGAAGGCGCTAAAAAGCTGCAAGAAGAATTAGATGAATTGCGTTTAACTGGTGAATCTGGTGGTGGTTTGGTAAAAATCACCCTAAGCGGCAACCAAGAACCTCAAAGTGTGGAAATTGCTCCTGAAGCTTTGAATGAAGGCGCAGAAGTTTTATCAGACTTGGTACTCGCAGCCCTCAAGGACGCTTATCAGCTTTCTACTGGCACAATGAAACAAAAAATGGAAGACCTCACTGGTGGCTTAGGTTTGCCCGCAGGTTTCTAAATTTGCAAGAAGTGTTTTCAAGTAGTGAGCTTTGCACACTGCTTGAAAGAGACTAAAGATTTTTATTTGATATTTTTTATGATTAACAACCCCGCTTTGCGCGTTCAGCGCCGCAACCAACCCGCAGCACTCATCCCTACACAACAAGAAGTTTCTATTCTTGATTGGCTAGAGTCCACAGGGCGCTTAATAGCTAGAGAAGGTACTGAGTCGAGCTTAAAGTTTGATGATGAAGCTGAAGAACTAAGTGAATTGATGTTAGGCGATGACCCTAGTTACATCGATGATGACGACGATGACAATGACGACGACGATATTGATTAGACATAAAAAATGCGGCTAGCCGCATTTTTTATGAGGTGATATGACCAAAAAACAAAAATTTCCGCATCTAATTGGGTCTAAATGGACAGCGATGCAAGAAACCTTCGGGTGGCGACATTTTGTAGTAGTCAATCGCAAAAATGAAGGAGATTTAGTTTTTGCAGAGATCAAAGCAGCTTGTGATGATTCTGTAAGGTTTTGGCTCAATGCTAAGGCTCTAAAAAGGCGATCGCTTTGGCTACCTGGTTGGAAAACATTACAGGAAATGTAAAAACCCCAAAGAAAGAGAGAGCGCTTTGCGCTCTCTCTTTCTTTTTAAGCTGTAGCTAGAGCTTTAATATTCATTAACTTTAGGAAGCGATCGAAGTTAAAGTGTTTTGCCATCATGTCGCAAATGCTGGTTACCTTCACACCCTCATGCAAGCGTACTTGTCCTAAACAGCCCTCGATAATACTGACCGTGCTGAGAGTGTCTTTGCTGACTGAGAGGATTGGCACACCTAATTCCATGGCTTTATGGGCGACATCATCACTAATAAAAGGACGACCTGTCAAAATTAAGCAGTTTGTTGATGTTTCTAGAGCTGCAAACTGGAGATCGATGCGGCTACTGCCAGTAATTACAGCTTTGTTAAAGGACTTGCGGAAATAGCTTTGGGCAGAGTTGACATCCATCGCCCCAATTTTGAGTTCCTCAACCATGATTTTGCCTAAATCAATATTTTCAGGACGGCAGAGGACGTTTGCCCCCAGTTGCTCGATAATTTCCGCGACGCTGACACTTCGCAAAGTGCGATTCTCAGGCATGAGCGCAAATACGGGAATGCCTTGATTTTCAAGATAAGGATGGAGAATCTCCAACGATGTTTCATACTGCTCATCAGGAATGTCATTGATCACCACTCCTAATAGGCGATCGCCAAAGCGTCGTTTTGCCATCAAGATATGGTCAACCACTAACAACGAGCCAAATCGCATGACTAACAAAATAGGCGCTTCGAGCTGATCTGCCATTTCCTCTAGGGAAAGCCCAAAAATCGCGCCTTCAGCCGTATTGGCCGGAGCTTCTAAAAGTACGAGATCGCCTTCAATTAATTTTTTATACTCATCCAACTTAGTGCTGTAATCAGCTTTATCTTCACCAGATAGACGGCGTTGGAGGGCAGATCTGTCGAGATTAAGTAGAGTGGGTCGCAAAAGGGATTGCGGCAAATTTAGCGCTTGCTGAATAAATTCCACATCAGCTTCAGTGCGTTCGGCTGATTCGGGTAATTCTTTGGTCGTAAAAGTACCTATTGGCTTACCATAGCCAATCTTGTAACCTTTAGCTTGCAAGTTATATGTTAATCCCAAAATTGTTGCTGATTTTCCACTGCCTGATCGGGTGGAACCAATCAGCAAATGCTTAGCCTGTGGCACGTCTTGCCCTCTAAAAAATGATTACAAACTTTACTGGATTGTATTAAAGCCTACATCCCGTCTGGCTATTGTAACTGATGGACTGTTACGGATACTTTTTGATATTGGCATTTATGCATACGGATTATGCAATATATCGATAGGTTCTCAAGCTCTATGTTTCTATTTTATCGATATATTGCATCACTGATTTGACAAGCATCAAATATTTCCTTGGGATCATGCACTCGTAGAATATCTGCGCCACCCGCAATACAGGCTGTACATGCGGCAATTGTTCCAAATAGGCGATCTTTAGGATCGGGGCGATCGCAAAGTTTACCAATAAAACTTTTACGTGATACTCCCATTAGCAAGGGTGCGCCAATTTCTTGAAAGGTTGGCAAATTTCTTAAAAGTTCAAGATTATGTTCGGTGGTTTTACCAAAACCAATCCCTAGGTCGATCGCGATTAAGTCCTTAGGGATGCCACAAGCTTTGGCGACCAAAATTGCATCGGCAAGAAATTGCTTCACATCCTTTACCACATCGCGATATTTAGGATTTTCTTGCATCGTGCGTGGTTCTCCTTGCATATGCATCAAAAAAATTGGCACTTGCAGCTTTCCTACTAGAGGTAACATTTCAGGATCAAATCTGCCTGCGGACACATCGTTGAGCATATCAGCTCCTGCGGCGATCGCGGCTTGAGCGACACTTGCTTTGACTGTATCAACGGAAATAGGTAATTGGGGATATTCAGCCCGAACTGCTTCGATGATCGGCAAAATGCGATCGCTTTCTTCTTCAGCACTCACTGGCTGGGCATTAGGTCTCGTCGATTCGCCACCAATATCGAGAATGTCAATATAAGGCAGCATTTGCGCGACTTGTTTTAACGCTGCATCCCGTGAATTATATTGACCGCCATCGCTAAAACTATCGGGTGTAACATTCAAAATGCCCATCAGGTAAGTGCGATCGCCCCAAATAAATTGGTGATCGCGAATTACCCAATTGGTTAATTTAGTTGAGTTAGCGGGCTTACTTTTGCTTTGATTCAATGTTTAACACCTCAGAAATTTTTTACAGCGCTTGTTGCTATCAAGTAAAGAGGAGGCGCTTCGCGCCTCCTCTTTACTTAGATATCCGCGAGAACTTGGGCAGGATGGGGTTCGGCTTTGACAGCGAGATAAATTTTCTCGATTTTACCTTCTGGATCGATCACAAAGGTATTGCGGAAGATACCCATATACTCTTTTCCCATCATTTGTTTTTTGCCATAGCTCTCGTAGGCTGTGGCAACTTGAGCATCGACATCGCAAAGCAACGGGAAAGGTAAGTCAAACTTCTCTGTAAACTTTTGGTGGGACTTAGCATCATCAGTGCTGACACCAAAAATTAATGTGTTTTTTGCTTGAAACTGAGCGTAGTTATCGCGAAAACCACAAGCTTCCTTGGTGCATCCAGGGGTATTATCACGGGGATAAAAATATAGAACAACCCGCTTACCTTTGAGACTAGAAAGGGTCACAATATTGCCGTGGGTATCAGCCACGCTAAAATCTGGGGCGCGATCGCCAACATTCAAAGCCATAGATATTCTCTATAATTTGTTATCCAAAACATATTATGAAGCACGACAGCCTCTGAGGACTTCCAAACTTTTGCAACCATAGCGAGACAAGGGGCTTAAGCCCCTTGTCTCGTTATGTAGCCATTTTTACTGGGTTTGCAAAAACTGTGCTTTGTGTAATGATCTTTGGGAGTTAAACGCAAATGCAACTTTTTGCACAAAATCTGTGAATCCTTGGATCAGTTTGTTGCAGCAGCATCGCATTATCGCCGTTATTCGTGCGGATAATGTTGTGACTGCACGGGAAATGGCCCTTGCCGCCGCCGCAGGTGGGATTAAGCTGATCGAAATTGCTTGGAATACCGATCGCGCCGAATCACTGATTCCCAAATTGCAGCAGGAGTTACCTGATTGCAAAATTGGCACAGGCACGGTTTTAGATGTTGATAGTGTAGAAAGGGCGATTGGCTGTGGTTGTAGCTTTCTCTTTACCCCTCATACCAATCCTGATCTGATTGCCAAGGGTGTCGAAAGTAATATTCCTATAATTGCGGGGGCACTGACACCGACGGAAATAATTACGGCTTGGCAGGCTGGAGCAGCCGCAGTTAAGGTTTTTCCCATTAAGGTATTTGGTGGTGTTGAGTATCTAAAATGCTTACAGCCCGTGTTGCGCGATATTCCCTTAATTCCGACGGGCGGGATTACGATTCAAAATGCTGATCAATTTCTGGCGGCTGGGGCGATCGCAGTGGGCATTTCTAGTCATTTGTTTTCACCAGAGGCGATCGCGGAGGATGACTGGACGACGATCATTGCGCGATCGCAAACTTTAATTCAAAAAGTTCAACCATTTCAAAATCAATAGTGTGTCGAGCTTTGCACGACACACAAACCCAAAAGAGAGTTGCGGCGCTTTGCGCCGCAACTCTCTTTTGGATTTTGCTTTAACATGACTAGCGACAGCTATAAAATTAATTTATGCAATATGCAGCATTAGGGCTAGATGTCGGTAGAAAACGGATTGGGGTAGCAGGATGCGATCGCCTCGGTATATCTGTGCATGGCATCACCACAATTACTCGTAAATCATGGGATGAAGATATGGCAATTCTGCGATCGCTAATAGTCGAGCGGGATATTGACACGCTTGTGGTGGGATTGCCCTACAACATGGATGGTTCTCTCGGTCATCAAGCAAAACATGTTCAAAAATTTGCTAATGGTGCTGCCAAACAATTAGGGATCTCAGTAGAATTTGTCGATGAGCGCTTAACCTCCTACGAAGCCGAAGAAATGATGCGATCGCAGGGCATTTCCACAAGACATAACAAGGAAATGATCGATCGCAAGGCGGCTGCCCTAATCTTGCAACAATGGCTAGCTCTCAAGCGTCAACCAACCCCATAGAAAAATATCGCGAAGCGAGACTTTTCTATAAACTGTCCCTTTTGCTGTCATAATGCTTAAAAGCGCCAAAAGCCTTATACAAGAGGGTTTCTCTGAGCTAGTAGTGCTATAGGATACAAAACAGCAATCTATGGAAGGATCGACGATCGTACTTAAGGATGACGCAGGTAAGAGCTTGCCTTGCACTGTCGAAACCGCGTTTAAAGTGGACAGCACCGAATATTTGTTGCTGCAACCAGTAGACTTTTCCGTGCAAATCTTTGCATGGCAAGAAACCGATGACGAAGAAGAAACTGAATTAGTCGATGTCACCGAAGAGGAAATTGATCTAATTTTCCCAGTAGCTCAGGCGGTTTTAGCAGAACAAAATCTTTCACTAAAACGTTCAGCACATACATTGACTGTTGAAGGTGAATTACCTGAGCCAACTGAAGAAGATATCATTGAGATTGATACCGAAGAAGATGGCAACTGCGGTGAATTTCAAGAACTAGCGCATTTCTACTATGAAGAGCAAGCTTTTTCTGTATTTACATCCCTTGATCCTCTGATGTTTATTGCTAAAGTTGGAGATGACGGTCAGCCTGAAGTCCTTACACCTGAGGAAATGGCAGCCCTTGAGCCTTATGTGGAGCAATATCTAGACCATGTCCTCAGCACAGAAGATGCCGAAGAAGAGTTCTAACTGGCTATTTTATGGTGTTGCCGTTCCCTTAACTATCCTTGTTACTGGTATTGTCAGCAGTTCTTGGTGGATTTGGGCAAGTGCAGCACCTAGCAATTTTGGGGCGAAAATCCGATTAACTATATCCGATGGGATGCCAACACAAGCGATCGCCCAAGAGCTAGAATCCGCAGGCGTAATTCGTTCTGCTTTAGCTTTGCGTTTGTGGGTAACGTGGCAGTCGCTGCGAAGTAGTGAGTCAGTAGCCTTGCGTTCGGGAACCTATGACTTCGCTACCAATCAATCATTACCAGAAGTTGTAGCTCAAATCCAGACAGCCAAATCTTCGGAAGTAAGATTTACGATTCCTGAAGGTTGGTCGATCGCGCAAATGGCAAGCTTGTTCGAGGAGCAAGGTTTTTTTGCGGCTAAGGATTTTGTGATTGCGGCTCAGCGGATCAGTCCGAGTCGCCGCCCTTGGCTGCCAGAAGATATTCCTAGTCTAGAAGGATTTCTCTTTCCTGACACCTATCAAATCTTGCCCTCAGAAGCGACACCTGATCGGATTATTGATTTGATGCTTAATCGCTTTGAAGAAGTGGCTTTACCGCTTTATCAAGAAAATCAAGCTGGTAAACCGAAGGTCAAAATCAGTCTCAAAGATTGGGTGACTCTGGCAAGTATTGTGGAAAAAGAAGCGGTAATTGAATCAGAGCGACGGATTATTTCTGGCGTTTTCTGGAATCGCATCAAAAAAAATATGCGTTTAGAATCCGACCCCACAGTTGAATACGGCTTAAATATTCGCCAAACGCCTGAAAATCCTCTCACCTTAGACCAAGTACGTACTGCTTCACCTTATAACACTTATTTAAATGAAGGTTTGCCCCCTGGGGCGATCGCTTCAGTTGGATTAGCGAGTCTCAAGGCAACTCTAGATCCAGCGACTACTGACTATTTCTTTTTTGTGGCTAAGTTTGATGGCAGTCATGTCTTTAGTCGGACTTTAGAGGAACACGAAAAAGCATTGCAAGTAATCGACAAAAAAATTCAGCAAAAAACACCCAAACAGTAAAATATCCCGATCTCCGCTCAGGATATTTTAGGTAGAGCAGTTGAGCTAAGCTCAACTGTTCTACCTAAAAGCGCGGTAAGATGTTCTTACTTATTTAATTAACATTTTCAAAATATTTGTGAAAGCTTGGCAACTTATTGCTCCTGACCTAGTTTTGTCAGCACCCATTTACGCGATCACGCCTCATCTCATGGCAACCTACGGGTTACGAGGCTTGATTTTGGACGTGGATAATACATTGATCGGTGATGACGAATTTGAAGTATCAGAAGAAATTCGTCTTTGGGTGGGGTTAATGCGTTCACAATATCCCATCTGGTTAGCGAGTAATAATTTTAGCGATCGCCGCATTCAGAGAGTTGCTGAAAGCTTGAACCTTCCCTATCGCAGTCGTGCTGGCAAACCATCGCGTCGTGTGGTACGTCAAGTTCTCGAAGCTATGGAATTACCAGCTGCCCAAGTGGCGATGGTGGGCGATCGCCTATTTACGGATACGATCGTGGGGAACCGTTTGGGCTTATTCACAATTTTGGTACAGCCACCTTGTGAAGAGATAGTATTTAAACCATCGATATCCACCATATTTAAGGCACGATCGAGTTTTCTGCGGAATTGGGAAATTTGGATCGCTCGTAAGTCTGGCGTAAAAATCTAAGAAATAGAGGTTGCATAGCAACCTCTATTTCTTAGTATGTTCTAGATTTGTGCTGTGCTAAGCACAGCACAAATCTTTTTAGGGTGGTGTCGTTGGTGCTTCGACTGGGCGAATGATGGGCGGTGTAATCTCTTGGTCTGGCTTAAAGATGGCAGCGATCGCCTGTTGTAAAGTCTGCGCCATCACGATCCGATTTTCGTAGGCGACAATTACACGCACTAGAGTCGGCAATTTGTTTTGAGTTGATTCTAAATAGAGTGGTTCTACATACAACAGAGATTGTTCAATGGGAATAATCAGTAGATTGCCTTGAATTACTCGTGAACCTTGACGATTCCAGAGCGAAATTTGTTGAGAAATTACGGGATCTTGGTTAATTCTGGCTTCAATTTGTTCGGTTCCATAGACAAGAATTTGCTTGGGAAAAGTATAGAGTAGCAGCTTGCCATAGTTCTCTCCATCTGACCGCGCTGCCAACCATGCCACCAGATTTGTCCGTTCCATAGGCGTAAAAGGTAATAGGAGAATAAATTCCTCAAAGGGAACTTCAGGTAAACTTGTAATTAAATAGTAGGGTTCCACCAGACGAGGTTTATCACCATAGACCTCATTGGGAATTTGCCATTGATCTTCACGGTTATAGAACACTTGAGCATCAGTCATGTGATAGGTCATCAAGCGTTCTGATTGAATTGAGAATAAATCCACAGGATAACGTAAATGCTGCCGCAGTGGCTCAGGCATTGAGCTGAGGGGCTTAAATAAATCAGGGAAAATCCTTGCCCATGTTCGGATAATCGGATCACTAGGATCAGCAATATAGAAATCCACATGACCATGATAGGCATCGATCACAACTTTAATCGAGTTGCGAATGTAATTAATTCCTTCATTGCCAATATCAGAATAGGGAAAGCGATCGCTGGTGGTATAAGCATCGACAATCCAGTAGAGAGAGCTAGGATCTTCTGCTTGGGCACTTGCTTTGGCTGCTACTAGATAGGGATCACTGTCATAACGTAAAAAAGGAGCGATCGCCTGAATCCTTTGCATGATGTTCCGCCGAAATAATAACTTAGTTTCGGGCAGGAATTCGGGAGTCACCGCCATCCGCCAATCATTTAGATATTTAGCAAACAACATCCGCCGCCAAAAGGAATTAAGGGAAACTCCACCTCTTCCATCATAAATGTTGTAAACATTATCATTGTCGCTAGGATAATCAAGTTCCTTAACCTTGGTTCCAGTCATCACATAGGTATTAGTATTCTCTCCATAATAAATACGTGGCGCACCAATCGGAATACTCTCTCGCACAGCCTCGCTAGAAGTAGTGAGAGGACTGCCTTCGGTGATGCCAATATCTTTAATAAAATATTCAGGTAGTCCACCCGCACCAACACGATTGACTGGACTGAGGGTAAAGCCATAGCCATGGGTATAAATCAAATGCTGGTTTACCCAAGTTTGTGCTTCTTCAGGAACTGCCGTATAGTCCAACTCTCTCGCGGCAATGAGTACCTGTTGCTGACTAGCCGCAGTTTTGGATAGTTTTTCTTCATTAATCGTATAACGATCAATATCCGCATCAGGAAAACTATAGTACAGACGGATTTGTTGAAGTTGACGATTGGTGGCAAGTAGTGGTTGTTTATCCCAAAGCCGAATATTGCGAACCGTCAAGTCATTATTTTGAATGGATTTTTCGGTTAACTTACCTTGCGGATTAAAAACCTGAGAATTAATACTTTCGAGTCCGAATGCTTGACGGGTAAAGGAGATTGTGCGTTGGATGTAGGGCTGTTCGCGGGCAAGTTCATTAGGTTGAACAATCAAAGATTGCACGGCGATCGGTAAACCGACACCTAGCCCGATCGCCATCACCAGATATACAACTAGGGAGAATACTATTGGCTTACGACTTACAGGTTGACGATGAAATCTGACCCACCGCAGAATTAAGTAAATGGAGATCGCGAAGGCGAGAATACTTAGCCCTGTATAGACTGGCAATTGCACCACCGTATCGGTATAGCTAGCACCATAGGAAACCCCACGCGGTGAATATAAGAGTTCATAGCGATTGAGCCAATAACTAAATCCAATTACTACCATCAACACTCCTCCAAGTCCGTAGAGGTGGCGCTGTTGATCGTGGGAAATGCCGATAAACTTACCTTCGCTCAGGCTATTTCCTGATAGCAAGTAGGTTAGGAGAACTGCGATAAAACCATATAGACAGATGCCGACTAGTCCAAATTCCACAACTTCCAAGGTTGGTAAATTGAATATATAAAAGCTCAGATCTTGATTAAAAAGGGGTTCAGTTCGCTCAAAACTAGTGGGTTGAAAATAAGGAATAATCCGCATCCATTGTCGTGAAGTCACCCATGCGGTAAACACACTAATGACAACAGCGATCGCCTTTAGCAAGAACTTGGGATAAATTAGCAAAGAAATAGCCGCCCCAATAGTCAAAACTGCCGAGAGTCTGGCCGTAAATATCTGAATTACCAATTGACCAAGTAGTTCGGGTCTAAATAGTAATGGTGCGATCGGGGCAATACTTGGTTGGAGCGCTGATGGTTTCCATTGAAGAAGTGCTACTTGTCCATAATGAATTAGGAGTGAGCAAATTAGGAGGCTTAAGCCCAAAACTAGAGGTAGAAGCCATCGTAATCGAAAAGATGTGGGTATGTATTTGGATGAAGTTAATGGTTGATTATTTAGTTGTTTTGGGAGAGATGATCGTTTGCGTAGTTTTGATTTTCGCCGTTCAGACTCATTAGGTAGATCGTCATATTTCAGTGATTCAGCAATCTGCAAATTTCTGAAGAGATAGACTAAGGCGATCGCGAATATCGCAACTCCTAATCCAATTTGTACTCCGAGCCGTAATAAATACATGGGCAAATAGCCCATCTCTTGAAACCATAGAATCTCGCCGCCTAGTCGAGCTACAATCTCACTTCCAAAAACTAAACCCGCAATCCCCCCTAATAGCCAAAGGTAATAATGCTTAGAAAACTTGAATGTATTTAGTTTTAAGGAGGTTAACTTCATAAATTCACCTAGAAACTAGGTTTAATTGCATTGGGATGAGTTGTGAGAGTGCGCCCCGAAAGGGCGCACTCTCACAACTCAGTTAAGATTGCTATATTGCTTAGCAGAAGCGCTAAACCCATCGCTTTTTCAGGAAAACACTGCTTTGCATTACTTTCCCAGAAAAGCCATTTTTAATCAGGGTAAAGCGCTGTAAGTTGATGATACAGTCATTACAAGATCTTTTCTAACTAACAACAATGGGAAACCTTCAGGGACGCGATCTTCTTAGTTTGGCAGATTTGCAACCAAGCGAAATTCAGGAATTGCTGACACTTGCAAAACAACTCAAAGCAGGAGAAGTCCAGTTTGACTTTCAGCGTAAGACTCTTGGATTGCTGTTTCGCAAAGCCTCAACAAGAACGCGAGTTAGCTTTACCGTCGCCATGCATCAACTGGGGGGACATGTGATTGACCTCGATCCAAATGTGACCCAAGTCAGTCGTGGCGAACCCATAGAAGATACTGCCAGAGTTCTCGATCGCTATTTAGATGTTTTGGCAATTCGTACCTTTGAGCAAGCAGAATTAGAAACCTTTGCCAAATTCTCGAAGATCCCGATTATCAATGCCCTCAGCGATTTAGAGCATCCATGCCAAGTGCTTGCGGATTTGCTAACCGTGATGGAAAACTTCGGCTCTTTGAAAGGTTTAACCCTCACCTATCTCGGTGATGGTAATAATATGGCGCATTCCCTGATGATTGGCTGCGCCCTTGTGGGGATGAATGTGCGGATTGCCTCACCC
This sequence comes from Phormidium tenue FACHB-1050, assembly GCF_014696925.1. GTDB lineage: Bacteria > Cyanobacteriota > Cyanobacteriia > Pseudanabaenales > Pseudanabaenaceae > Pseudanabaena. Next base: position 29,718 of record NZ_JACJQY010000042.1, on the reverse strand, counting down.
AAAAACTTTATGCCCGATCCCACCATTGTGGCTCAAGCCAAAGCTTTGGCTGAAAATTCGGAAGTTATTGTCACCGAAGATCCTAAATTAGCATCACGGGCTGCCCATGTCCTTTACACCGATGTATGGGCAAGTATGGGGCAAGAGTCAGAAGCAGAAGATCGCATTCCCATTTTCCAGCCCTATCAGTTGAATGCAGAACTAATGGCTTTAGCTGATCAACAAGCGATCGCTCTGCATTGCTTGCCAGCCCATCGTGGTGAAGAGATTACTGATGAAGTAATGGAAGGCTCACAGTCACGCATTTGGGATGAAGCCGAAAACCGTCTTCATGCTCAAAAAGCTTTGCTAGCTAGCGTTCTCTAGATTAAAGCCGCACACAAAGCGGCTTTAATCTCATTTTTTGAGAACTACATTTGAGACGCATCAGTTCATAAACAGCCAAATTAATCGCCTTAGCGATATTGAAAATGTAACTATGCTAAATCTCTTTAATTCATCAAAAAACAAGACTAATCAGGCGATCGCCCAAGCTGTTAAGTCCTTAAGTCAGTATGGAGTTAGCACGATTGAGCAAAGTAATTTCATCGATTTTTTACAGGGGCAAGATAGTCGATTTCTCTACCATACCAATCCTCGTCTCATTGCTGAACAATTAAAACTCTCAGAGCGCGAGACCTTAAAGCTTTTAGTAATGTCGCTGAAGGAAGGAATTGTGACTCTGAATTGGGATATTCAATGCCCCAAATGTCAGGGAGTTGATTTTGCGGGAACTCAATTGGGCGAGCTTAAAACATGGCATGTTTGTCCCGTATGTCATCATAAGCATGAATCTGATGCTGACCAACAAGTACGAGTCACCTTTAGCATCGATGAACGATTGCGATCGCTACCAAAGGCAGCAAATGACCCAGTATTTCGCGCTCATAACGATGCAAAATATGGCGTAGTTTCAGGACATCGGCTCTTAACCTTACAAATGTTTCGCGAGCTATTTCCCCGTGAGACCATACCTCCCAATGAAAGTTTACTGATTCGACAAGTCACAATTCTCTTTACTGATTTAGCAGGTTCGACTGCTTTGTATAGTCAAAAAGGTGATTCCCAAGCCTATAGTCTGGTACGTCAACATTTTAACTTTCTCTTTGAAATCGTCGATCAGCATAATGGAGCCGTAATTAAGACGATCGGTGATGCAATTATGGCAACATTTACTTCGCCAGATGATGGACTCAAAGCCGCGATCGCCATGCAGTCAAAAATGCAAGATTTTAATCGTCGTTTTGAATCTGCGGAGCAGCAACTAATTCTCAAAGTTGGTGTCCATGCGGGTGCTTGTATTAGCGTTAACCTCAATGATCGCTCGGACTACTTTGGGACAACCGTTAACACAGCAGCAAGAGTCCAAGGACTAAGTGACGGCAATGACATTGTATTCACGGCAACTTTACGAAATCAAGCCCAAGCGATCGAGGCGATAAAACATTACATTTGCGAAGAGAGTTCTGTATTTTTAAAAGGTTTAAGTGAGCCAGTATCGGTTTTTCGGATGAGAGCTAATAAACCCAAATAGTGTGAGGCGGCGCTTCGCGCCGCCTCACACTATTTGGGTTTTGATTTGCTATACAAAAATTGAGCTTTCTCAATTAGCGTTTGCAATATTTTTCTACCGTTGTTAGTAACTCCTTTTCTCCAAACGGTTTGGTTAAATATTCCGTAGCTCCCACCATCCGAGCTTTAACGCGATCGATGAATCCATCTTTGCCCGTTAGCATGATAATGGGAACCTTTGCAAACGCACTCGACTTACGCAGCATTCCACATAGCTCATATCCATCAATCTCTGGCATCGTGATATCACACAAAATCAGATCAGGATTATGTTGAAAAATTAGACTTAAAGCTTTAATCGGACTAGATACCGCCATAACTTGAAAGCCATGATTATGCAAAATATACTCAACAGCCCGACAAATGGTCACACTATCGTCAATACATAAAATTCTGGGCGACTGTACCTTTACTTGTAGCGGTACACTCATTGCTAATGGCGTAATCGCCACTAGCCCCTGAGCGATCGCATCATAGATCATCTGTCCAACTTGGCTAATATCCTTCCCTGCATATCGCGACAACTGACGAATTGTCGTCTTGCCATCGATCCAAGAGCTTAAAGATGGCAAAGATGCTTCAGTAAGTAATACAGGACATTGATCTATAGACTGTAAAACTGGATAAAATTTCTTCCATGTTTGCAGTTGGCGTAAATATTCCGCACTAAACTGCGAAAACTTGAATCTGGTTAACTTTGGCGTGAGTGCAGCACTAATTTCAAAAACAAATGTGCCTTGATAGAGACCGATAATATCAAAAAGCACCTCTCGGATTGTGCTTTCCAGAATTGACTTAGCCTGATCAGGAGTGAGAATCTTGGCTTCTAGAAGCGCCCAAATTTGTCCATACTCTAAAACATTAATCCCCAGTTTCGAGCTAGATAACTGATCGAGGGCATGGTCTAAACCTAATCCATGCAAATAATCGTGCAGACGAGTCAAGTTGCTATCAGTATCGGTAGCGTAGATTAATTCTCCGTTATCAAAAAATAAAAACCAGAATTTCCCTGTACTAGATTCAATTAACAACTCGCCAGTTCGCTGTCCAAACTCGATCAGGTTGATAATGGTATGTACGTCAATTTCTCTGAGCGTGCCTTGCATGGGGTGTTACAAATTTGAGTTTTATTTTGGATGTACAGAGATCTGTCTACATTACCAGAATTTCTTTTAGCCCCTTGATTTTAAGGCTTTTTTAGCAGCAAATCCCATGATAAAAATCATAAAAAAAGAGCGTTAAGCGCTCTTTTTTTCTATAAAGGGGGTATACGGGCAATTACACCACTTTTTAGTGGTTCAGGACGCTCTTTCCAAGCCAACATCCCATCAGGGCGATCGCAATATATTTCGGCACAGGACAAGATTGCCGATGCAGTGGTCGCCATATTGTCCACATCACTGGGTAAATCCCCAAACAAGTAAGAATATTTGCCTTCAGAAGCGAAGGCTACGGCGCAAGCATGGCTACATGCACTCATACAGGAAACTGCTCGAATTTCAAATTGCGATCGTGCTCCCCAGTTTTGATGTAACTGAGAAAGTTCGTTTAGCAATATTTCACCACCACTAACACCTACCTTTTTGCCATTTTGCCAAGTGCTGGCACAGGCAGTACAAACTAATAGCCTATGGATCATCCATACCTCAATGAAAAACAAACCAAAGCAAAAATATTTTGAAATTCTTACTCCCTTCCCAGCGAAGAATTGGCGTTGCGGCGCGAAGCGCCGCAACGCCAATTCTTGGTTTTATATGTCTATTTCTTTGGTAGGAAGGGAGTACTTTGTAAGAATTTCAAAATATTTGTGCATTGGTATTTGAGCGCAAAGCAATGTAATTTAACCTTACTATTTGTCGCCACTAGGTGACGAGTTATAGAGGGCATCTAGTCTTGAACGCGCATCATCAACATTAATCGATTTGATTACCATTAATGGCTCATCGATATATTTGCCATCTTTATCCCATAATTCAGGATGGGCATATTGAGGCGATACTCGGCGACTACGATTATCTTGGTAGCTGCGTGAGTCATTTTGGGAAAGCGCGATCATGCTGCGAATGAGATTACTAATCGCAAAAATGGAGAGGATCGTAAAAGCGAGTATATAAAGGATCTGTACCATATCTACTTTCCTGAAAAAATATGTAAATTAAGTGAACTAAGGTTTAAAAGGGGAAATCAGGGATCAAAATTAAAGTTTTAAATTGCTTGATTACGATAGTAGCGCATCCCTACAGCTTGACACTCCATAAGTAGTTGATGCCAAGGTTTCATTGTTGCCATGTCTACGCCAACTTGATGTCCTGTAACGCGGAATAAGGATATCGCCACAGCAACTTCTTTAAGAGCATTTTCCACTCGTTCCAGCAAATTTCTTTGTTCTGTCTCTTGCAAAAAATCTATGCGTTCACTGGAGAGGAGCTTTTGAGAGCGATCAAACCAATAGGTGAAATCTTCTAGTAATGGCTCTAGAAGTTGTCTGAGCATTTCAGGATCAGGACTAGCAGTATTACTCATGGGGCAGATCTCTAGCAGCAAGATTGGTGCTGTGTATAGTGTGTTAAAAGCAGTATTTTTTATACAAACTATTATAGCATTTTGTTACTTTTCTTAACATTAAACAAATCTTATGACTTTTGAGCCAACCGTTGAAACTTCGGCGAACTTGATCGCCCTACAACATTTAATTGACGTGGTAGCCAAGTTGCGATCGCCTGATGGTGGATGTCCTTGGGATTTGGAGCAAACGCCTAAAAGCTTGATTCCCTATGTGATTGAGGAAGCCTATGAGGTGGTGGATGCAATTCAGGGTGGTGATAGTAAAGCGATCGCCGAAGAGCTAGGTGATCTGTTAATGCAAGTGGTCTTGCAGTCCCAGATTGCTAGTGAGAATAATCAATTTGCGATCGCCGAAGTTGCCGAAGGCATCGCCCAAAAGTTAATTCGTCGTCATCCTCATGTATTTAGCGATGTCAAGACCGACAGCATGGACGAAATTCATCAAAACTGGGAAAGGATTAAAGCTGAGGAAAAGGGTGAAAATTTAGCAGATACTCAAAAACTGAGCTATAAACTCAAGCGCTATGCGCGATCGCTACCACCTTTAACGGCTGGCATGAAGATTTCCCAAAAAGCAGCCGCAAATGGTTTTGAGTGGGACAATGCCGATGGAGTATGGGCAAAGTTTCATGAAGAGTTAGATGAGCTGCGCCATGCACTAGAACATGAGTCTAAGGAAAATCAACAGGCGGAATTGGGGGATTTATTATTTACGTTGATCAATGTGGCGCGTTGGTATGATCTCGATCCTTCAGAGGCTTTACAGTCTACTAACCGCAAATTTATTCAGCGCATCGATAAGATTGAAACTTTAAGCGATCGCCCCATCAATAGTTTCACTGCCGAGGAGCTAGATAATCTCTGGAAACTTGCCAAAGAAAAGCTCAAATAAAGTAAAGACTCGCTTTGCGAGTCTTTACTTTATTTATTGATAGGAGCATCTGGAGGCAGAAAACGGGAGTCAGAAATTTCAATCAACTTATCAATTGAGGTTTCAGCTAAAAGCTTACGAGCTTTAGCTAAATATTCTAAATGTGGGCATTTATCCCCGAGGACACAGCCATTGGTGCATTCTTCTTGACAATTAACTTGGCGAGACATGGATTTTAGAACCGTCTAGATACTAAGACTCAAGGCTACTACAATCTCAGAACAGTCTCAATCCTGACCGCATAAAAGAAAAAGGAGAGCGCTTTGCGCTCTCCTTTTTCTTTTATGCGGTCAGAGAGACTCGAACTCTCACAGCTTTCGCCACCACCACCTCAAGATGGCGTGTCTACCATTCCACCATGACCGCAATTGCTTTTTTAGTGCTTAACTATATTACAGCAGTGGTGCATATTTGCAACATCCTTTTTGGGCTTTCTAAAGATAAAATCCAAAAACCTGTAGCGCACGCGCCGCGATCGCCACAGGTTTGAAATCTGGTTTTTAATTATGCTCAGCTACTTAACCTGAAATTTTACAAATACCTTCACTGACACTATGGAATCTAAAAATTCAATAACTGAATCATCGCTAGAATCATTGAAATCTGCTCAAAGTGGGAAGCGATCGCCCAAGCGTTGGTTGCGTCCTGTGTCGATTGCAGGAATTACGATCGCCAGTTTTTATGGTTCAGTTTGTGCAGGATTATGGTTTGGACAAACGAAGCTGATTTTTTCGCCAGAAAAGGAAATTACAACTACTCCCGCTAAATTTAATGCTAAGTATGAGGATGTCTTAATTCCAGTTAAGAATGCTGATGGTACGAGTGAAAATGTTCATGGTTGGTGGTTACCTAATACCAAACAGGAAGAAAAAGCAAATTTAAGCGATCGCCAAGTAATTTTGTATTTGCATGGCAAGGGGAAAAACATTAGTGCTAATGCTAAACATGCCAATCGCTTAATGCGAATGGGCTTCTCAGTATTATTGATTGATTATCGGGGCTATGGCAGAAGTGAAGGTGGATTTCCTAGTGAATCATCGGTTTATACAGATGCTCAAACAGCTTGGGATTATTTAATCCAAAAAGGCTATCAGCCAAGTCAAATTATGATCTATGGACATTCGTTAGGTGGGGCGATCGCGATCGATCTGGGGCTTAAACAACCTAAAGCTATGGGATTGATTATTGATGCTTCGTTTACATCCATGAGTGATATGGCTCAACTCGATCCTAAATATCGAGTTTTCCCCATAGATTTATTAATTCATCAACGTTTTGATTCGATCGCTAAGGTGCGATCGCTTTCTGTACCTGTCCTTTATATCCACGGTACTGCGGATGATCTGATTCCTGCGGTCATGTCTCAAAGCTTATATGAGGCAACTCCAACCAGAAAACAAATTGTGCTTATCCCCAATGGCGGACATAACAATAATGCCTCTACCAATGAGCCGCTATATCTAAATTCTATTCGCAGCTTTTTTAAGCTGTAGACTTTACTCCTTTCCTAGTCAAGGATTAATGGTACAGGGCAGCAATTCTCATTATGAAACCGATTTTGGTGTTTCCAGCGCCGAAGGCGCTGGAAACACCAAAATCGGTTTTTTGAAAGCCCGCCAAAGGCGGGCTTTCAAAAAACCGATTTTTATAATAATTGCTGGGTGCAGGGCTTCGCCCTGCACCCAGCAATTATTAAGTATTGCTTCAAAAGATTACGCTTCGTATCTAGACACATCTACCGAGATCGCCTGTATGATAAGTTCTATATCGAAAGTTATAGAAAAGACTTGTCTTAATCTAAACAAAACGAAAGATTGGTCTTAAAAATTTACATTTAGTTTACATTCACATAATCAAATGAGAGGTAATGCGGTGACTAATAAATCTGTAGCGTTCAAGCAAATTGATGTGCAAGGCGATCTGAGTGAATATGTCGCACATTTACAGTTACACATGGCACTGCAAGCCCGTAACCTCGTCCCAAATTTAAGTGGCGATCGCGCTCAAGACAGCCGCAGCAGAATGCTATCAAGTACTCAAGCTGATTTTGAGAGATTAGCTTCTCGCTTGTAATTTAAAAAAGGGGAGCGCGATGCGCTCCCCTTTTTTGTATTTGCTATGATTTAGAGAAAACAGTCCAAGCTATGACTACGAAAGAAAAGCTTATTCAAGAAATCGAAAAAACCCCCGATATACTGCTGGATAATCTATTGGATTTTCTTCTGTTTGTCAGAAATCGTTATGAAGACAAGAAAATTTCTGAAGACAATGAAATTTCTATAGAAGAGCAAGAAATTATTATTGCTTCAAAGCAAGCTTTTACATCTGGAGATTATCTTACGCTTGATGAGTATCTAGTCGGTCAGGTATGAGCTACCAAGTTATTATTCCGCAGCCTGTCCAGAAACAACTGAGCGTTTTTCCAAAATTATTTCAAAGTCGAATTATCACTGCTATTCAGCTTTTGGCTGAAAACCCTCGTCCAAACGGAGTTAAAAAACTCAAGGGGTATGAAAATACATATCGCATTCGGGTAAATGATTACCGTGTTATTTACGAAATTAAAGATCAAGAGTTAATAATTCTTTTGCTAAGTTGCTGTCATCGTAAGGATGCTTATTAACAAATAAATCTTTACCTTTATAAAGAACAAGGGGCTTAAGCCCCTTGTTCTTTAATTTTTTGGCACAATAGAAAAGTATGATCAAGAGAAGTCAGCGCTGCTGACTTCTCTTGATGAGTAAAAAGCTATTTTGAGGTGTCATGCAAGCTGAGACGTTGGATCTGTTGGAATGGAATCGTTTATGTCAGCATTTATCAACATTTACAACGACAAAGCTGGGGGCGATCGCATCGGCACATTTACCAATACCCGATCGCTATGAAGACACATTAGAGTTACTCACCCAAACTAAAGAAGCCTATGCCCTTGAAGAGAGAAGTGCAGGCGTATCTCTAGATGGGATTCAAAATATTACGGAAGCAGTATTTCGAGCAGAGAAACAGGGGATTTTGTCGGCTGCTGAGCTTTGGGCGATCGCGACGACTTTGGCAGGAGCGCGAAACTTGCGCCGTCAGTTAGACAATGCTGATTACTGCCCAAATTTACAAATACTTGCTAGCGAATTGCGGACTTATCCTGATGTTGAGCAGGAAATATATCGCTGTATTGATGAAGGTGGAAATGTTTTAGATCGAGCTTCGGTGCGGTTAGGGGAAATTCGCCATGAGTTAACCTCAGTGCGCGATCAGATTATTACCAAGCTGCAAAATATCATGCAGCGTAATGCTAGCTCTTTGCAGGAGCAGATTATTACCCAACGGAGCGATCGCTATGTTTTATCGGTAAAGTCGCCCCAACGAGATCGCGTCCCTGGGGTAATTCATGATACTTCTAGCACAGGGATGACGCTGTTTGTAGAGCCAAACTCGATTGTGCAGTCCAATAATCGCTTGCGACAACTGTTAAAAATGGAGCAAGCCCAAATCGAGATTATTTTGGCGGAACTGAGTGCCAAGATTACAGCGATCGCGGAAGATTTGCAAAGATTGCTAATTATCGTTACCAAGATTGATCTAGCCGTAGCGCGGGCGCGGTATGGCTATTGGCTAGGAGCGAATCCACCACATTTTCTGGAGAGTGAGGCGATCGTCTTGCGTCAGTTGCGTCACCCATTACTGGTATGGCAACAACAAAACGAGGAAGGTCGCGAAGTTGTGCCTGTGGATGTGTTGATTTCACCGCAGATCTCCGTAGTTGTCATAACAGGACCCAATACAGGCGGCAAAACCGCAACTTTAAAAACTTTTGGCTTGGCAGCTCTGATGGCAAAGGCAGGGATGTTCATTCCCGCCAAAGAACCTGTAGAAATGCCTTGGTTTGATCTTGTACTTGCCGATATTGGTGATGAGCAGTCATTGCAGCAAAATCTATCGACTTTTTCGGGGCATATTCGCCGCATTGGTCGAATTCTAGACTCGCTTTCCTCTCAATCTTTGGTGCTATTAGATGAAGTGGGAGCAGGTACTGATCCATCTGAGGGCAGCGCGATCGCTACGGCTTTATTGGAATATCTGGGTGAACATACAAGACTTGCGATCGCCACAACTCACTTCGGCGAACTCAAGGCTCTGAAATACCAAAATCCTAAATTTGAAAATGCTTCCGTAGAGTTTGATGATGCATCCCTTGCACCCACCTATCGCTTGTTGTGGGGTATCCCTGGGCGCTCTAATGCCCTTGCGATCGCAGGTCGGTTAGGTTTGCCACAGGATATTCTCGAAGCTGCTCAAGTGCGTGTCGGCGTTGGTTCTGCGGAAATGAATGACGTAATCGCCGAACTGGAAGCCCAACGCCGTGAACAAACTCAAAAAACTGAAGCAGCCGCGCATTTACTCGCTGAAACAGAACGCCTACATAAAGAAATTTTGGATCGTGCCGAACTAATGCGATCGCAGGCTAAAGAACTACGTGAACGCCAAGAAAAGGAGGTAAATGCAGCGATCGCCCAAGCCCAAAAGGAAGTCGGTCGCGTGATTCGCAAATTGCAAAAAGGTGAACAATTGGGTGAACAGCTAGTTGCAGATGTGCAACGTACTGAGCAGAGAATCGAAGAACTCACCAAGCGCCATGTCCCAGTAAAGCCTGAAGAAAAAGTTGAGGTGCAGTTAAAAATTGGCGATCGCGTTCGCATTCCTAAATTTGGCAAAATTGCTCAAGTTTTGACAGTTCCAAATAGTTCAGGTGAATTTTCTGTAAGGTTAGGAACTATGAAGCTAACTGTAAATATCTCAGACACCGAAAAAGTCTAAAGTAAAAGCTGTGCTTTGCGCCGCTTTTAGTCTTTGGGGTTTTTGTTATGTTGCAATTTTTTCAGTTTGAAGCCGATTTCGTAGCTACCTTGCGCTGTATTCCTATGCAAGTACGCTACAAGCTAGACACCTGTGGCATTAAACTCAAACTGCAACATTGGCTAAGTTTTTCCACCATACAGCGCCAAAAACTAATTGATTTGCCCTGTACTACTAGCAAAGAAATCAAAGAATATAGAGAACATCTGCGATCGCAAGTTTTTCAAAATTTCAACATATATCCTAGTGATTTGCTCATTGAACAAGATCCTGCATGGATGCAAACCAACGTGATTCCCCTCAGCGTTTTGCAGCACGCGCAGGAATTAAACATAGCGATCGCCCTAACCCAATGGCAAAACATCAGCCCACTGCAACGTTTTGCCCTAATTAAGCTCAGTACATCCGACCACGAAAACAATAATTTCTTACCTGCCTTGCAAGAATTTGGACTTACTAAATAAAGAAAAAGGAGTGCAAAGCACTCCTTTTTCTTTATTTACTTTATTTATGAGAGTTGGCTCAAACGATAGCCAACACCGTGAATCGTCTCGATCAAATTGTGAGGCGCAGCAGCACCCTTCAACTTGTTCCGCAGACTCTTGATTGTGGCATTGATCGTATCTTCTCTGGGTGGATCAGTAAGCGACCACACATGTTCCACAATGGTGATCCGCTTTAGGACTTGACGACCATGATGGAGCAACAACTCTAGGATGTTGTACTCTTTCGGAGTCAAATGCACAGATTGTCCTGCATAAGAAACCTCATGCATACCAGGATCGAGTTGCAGTTCCCCCCAACGCAAAACTGTGGGTTCTGCAATCTGAGCGCGGCGCGACAAGGCGCGAATACGAGCCATCAACTCAGGTGGATCAATCGGTTTGACGAGATAATCGTCAGCACCAGCATCTAGCCCCTGAACCTTGTCAGAACTCATATCCAGCGCAGTCACCATCAAAATTGGGATGTTATTGCCATGCGCCCGTAAACGACGACATAGGTTAATTCCATCCAGCTTTGGTAGCATGACATCTAGCAAGATCAGGTTATAATCGTCGGCTTGAGATTTTTCCCAGCCTTCTTCACCGTCTCTCGCAATATCTACAACACAATGTTGACTTGTTAACACTTCGGCTAACGTGTCAGCTAAGTTAGCATCATCTTCTACTAGGAGAATTCTCATTGGATCGATCAAATCTCAGTTATTTAAGTTTGATAGGTGCTTAGTTAGAGTTAACGGATACCTTTACAGGTTTATGAAGAATATGAACTTTATAAATATCGTTAACATGATTCACCCCTATCTAATTGCATCATATACGAAAGATCGAATGCTTTTTCATAAATGCAAAAATTTTAAGTATTATTGCGACAAAACAATCTATAATCATTTTTATTTAAGAAATTTTAAACAAAAAAATCATGTGCGGCGCTTTGTGCTGAATAAGAAGCCAGAGAAATTTTTGAAAGCACAGCTTCGTGGCGCGTTCAAAAATTTCTCCGTACCAATGCAACTTTCTATTTGATTTCTGTGACGCTTGGATCGTTGCTGAGTTAAATTGATTCTATAGAGACTCACAAACCCTAAAAATCTTTGTTAAAAAATGATTGCGAATTTATCTACCTTTAAAACAACAGCATCTCAAGAAATTTTTGCTAAAGCCAAGGAGCTAATGCCTGGCGGTGTAAGCTCTCCCGTTCGAGCCTTTAAATCAGTTGGTGGTGAACCAATCGTGTTTGATCGTGTCAATGGAGCTTATGCGTGGGACATTGATGGCAATAAATACATTGATTACATCGGCTCATGGGGTCCTGCGATCGTGGGACATTCCCATCCCGAAGTCATCGAAGCACTACATAAAGCCCTCGAAAAAGGTACAAGTTTCGGCGCTCCCTGCGTTCTTGAAAACCAACTCGCCGAAATGGTCATCGATGCCGTGCCTAGTGTAGAAATGGTGCGCTTTGTGAACTCTGGTACAGAAGCCTGTATGTCTGTATTGCGCTTGATGAGAGCGTTTACAGGTCGGGACAAAATCATTAAATTTGAAGGCTGCTATCACGGTCACGCGGATATGTTCTTGGTTAAGGCTGGTTCGGGCGTGGCAACTCTCGGCTTGCCCGATTCCCCTGGTGTGCCTAAATCCACGACAGCGAATACCCTCACTGCTCCCTATAACGATCTTGAAGCAGTCAAAGCATTATTTGCCGAAAACCCTGATCAAATCTCTGGCGTAATTATTGAACCAGTAGTTGGTAACGCTGGCTGTATTGTGCCTAAAGACGGATTTTTACAAGGCTTAAAAGATCTTTGTCAGGCAAATGGAGCTTTGTTAGTATTCGATGAAGTGATGACAGGATTCCGTCTTTCCTACGGTGGCGCACAGGCTCGTTTTGGTGTTACTCCTGACTTAACCACTATGGGCAAGGTCATCGGTGGTGGTTTGCCTGTAGGAGCTTATGGTGGGCGCAAAGATATTATGTCGATGGTTGCTCCTGCTGGTCCAATGTATCAGGCTGGAACATTGTCGGGTAATCCTTTGGCGATGACCGCAGGGATCAAAACGATGGAAATTCTCAAACGGGCTGGTTCTTACGAATATCTCGAACAGATTACCAAGAAATTAGCTGAAGGTATGTTGGCGATCGCCCATGAAACTGGACATGCTGCCACGGGTAATATTGTTGGGGCGATGTTTGGGATGTTTTTTACTAGTCAACAAGTTTATGACTATGAAGATGCCAAAACTAGCGATACAGCTAAGTTTGCTAAATTCCATCGTGGCATGTTAGAGCATGGTGTTTATCTTGCGCCTTCGCAGTTTGAGGCTGGTTTTACATCCCTTGCCCATACTGATGGTGACGTGGAAGCGACATTAGCCGCGACTCGGGCTGTATTGTCGCAAATTGCCGCTTAAAACAATTTTGATGAGATGGGCTTTACTCATCTCATCAAAAAAAGTTCATCTTGTAACAGCTTTCGCAAAAAGTCATTTACAATGTTGGTTAATTATTTCTAGACTGATTCGCTTAAGCTCATTTCGCAAGTCAATTCAGCTTAGAACATCAAAGCATTGAAATTTCTCCTACACAAATCTGATGCTGACAGAAAACTCAACTGCTAGTACTAAATCTAATAATGGTAATTACAACGGCTCCCCTGCGCCTTTACCAAGAGCCGATTACTACATGAGCTTACACAAAGAGCTAGACCATCTTGAAGAAATGGTGCTGGAAAGTGGCCCTCGCGTGATGGGTCATACCGTCATCGATGAAGAAAAACTATGTCAGCAGATCGATCGCGTGAGATTGTCTGTACCTGAATCGATCGCTAAAGCTGAAGAGATCTTGCTCTACAAACAAGATCTTGTTGCTGAAGCTCAACAATACGCTGAGGATTTAATTAAGTCGGCTGAGCTAAGAGCAAGTCAGCTATTGGAAGAGTCAGTAATAATTCTTCAAGCGGAGCAGGAAGCCAGTCAAATTCGTCGCGAACTCCAAGAGGAATGCGAACAGGTGAAATCGCAAACTCTTAATGAAGTTAACCAAATGCGTCGTCAAGCCCAAAAAGATCTCGATTTATTGCATCAACGGGTAACGGGTGAAGTCCAAGATATGCAGCGTGGTGCTGATGAATATAGCGATCGCGTATTAGGTAATCTTGAATCTCAGCTAATTGACATGATCAAAATTGTCCAAAATGGCAGAAAAGAGTTGCGACTCTAAAACCTAATATCTACCAAAAGAAAAACACCCCCAAATGGGGGTGTTTTTCTTTTGGTAGATATTTACGATCGCGCGATCCCATTGATTAAGGAACATGGTAAGTTAAGTTTAGTTAAGAAATTATTTTGAACATCAGGCTCTTTGCTATATGAAATCCTCTTGGAGAACTGCACTGCTGTGGTTACTACCCATAGCGATCATCGGCTTTTTTGGATGGCAAACTTTAATTGCTCGTCCTGCCCCTAGTCGCCCTACTGTGAACGCGGCTAATACCCGCATCGCCTACGGAAGATTCCTTGAATATCTTGATGAACATCGGGTACGCAAGGTTGATATTTTTGATGGTGGTCGCACGGCGGTAATCGTAGCAAGCGATCCCCAAATTGAAGGTAAAGAGCAACGCGCTAGAGTTGATTTGCCGCTCTATGCACCTGAGTTGATGGATAAGATCAACGAAGGCGGTGTAGATTTGGCTATTTATCCACCTAGTAACAATGGTGCAATCTGGGGCTTTATCAGTAACTTAATTTTCCCGATCGCTTTGATTGCTGGTTTATTTTTCTTGTTCCGTCGCTCTAATCAAATGGGTGGACCTGGACAAGCAATGGACTTTGGTAAATCCAAGGCTCGTTTTGCGATGGATGCAAAGACGGGCGTAATGTTCGATGATGTCGCTGGCATCGAAGAAGCAAAGGAAGAACTGCAAGAAGTTGTGACTTTCTTGAAAAAGCCCGAACGCTTTACGGCAGTTGGCGCAAAGATTCCTAAAGGCGTTTTGCTAATTGGTCCTCCTGGAACTGGCAAAACTTTGCTAGCCAAAGCGATCGCTGGTGAAGCTGGTGTACCTTTCTTCTCCGTATCAGGTTCTGAATTCGTCGAAATGTTCGTCGGTGTCGGTGCATCCCGCGTGCGTGACTTGTTTAAGAAAGCAAAGGAAAATGCACCTTGCATCATCTTTATTGATGAAATTGATGCTGTCGGTCGTCAACGTGGCGCTGGTATCGGTGGCGGTAACGACGAACGAGAACAGACCCTCAACCAAATCCTCACGGAAATGGATGGTTTTGAAGGCAACTCTGGCGTAATTGTCATCGCCGCAACTAACCGCGCCGATGTACTTGACTCGGCACTGTTACGTCCCGGTCGCTTCGATCGACAAATCGGTGTTGATCCACCTGATATCAAAGGTCGTCTGCAAGTTTTGAATGTTCATGCTCGCGATAAAAAGATTAGCCCTGAAGTTTCTTTAGAAGCGATCGCAAGACGTACCCCAGGATTTGCAGGTGCTGACCTCGCTAACTTGCTTAATGAAGCTGCCATCCTAACTGCTCGTCGTCGTAAGGATGCGATGACGATGGCGGAAATTGATGATGCAGTAGATAGAATTATTG
The DNA here is from genome assembly GCF_014696925.1 of Phormidium tenue FACHB-1050. Taxonomy (GTDB): domain Bacteria; phylum Cyanobacteriota; class Cyanobacteriia; order Pseudanabaenales; family Pseudanabaenaceae; genus Pseudanabaena. The sequence continues at coordinate 14,643 of NZ_JACJQY010000042.1, read as the reverse complement.
CTGGTCTGGAAGGTAAAGCTCTCGTTGATAGTCGTAACAAGCGTTTGATTGCTTATCACGAAGTTGGTCATGCGATCGTCGGTACTTTGATGAAGGATCACGATCCTGTTCAGAAGGTAACTCTAATTCCCAGAGGTCAAGCGGCTGGCTTGACATGGTTCACTCCCGACGAAGAACAAACTCTCATCTCTCGTGGTCAAATCCTCGCACGGATCACGGCGGCTCTTGGTGGGCGTGCTGCGGAAGAAGCGGTATTTGGTGCTGCGGAAGTAACTACAGGGGCAGGTGGTGACTTACAACAAGTAAGCGGCATGGCTCGTCAAATGGTCACTCGTTTTGGCATGTCGAATATTGGTCAACTCGCCCTCGAAGGTCAAAGCTCTGAGGTATTTCTCGGACGCAGCATGGGTGGTGGCTCTCAATATTCGGAAGATATTTCCGCCAAGATCGATCAGCAAGTTCGCGAAATCGTGCAGAAATGTTATCAAACAGCTCTTCAAATTGTGTATGAAAATCGCACAGCGATTGATCGCGTGGTTGACCTTCTAGTTGAGAATGAAACTCTCGACGGTGAAGAGTTCCGTCGCATTATTTCTGAGTACACTCCGCTTCCTGTTAAGGAACGTTTTGTCCCTCAAATCTAAAATCTATTTCTAAAAAAGTAGGAGCAGTTCATGAACTGCTCCTACTTTTTTTGTGACTATAGCTGTCGCCAGTATTGTTATACCAAATCACTTAGGTAGGGCGACAGATGATATTTACTGACTCTAGATCGGTCTTATTTTTACGTGTATTTTATACAATAATCATCCGTAGTCTTTATTTTGTGTTTTGGCTTTACTTCAACGCTTTACGCTGTAAAATTTGCCATAGGATTAGCCCTGCCAACCAAGATAAACTTGCTGCTAACGGAATAAATAGAATTCCTCCAACGATTTCTAAAGGTGCGATCGCCCGTAGCACCCAAACATGGACTAGATAAGTAGTAAAACTTGCCCTAGATAATGTCTTAATCTGCGGTTGAATTGCCTGCCAAATTCCAAAAGTGGGAGACAGTACAAAGCTCTGACTCTCACTTTTGGATTCTGGATTTTGCCAAGAAATTGACCATAATAAGAAAGAGAAAGTCAAGAAAAGCACAGTGGGACGGGTATAATGACCGACTGCTTCAGCTGAGTTTTTGAGTATTGCGGTCCAATAGAATTCGCTTAATTCAATAGTTGCAGCGATCGCAAATAAATATCCCCATGAAGGCGATCGCCAATTTGTTACAAATAGGCTAGTCCAACCGTGATCTTTAGCTAACCAAATTCCTATTTGAAAGTAGGATAACCAATAGATTACATGATCGCCATTAGGCAGAAAATTTGTCATATTTGGCAGCCATCCAAAGATCGCCGATCCCCACCGCAAACTCACCAGAGCAAAAGTAATGAGAACTAATCCAATCAGTCTTTGCAAAGAAAAGTTAAAGCGCCGTAGCAATGGATAAACTATGTAGCATTGGAAGATAATTCCGAGGAAATAGAGGTGATAGTCACCCATGCCCGTAGAGATGGCTTGCCAAAACTGTTGTCCCCGCTCTAGCCAATCTGCTGTAAGAAATTGCGATTGCCCGACAATGTTGAATAAAGTGAATAGAAAATAGGGCGGTACAATCCGCCAGAGGCGGCGTTGGATAAATATTTTTAAATTAAATGGACGATTCTCTTCCGATTTAGCTAGGGCAAAACCTGACAAAATCACAAATAACGGTACGGTAAAGCGTCCTACTTGGTTAATGATTGTATCAATAAAGATTTCAGGAGTGATAGTAGTTACATCATTTACACCAAACCACCAGTGATGAGAAGCATGAATGCCAATCACAATAGTGGTTGCGATCGCTCGTAGCAGATCGGAGAGTTCCCAAGTCATTAATAAACCTTGATGATAGAAGCATCGCAAAGCAATACTTCTATCATCTAATACCAAAGCACAAAATGGCGTAGCCATTTTGTGCTTTGAAAATCCTTACTGGAGTAGGTTTTTAATTCACAAAAGTGTTGCCACACTTTCGTGAATTGGTGTAATACCAAAACACAAAATGGCTGCGCCATTTTGTGTTTTTAAAACCCTGTAAGGGTTGAGCTTTTAATTCACGAAAGTGTTGTCACACTTTCGTGGATTGGGATAACAAGATTAGGAATGCGTAGCAAACTCAAGAACCAAATTCTTGTGACGTGGCAAAGCCACGTCACAAGAATTTGGTTCTTGAGTAAATCCCATAATTCTTAGAGCATATAGATCTTCGGGGTTTTCAAATCTCCATTCTCAAGATTTTTCAAGAGATTCCCTATACCTTCTTTTCCACTCAGTTGCACTGTTCGCAAGATGAGTAAACTATCTTCCAATAAAGTTTCCACATCAATGGATTGATAATCGGGAAGGTAGGCTGGTAAACGACTCGTACCTTCACCTAGGAGAATTGCCGCACCATACCAATTTTGACTTTTGAGATGATATAGACCAACAGCAATTTGCAAAATACCCTGATAAAAAGCCCGATCGCTTTGCCAAGCATCATTCCAAATCGCCTCTAAAGTGTCATGACAAGCATAATAATCACCACTATTAAACTGAGCGATCGCTTCTTCAAAGGTCATATTCTCAATGCTTTTTATATTAGGTCTATAGTCTAGTGAGAGTCTCGGCGCGACTCTTCCATAAATTGCAAAAGGGGCGCTAAGCACCCCTTTTGCAATTTATGGAATGTGATCCAAACAATGATTAGGTAAAAAGGCTGTCCAGCCATTGTCTAATTTGACACGACAGCTAACACTAATCACTTGCTCAACTACACCTTTATGGTTGGCATACTGTTGACGGTTCGCATTTACAACTACGAGATCGCCTACTTTAAAAGTTTTGCTTAGAGATTTATGATCCGCACCTTGTTTTTTATCAGCAACATTGGGAATCGCTGCTTTTTTGAGAGTTGGGGCAGAATGGAAAGTCAAGGAAGCAGATTGCTGTCCATTTACCTGATAATTGTAGCCACGACCTTGAATAAGCTGCAAACTGCCAATCTGAACATTTGATAAATACTGCACAAAGCGATCAACAGATATCTCCATTGCTTCGGCAAGGTCTTCAAACATGACTGGATAGCTCCAATAGTTTTCGCCCACTTGTAGGTCAGCTAGCTCTTTCCAAGCGTCAAATAGTTTTTGTCCAAACTGCAATTCTAGATCAGCGTCGCGATCGCTATTGGACTTAGTAACAGAACTTGTAGTACTGCTAGATGTCAGAGTTTCAAGTGTTTTGAGCAAACTTTCAGCAACGCGATCGCTCGCTTCAGTCCTTGCTCGAAGATATTCGAGAATCTGCTCAAACAAAGATTCGCTAACATTGACAGTCATAAAACTACTCGCACTAATCGCCTTTAACAACCTATCTGAAAACCTGTTTTTTAGACTCTGAAGTATTGGAAAAATTCAGCTTTTAGACTTTTTAAATATCCTCTAAGTTAACATCAATCAGCTAACACCGAAAATGTTTAAGCACAAAATCTCAAAAGTAACGAAATTTAAAAGCCCCACTTTTATGAACAAGATGACAAGGGCGGCGCTTTGCGCCACCCTTGTCATCTTGTTCACTACCTTATAGAAAAGCAAGTTTTGCTTAGGACATAAAACCCCAGAAGAAGAATGGCGGTGCTTCGCACCGCCATTCTTCTTCTGGGGTTTTGGTTTGTACTAGTTCACTTTTGCATTGCTATAACTTGATAAACCATCAAGTCCAGCTTGCCAATTTTTGGGTAATGGTTCATTACAAAGCTGATGAATTTCGGTGATTCGCTCAAATAGCCAAGGATAATTTTGCCGATAAGTAGGAATTAAACCTAATGGCGACAACAAAGCTGCCGCAGTCAAATCAGCAACACTAAAGCGATCGCCCACCAAATAGCCATCTTGCCAAAATTCACTGAGCATCGCGATCGCATCAGCAATTTTCAGAGCAGCAATCTTTGCTGAGTCGGCATTAATGTCATATTGCGATCGGACAATCGCAATCACAGCTTGACTCATCCAAGAAGAATCGATCTGTTTGCCCTCATTAGCACGAAACTGGTAGTACACAAACCGCGCCGCCGTACCAATAAATTCATCAAAATAATCTTCCAATCGTAAAGCTTCCTTTTGTTGCATATCATTTTCCAAATACAGAGGTGGATCAGGTTGATAGGCTTCCAGAAACCGAATAATTTCGGTAGAGTCGGCGACTACTGCGGGACAGTTTTTTTGCTGAGGCAATAGTACAGGCACAGTATGTGAACCCGAAAGAGGTTTAACTCGTAAAATGTGCAAAGCAGGGGTGAGATTTTCAACCTGATAGGGAATTTGCTTATAGCCAAGAGCCAGCCTAGCTTTACGGCAATAGTGAGAAGTACTGAATTGTAATAAAAGCATGGCTTTAAAGCTTTAAAATTAGCAAACTAAACAAATTGGGCGGCTATAGCAAATCAAGTTTTGCTTAGAAGATAAGTGGCGGCGCGAAGCGCCGCCACTTATCTTCTGGGTTTTAGGTTTGTACTAGCTAACTCTCGCTTTGCACTAAAATCCAAAACATAGTTGGCGAGCTTAGCTTGTCAACTATAGCAATCCTAAATAGATTGTGAGAGTGCGCCCCTTCAGGGCGCACTCTCACAACACTCAAAATCTTACAACTCATTTAGGAGCGCTATGTATTTTGGATTTTAGTGCAAAAAAGTAGTAAATCATATGGTATAGTCTCGACTAAATTTTTACGGTCTATCGGTGCTGTCGCCTATGCAAGCCAATCCAGTCTTTAAACCTACAACTTCTCACTCTGGTTATCAGACCTCTCACTCTGGTTATCAAGCCTCAGTACCTGTGACTGTGTATCGAGAATTGGCTGCGGAGTTGCAATCTACTCAAGCAAAGCTCTCATTTTTTCAGTTGCAAAATGAGCAACTAACTAAGCAAAATCAAATGCTGTTGCAAGAGTTTGAAGCGATCGCCCAATCTACAGATCGAGTTCAAGCAATTCTCACCCAGTCTAATTTACCTGATTCTAAGCTAACTGATGTTTTAGCAGGTATCCGTGCTTCTTCACAAATTAATACTGCACCATCAAGAAGTAATCCTCAACCTCAAGGTCGTCCTCCTGCCGCTAAGCCCCGCTCTGTGGAAAAGCCCACACAGGTTAGTCCTCGTAAAGTTGCTGTACAGCAGACAACCAACGCTATTCAGGAAGCAATTTCTAGGGCGAGACAACTTGCTACTGAGCCAGTACAACCCATGGATAGCGATTCGATGGCTAGTGAAGCTCTGTATTACGATAGTTCTTTTGCAGCCTTTGAAGCGCCCGCTCCTACATCGACCCCAAAAACAAAAGTATTGCCCAAGTTAGAAATTCGTGAAGAAATATCTTCTCGACCTCTTCGTACTGAGTCGATGGAGGAGGCAAATGAGTCTACAGGCTTAAGTGGTTGGGTCTTAACTGCAACGATCATAGCGATCGTGCTAACTTCGTTTGGCGCTGGTTATTTGCTGATGCGTCCATTTGTAAAGTAAAAACTAAGCAATTAAAAAAGGAGCTTTGCTCCTTTTTTAATTGCTTGTGGGTCAAAGCGGCGCAAAGCGCCGCTTTATTTTTGTAAATTAAAAACCAAACCCAGCAAGGGTTTTAAAACACAAAATGGCATAGCCATTTTGTGTTTTGGTATTAATGGGATATGGGTATAAAATTAGGTCATGGATAGACGTAAGTTTTTAGTTGTAGGTGGGGCGGCGATCGCTGCACTTGGGGGATGTCAAGTATCAAATCCTTTTGATCAGCGCGATCACTTAAGGATCACGGGTTTACTAGGAGCCATACCCAGTAAAGTTATTAATCAATTTGAGTCCGCCTCTAAAACAAAAATTGAATTTAAAGCTGAAAATGCCCCTTCAAAACTTTGGCAAGAACTACAAAATTATCCCAATATCGCTAAAGAAAAAGCACCACATCTCATCAGTATTGGCGACAGTTGGCTAGATCGAGCGATCGCTAATTCTTTAATCCAACCTATCACTCCCAATCTACTAGAAAAAATTCCGAAATGGCAAAAACTATCTCCCCTTTGGCGACAGAGTGTTACGCGCAATAATCAAGTGTGGGGCATTCCCTATCGCTGGGGAGCAACAGCGATCGCCTACCGTAGTGACAAACTGAAATTTAAGATTACTCAATGGTCAGACCTATGGCGGCCAGAATTAAAACTAAAGCTATCCCTACCCGACGATGCCCGTGAAGTGATCGGCTTAGTTTTAAAAAAGATGGGGCAATCCTATCAACTAGAAAACTTAGTTGAACGTCAAGATGTTTTTGCCACACTGACACAAGAACTAAAAAGCCTTAACTCGCAGGTCTTAACCTATTCTTCTGATAATTATTTGCAGTCTCTACTAGCAGACGATACATTCGCCGCAGTGGGGTGGACGAGTGATATGCATAAAGCCCAAAGACAAAACCCTAATCTGAGAGTAGTAATCCCCCAAGATGGCACATCTCTCTGGAGTGATCTTTGGGTAATACCTAAGGGCGAAGCCGCGATCGCGGCGGCGGAATGGATGAATTTTTGTCTAACGCCTGAGATTGCCGCTCAAATTACATCTCTGACTGAGGCAATTAGCGCATCTAGTGAGTTAGATCAAGTTCCTGCTAGTGTCAAAGCTGATCCGATCAAGTTTTTCTCACAGGATATCCTCGCTAAAAGTGAGTTAATCGCTCCTTTGTCTCCATCAACACTTACACAATATAAGGAGCTTTGGACTAAGCTGCGATCGGGAACAATATAAACCCATATACTTCCTTACTCCAATAATTAGTGGTGCGGTGCGAAGCGCCGCACCACTAATTATTGGGTTTTGTTTTTTAATTTATAAAAGTATTGTCACACTTTCATAAATGGGTATTAGTTAGGAAAAATCAAAAACCAGAAGAGGAATGGCGGCGCGAAGCGCCACCATTCCTCTTCTGGTTTGCAACTATATCTAAGTGATTTGGCGTAATTAAGCAACAAATTTAAAACATCTATAGCTCACCTATCAAGCTGTACAGGTTTTAGAGGTTTATATTTAATTATGTCTACTTACTTAGGCAAAAGTTTTAAATTGGTATAATTTGCCAATAGTAGTTAGTAAATAAAGAATATAGCGTTTATCAGTCTAGTGAAGTACGGGTTTGTGAAACAAACCTTTGTACCTCGCTTGCTTATAAAAGACTATATTTACTATTAGGGAATAAGCAAAGATGAAACTTTACATTTGGCAACCTCTATTCCAATGTCCTAAATTAGTCTTTGTGACAATATTTCTCAGCACGATTAGTTGGTGTGGGCAAGTTACAGGACAATCAAAAAGTAATAGTTCTTATGGTCTGGGCACATTACCAAATCAATTTCCTGAAGGACAGGTAAGGTGTGGAGATTTAACTAATCTCGTCTCTATCGATCTCATCGCTCCAGACGATGGAGCAAGAACACTTTCAGAGCGACCAACTTTTTATTGGTATGTCGAGCATAAATCACTAGCATCAAAAAATTCAAAGCCAGTAAGTTATAATAGCAATAATTTTTATATGGATTTTTTCATTAGAGTTGGCTTTGCTCGTAATGCAAAGTCAATTTTTCGTTCTCGGTCAGAAGTAACTCCTAAAGTCAAGTCTGGTCTATATCGATTTGAGCTTCCAGCAAATGCACCTTCACTGGAAGTAAATAAAATCTATAGTTGGCATATTCGTTATATGCAACCTAGCGCTCATGATCAGAGTGACGTTACTAATCAAATAGACATTAGAGCAATTGTCAAGCGAGAAAGTAATCCTTCAGTCATCAAGAAAGTACAAGCTGCTTCTACACATTTAGAAAAGGCGAGAATCTTTGCAGAAAATCTTTATTGGTATGATGCTTTCGATGCATACACTAAATGGATTGATATAAATCCTAATGATAAAGATGCTTTACAAGAGCGATTAGCAATGTTGGATCAATTAATGAAAAGGTATCCTAAGAAGAAATGTATGGGCAAATATAACGTCAACAATTCAAGCCTAATTAATTCCAAACAATCAATACTACAAATCATGAAATATAGCCCATCAAGATAATTGTGGTGATGTCCCGTTACGAGAGTTAGCAATTCTAATTACAAGAACGATTTTGGTATAGCAAAAAAAGAGTTAGCTAGTACAAACCAAAACCCAAGAATCGAGTGGCGGCGCAAAGCGCCGCCACTCGATTCTTGGGTTTTATGTCCTAAGCAAAGTAAGTTTTTTGAAAGCTCGCCGTTGGCGAGCTTTCAAAAAACTTGCTAAAAAATGATTTTATAATGAGAATTACTTCACGAGAGTGGGGCATCGCCCTATGTAGAATATGGATAGTTATAATCGCTGCGTTTACGCCATTCCATTTCATTGTTAACAACTTTATATAGACATTCCTCAACAATAAATGGAGCATTGCGCCAATTAATATCATCACGTTGCAAAATCCAACTCACTTGCTCCAGAGATTCTTCTAGTTCTGCCTCAAAACGAGCCAAAGGTAGAGGGATTTTTTCTAAATTTGGAGATTCTACACAAACAGCGATCGCCTCTTTGAGAACTGCCACAACTTCTTTGCCATAGACTTCTCGCGCCCTTAGTCTCAAGGATTTATAGCCTTTTTCTGAGGTTGCATACATTGGAGGTAGTCTATTTAATACATAGGCTGTAGCTTCTCCTAGATCGACGGTTTCAGCGATCGCAGGATGTAATTTCTGAATTTGATGATAGGCAAGTGACAATACTAATTTTTCTAGTACATTACTAAATTGATAATTGACATCAACCATATAGGTTTGAAAATCTTTAGCCTTCTGCTCATCCCGATCAGAATTGATTGAGGTTTGAACCTGTCTACCTTTCCAAGATATTTCTGAAGATTTTCGACCCAAAGCAGTTTCATCGCGGCCAGCAATTGCCTCGCGTTTACCTGTAACTATGTAGGTATTACTCACTGCACTTTTGAGCTTGACTGTAATCAAGGCATTCTCTAAAGCGGTAGGAATATCCTTCCAAGAGGCATTTTCTGCGCCTAAAACTTGTTGGAGTGCCGCAAGCGATCGCGCATGACTAGCCACCTCCTGCGATGGTAGAGGTCTTGCGTCTCTCAGTGCGTCAGGCTTGACACTTACGAGCGCCCGTCGCACTGCGGATTCAATTTGCGATCGCATTTCGGTAGCTGCTTTTTTGCGTTGCCTCAGCCATCCTACTTTCGATGTGGCATACATCGGGGGCAGACGATTGAGCGCATAAGCTGCGACTTCACTTAAGTTAATCTGATCACGTCGGTATTGAGGTAAGTGAGAGATTTGTAAATCAATTTCTGCAATTACCATCTCCTCTATTGCATTTTTGCAACTTTGCATATCAAGCCGTCCCAAACCCAATATGAAATTGAAGTGTTTCTAAAATGGAAAACTATTAGTTTAAACTAATTGCAAATTTTTTTGGAATTGCAAAGAAATCAAAATTAAAATGATTTAGACATTATAGCAATTGACATAATACTTACAAAAAAGATCAAATTCATATCAATTCTTGTTCTTATCAATACGATATAGCCATAGCATCAAAGCTAATACCCCAATTTGTATAGCTAAATTTCCTAAGTTAGTCTCCAAATCTCCATTTCTAGCAATTAATCTTGTGAAAAAGATCACTGCACCAATAAATCCCGAACCTGAAAAAGCTATATAAATAAATATGCGGAGTCCACGGTAGGGCGCTTTGGCTTCACGTCTTAGGCGATCATACTGTTCAGAATTTAGTTTGGACACGATTTTATTGACTGTCATAAAGGTGGGCGCTATGCATCCACCTTCATATTACTTGAAGCCTGAATGAGCTTGATTATTTGGACTTCATAGCTGTGCGATCGCATAGCCAAATAGTGTTACCAGTAATCAGTCGTGATGGATATTGATTAACATCACCTTGAGGCGCTAACACCGCAGTTAAAGCTTTTGCCTTAGCAGCACCTTCGATCATGAAAATAATCTCTTTCGCCTGATTAATTAAAGGAACAGTCATAGTGATCCGAGGTTGTCCATCTTTTTCGCCAACGGTTACAAGGCGATCGCCAACTTTGAGAGCTTTGGTATGTGGAAATAGCGAGGCTGTATGTCCATCGTCCCCCATTCCCAACAAAATCAGATCGAATTGGGGAAATTCTCCTCCACTGACACCAAAAAATTCTTGAATATGCTGTTCATACTTTGCGGCGGCGATCGCAGGATCATCAGCATCAGTTGGCACTGCATGAATATTTGACTCAGGAATAGCGACATGATTAAGCCATGCTTGGCGAGTCATCCCCTCATTACTTTGCGGATCGCTAACAGGTACATAGCGCTCATCTCCCCAAAAAACATGTACCTTTGACCAGTCCCATTCTTTATTTGCTAAGAGTTCATACAAAACACGGGGTGTACTCCCACCTGCGGCAACAATGGTGAAGCGTGCGTCTTTAGAAATTGCTTCATCATAGGCAAGTTGACACAATAACAATGCTCTTGAGGCAATTTCAGCGCGATCGTTCCAAATTTCTACTTGTCTAGCCATAAAAAATACCTCTGTAGCGAAAAAAATGGTGAGAATGAACTAATGATGCATTTTGTATATTTTTTGATCAATTTTGATCAATATTCATCAATATTTATCAATCAATCTTAAGAGAGGTGTCTTTTATTTCATTTTGTGTGATTTTTGACAGTACTAACGAGCAAATGTATTAACCTATAAAATGTTAGAACAATATTAAGGTTAAGGTAAATAGTCATGACACCTGCTATCATACGCCTCTTCTGGGACTCAGTCAGCCAAGCACAGCCAAATCTACTCCTAAATCTTGATGATGATGGGCTAATGAGCTGGTTGGTTGATCAGGTTCAACAACGCTCATCCCTCGACTCCCATCAACAAAACGATCTCAGTAACTACATCAGCAATCGCCTGCCCTTAATCCGAGAAATGGCATATCAAAATTAGTTCGACTGAAGACGACTCATTAGGGTTTCGTTTAATTATAAGGTTTTTTAAGATACTACTTTTTATTCTGTTTTTTGAGTTTGGTTTAAGCACATTCACTTTTCAAGTACTACATTTTGATTTGTGAGAGCTTAACTATATATAGGGGTATTTAGGGGGGGAGTTCTAAATGGGAACATCTCAGATTTCTGACAGTACCATCCGCCAAAATGTTAGGATACTTGCCTGAGCTATGCGATCGCTGGTTTCATTGCTCTACAAACTATTTACAGTTATTTCTAGCAATTATTTCTAGCGTATGTCATCTGCAAGAATCATTGATTTATTACGTAGTGGTTTAACTAGTCAATCCTATATTGTCCGTGGTTGGGTACGGACAAAGCGTGAAGGGAAGGAAATTACTTTCTTAGAACTAAATGATGGTTCATCGCTACAGGGAATTCAAATAGTTTTGCCGCAAACGATTGATGACTATGCAACTCTAATTAAGCAAATCACTACAGGCACGTCGATTGAGGTGACTGGGACTTTAGTTGAGTCCATGGGCAAAGGACAAAGGGTGGAAATGCAAGCTACAGCGATCGCTGTTTTTGGTGTCGCCGATCCTGAGACTTATCCTTTGCAGAAAAAACGTCACTCGATCGAATTTCTTCGCACGATCGCGCATTTGCGTCCCCGTACAAATATGTTTGGGGCTGTATTTCGCGTGAGAAATGCTTGTGCCTTTGCAATTCACAAATTTTTTCAAGAACGGGGGTTTTTATGGGTACATACACCAATTGTCACTGCTAGCGATTGTGAAGGTGCGGGCGAGATGTTTGGGGTCACCACATTTGACCTAAATAAAGTAGCGGCAGCGGGTAAGCCCGTTGATTTTTCCCAAGATTTTTTTGGGAAGCCAGCTTTTTTGACAGTCAGTGGTCAACTAGAAGCCGAAATCATGGCAACCGCCTTTTCTAACGTCTATACTTTTGGCCCTACTTTTCGCGCTGAGAACTCAAATACTTCGCGCCACCTTGCCGAGTTTTGGATGATTGAGCCAGAAGTCGCCTTTTGCGATCTCGAAGGTGATGCTGATCTAGCCGAAGATTTTCTCAAATATATTTTCAATTATGTTTTGGAAACTTGCCCAGAAGATATGGAGTTTTTCCAAGAACGGGTAAACGATCAAGTAATGACCAATGCTCGCAAAATCATTGATGAAAAATTTGAGCGAATTACCTATACAGAGGCGATCGCCATTCTCGAAAAGAGCAGTAAAACCTTTGAGTTTCCAGTGTCGTGGGGATTAGATTTGCAATCGGAACATGAGCGCTTTTTAGCAGAAGAACATTTTCAAAAGCCCGTGATTGTCATGGACTATCCACTGGGCATCAAAGCATTTTATATGCGGGTGAATGAAGATACAGCAACTGATCGCCAGACAGTAAGAGCTATGGATATTCTTGCCCCTGGAGTTGGAGAAATTATTGGCGGTTCTCAGCGAGAAGAACGCCTTGATGTATTGGAAGCCAGAATACGCAGTGTTGGTCTAAATCCTGAAGATTATTGGTGGTATTTAGATTTACGTCGCTATGGCACTGTGCCTCATGCTGGTTTTGGGCTTGGCTTTGAGCGCCTAGTGCAGTTCATTACAGGGATGGGAAATATTCGAGATGTAATTCCCTTTCCTCGATTTCCTCAAAGTGCAGAGTTTTAGGCAACATAAAGGGCGCGTTGCACCCTTTATGCTTCGTGAGCTAATTCGCCCATGATGTAAGTCGCGGCGATCGCCCGATCGTCACCCATAATGATCGTCGCAAATAGTTGATCGGAGATTTCGGCAAGTGTTGGGGCGATCGCTTCTGAAGATTGATTTCTTAACGCCATAATTGGTGTTGAGCGCAGATTTAGCACCACAAAATCAGCTTCTTTCCCAATCTCAAAATTACCTAATTTATCCTCAAGACATAACGCTCTTGCTCCCCCCAAAGTCGCCAGAAATAATGCTTGAAACGCTGACAACTTTTGAGATCTCAACTGGGCAACTTGATAGGCGGCACTAGCAGTTTTTAAAATCGAAAAACTGGTTCCTGCACCCACATCGGTTCCTAAACCGACTTTTATAGGAGTTTCTAAAGATTTAGCTTTCCCTAGTTTGAATAGTCCGCTCCCCAAAAATAGATTGGAAGTTGGACAAAAGGCGATCGCCGATTTTGCTTCTGATAATCTGGTAAATTCGCGATCGGTAAGTTGGACTCCATGAGCAAATACAGATCTTTCAGTCACTAAACCTGCACGATCATAGACATCTAGATATCCATCGCTTTCAGGGAACTCAGCAACAACCGCTTCCACTTCTTTTACATTCTCTGAAAGATGCGTATGTAGGTAAACATCAGGAAATTCCTGCAAGAGTTTACCGATATTAGTTAATTGTTCTGTGGTTGATGTCAGCGCAAATCTTGGGGTAACAGCATAGAGTAAGCGATCGCACTTATGCCATTTCTCAATTAACTGCTTAGTTTCTAGATACGAAGATAATGCTGTATCTCTTAAAAACTCTGGAGCATTACGATCCATCATTACTTTGCCAGCAATCATCCGCAAATTACGTCGCTGTGCTTCTTCAAAAAAAGCATCCGTTGATTGTGGGAATACAGCGGTAAACACCAAGGCAGTTGTAGTCCCATTTCGCAATAACTCATTGAGAAAAATAGAGGCAATCTCTAGGGCATAGTTACGATCAGCGAACTTTCGCTCTGTCGGGAATGTATAGGTACTTAGCCATTCTAATAACTGCTCGCCATAGGACGCAATCATTTCTGTCTGTGGGAAATGGATATGCGTATCAATGAATCCTGAGACAATTAGGCGATCGCGATACTCTGTAATCGGAATATCTGCATATTTAGCTTGCAGTTCTTGGTAGTTACCTAAATCTTTGACTTTGCCATTTTCAACTATCAGCAAACCATCAGGAAAGTAGCGAATACAGTCAGCTTCTGGAGCATAGAATGGATCGGCGATCGTATCTAGAAAACTGGCTCGAAATCCTTTGATAGAGTGATATTGCATAGTTTAGAAAATAGTGATCGATTAAAGCGATCAATCAAAAATAATTAGTTTAATGAGGTTAGTCTTATGAAACTATTGTTCACATTTTTTGATCTTGATTGTAGTCGCAAAAAGTACAATCAAGTTATCTCAGATAGACATGGTTAATCAATGGTCAGTTAGCTGTCGCCAGTTTTGGTATAAAGCTATAGCAATGTAAGTTTTAGGACATAAAACCCAAAAGATGAGTAGCGCCGCTTCGCGCCGCCACCTATCTTTTGGGTTTTGATTTGTTCTAGCTATCTCAATAAAAAAGCCCCTCCTTGCGGAGAGGCTTTTTTATTTCGAGAAGACTAGATTAGTCGATTAACCATTGATAGCAGGAGCAGCCATTGCAACAGGAGCTACATCAACAGCAGCCAAATCGAGAGGGAAGTTGTGAGCGTTGCGCTCGTGCATTACTTCCATACCCAAGTTTGCGCGGTTGATTACGTCTGCCCAGCTAGGTACGACACGACCTTGGCTGTCAGA
>NZ_JACJQY010000041.1 GCF_014696925.1 Phormidium tenue FACHB-1050 | reverse complement strand
ATTGTCAATACTGGAAAAAGAAAAGGCTTTTCCGCTTTTGAGTCCATTCTTATCGCTTTGAATCCTCTCAAATCATTGTTTGCTATAGGTTGAGCAATTACCTTGGATGAGAAACTTATCCAACTCAAACTAAGTGGCATTGCAGTACCAGACCGCAGATATTACACCTATACCATTCAGAATATTGGTGACAGCTATTCATCCAGAAAAGCTTATATCAAAGCCATAGAATCCTATACTAAAAGCATAAAGAGAGCTTCTGATTTATTAGATAGAGAGCAAGTTCAATACAAAAATGATGTTTATGAAACCATAGCTCAACTTTACCTTAAAACAGCTTTGTTATATAAGAGTATGGGAAATCAATCTCAGGCTGATGATGCTCTCAATAATGCGTTGGACTATTATTCCAGACTTGGCGTTGATAGAGAATACAACAATTTATCAACTGCTGAGTTTTTGACAAAGGGGAAAATTTATACTGATGATAGATTGGAAAACCTTACGGTACTTGCAATAGCAAAAAATTCAGAAGAGTTGATACAACGGGCTATTAAAGCTCGGATAGCAGAAAACCACGGTTATGGTGGACGTATAGGTGATGCCTACAGTGTTGTTGCAAATTACAAGATGGCTATTCAATATTATGAACAAGCGATCAAAAGGGAAACTGAGTCAAGGTTATCACGAAAACAAATCGATAATAGGTGGCGCATAGAAATTTATCGTAAGTTGGCTAGGGCTTATGCAGGTATTGGGGATGTGTCCACAAGTTTAAAATATTATTTGCTAGCTTATGAGAGTTACTTGATAGTTTTTGAACAAACAAGCCAGCATGTCATTGCTAACGAATCACGTTGGAGAGAACATAGGGAAAAATTATACAGAATCATCGGGAGACAACCTCATACTTTATCTTCTTCTGATAGCGTAGGACTGTTAGTAGAGATTGGCAACCTTTACAAGCAGATCGGTGAAGTTGATAAAGCTATAGCTTTTTATAATAAAGCTCAAACCATATTAAACAAATCTCATGCTGCTCGTGGTGGATGGGGTGGTGGTACTCCGACGGCTTCCATTCTTTCTGATGAAGATGACCTTGGTAAGTTACTTGCTGATACTTCCAAAGAACGGAAGCCAGAAACAACTAATCAGACGGAGAAAAAGTAGATGATGGGTAGGAGTTTAGGGCTAGTGCTGTGGTTTATGGTAGTTGAGTTAGCAATCTCTATGTACCCTGCCAACATTGTGTTGGCAGAGGAGACAACGGCTAAAAAATCTACTTACCGAAAGATGAGAGAACAAGAGTTGGATAAGCTATTAAGGCTAATAGACTATAGGGGTAGGCTCACACTTGTGGAGCATGAAAAAATCAATCGACAAATTTTGGCAATCTATAAAGGTCTTGGAGATCTCAAGGGTGAAGTAAAAACATTAGTTAGCCTTGCTTATCTAGATGCTCGGAGATATCGCCATAGCAGAGCTATTAATACTTTGCGGCAAGCACTAAAATTAGCAAGAGCATCTGGTGATATCAAATTTGAGTTTGAAATAATGTCTCATCGTATGAGTCTTGAAAATATTGTCAAAAATCGTTTAATTCCAGGGGATATGCCTGTATATGAATACTTAATTAAACGAGATTCTAACTCAGATGACATAGAGGCAAGAGTAGAGTATCTATTTGAACATAAGAATTTTTGTGCAGAAGATTATTTCTGCACAACATCAGGGTATGGGAGTATAGGTGATGCTTATGTTTACAAAAAGCTATATCCCAGAGCAATTGAGTTCTATAAGAAAGGAATTCTAAAACTCCGTAAAATTAGCTCAGAAAGAGAACCGAGAACGAGCATACTGCTCTTAAAAATGGGGCTCGCACATAAACTCATGGGGAATGAAGCAGAAGCTTTGATTTATCTAAATGAAGCACTTGTTTATTATGAAAAAACACTTGATTTAATAATCAATGGATTAAAACAAGGCAAAAAAATGGGATATTTAGGTGTATTTGAAGATCTTAAAGAATTTACTGTAATAGCAGCAGCTAAGGGTTCCAATCAACTATTAGAAAAGGTTCTTTATACTCAGAAGTTACTTCGTGATTCCTTGATTGATGAAAAAACAGGAACTGTTTCTTTACACTTAGATGTAGATATGGGAAGTGCCTATGAAGATACAGGCGATGCATATTCAGAAGTTGGTAACTACAAAGTTGCTATGATGTACTATCAAAAAGCCATTGACTATTATTCGCAAGTTAAGCCCCCTAAAGATGAAAATGATAAGCATAGTTTTCTGAGAAATGTATTTCTGATCAAACATAAGATAGCTAGAACTTATGTGCGGCTTGGCGATGAAGCTAATGCTCTAATTGCTTATGAAGATCTATTGAAATTTGGTGAAATAAGAGCGAACTTAGTAAAAAAAGAAGAAAGAGATTCTTATAGACCAAGCTTCTTCTTTTATCCAGGATTCTTGATAGATATTGGGAACTTTTATGCAAGTAGAGGCGATCGCCAAAAAGCCATGAACTTCTATAAGCAAGCTGATTATGTATCAGGGACGGAATGGCTTGGTGGAGGCTATGGAGGTGGTAGTGGTAGTGTTTCCATAATATCTGATGAAGACGATCTGGATAAGCTACTTCCTTCTCCTTCCACAGAGAGTAAATCAGATTCTACTACTCAAGAGCAAAAAAAGTAACCTCAAATGCTTATAAGAATAGCTACAACAATTTTCCTGCTTGCGCTCTGTCAATCAGTATTGGCTCAGAATTTGACTGATCAAACAAGGATAAAACTTGTTGTGACTCAAAAAGCTACTGCTGAATCTCTCCTTAGAGAAGGCTTGCAAAAATATCGCAACAGACAATATCAAGAAGCTCTAAAACTCTATCAAGATGCCTTACAAATTTTTAAAGAACAAAAGAACCGATTGTCTGAAAAAGCAGTTCTTCAAAAGATTGGAGTAACTTACAATAAACTAGGAAAGTATGAAGATGCGATTAAGTATTTGCAGCAAGCAATTATCTTAACAAAAGAAATGGGCGATCGCACAGGTGAAGCAAGTATTCTCAACGATATCGGTGGAACCTACCAACTAAAAGGAAGTTTTCTAGAAGCATTACAAACATTCCAACAAGCTTTAGCCATTCGTAGAGAGGTAAATGATAGAGTTGGAGAAGGACGTACCCTCAGTAATATTGGAGCCATTTACGATGCCCTCGGCAAATATCCTGAAGCGATCGCCTCACATCAACAAGCACTCACCATTTTTGAACAACAGAATCACCGTCAAGGCATTGCCGCCGTTCTCAATAATATTGGCTTAGTGCAATCTAATCTCGGTAAATATAATCTAGCGATCGAGCTTTATCAAAAGTCACTTGTTGTTAGAAAAGAAATAGGCGATCGCATTGGTGAAGGTCAAACCTTACATAACATTGGTTATATTTATTCCATCCTTAATCAAAATCAAAAAGCTATAGAATATTATCAAAGATCATTATCTATACGCCGTGACATCAAAGATCAACCAGGCGAAGCAATTACTCTCAATAATCTTGGCTATCTATATTCTCAAACTCAACCAATAAAAGCAATTCCATTTCTTCAGCAAGCTTTAGTTCTATTTCAGCAATTAGGAGATCAATCAGGTGAAAGCAATACCCTCGATAGTCTTGGCATTGCTCATCAAAAACTCGGTAAATTCTCAACTGCCTTAAACTTTTACCAGCAAGCATTAGCTATTTTCAACAAAATAGGCGATCGTAGTAATCAAGGAAAAACTCTCAACAACATAGGCGAATTATTTGTCAAACTCAAACGCCCCGAACTAGCTATTCTCTTTTACAAACAATCAATCAACATCCGCGAAGCGATCCGTAAAGACATCAGTAAACTCGATAAAGACATCCAAAAGTCCTATTTAGCCACCGTCGAGAAAACCTATCGTAACCTCGCCGACCTGCTACTCAAACAAGACCGCATCCTCGAAGCCCAACAAGTCCTCGACCTCCTCAAAGTCGAAGAACTCAACGAATACCTCCGTACCCCCACCCGCAGCAGCCAAACCGAACAAGGAACAGAACTGCGAAATCAAGAAAAAACCTTCATCGCCCTTGCCCTTGAACTCGACGAACTACAAAAACGCAAACTCGCTAATAACATTACCGCCGCCGAACAAGAACGGCTAAACAAACTCGTCAAATATGAGCAAGAGCAACAAAATCAATTCATCGCCTTTCTCGATAGCGATCCCGTCCAAACCCTAGTCGAAGAACTGCGCCTCAAGGAAAGACAACAAAACGTTGATATTACCAACAACTTTCAAAACCTTCGCACCGATATTCTCAGCAAATATCCCAATGCTGTTCTCCTCTATCCCCTCATCCTTGACGATCGCCTCGAATTAATTCTAGTTACCGCCAAAACCACACCGATCCGTCGCACCATCAACATCAAACGAGAAAAACTCAATCAAGAAATTACTGATTTTCTCGCAGGACTCAGAGACTCAGGTTCAGAAGATGTCAAAAAACCTGCACAGCAAATGTATACATGGCTAATCAAACCCTTTGAAACAGAACTAGCCGAACTAAAAATCGACACAATCATCTATGCTCCCGATGGACAATTACGCTATATTCCCCTCGCAGCCCTCCATGATGGCAAACAATGGCTCATCGAAAAATATCGCGTCAACAACATCACCGCCGCATCCCTGACGAAGTTTAATAAACCGCCTATTTCTACACCCAAGATCTTTGCAGGAGCCTTTGGCAACGTCAATAAACAAGGCTTCTCAGGATTACCCGCCACGATCACCGAAGTCAAGAAAATACGAGATCGCTTTCCCAATACCACCACCCTTATCGAAACTGCCTTTACTAAGGAATTAACCACCACTAACTCTAATTCCTACACCATTCTCCATCTGGCTACCCACGGACAACTCTCCACTGGTGACCCCAAAGATTCCTTCATCATCTTTGGCGATGGCGAAAAAGCGACCATCTCCGATATTCGCAGATGGTCATTAACCAATGTCGATTTAGTCGTTTTGAGTGCCTGTCAGTCGGGACTAGGAGCCAAGTTAGGATCGGGAGTTGAGATTCTTGGCTTAGGCTATCAAATGCAAGCCGCTGGAGCCAGAGTTGCGATCGCCTCTCTCTGGAAAGTCGATGATGCTGGTACGCAAGCACTAATGGAAGCATTTTATGACGAACTCAAAAAAGGCGATGTCTCTGTTGTTGAAGCTTTGCGAAGGGCGCAGATTGCGATGATTAATAGCGATAAAAAGGGAACAGATAGTAGCGATCGCGCTGGCGTTAGAATCGTGGGAACAGTGCCAAATTCCTCGACATTATCCCATCCATATTATTGGTCGGCATTTTTTGCGATCGGGAATGGTTTGTAAAGTTAAAGTCTAAATTAATCGCCCCCTAGCCCCCAATTCTGGGGGACTTTGAAAGATTCTTATTTTCTTGTTTCCCCAGAATTGGGAGATTTAGGGGGCTTAGTCACAACATAGATTTAAAAAGAAAACCTATATTTCTTGCAAAATGCATATCCTCGGATAAGCTGAAAGCTATAGATCGATTGAGCAACATCAAAACAGTTAAGGAGCATCAGTCATGACACAGATCAAACGTCGTCAGTTTTTGCAATTTGGTGGATCAGCGATCGCCGCGATGGGTATGAGCCAATTTGACCTACTGAACATGGGCGATCGCTATGGCAAAGTCCTTGCCCAAAACACACCCCGCAAACTTGCCCTCCTGATTGGAGCTAATGCCTATCCCGATGCGCCTCTATATGGCTGTGTCACCGACACCGAACTGCAATATCAACTCCTTGTCCATCGCTTTGGCTTCAATCCTAAAGACATCCTCATCGTCAATGATAATACTGCGATCAAACCCACTCGCGAAGGTATCCTCCAATCCTTTGAAGAACACTTAATCAAGCAAGCGAAAGCAGGCGATGTCGTCGTTTTCCATTATTCAGGACATGGCTCACGGGTAAAAGACCTCGATACCGCCGATGGATTAAATAGCACCTTTGTACCTATCGATCGCACCGTCAAGCAAGTTGGCAACAATTTTGAAGTGTCAGACATCATGGGACGTACTCTATTCCTGTTAATGTCAGCGATCAAGACTGATAATTTCACCGCCGTACTCGATAGCTGTCACTCAGGCGGCGGCAAGCGCGGCAACTCACGGATTAGAGCCATCACTCGGACTAATATTACTGGTTCCAATGATATTCCTAGTCAAATGGAACTGGAATATCAAAAGCAATGGCTAGGCAAATTGCGCCTGTCATCCGAAGAATTTAAACTTCGCCGTCTGGCGATCGCCAAAGGTACAGTCATCGCCTCCGCTAACCGTAGCCAATTCGCCATTGATGCTAGTTTTTCTGGGTTTAGTGCAGGAGCCTTTACCTACTACATGACCAAATATCTCTGGCAGCAAACAGGCGATACCTATCTCACCAGTGCGATCGCTGATATTTCCTTGCGGACTACTCGTGACCATGACCAAGATCCAGAGGTGGAGTGCAAAGCTACCTGTAAGGCAGGAGATACTGATAATAAAGCGCTGTTTTATAATCTGCCATCGGCAGTACCATCCGCTGAAGCGGCGATCATCAAAGTAGAAGGTAAACAAGCTACTTTCTGGATGGGCGGCATTGATGCAAATAATGCTCTTGGTAAAGATAGTATCTTTGCGATCGTCGATAAGAAGGATGGAAAATCCTTGGCAACATTACGCCTAGATGAGCGAAATGGATTAACGGCTAAAGGAACTTTTATCGATGGAGATACTAGCGCCATCAAAGAGGGAGCGCTCTTGCGGGAAGAAGTGCGTGGTATTCCCAACGATTTGAGCTTGAATATTGGTATCGATCCTTCACTGGGTAATGTGGCGAATATTCAGAAAGCATTGCAAGGAATTAATCGGATTAAAACTGTGGAATTGGGAACAGGTGAAGTTGACTTCATTCTCGGTAAAGTGGAAGAAAGCGATCGCCCCAGATTACAGCGATCGCTTACTAATGTCCCTGCATTAGCTAGCATCGGTTTATTCTCTCCATCCAAAGAACGGGCAATCGACGACTCCTTTGGTATTGCGGGTGAATCTCCTGAAGTGGCGATCGGGCGTTTAAAATCAAAGTTTAAACTTTTGCTAGCCAGTAAGGTGTTGCAGTCTCTACTAAATCCGCGATCGTCGAAGTTGAATGTCCAAGTGAACATTCATCCCGTTGGTCGGGCAGGACAACCGTTTGGGAGAGCGGGGACAAGTCGCAGTAGCAATACGATTGCTACGAAAGCGATCGACTTCTCGCAAAAGGTCAAACCTGGTACAAATCTGCAAGTCAGCATCAAAAACAGCGAAAGACAGGATCTCTATGTGGGTGTTTTAGCGATCAGTTCTAGTGGTGATTTGATGCTGTTATATCCATTAGATTATAGTGCGGCTGAAGATGCTGCTTTACTGAAGTCAGGTGATACTTTGCAAGTGCCTAGAGCAGGTCGCGATAAATTTGATTTTGAGGTGTATGGTTCATCGAATACGTTTGATATTCTGGTGTTGGCAAGTGTGCAGCCATTGCGTAATGCTCTCAAGGGTTTGAATAAAATCCGAGGAGAGCGCGGTGTAGCAAGAACAGTAGATGATCCAGAGGACATGATTAATGGTTTGCTGGGCGATCTGACGAATGCAACGCGAACTGCGGGTATTAATATCAAAAGGAGAGATGTCAGCACGATGGATATGAATACGTTGGCAGCTCTATCGGTGACGATTCGGGTGGAATAGAAAAAAGTTGAGATCTCCGACTTTTTCCTATTCCATCATAAGGGATTTGTAAATTTACAACAAAAGTCGGAGATCTGTGCATCCTCTACTTTCACCAAATTATTTAAGTTTAGGACATATGTTCTTAAGGGCTTTACATTTGCGCTACTATGCCTAAACTCACTACCACAATATCGATCTGCAAATGCAAAGCCCTCTTCGCAATTAACAGGCGATCGCTATACTGAGAGGTTTGGGCAAAGCATTCCCATTTAATGATTTTGGCTAAACGGATAAATATCTGTGGGAATGCTTTGCCCCTATGAGAACTATATTTTTGATAGCGAAATTTTGTAAGTAAATGGATGTTTACAGCTATGCGTAATCAGTTGGGATCGGTGGTAATTGCTTTGGTGTTGGGTTGTTTGCCTGTGCAGATGATATTTTGTGAGGTTGGCTGGGCACAAACAGAAAGAGATCGGAAAGTCGAAGCATATAAGTTAAACGAGTTGGGAATTCAGTTATTAAACAAAGGTCAATTAAAAGATGCTTTGGTAAAATTCGGGCAAGTTCTAGATATTTATATAGAGATTAAAGATCGCTCTAGTGAAGGAACAGCCCTCAACAATATCGGTGGAATTTACGAAGATCTCGGACAGTATGTCAAAGCCCTAGAGTATTATCAGAGAGCCTTAGCTATTAAAAAACAAGTTGGCAAGCGCTCTGAAGAAGGAACAATCATTAATAATATTGGGGTAGTTTACAAAAAGCTTGGACAATATGTCAAAGCTCTAGAGTATTATCAGCAACTCTTAGCTTTCAGAAAAGAAGTAGGCAATCGTTCGGGAGAAGGGATAACTCTCCACAATATAGGCTGGATTTACGACAATCTTGGGAAGTATCCCAATGCTCTAGAGTATTACCAACAATCCCTTACGATCAGCAAAGAAGTTGGTGATCGTAAGGGAGAAGGAAGCACCCTAACTGGCATTGGCTTAGTTTACTCCAATCTAGGAAAGTATCCTAAAGCTCTAGAGTATTACCAGCAAGCCATTACGATCAGCAAAGAAGTTGGTGATCGTAAGGGAGAAGGAGCTACTCTCACCAATATTGGAGCAGTTTACGATAAACTTGGACAATATCCCAAGGCTCTAGAGTATTACCAGCAAGCCCTTGCGATTATGAAAGAAGTTGACAATCGTTCTGGAGAAGGATCGACTCTACTTGGTATTGGCTTAGTTTATTCCAATCTAGGACAATATCCTAAGGCTCTAGAGTATTACCAACAAGCCTTAGCTATCAAAAAACAAATTGGAGATCGCTCTGGAGAAGGTTCTACACTCAGCAATATTGGTATTGTTTATAACAATCTTGGAAAGTATCCCAAATCTCTAGAATATTATCAGCAAGCGCTGGCGATTGTAAAAGAAATAGGTGATCGTTCTAAAGAAACAGCATCTCTCAATAATATTGGTAGTGTTTACAAAGACTTTGGAAAGTATCCTGAAGCTCTAGAGTATTACCAACAAGCGCTAGCGATCGCAAAAGAAATTGGTGACAGCTATGGAGAAGGAACGATTCTCGGCAATATTAGTGGAGTTTACAAAGACCTTGGAAATTATCCTAAAGCCCTAGAGTATTCCAAGCAAGCCCTAACAATCAAAAAAGAAATTGGCGACCGCTCTGGAGAAGGGACATCCTTAGTTGGTATAGGCGAGATTTATTTCTATCTCGGACAGTATACCCAAGCCTTAAATTATATCCAGCAATCTCTTGAAATCATTAAAAGAATTGGAGATCGTTCTGGAGAAGGTAGAACTCTTAACAGTATCGGAGCGATTTACGGTAGCATTGGACAATATGTTAAAGCCCTAGAGTATTATCAGCAATCTCTTGTAATTAGAAAAGAAATTGGTAATCGTTCTGGTGAAGGTTCAACTCTTAACAATATAGGGGTGATTTATATCTTCCTCGGACAGTATTCTCAAGCTTTAAACTATATCCAGCAAGCCCTTACGATTAATAAAGAAATTGGCGATCGCTCTGGAGAAGGAACATCTCTCAACAATATCGGTGGCGTTTACTATAAACTCGGACAATATTCAGAAACTCTAGAGTATTACCAGCAAGCACTTGCGATTAATAAAGAAATTGGTAATCGCTCTGGAGAAGGAACATCTCTCAGTAATATTGGTGGCGTTTACCAAAATCTTGGACAGTATATAAAAGCCCTCGATTATTACCAGAAATCACTTTCGATTAGCAAAGAGATTGGAGATCTATCTGGAGAAGGGATAGTCTTTAGTAATGTCGGCTTGGTTTACAATAAGCTTGAACAATATCTTAAAGCTCTAGAATATTATCAAAACTCTCTCTTGATTTTAGAGAAAACTGGCGATCTCGCTGGCGTAGGAATAACGCTCAACAATATTGGCTATACCTTAAATTCTCAATCACAGATAGAATTGGCTATTCTTTTCTTCAAAAAATCAGTTAAAGTAAAAGAATCTATTCGTAAAGACATCAAAAAACTTAGTAAAGAAGAACAACAATCTTTTACGCGCACTGTTGTTAATACTTACCGAGATTTAGCTAATCTCTTACTCAAACAAGGACGAGTTACCGAAGCCTTACAAGTCCTCGACCTCCTTAAAATTCAAGAACTTGATGACTATCTCAAAAATGTGAAAGGGAATAACACAACTGAAAAAGGAATTGAACTATTAGCACCAGAAAAAGCAATTAGCGACCAGCTATCATCACTCAGTTTAGACAAAATCCCTGAACTCAATCAACAACTCGCCAGTCAGCTTCAACAACTGCCAAAATCTGAAATCAACAAAGTTCCTCCATACTTCCAAAACATCCCCCAAGGCGCAGTCCTAATTTATCCCTTTATTCTTGAAGACCGCCTCGAACTAATCATCTACTCGCCCAACACCCTACCCATCAA
Organism: Phormidium tenue FACHB-1050; assembly: GCF_014696925.1. Classification (GTDB taxonomy): domain Bacteria; phylum Cyanobacteriota; class Cyanobacteriia; order Pseudanabaenales; family Pseudanabaenaceae; genus Pseudanabaena. The sequence continues at coordinate 41,021 of NZ_JACJQY010000041.1, read as the reverse complement.
TCGCACCTTTCCCATTAAAAAGGAAGAACTCCAACAACTAGTAACTGACTTTCGCCGCGATCTGCAAGGCAATGGTTCTGAAAACATTAAAATCTCAAGCAAAAAACTATACGACCTCATCATCAAACCTATCGAAGCTGAACTCCAACAGTCCAACGCCACGACTATTCTCTATGCTCCCGATGGATTGCTACGCTATATTCCCCTCGCCGCCCTCTATGATGGCAAACAATATCTAATCGAGAAATACCGCATTAATAACCTCATCGCCTATAGCCTCTTTGACCAGAATCGCAAAGCTCAAACTAATCCCAGCATCTTTGCAGGAGCCTATGGCAATAGCAATCAAAGACTCGTATCTGGCTTTAGTCAACTACCCGCCACCATTCCCGAAGTCGATAGTATTCAAACCACATTTGCTAATACCACCAAGATTACTGAAAAAGATTTCACAGCCCAAGCCAGTAAAGATAAAGCGGTTGGTAATTCCATTATTCATCTTGCCACTCATGCTAGTTTTAGATCGGGTAGTCCTCTTGATTCCTATGTATTGTTTGGTGATGGTAGCAAGGCAACGATATTTGACATTAGCGAATGGAATTTAAAGGATGTAAATTTGTTTGTACTTAGTGCTTGTCAAACAGGATTAGGTACTTCTGCCAATGGAGCCGAAATACTTGGCTTTGGCTATCAAGTCCAAAGAGCAGGAGCAAAAGCATCGATCGCTTCTCTTTGGGAAGTATCAGATGGTGGTACACAATTGTTGATGCAAGCTTTTTATTCGCAAATTAAGCAGGGCAATATATCAACATCAGAGGCTTTACGACAGGCTCAGATTGCGATGATCAAGAGTGACAAGAGGGTGGAGGGTAGCGATCGCGCTGCTGGTATTAAGATTGTCGGTACATTACCCAATAACCCAGATGGAAAATTATCTCATCCCTACTACTGGTCAGCATTTATCTTGATTGGCAATGGATTGTAAATTCGCCCCCTAGCCCCCAATTCTGGGGGAACAAGAAAATAAAATTCTTTCAAAGTCCCCCAGAATTGGGGGATTTAGGGGGCTTGAAAAATCAAAACGTAGACAGTAATACTTGGATCAAACTCCAAAGAGAAAAAGGCGGCGCGATGCGCCGCCTTCTTCTTTTACTGGACAGCTTTGACTGCTGCCTCGGCATTGACTAACCCACTGCCAAAGTAATACTGCTTCGCCGAAATCGGTGTGGGTGCGGTGTAAATCCCTGACGGACGCACAAAGGGAAAGTCTTTCACCGTACTAAAGCCGATCGCAGCTTGCAAACGGTACTTATTCGCATCAGATGAAGAGATTTCCAAACCTTCATAACTAGAAGTGCGCTTGAGAATTGCAATCAGATTTTCGCGATTAATATTTGCATTCTCACCACGCATCAGCGCCACTACTCCCGCTACATTGGGCGCAGAAAAAGAAGTTCCCTGTACGCGCACATATTTACCCAAAGGATCGAGTGCAGGTTCCCATGTGTATTTTGGAGCATCCGCCTTTTCCCAAAAGCCCGAAACCCATGTACCGCCAGTGGTGAGAATACCACCTAATGCATTTTGATTGGTTTCACCACCAGGAGCAACCACATCCAAACGACCACCAAAACTACTGTAAAAAGAACGATTGCCACTAATATTTGTGGAGCCGACAGACAAAACCCCTGGAATCGCGGAAGGGAAACCGACACCATCAAGGCTCTCATTACCTGCGGAGGCAACAATCACCAAGTTAGGGTTGTTGTCTAGGATTTGGAAGATTTGGTCGGTGAGTTCCTGATCGGGAAGCAGACCACCAAGGCTCATGTTGATCACCTGTGCGCCGCGATCGCTGGCATAGCCAACTGCCTCAACCAGATTAGTGTTAGAAATCTCGCCATTTAAGCCAAATACCCGCACTGGTAAAATCTTAGCCTTGGGTGCAACGCCAAAAACGCCTTCACCGTTTTTAGAGTGGGCAGCAATGACTCCCGCCGACCATGTGCCATGAAACTCGGAAGCGATATCACCACGAATATAGTTGCGAATGATCGTGGCGATCGCCGCCTCAGAACTTTTAGGATTCCTTGATTTGAGCATCCGTGCCCATAGTTCGTAACGTTTGTTCAATTGGGCATTCGACAGTTGAAAGGTACTCTGGAAATCAGCCCGCAATTTCGCGACTTCTTCTTTGCTGATGCGCGTATCAGGATCGCCGCCATTCTTACCAGTGAAGTCCCAACCGATCACTTCATTGGGAAGCTTATCTTTAGCATTTGCGGTGTTGTAAACATTGTCAATCAAATCGGGATGATCCCACTGGATCAGACTATCGATGACCGCAACGACAACTCCATCCCCACCCTTACTGTTTTTCCATGCTTCTGTAGCGCGAAGATCGATGCGTGATGAATAGTTACCGCGCTGGGGTGTGCTGTTGAGATGCCATTGCAGAGGTAATAGATTGCTAAAGAATGTACCGTTATTGGCGAGAACATAGCGCGATCGCAGTTTTTGGAGATACTGAGACGCATCAGATTCTTGAGAGAAGTTGATTTTGCCTGCGCGTTGCTCTTGGAATTTATAGGAGAGTGTCTGCACAAAGTTAGGTGTTGCCGATTTCACGCCTGTGATGCCATTGAGTTGATTGGAGGCGGTGAGAATATCAGTTCCCATCACCGCTCTTGATCTCACGATGTAACGGTTTTGGGTAAACCGAAGCGGACGCACAATTTGTAAGTTGTTGCGATTGAGAATCAGTTGAATTTGGCTAGAGGTGAGTTTCGGCTCAAAGCTGACGGTAATTTCATTAGGAAGAACGATCGCTTCGCTATTGTCTTGACCATCATTGCGATTGAGGACAGGCAGTGTCGATGCAACATAGAATCTGGTTTCGGCTTTGCGAGTAATTTCCTCACGTTCTTGTTCACTGGTTTCCGCAGAAAATTCGATCAGGGCATAGCGATCGCCAATTGCTTTAACTTCGATTTCAGGTTTGGCGGATTGGGGAGTAAGGGTGAGTTCGCGGGTGTTACCTCCTCTCAGATCACGCTGGAGCATTTCACTAAAGGAACTGCCGCGTGGTATTCCTTGGGTGGTATTAAAAGCAACTGCGATCGCGTTGTCGCGCTGACGTAGGGAGATTTTTTGTCCGTAGTAGAGGTAATAAAGCTCGCTGTCGTTTTTGGCGGTTGAGGTGGTTTCTTGGGCTTGGATAGGTGCGATCGCTTGTTTGGTAATTTCGATGGGAAGGATGGCGGTTGTCCAGAGGCATCCTGCAAAGCAAAGGCTAGATATGATCCGTTTCATCGTTGATGTTCCTCACTGGGTTTCGTCAGTTTATCTCTCTGAGCTTTGGGAGCATATGCAAAAAACAAATAAATTCATCTTTAACGATACCCTTCTTCGCTCTGGTTGATAAATTTTGGCTGCGTTGTGGGGGTTGGGCGAAGCATTACCGTTTGATGATTGGGGCGATATGCGTGAATGGTTGCGGTAATGCTTCGCACCTACTGTAATTTTTTCCTTTGCCTTGAAAACTGCATATGGTCGGGTGACGAAATATCTAGATATTGGTAAGTTTGATAGTACTCGGTCGAGGCGATGTGATTATGTGCAAGGCAATCTCTAGTAATATGTCTGGAAATCAGCAACCTGTGAGGAGAATCGCGAAGATGAGTCTGAAATCGTTTAGTTTTGGATCGCTGACTGTCCTTGCAACGTTAATTTTAACCATTACCCCAATTCCTTTTTCTGAAATTTATTTTCTAGAGTCAGTTGCTGCTCAAACAACCAAAGACCGCAAAGCAGAAGCAGATCGGCTAATCCAGCAAGGGCTTCAGTTATATCGAACCAGTCGCTATCGAGAAGCGATTCAAGTATTTGATTCGGCTCTAGGGATCTATCGCGAGATTAAAGATCGCAATGGTGAAGCAACATCACTTCTTGGACTGGGATTACAATACGACAATCTTGGACAGTATCAGAAAGCCATTGATTTCTACCAGCAATCCTTAGCGATTCAAAAGCAAATCGGCGATCGCAATGGTGAAGCAACGTCTCTCAATAATCTGGGACTTGCATACAACTATCTCGGACAGTACCAGAAAGCAATTGATTTCTATCAGCAATCCTTAGCAATTAAAAAGCAAATCGGCGATCGCAATGGTGAAGCAACGTCTCTCAATAATCTGGGACTTGCATACAACTATCTCGGACAGTACCAGAAAGCAATTGATTTCTATCAGCAATCCTTAGCAATTAAAAAGCAAATCGGCGATCGCAATGGTGAAGCAACATCTCTCAATAATCTGGGTCTTGCATATAACAAGCTCGGACAGTACCAGAAAGCGATTGATTTCTACCAGCAATCCTTAGCGATTCAAAAGCAAATCGGCGATCGCAATGGTGAAGCAACGTCACTTAGTAATCTGGGTAAAGCTTATAGCTATCTCGGACAGTATCAAAAAGCAATTGATTTACATCAGCAATCCTTAGCAATCCGAAAGCAAATCGGCGATCGCAATGGTGAAGCAGTATCACTTGGTAGTCTGGGATTTGCATACAACTATCTCGGACAGTATCAGAAAGCAATTGATTTCTTTCAACAATCCTTAGCAATCCAAAAGCAAATCGGTGATCGTAATGGTGAAGCTACGTTACTCAATAATCTTGGAGAAGTATATAGAAGTTTCGGACAGTATCAGAGAGCTATTAATTTCTATCAACAATCCCTAACGATCAAAAAGCAAATTGGCGATCGCATTGGAAAGGCACAATCATTTAATAATTTGGGTGCTGCATACATAAATCTTGGACAGTATCAAAAAGCAATTGATTTCTTTCAGCAATCCTTAGCAACCTTCAAGCAAATCGGCGATCACAATGGTGAAGCAAGGTCTCTCAATAATCTGGGTCTTGCATACAACAATCTCGGACAGTACCAGAAAGCGATTGATTTCTATCAGCAATCCTTAGCAACCTTCAAGCAAATCGGCGATCGCAATGGTGAAGCAACGTCTCTCAATAATCTGGGTCTTGCATACAACAATCTCGGACAGTACCAGAAAGCAATTGATTTCTACCAGCAATCCTTAGTCATCTTCAAGCAAATCGGCGATCGCAGCACTGAAGGAATAACGCTGAGTAATTTAGGATATCTATTCGCTCAACAAAAACAACCCGAACTCGCGATTCTCTTTTACAAACAATCCGTCAATGTGCGCGAAACCATTCGCAAAGATATCACAGGACTCAGCCAAACAGAACAAAAATCCTACCTCGCCACCATCGAAAAAGACTATCGCGCCCTCGCCGACTTACTTCTCAAACAAGACCGCATCCTCGAAGCCCAACAAATCCTCGACCTCCTCAAAGTCCAAGAACTCAGCGACTACTTCCGCTCCGCCGAAGTTGGTGACAGCGCCAAAAAAGCCGACTATCAACTACCCGAACAAAACATCATCGCCCTCGGCAACGAACTCGCCAAACTCCAACAACTCGACACCCTCACCAAAGAACAAGAACAAAGACTTGCCTACCTAACAAATCAAGAAAGCGATCGCAACGCCCAATTCAACGCCTTCCTCAATAGCCCCGAAGTCCAAAAACAAATCAAACAACTCACCCTCGAAAAAGCCAAAAACGTCGATCTTGAAGAATACAACAGACTACGGGCAAGCCTTGCCGAAATCAAAAATGCCGTCGTCTTCTATCCACTCATCCTCGAAGATCGCCTCGAACTAATCCTGATCACCGCCAACACCGCCCCCATCCGCAAAACCGTCAAAATCAAACGAGAAGACCTCAACAAAGACATCTCCGACTTTCTCAGCAACCTACGCGATCCCTCCTCCGCCGATGTCCAAGCCGACGGACAAAAACTCTATAACTACCTGCTCAAACCCTTTGAGAAAGAACTAAAAGATGCAAACATCCAAACCATCATCTATTCCCCCGATGGACAACTGCGCTATATTCCTATCGCCGCCCTCCATGACGGCAACCAATGGCTAATCGAACGCTATCGCATCAACAACATCACCGCTAGCTCCCTCACCAACCTCCGACCCCGCACCTACAAACCACCCAAAGTCCTCGCCGCCGCCGCCACCAATAGCCAAAACATCAAACTCGGCGATCGCTCCATTCCCTTCGGAGCCTTACCCGCCACCAAAACCGAAGTCGAAGCGATCGCCACCCTACTACCCAACACCACCACCTTCATCGATCAACAATTCAACAAAGCCGCCACCGTCCCCAATATGCAGCGCAATAACATCGTCCATTTAGCCACCCACGGCTACTTTGCGATCGGCAAACCTGAAGACTCATTTATAGTCTTTGGCGACGGAGACAAAGCCACTATCTCTGATATTGGAAATTGGTCATTAACCAACGTCGCCTTAGTCGTACTCAGTGCCTGTGAAACCGCGATCGGCGGTAAACTTGGCAATGGCATCGAGATTCTCGGCTTAGGCTATCAGATTCAAAATCGTGGTGCAGGTGCAGCGATCGCCTCACTCTGGAAAGTCAGTGACAATGGCACAAGCGAACTCATGCAAGCCCTATACAAAAACCTCAGCCAGAAAAACATTTCCTCATCTGAGGCACTGCGTCAAGCGCAGATCGCCATGATTCGCAGTAATAAGAAAGGCAATAGTAGCGATCGGGCTGGTGTCAGAATCGTGGGAACAGTGCCAACTAACCAAGAGACACAACTCTCTCATCCCTTTTACTGGTCAGCCTTCATCTTGATTGGAAATGGACTGTAAAGTAGCGATCGCGCATTATGTTACAAATAATTTTTCTCCTATGCACTTGCTATAGCAAGTGCAGCTAAGTTTTATTGAACTCTAGCCTCCCCACATACCTGAAATTGCCTTCAGCCTCGGTTGAAGTAAATAAACTGACCTCATAGCTTCCAGAACTAGGAAGCGGACAAGAAATTTGGCTATCCTGAACAGGTTGACCACAATTCTGAGCATCATTACTACCTTTAGGTCTGTAACTAGCCAAGATCCAGCGTTTCTGAGGGTTGGCAAGATTAATCACGGCATTGGTATTCGTATCAACTTGCGATCGCCGTGGACTAATCAATGACAGTCCATCGGCAAAAAATTTGGGACGCATCATCGGCTGACGTAGAAACTCACCTTGGTTAATTGGGTTAGAGCGTAATTGCCATGCTGGATCTTTTGGGAAATGGGTAATGCCAATTACTTCTGGTGGTGGCATGAGATATTCGGTGCGATAGTTTTTGATAAAGCCTTTCTCACGGCTAACATAGCCACTATCCCAAGTCGGATCGATTAAGTACCACTGACCATTAACCTTAACCCCATTCCACGCATGACCTTGACCGCTTAAATCGCTAGTCTGGGTACGAGCATCACCAACTACATAGACAATCTCTACTCCCGCCGCTTTACCTAGTGCTTCTAGCAACTGTGCATAACCCGCACAAACTGATTTACGAGTGCGAAACACTGTCTCCGCATCCTGTGGCGGATATACACCAGCAAAGTATGACTCAGCATCATAGGCAATGCGATCGGCAACATAGTCATGTAAGGCTTTCACCCGCAAAACTGGATCAGTTTCTTTACTGACAATGTACTTAGCAACAGAATCAATGCTTGTCTCCACATTGGCTGGCATATTGGCGATCGCTGGATGTAAACCCTGTCCATCCCATGCCCATGCATTTTTACTAGGTTTAAGGTCAACTGGTTTCTGATTAGGTTGTGGTTCTGGCTTGATCTTGTTACTACCATCGTCATATTGCTCATAGGGATTTTTGTTAAAGGCGTTGTAAAGCCACTCTAAACCTCCTGCGATTTTGAAGAGGCTTTGTCGCGTGACTTCTACATGTTGCCCTTGCATCCCCCCTAGCATCCAGTCCCCCCTTGTTGAAAGAGCTATAAAACTAGTACTTGGTTGCCATGCTAATAATGCAATGATCGCAATTAGATTAATCACCAAAGTTCTTATAGTTAGGCGATCGCCCCAAGTTAATGTCTGTTCCCCTGACTTGCCCAATTTACGCCGCTTGTGGCTTGACCATAGCTCCCATAGCAGAGGCAAGACTGGAAACAGAAATATCCCTGCGATGACAGATAGCAAAGTGGAACGATTAGAGAATGCTGCAAGGGAAGATGCAAGCCATACGCCTAGAACGGGTGTCAAATATATACAAGCATAGATTCCCAGCTTTAAGATTGTCCCAATCAACTTCAATAACAGATTCATAACTACTCCAAACACTCAGCGATTGCATTCAACTCAGCTATTCCTCGAACTAAGCGATCGCGCAAAGCATCGTCAAGCTTGGGATTTTGCAATGCTACCTCTTGGATGGCGGCTAACCACTGTGCGATCGGGACATGGCTAACGGCGGCGCGTAATCCCATGTTTGTAAGGATTGCTAGGTAAAAGCCTTTGAAATCCTCTGGGTCGCCGTAGTCATAGAAGCCGTCCCATAGCTCTAGTTTTTCGGGTGTGTAGGCTTCGTACTGCTCGAAGGTGATTGGTGTGCGATCGCTTTGAGGTTGGGGGAGAGGAGGTTGTGTCATTGAAATCAGTCCGTTTGTTAATTTGAAATTAGTTGTTAAGTAAGGAATATAAAAACTAGTGCAACTCTAAGCCTTTTATCTCTGAACGCCAGTCTTGGTCATAGCGAAGAGTTATCACATAAAAATTTGCTGTGTCTCTTAGATTGGCGCGATCGCGCCGATCTTTTTTTCGTTGTTCGGGAGAGTCGTGAACGGAACCGTCACAGAAAACAGCAATTTTCTCATTTAAGTAAACGAAGTCAGGTTTGATATTTGCTTCTTCAATGAAGTATTGGGCTGCATCAGGTAACTTGTAATGCTGGTCGTAAATTTCCTGAAGAACTTGTCTTTCAAAATCGGAGTTTGGATCTGTTTGGGAAAGAAGGGCTTGATATTGTTCTTCTCTGCTGATATTTGAAGAATGACGCTCGATTAGACTAGTTGTTAACTTATCCAAGTAGTCATGAATTAGATGGCGATCGAGCAAGGCATGATCCAATTGGTTACTATAGGACAATAGACATTCATAACAAGCTTTAATGCAATCAGGCTTATCTTGATCTTCGGTAAAGTGGCAAATATCTAGAGCCTCTCTAGCAATGCGTTGGAATGCTTGAGGATCGCCAATAATTTGAGATAGAACACCCGCACCACCTTCCGCAGCTTCCCAGAATAATAGATATTTACCATTGCCAAGACGTTCGGAAGACAACTCATTTTCTTCGAGCATATATACCGCTTGAATTGCTCTTTCCAAGGCATATTGCAAAGTAGCGAGAAATGCATCCTGATTGTCCTTGGGTATATTCTGAGGTTGGATTACGAGAATATTGGAGGTTTCTTGTACCTTTAGGAGAACTTGGTTATGGGGTAAATCTTCAGGGTTAGTAACTTGATTTCCTGCTGCTTGATCTCCTTTAAAATCGCCCCATTCACCTGTTTTAGGATTTAGCTTGAAGCCAATCTCTTCACGGTTATTTTTTAATCCTCGATTGACGCGCCATAAATTGGCAGTTTCTCCATAACTAAGTTCTATCAAGCATTCTGTAGATTTCTCGCTTTGGACTAAGACTTTAGCAACCTCTCGTTTGTTTGTGGCATAGCGAAAGTGGGTAGTCATCGTATAGCCATATTTTAGGCGTTCTTCTTCGTCACAGGTAATGCGTTGACGGCGTTTGGTTGATTCCGTATTCATTTCCAGTAAACGTATAGTTTTGGCATTTAATCTACCTTTATCCTCAAGTTTTGCGCCGCAGTTCTCACAGGTTTCTCTATTCTTAAAGGCATCTTGTCCTTCATGGAAGTAGCCACAGGAATAGCAAAAAGCAGCCTGTGTATATTCATCTTGAATGCCACCAACAGATATTTTGGTTTTAGCAATTTGGAATTTACTGCCTTCGTAATAGACAATATTTGAGGGTGCAAACTCACGGATGGCAACATTGCGAGGGCGCGAAATAAATCTCCCGCCATCAAAAGGAATATAAGTGCGAATAGGACGACGGGGGAAGTTGTATCCAGGGAGAAAGCCTTCCGTAGCAAAGTATCGGTAGGGGGAAAACTCCTGTTCTGATAAGTTGCGATTTTGGTTACTAGTTGCCCCTATTAATAAGTTTATTTGCCTTTTGGCTTCATTCTCTAGATTCTCTGCATTGTCTCTCTCGGCATTGCTAATTCCACCTGCGGCAAAGCGATCGCTAATCTTTCTGGCTTCTTCCCTTTGCTTGACTGCGGCAGCATATAGCTCTCGCCAACGTTGGCAAGCACGGTCGAAGGCATTAGGGGCATCTTCAAGGGTACGGCGTATCCAGTTGTCATTGTACCAACTAGCACGATTAATATCGGCTTGACAGAATTGATCGGCTAGGACTTCTCGAACAGATTCAATGCATCTATGTAAGCGATCGCCTGTACTTGTAGATTGAAATCTGGCTCGAATATCATCATTCAAAGGGTAATTTGGCGCATCCATGTTTAGTAACTGATTCATAGAATTTTGCAAATCAACACCAGTTTGTGCCAACCAAATCGCATAAACATGAGACTGCATGAGATCTTGGTTTGCAAGTTCTAGTTTGGGAGGCTCAACTACCCCTGAAACCATTTGTCCTTGACGTTGGTAGAAATACTGATCATGTCCACTGCCAACGGAGGCGTAGCTAATCACGAGGGCTTCTTGATTGCTCCGTCCCGCCCGTCCACTACGCTGAGCATAGTTAGCGGGACTAGGAGGGATATTTCGCATATGCACAACATTGAGGTCAGAGATATCAATCCCTAGCTCCATCGTTGGCGAGCAGAATAGAGCCGCAATTTTACCATTTCTAAAGTCTTCTTCTCGCTTGGCGCGGTTTTCATTAGTGACTTGTCCTGTATGCTCCCGACCTTCCAGATTTTTAATACCGCTTGTGTTTCTTGTGTATAGGGTTTGGAAAAATTTATTGGTGTTAGTTTGGTTAGTAGTGCTACCTTGGAGCCGCTTGGTAGTGAGTAAGCTAACAGGAATTTGATCTAAGTTGACAGCGTGCCATTCAATTTTAGCGAGACGAAGCTGCACGGTCTTAGCATCTCCAGACAGAAATCCTGAAGCCCGTAAAGCTGCAATTAATTTTTCTAGTAATTCTTGATAGGCTGGCTCTGAGAGTGATTCAGTTAACCATGACCATGCAGCACTGCTACTCAGAAACCTTCCGAATCGACTGCGTTTACTCAGGGGGATCGTCTCCTGTGTATTTGATTTTGTATTTGATTTGCTAAATGATTTGCTTTTTGCTTTGCTAGTTGAACTAGTATCATCCTTATCCTTGATGAAGATTGCCGATTTTGCTTTGTAGAGATTTTCATCTAGTTCAAATTTCCAACGATCGCTAATAGATTGAGTAACTGCTTTGTATAGGCGTTCTACTCGTTCTACATCTAATAGGTCGGCATCGATCGCTAGTTCGCGCCGCAATAAATCGAGAAGTTCCTTAATTGCAATAAAGCGCTCTTGAGGTGAGGCTTTACTGAGGATAGGATGATCAATGGTCTGCCATAGTCCTTCATCATTACAAGTTTCTCTTAATCCTTGATATTGGATTTCTAGTAAGCCACATTGTTCTAAATTCGGTTGTAATAATCGCCAGCCGCGTCGTAGGTCTTCGTAAAGTCGATATTCCAATAGGTCTCGAAAAACTCGCTCATTTCTTTTACTGGTATCAAATGGGGCTGGTTCTCTAGCGTATTCCTCTTCGGGCAAATTCATTTCCTTGAATACAGCTTGAGCCAGCGCCTCATGAGTAAGTAGTTTGGCTTTAGCCAAAGCTGCACATAGAGACGATCGCAGAAATGTAGTTTGCACAAAGTCATTGAAATGTCCTGCTTGCAATGAAGCATCTTGACGATTATCGGTAAAGCTCAGAACTTTAGCAGCATGATTATTTTCACCGAGACTTGCCTTAAGTTCTTCAACAGTGGAAAGACAGAGCAAAGTGGTGGCACTGCTGCGCCCTTCACTGCTAAGTCGAGAGAGTTTGGTAAACTCGGCTTTGCGTCCATCATGCAGAATTTCACAGTTGAGGCAAAAGCGAAAAGGTTTTTTGACAAACCAACAGGGAATACCTTCGGTTAATTTATCGGTAATCGTTCCATTGGATAGAATCCGCAGCTTTTGCGGAATGCGATCAATATATTTTTGTTGGGGTTCCCGTCCACCTCTTTTGGTGACCTTAAACCAACTATCAGGTAAGCGATCGCAATCTTCGTCACTCCATAAATCAGGCTCATCAAGAGTGATATAGCCTTCTTGAATTTCGGTGTTATCGGGGTCAAAGTCTATCGCGTTGGGGAGTAGCGGCGTAATTTTATGATTTTCGCGATCGCAACGCACCATGTAGTAATCATGTCCACATTCGCGACAAAAGACGATCGGGAACAGCAAGCGATCGCCTGTGGTGCTGTATTGTCCGTCAAGGGTAAGGTATCGCTGATCTTTTGGCTCAATCGTGGCATAGACACTGCCGCCTTGTGAGATGAACTGATGCAGTCTAAAAGTTAAACCTTGTTTATGGTCTTTAATGCGGCTGCCCCATAGTAATACATCTGTAAGTTTTTGTTCGCATTCAGAGACTAGATGTCCTGTCAGTTCAGCGAGTTGCTTTGCACCAGTAGAGATGGCGATGGGAGTACGACGAATCAAATGTCCATTGTCATCTTTTAGCCCAAAATTCATCTCAATCCAAGCAGGGAGAGGATGTTGGCGAAAGAGCGTTAGATCCGTTAGAGAATCTGATGGTTCGGGTAAGGGATTAGCGATCGCCACTTTTAGTTCCGCAAGGTCAGGCTCATGGCGATCGATGGAACGTTTGAGGGTTTCATCAATCACATGATTGGGTTTTACCTCAGAGCCAAAAAGTTTACTGGCGACATCTGAGATCGTCTTGCGGATATCATGGCGATCACCTTGGGTAGACATGGTGGCGCTTGTGCCGATGTAGATCAGCTTTTGACCGCACCGTTGCTTCAGTTTACGAATCAGCATTGCTACATCTGCGCCTTGACGACCGCGATAGGTGTGCAACTCATCGAGGACAAGAAATTTTAAATTTGGGGATTTGACAAACTTTGCTTCATGGGTACGCGAAAGCATCAGTTCGAGCATTACATAGTTCGTGAGCAGGATTTGAGGTGGATCGTTTTGGATGGCGATCTTTTGAGCTTGGCTTTCCTGACCCGTATATTTTTCAACGCGAATATGGGTGTCTGGAACATTTTTGAGAAACTTTCTTAACTCTTCCTCTTGGGAATTAATTAAGGCATTCATGGGATATACCAAAATCGCCCTAACGCCTGTTTGGTCAGGATTACGGATTAGGTCATCGAAAATTGGGACGATGTAAGTTAAGCTTTTGCCCGATCCTGTACCTGTGGTGACAACGTAGTTTTCTTGACGATGGGCAATTTCAAAGGCTTGTTCTTGGTGGTAGCGAAAATGAAAGGGTTGTCCTTTATCAGTGCGGAAATATTGGGAACAGTCAGGATGTAAGATGCCTGCGGCAATGAGTTCGCTGGTGGTTCGTCCTTTTTGATATTCGGGAGTTAGTTGCAGGAGTGGTGGTGTCCAGAGATGTCCATCGTTTAACTCCTGTTCGACAAATTCCTTGAGTCGCGGATCGGCGATTTTGAGAAAGCTTTCGATGTAGCTGCGATATTCATTGATGATGCGATCGCGTTGAGCAAAGATGTTGAGAGATGGAGTGGAGGGAGAATCGTTAAGATTAATAATTTGATTACTAACTTTAACGACTGGCTTATTTTGAAACCAATTAAGTAATTTCTCTGCCAGAGAATCGCTCATAGTCGCAGGATCGAGGGATTCACCGAGTTGTGTGAAGTCCCATTTTTCACGGATTTCTCCAAAGAGAATTTGCAATTGAGACTCATTAATATCTGCGGCTTCGACTCCTGAGCAGTCGATCGCCACATTCCCATCGACAATCATGCCCGCAAAATTATGTAACACGGCTTCAGGCTTTTGGATCAGGTTTTGCAGTTGTAAAGAGAGTTTTGAGGACATGATTTTAATTGAAGATGTAATGTTAAATGTCAGTTTGGAAGACCCTCACCCCTAGCCCCTCTCCCAAGAAAGGAGAGGGGAACAAGAAATTGTCTTACTCCCCTTCTCCCTTCATGGGAGAGGGGGCTGGGGGGTGAGGGTTCCAATATGGGGCTTTGAGGTTTTCAATAAATTCAGAGGGATATGAGGAGGAGCCACAAACCATTAGCGATCGCATAGCTCTAGAACAGCCGACATAAAATAACCGCCTTTGTTCATCGCGGATTTTAGAATGTTCTTCTGTCGGTAAATCACTGTTGAAGCTTGGGAAATTACCTGCTGCTAATCCCGTGACTACCACAAAGGGAAACTCTAAACCTTTAGCGGAATAGAGGGTCAGGACTTTAATGTAGGGAGCTTTAAGATCGATCTTTTTACCTGAGACAAATTTGGCTTTGAGTCCCAATTGTGATAATTGTTTGGCATAGGTTTCAGCGCTGTAGTTATTTGGGCAGAGGATGGCGCTGCCATGCAGAGGAAGACGAAAACGTTTGGCGGAGTCTATTAAAAAATCGCGAATAGCGGCTAGTTCTTGATCTTGGTTGTTACTTAGGAAGAGCAAAGGAGGATCGCCGATATGTAAAGAGGGAATTTGCTGTAAGCATTCGGGATCGCCTGCTTCTGTGCCAAGCAGAATATCGGTACAGGCGATCGCTATTTGTTGGGTGTTGCGATAGTTTTGCTTGAGGATGAGCGTCCGTCCCGTGACTTTCAAATCTTCATGGATTTGCTTCCAGCTAAAGCCGCGCTGATAGATGGATTGAGAAGCATCAGCGGTGATGTAAATATTGTCGAAGTTGGGAGTGAGGTTAAGTAAAAAGCGCAGGGCGACAGGGGAGAAATCTTGAGCTTCATCAATGACGATCGCTTGATAGGGTTTTTCAACTAAATTTTGAGCAACTTCAAGAGCTTGGCGGCGTAGCTGTTCCCATGTGAGGCTGCCATTTTTAGCTAATAACTTTTCCCATGTTTCATAAACTGCCCAAATTGCTTCACGAATATTTTGTCGCAGCGGCACAGCCCGACCACGCCGATCGTGGGCAATGTAATCATCAAGAGTGCGAATGCCCCAATTTTCGATCGTTTGTAAGATTTCATCGAGGAGGTAGGGTAAACCCAGTTTTTGTAATGTTTGCAGTTTGACTTGGCGATCAAATACATTTTGGGCAGGAATATTCGCTTGCTCTAGGGCATTGGCTAATAGTGATAGACATTTATCACGATCAAGGAATGGGGTGGTTTTGCCTGTGGTAACGAAATAGCGGCGGGCGATCGCATCAATCGTAGTTACTTCTACGCCTTTATCCGCAGGAGGACAGCCTAGTAATTGTTCTAGAAGTTGCTCGGAATAGGAAACGAGGGCATTGGTATAGGTGGTAAATAAAATGGAGGTGCAGCCCTGCTCTACTAATTTTTTGATGCGATAGAGGGCAAGGGTAGATTTACCAGTACCTGCACCGCCTTTGATCAGAACTGTGCCATTGCTGCCAAATTGAATTAATTTTTCTTGTTCGTCGCTGAGCTTGAGTAAAAAAGCACTGAGATCGCCAGCAAAATAGCGATCGAGGTCTTCGGCTTGACTGAGGACAAATTCGGGCTGTGTATCTATTTCTTCAATGGAACGTGGATAAAGGTTATCCAGAATCACATTTAGAAAGCGATCGGGCATATCTAGCTCTAGCAATGCTTCAGCGCTATTCACCTTAGCGATCGCTGTCCAATATTGTGCGGGAATCTGCCATTGTTGCAAGATATCTTCTGTAAGTGCGAAAGGGAGTCCCTCACCCCTAGCCCCTCTCCCTGAGGGAGAGGGGGACAAGAGGTCATCTTCTCTTTCTCCCCCTCTCCCTGCTTGGGAGAGGGGGCTGGGGGGTGAGGGGACTTTCTTCGGTTTTACGGACTGGAGATCGAGGGTGGTTTCTGGCGCTACGACATTAGGAATTTCGGTTTCATAGGTGCGCTCATTGCGCTTGCGGACACTCAGCAGCTTTACCCAACCAGTACCGATCGCATAAAAAAGACGATAGTCACCAATACGGATGCGATAGACATTTTCATAACCTTTGAGCCTTTTGGCATCCCCTTCGGCAGAGATGGGATCGCGTTCTAATAATTTGGTGGCTTTAGAAACTCGTTTGGCGACATTCTGCGGTATGCCAATGAGTTCGTGCATGAAGGTTGGGGCAAAGGTGAGGCTAAAGGTCATGGCTAGTTTTCAGCAATTTCTTTTTCAATAATTTGTAATACTTCCAAAATTCCTATTGCTTGGCTTGTTTCAACATTACCTTCAGAGGCAATATGGATATGATGGGGAAAGTTGGGCAGGTTTGGAAAATGTGGAACATTATCCCATCGTCTGCGTAGAGTAGATTGTGTATCATCCATCCATTGATAACGATAGCGTTGTGGAATAGTTTTATTGCTATCAACGATGAAGTATTCGGAGACTTCTAGAAAATCATTATTTGCAAGAATGACTCTAGCTCGAAAATAGCCCCGATCGCTTAAGTCTTGTTCTTCCACAACCGTAAAAGAAAATATGGCAGGACTAATAATGAGTTTTGTTTTAATCTCACTTAGATATTGCTCTGCATCCATTAGTCTGCTTGTGGTTGCAAGATTTTAAGGCGATCTCGGATTGCTTGACGCAGATCGTAAAATACACTCCACTCTACAAAGTCCGCAGTATCACCTAACTCACCTCGATTAAAGCGTTGATAAAAGTCTTCGGATGTTATTTGGTATTGCTGTTCGTAGTTTTGAATTTTGGTTTGGATTTCGGTATGTTGGCGATGAGCGATCGCTATTTCGATATCAACGATTTTAGTTAGGGCACGTTCGAGGGTGTTGCTACGATAGCCAGTTTGATAGAGGGCATCAAGGGCTTTTAGAGGATTATTAATTGTCTGATTTGGTGAATACATGGCAATTTTAGATTAATGGTTATATGTTAACTAACGGCAAAATCGGTGTACTTGCGGAGGTTTGGCGGATCGAAGGCGAGGACAATAGCTGCTTTAGGAATGCCGAGATCTACTAATTTATTGGCTATACCAATTTCTGTGCCGTCTTGCTGAATCCAAATTTTGTTGTCAATGATGTCAATGTGGAGAACAACGCCATAGACTCGTTTGGAGTTGCGCCAACCTACATAGACAAGTTGATAATGGTCATGTTCGGTGTCAAAGATTGTTTCTGCGCGAATTCGGGTATCCCAAACTAGGCTAGCGTGTTCTTTTAGGAGGTTTTGGATATGTTGACGGTATTGGGTGAGGGTATCCATTTGACTATGTTCTCCTGTTCGATGTCGTAGGTAATTAGGTAAATGGTGTTCTGTTGGAGCAGTTCTTGGACTAGGGAAGTGGCGAAAAATTTGTCATAGAGGTTTTCGGGGACGGCTAGATAGAGGGTACGATCGCTTTCTAGTTTTTGCAGGGCAAGTCTATAGGTTATAAATTGTCCTAATGCTCCATAAAATTCAGAAATTTTAGAAGATCCGAGAAAGCTTTTGATTTCTACAGCAATTTTAGTTTCTCCTAGCTCGGCTGCAAGAATTTTTTCGGCTCCAAGGTCAATAGCTAGGTCAAAGCTGTCTGTTTGGAGTCCATAGGGATCGTGGGTTATTTGCCAATTTTCTTTTTCAAGGGCGTGCCTGACAACTTGGTGAAATAGATCGCGGGCTGACATGATTTTCCTCCTAATATCCCAGTTTATCCCATGCTTCTAAAACGAGGCGTTGGGTGCGGTATTCGCCATATTTCTTCATTTCGTTGTTTTTTAGGACTCTAAATGTCTCGCTGGGGAAGTCTGCGCCGTAGATGTCGGCGGGGTCGAGGATGTAGCGCAGTTCGTCACGGGTTAAGCCGTAGAGTTTGGCGTAGTAGGCATCGAGTTCGGCACGGATTTGGGCGCGACGGGTTTCGTGCCAGATGAAGGGGGGAAGGGGGATGCCTTCTAGGTTGTCGGTAAGCCCCTCACCCCTGCCCCTCTCCCAAGTGGGGAGAGGGGTTCTGAAAGAGTCTTGCTCCCCCTCGCCCTCTTTGGGAGAGGGGGTTGGGGGGTGAGGGTCTTGATCGAAGGCAGCGCGGTTGGCTTGCCATTGTTCGAGGATGAGTTGGCGGAGGTGGGTTTGGTGGGTGGGATCTGGTGGGGTGGTGAGTTCGAGTTGTTTTTTGCCTGTGAGGTCTAGTTCTAGGTCAAGCCCAAGTTGTTGTTTGTCGCTGACTTGGGTGAGGATGGAGTGGGTTTCGGTTTTGCTCCCTTCGATTTCGCTCTGGGATCGGGTGGGTGTGGGATTCCAAATGTCGTCGGCAAAGGGTTTGATGTCCCATGCGGTGTAGGTGAGTTCGAGGACGAGGGGGGTGATGTAGTTGATGTCGTTTTGGCTGTAGCGATCGGGGGGGAGGACGGGGAGTTGTTTGAAAATGAAGAAGCTAAATGAAGTTCCACCAACTTTTTGACGTGCTACAAAATCGAATACTAAGCTATTAAAGTTAGAAAATAAGCATAAAACAAGTTGGACTTTTTCGTTTGTCAACAGAAGAGGTGCTTTATGTCCAACAGCAACTCGTGGTAATAAACTAAAAATTGCTGTGCGTTCGTTTGTTGCAGTTGTAATATCACGAAAGCCAATTAACCATTGCTTATTCCACTTGTTAGCAAGGCGGTTTTCAACCTCAGCCCGATTGATCCAATATCGAGATTTAATATCAAAATTAGAATCTTGTTTCATTTCTGGAATCGTTTGCGGTAACCTTCCTGAATTTATATCTGCTTGTTTTGCATTTTCATAAGTAGAAAAGCGGTGATCGTAATGCCAAAACATTTTTGCTTCATAGAGCAGCACAGTGTTTTGACTGGGTGAATTGTGAAATAATTCACTATCATTTGCCATGTGAAACATTGACATAAAAGAAATATCCCAAGGATTTTCACCCGTTTTTTCATTTTCCAAAACAGGGATATTTTGATAGATTTTCTTAATGATTTTCGCATCAACTACAGTACGAAATATCGGGCAGGTAAGTGTATTAGGATTAATTAAAGCAATATCTTTTGAAGTTAATGTAAAATGCCTTCTTTGTTCTTTGATATCAAAGAAATAACGACACAAGAATATAAAATCAGTAGCATTAATTATTCTCGCTTTACCTGTAATAACTAAAGCACAAAACTTAAAAGCATTGTGTACCTCTGAAAATATAAATGCTTCATTTTCAAAACCTATCAAACTATCTAAAGATTGCTTTTGCACTAAATCACTAAAAAACTTTTTAGTTGTATCATCAGTCGCAATCCCTGTAGGCACAATAATTCCAGCCCTACCATTTCCCGCAATCAAATCCCTCGCAGTCTCCGAAAACACCGCATAGGTATTCACATCACCCACCGCCGTCAAAGGAAACCGATTCGACTCGCGGATAAACTTACTTTGTGCCTCAGCATCATGCTTCGCCGCCTCAAACTCCCGCGCCAGTTCAGGCTTCTGAGTCGGCAAAGCCTTAATCAACTTCTCCCGTTCCGACTTATTCGCCGCCTTCGCAATCTCCCCATCCCGCAAAGCAAAAAACTCCTTTTCCTGTAACTTGATGCGCTCCCAAGGAGGATTACCGAGAATGCAATCAAAACCATCATTCTCAAACACATCAGGAAACTCTAAAGCCCAATGAAAAAAGCCTTTCTCAGAGGCTAACTGATTCGCAGCATCAACAATATCTCTGATTCCTATAGCTGGAAGACCCTCACCCCCAGCCCCTCTCCCAAGGGGGGAGAGGGGAGCAAGATTTTCTTCGGTTCCTGTTCCCCCTCGCCCTTTTTGGGAGAGGGGGCTAGGGGGTGAGGGAATTTCTTCATTCAACAACCGCACCAACGCCGCCGTAGTTGGCAATAACTGCAAATTCTGCTCAGTCAAAGGCATAAAAAACGCCGCCGTCCACAAATTGCAAGCCGAACGACTGCGCCACCACTTGCGATCGCGTTGATTCGCCTCATAGCGCTCCTTCTTCTGCTTCACAAACTCAGGCGTATTCTCAGGAATCCGATCCAACTCCTGCCATGCTGAGGCAATTTCCGCCAAATCATCATCTAACTGACCCGCCGTCGAGAGTTGCCCCTTGAGATCCTTGAGCCTTTCCTGCTTATTCGCCTTCTTCTTGATACTAGACAGCGCCTTATCATCCCCAGTCACCGCCTTAAACGCCTCATCAGGAATCCCTTCCTTTAATACATCAAGATTTAAAACACCCACCAACGAGTTACCGCACTTAATGCGATGGTCAAGGAAATTAAGCGGCATTCCCTTCGCGAAACCCTCAATCCAAAGCGCCACCTTACAAAGGTCAACCGCTAGGGGATTGATATCCACTCCATAAATGCAATGCTGAATCACATCACGGGTCGCCTCACGCAAAGGTTCAGGACTAGGCGCAGCTTCACCCGTCCGTACTTTAGCCAATTCCTTCCCAATCCGCCGTGCTGCTGCCAACAGAAAATGTC
Organism: Phormidium tenue FACHB-1050; assembly: GCF_014696925.1. Taxonomy (GTDB): domain Bacteria; phylum Cyanobacteriota; class Cyanobacteriia; order Pseudanabaenales; family Pseudanabaenaceae; genus Pseudanabaena. The sequence continues at coordinate 20,378 of NZ_JACJQY010000041.1, read as the reverse complement.
CAGACCCACAGGCAGGATCGCAAACTTTAATGGAGAGGAGTGCGGATTCTTGAAGTTGTTGAAGACCCTCACCCCCAGCCCCTCTCCCAGAGGGCGAGGGGAGCAAGAAAGATTGTTTGATTGTTTCTAAGGTCTCAAAGAGTGATGTTTCTACTTGTTGACTACTGACACGCACAAAATGTAACCCAAGAGATTCAAGGAGTCCTTGCCGTTGACGGTCTAGCTCTTGCTGAGATTCATGGATTAGTCCATCAACTTCTACAATTAAATTTTCTTCTCTACAGAAAAAATCAACTATAAATGTACCAATAGGATGCTGGCGGCGAAACTTACGATTTTCTAGCTTACGGTTGCGAATTGCCTCCCACAAAATTGCTTCACTTTGAGTTGGCTCTTTACGAAATTGCCGCGCCACATCCTGCATCTTCTTCCGCAAATCATCAGAAATTTCCCAAGAATCCCTCACCCCAGCCCCTCTCCCTGAGGGCGAGGGGTTCTGAAATTCGTCTTGCTCCCCCTCGCCCCTAGGGAGAGGGGGCTGGGGGGTGAGGGAATTCTTCGCCTCATTCATCCTTTCTGCAATGACAGGCTCCAAGGCACTCTTCACCAACTGTGCCACAAGCTCTGATGGTGTGTAATAAGCTCCTGTCGTTTTGCGATCGCTACCCGCCACTAACAAAAACTCATACTTACCCTGAGACAAACTCACCTGTGGATGAAAATCTAGCAGACTCTCATAAACACTGCCCAACTCTTCTACATCAAGCGCCGCATAATTAACACGCCGCAGTTGTGTCTTATCGGTCGGTGCATAGAGCGATAGATTGCGAATGACGACCATGAGATCGTAATTATCTAACGCACTCACATTTAGCTCTGGCAAAGTCGTCGAGCCGAACAAATCACCATTTAGCGGCGATAGCCCCAACAACTCACCGCGCCAATTTTCATCAAAAAGGCAAAACGTCACCCGCAAACCTTGCCATAGGTCTTGAAATCCTTCGCGGCGAGGAACGATCGCCTTTTCTGCTAGAGCGCGTAAACGCTCAATGCTGTAATACTCCTCATAAATTCGTACCTTTTCAGGATCTTCCCCCGTCAGCAACAAATTACGCGACTCCGCCACCATCAAGAATAAAAGGCGATAGATCAGCAACAGGATTTGTCGATAAAAATCGCGATCGCTAATTTCCTTAGCTGCAAACTTATCCCTCAGTACTTGATTTTTGGGATGCTGCAAGAAACCATTACCTAATTGTGCGATCGCTCTTTCAACACCATCTCTTAGACGATCGCGTACCCTACCGCCCTGTTGCAAAGTTTCTTGATGATAAAACTCCAACAGACACTCATGGGCATCATCCATTCCTATCGGTAAACGCGATCGGTGAAACAGACGATAAAACAACCCAAAGTCCGCAAAATTCTCACCTTCGAGAATTTGCTCAAGATCGAACTCAATATAAGTAAGCCTCGTCATCAAAGAAGAGTCACGCAACAATCGCCACTGCAAACCATTGGTAGTAATCCCCCATAGATGCTCAGTCCGATTGAGATATTCCTGCATCAACCCATGAGCCGACAGCCTCGGATTTCCACTCGGCGGCTTATGGTCAAGTCTTATTCTGCATCCAGTAATGTGAATCGGAGGTTCGCCCTCACCCCTAGCCCCTCTCCCTCTGGGAGAGGGGGACAATATTTCTGATTCTCTTTCTCCCCCTCGCCCTTTTTGGGAGAGGGGGCTGGGGGGTGAGGGCATTCCCGCCCGATGCGAAATCGCAAAACTCTGTCCATCAATAACTTCCACCTCACCCCGAAAACTGGGCAAATATCCCAAATTATAAAGCAAAGGCACAACCCAAGCCTTGCGCGTTTCCGTAGTCCCTGACTCCGAGAAACTAGATTCTTCACGAGATTTTTTAAATCCTGCCCAAAACTTTTTCGCCTCACCCCACACCGTCGCAATCTCATCCGCCAGCTTATCCGCCTTCGCAAAGCCAAAGTCTTCGGGCGCTTGTCCCTTGATACTGCCCGTAACCAGATCCGCAAGATAGTCCCCAGCAATCAAATTACCTTCGATATGCAAACCTGTACTATTTTTGAAGATTTGAGTAGTGGTCATGATACTTAATAAATTGATGATTAACCGTAGCGAGGCTAAAGCCTCTGAGTTTAAAGTGGAAATAGGCTAAAGCCTTGACTACTCTGAACTACTTAGGTTTCAAAACATAGACACCGAGCAAATCCATCGGTAACTGAGCCTTCACTTTGACCTGTCCCTCCTTCGTAATTGCTCTAACTCTACGGTGAGATTGCGCTAAATCCTGAGATCGCGACTTCGCAATTAATTCCAATTCCTCCTGCAAATCTTCCATACTTTCTAACAAGTCGCGCATATCTGATCGCACCAGTCCCAAACTAGGCGGATCGGCAACTGGTTCAGCAGTTTCGATTAACCGTAAAGCCTCACTTTGCTCTAGCCAAATCGGATTTGAAGTTGAGCCTGTAAAACCAACCACTAAACATTCTTCAGCTAATAGGCTCTTATCCTCTTTAAATCCTTGTTTTGGGCTATCGATCAAATGCCTCAAGCGCAATATTAATAAAGTCGTGCGCTTAGTCACGGCATCTGTCACCGTGAAACCACAACGCGCCGCCACAGGATTGGCTATATTACTTAAAACATCTTCTAATAGAAATCGCGCCAAACTCTCGACTAGTGGATGGTTACGCCCAATAAACTCCACACCTTCTGGCGTAGGACTGACAAAGGAAAGAGTTAGCTTTTGCTGGTTTCCTAAGAATGCGGACAGACTTGGAGCAATCTGGGACGGGATATTTGGCAACAGATAGCAAGGATGCTTTTGGATTGTTTTAGGAATGAGTAAGGCATTCAAACGCCCACCAGCCGATCGCACAAAGCGCTCGATTTCTGTCGCATTACCCAATACGCGATCGGACTCAATTAATTCCTGTTGCACATCTTCCGAAGTAATTGCCCTCTGAGCAAACCTTGTACGGCTAACTTTTTCCTCAGCTTGCTCCCAAATCCGATTCATTTCAGCATCCAGTAGCGCCAACTGTGAGCCAGCGTCAAAAATAGAAAGCTGTACACCTGCCGATTCGTATTCAAATAAAGAGTTGAAAATTCGCTCGGTAATGTTGGCATTGTCCATCGGCACAGGCACAGTAATGCCCAAGGATCGATGGATTTTAACCGCCTTGCGAATCAATACTTTTAACACCACATCATCAATGGGATTGTCTTGTCCACAGAGTAAAGCACATTTCACGACCGCAGATTTTTGTCCATAGCGATCGACCCTACCCTCACGCTGTTCTAGTCGGTTAGGATTCCAAGGTAAGTCATAGTGCAGCACTGCCGAGAAATGTTCTTGCAGGTTCACACCTTCACTCAAGCAATCTGTCGCCACTAATACTCTCAGTTCATAGCTTCCTAGTTCATTTAAAAATATCTCTCTTTCATCTTCCGACTGCTCGCCCGTAATTGCTAACACCCGCAAGCGATTACCTTTTTTATCAAGTTTTTGCTTCAGCACATCGCCCAAATGCTTTGCCACATACTGCGCCGTAGCAATATAACGACACCAGATAATCGGATGATATCCTTCATTGAGAAGCGTGATTACTGTAGCGATCGCCTGTTGCAACTTGGCATCCTTTGCCCCGTAGAGTTTTTCAGCAGACTGGACAAAGGCTTTGAGCTTTTTGCGATCGCTATCTCGATATTGTTGCTGTCCCTGCTCGATCGCTAAAGTCGGTTGAGCATCGGCAGACTGTTCCTGTTCCGTTGGATCATAAACATAGGATGCCATCAAGTCTTCATCGATCGTTTCTGCCTCTAAGCGCTCCGAAACCTCACGTTTTTCCACCTGTTTACTTAAGGTCGCCACCGCCGCCGCAGGTGATGACATCACACAACGAATCAGCGCTAACGCCGCCCAATAACGTCCCCGCTTTTGGGCATAGGACATATCATCAGTAACACCCTTAACCAAGCCTCGCGCAAAATCATAAACCTCATTAAATAATTCCCGATATTCTCGCGTCAGCTTGTAACCAATCTCCGTAGATAGTCTTTTAGGAAATGGGGTTTCACTACCTAGCCATTGCTTCACGTCTTTACGACGACGTTGAATAAAGTGATTAGCTAAGTTGGTTCTCTCTTTCTCTGAGAGATGTTCTAAATTCATCGCCGCAAATTCTGGTTTAATCAAGCCCAAAATTGACAAAAAAGATTCTTCAATACCGCTATGGGGTGTTGCTGATAGCAACATTAAATGTTGATCTTGCTTTGCCGCGATCTCATTAACTAACTGATGGCGCTGCTGTTGCGAAGCGCTTTGACCACTTGGACGCGAACAGGTATGAGCCTCATCAACAATTACTAAATCTGGACAATGGGCTAAAAAACTCGCTCGCCGCTTATCGGACTTGGCATAGTCTAAACTAACGATGATATGGGGATAGTAGCCAAATACATGATGATCTCCCGCAGGTAGCGATCGTTCTAATTTTCCCACTGTCCCCGAACGAATCACCACTGCCTCAATATGAAACTTCTCCCGCAATTCCCTTTGCCATTGATCGCATAGGTGCGGCGGACATAAAACAGCAATTCGTTTAATTTCATGGCGATCGAGCATTTCCCTTGCAATCAATCCCGCTTCAATCGTCTTGCCAATCCCCACATCATCAGCGATTAGTAGGCGTACTGTTTCTAATCGCAAAGCCATCAGCAAAGGAACCATCTGATAAGGACGTGGATAAACCGACAATCTCCCTAAACTCCGAAAAGGACCTGCCCCGTTCCGCAAACTCAACCGCGCTGCATCCATCAATAACAAAGCCGCTTGACGGTCTTTAATTGCTTCAGGTTGTGGCGCAGGGAATTCGGCTGATTCGATTACTTCTAATCCCAGTTTCTTAAAAACACCGCAAACCTCATCCTCATTCCCACTTAAAGGTCGTAGCCTAATCACGTCAGAATTATCTGAAGGTAAAACTACCCACTGGCGATCGCGACAGGTAACTACAGAACCAATGTTATAACTAGGCATATTTGAAAAATCCCAAAATTAGAAAACTTTTAAAGAGCTTGAGATTTAGTTGGGGCTTGCTTCTTCAGCAGGTTTGGCTTCTTTAGGCTTTTTCTCAAATACTTGGATATTTGGCTCAAGCAAAACAAATCCTGTTTCAGTAGCTTCACCCATCTTGCCTGCGATCGCCGCTACCCACTGTGGATAATTAGCCTGTGCATCTTCCAACTTCTTAAATACCTTGGGCTTCACAGTAACGCTAAAGACTTGACCATCACAATCTAAATCAAAGGACTTCCAACCATTTTTATCAACGGACACATCATCAGGGAGTTCATTAATTTTGATAGTTAATTCCAGTTTTCCTTGTGTTGCCATATTTGTACAGTATGCCTAATGATTGATATGTATTAATAACATATTTGATTTCCTACCATACGATATCAGAGCTTAAACCTCACATCTAAAGAAGCCTTAGCGATTTCAATTAGGTTATTTCTGTTCTAAATATGACTAAAAGTATTCCAGATAAATGCAAAAAGTGTGCAATGCTTTCGGCGACTCAGGCTCAAGAGCTTCATGGCAATGATGGCGATCGCTGTTGGAATCCTGCGGTTTGCTATAGTCGCCGTTCCTATGCTCGTCATCGAGATCGCCGTAATCTGATTCGCTCACGTCAACGTGGTGATTCCGATGAAAATTTAGTTGTTAATACTGATGAATTCGCCTCAATTTTTTGGGCTGTGTTAGTGGTTTATCGGCAGTCGGGAACTGATACACCAATTCATGCGATCGCTGTTCAAGTTTGGCAAGGACAAGAAAAGTTCGCTGCGATTCCACCAATTCATTGTGCAGGGATGGTTGCGACACAAGTACATACTTATGTGCAGAAAGTATTGGTTTTGCTAGAGTCAAATTATGGGATTAAGAAATTTGCAAGTCAAGAACGTCTCGATCCTTGGCTTTGTCCTTTGCGTCCTTGCCCTTGTCATTCAAATTAATTTTCGGTGTGACAATGAAAGTTAAACAGCTTGAGTTGAATTTGTGGGAGGTCATTTCAACTGCGAGGCAAACTCCTGAAGATGCTAATTTGCCAAGTGTGTTTGAGCTTTTAGATCTGACTCTGGTTGATCTCGATACGCGATCGCAGTTACGAATTGTAGGAGAGGCGGTATGTCAGATTGCAGATTTGTTTTGCGATCGCTCTAGCTTTTTATTTGAGGAGTTAAATTCTCGTGCAGTAAAGGGCGAGCCGATCATGGCTGATGATGCTTTTGATCGTTATGTGCGTCAGTCTATGGTGGTGGATTTTGAGCAGTTCATTGAGCCTTTGCAAAGTTTACCTAGGAAAATTCCTGAACAGGCAAAAAATGGTAATTCAATTGTTGGCGAAATTGATAAGGAAACTTTGATTCATTCTTTAGAGCAGGAAAACTTGCTTAGTTTTGAGGAGGAATTTGAACGGGCGATTAGTACTGCTCATGCTGAGAATGTTTCGGCTTGGATTGAAGCGATCGCGCAATGCATTGCAAATAATTATCCTCCTATTTGCTTGTTGGATTTACAAGCTACTTTACCTTTAGCAATAGTAGAGATTTGGCTGGGGTTACTTTTAGGTGATTTCAAACTTGAGCAACGAGGAAATTTTTATGATTCAAACAAGATTTGGATTAGCTAAGGTGAAAAATGACCATGCACGGCAAGCCAAATACAAGCTGGTTCGACACTGGTATATTCAACGCGATGCTTTGAATGCGCGGGAATTAGCAGATAATCTCCTGATTTTAGTTTTATTCTCGTATCGTCCGTATAGGAAAGTTCGGCTTCACCTTGAAGCAAGATTACCCATTCATCAAGTTTTTGGTCATACCATTGTCCATAGGGAGTAGTTTGTCCTGTGAAAACAATGCGCTCAATCTGGATATTTTTACCAGAAACAATTTGCTCAAATTTTTCTAGTTGAGATACTTCTTGAGAAAGTTCGTATATGTTCGGCAGAACCACAATGAGTTTTACTCATCCTGAATTAAAGTTTCGATTTCCGCTAGTAACTTAGCCAGCTTTTTAGTTTTTTTAGGATTATCCCAAACCTTTGATTTTTTCATTGCGGTGAAAGCATCACTCATCAAATCTTTGAGAGAAGGCTCTGTTACTGTCGTATCTTTAGCAGAGTTAACGGCAGCAATCCTAGCCTTAATTTGGGCAAGAGAAAGATTTTGAGTGATCGCCTCTTCAAGTAATTCTTGACGTTGAACTTCATCGCGGATACGAGCGATCGCTCTTGCTTTGGTAAATTCTAATTTGCCCTGACGCAATGTTTCTAAAACAACATCAGGCATATTTAATAGCGGTAAACGGTTTGTGCGGAAAGATTCAGCGTTAAATCTGCCAACATTGGCTAGCAAAGATTCGATTGCTTCAAGTTGACGGGTAACGTTATCCGTCAATTCTAAACCACGTTTTTTAGCGTTGGCGACTTGGTTTAAGGTGGAGGTAATATCACTGATCTCAACGTCAAGGGAAAGGGATAACAACTCTAGAATAGCCTCGGTTTCTTCGACAGGGTTTAAGTCTTCACGCTGCAAATTTTCGACAAGAGCTATTTGAATTGCTTCTTTGTCCGTAACATCTTTACTGATAATCGGTATTGTGTCTAGTTCAAGAATTTGGGCAGCTCGAAATCTTCTTTCCCCCGCAATTAATTCATATTGTCCATTTGCCAAAGGACGAACTAATAGTGGTTCTAAGATGCCATGTTCTTGGATCGACTGCACAAGTTGCTGCATCTTTTGCGGATCGAAATATCGTCGAGGCTGTTTAATAGGCAATTGAATCAGATCTATTTTAACTGTCTGATTAGTTGCTGGTGTCAATTCATCCAATAGGCGAACATTGCTAATTTGATATGCTGGTAAAGGTCGCTTGCTAGCCATTAAATTGTCTCCAATGAATCTGTAATTTGATTTAAGATATCGATAACAGGGTGTTTCGGGGAATGTAATCCTAAAGGTTCATGCATTTGTGCCGAGTCAGGGAAGGCGATTGTCCTTGGGATGGGAGGATAGACTGTGGCAATTGATGATAGTTGGGTCTGAATAGTACTGAGGCTAGTTTTCGCTTGCAGGGTTTGACCTTCGTGCATAGTGGGAATAAAACCTGCAACTTTAAGATTACGGTTAGCCCTTTGACGCACACGCGCAACAGTTTCTAGTAACAAATTGCAACCAACTAGACTTTTGTAATGGGTTTGAATTGGGACTAAAACATGGGTAGCTGCAATCAGACTAATATAGCTAAGGATAGCAAGACTGGGAGGACAGTCAATCAAGATAAAATCATACTGCTCTTGGACTGTAGCGATCGCATCCTTGAGACGCACTTCTCGAAATTCAGCTAAAACCAATTCCATCTCGGCAGCACTCAACTGAATGTTGGATGGGACTAAATCCATGCCATGAATATTGTGGTGGATTGGTAAGCTCTCGTACTGAGTAATAGACTGGTAAATAGTCTTGTCTAGTTGGTAGATATCGAGCCCTAGAAATGATGTTAATGATGATTGCGGGTCCATATCAACGAGCAGGACTTTGCGATCGCGTTGGGCAAGTTGGTATCCCAGATTCATGGTTAGACTGGTTTTGCCAACCCCACCAGACTGATTAAACAGGGCAATAATCTTGGTCACAGGATATCTTGGTAAACAACACTTATGAAGTGTAACTTATGTTTGGAATTTTTTATAAACTGTGCTGCTTTTAAAATAGATTCAATAGTCATATAGCAATTTAAGTTTCACTTAGGACAGATCAAAACCAAAAAGATGAGTGGTGGCACTTTGCGCCGCCACTCATCTTTTTGGTTTTATGTCCTAGCTATCTCTTGCGTTGATATAGATTAATTTGTGCTTATTAAATCGACTATTTATAAGCATTTTATGTCAATTTCTGATTTGACGGGTAACGTTATCCGTCAGTTACCTCAAACATTAAAATTTAGGTAAGACAGAGATAAATCAATCCTGATTGTCTATCTTTAAAATGCAATCGAAAGCAGAATTAAAGAACAAAAGAAGTCGGAAAGTTTAATTAGTTACTAGAAGTAATGGCTATCGCCAATCTCATAGTAAAATCACGATAACAAACGTCATGAGTTGCATATGCCTGCACTAAAGATCAGTGAATCCATGATTCGCAAAAATGCAAGCGATAAATCTTTTGAGCGTGGTAAAGAATACGCGCGATCGCAAGCAGTGAGAGATTTAGTCTTACGAGATCAGACTTTACAAGCTTCAGTAGCAGGTAGTACATACTATCGCGTGAGCATTGGCTTTAGCGATCGCGGCATTCAAACAGCAAAGTGTTCATGCCCTTACGATTTTGGTGGTTGGTGTAAGCATATTGTGGCAGTTCTATTAGTAGGTATGGAGCGACCTCAAATTGAAGCGCGTCCTAGTTTAGTCGAAATGTTAGAAAAGCTAGATCTAGAACAAACCCGTAATCTTTTGCATAACCTTACTGCTAAATCACCTGATTTAGTAGATCTCATTGATATTCAGATCCAACTTTTAACCAATATTAAAGAGAGTAAATCTAAAGCTAGTAAGACGAATAAAAAAACTAGTAAAACAGAAACTCAACATCCCGAAATTGACAGATCGCCTTTTCGTCGGCAACTATCCTACTCATTACAAAGTTCTTTACGCAATTATGAACATAGTTATTACGATGAAGATGATCCTTTCACGGACATCATTTATGAAGAGATCGAAAAAGCCAACGTATTTCTAGAGGCTGGCGATAGTTTTCGTGCTTTTGTGATGTTGTATGCGATCGCGGAAGAGCTATGTAACTATACAGAAGAAATAGAAAACTATTTGGGTGATGTTTCTGACTTGGTTTATCATCTCGATCTAGAAATGGCTGAAGCAATTCTCTGGACAGATTTTTCTGTCAAGGATCGGCAAAAATGGGTTACAGAATTTGAAGGTACACAAGATGTTCTCTGTGCTGAACTTGACTTTAGCCTCGCCGCCTTGATACAAGGTTGGGATGATCCCTATTTACAAGCAGTCCTGCAAGGTAAAGAAAAGCCTGAAATTATTAATCATCCAGCCGTACAAATCTCAACTCAATCCCAAAGGAAAAGGACAACTATTCAAAAGGGAGCCAATGCATATGTTCACGAAACAGATTTACGTCCATTAGGAAGAATTCGACTCAAAATTTTGCAAGCCCAAGAGCGTTTTGATGAATACCTCAATCTTGCTAAAGATGCAGACTTCTTTACAGACTATGTAATTATGTTGCTCAAGTTAGACCGACATAATGAAGCGATCGCTACTGCGGAAAATGTAGATGATGAAAATGATGCTTTTGAAATAGCTCAGAAATTGCTAGAGCATGGGTTTGAAAAACAGGCTTTATATATTGCCAATAAGGGATTGCAATTACAAGAGACCGATGCTAAACGTTATCGCTCTAAAGAACTTGCGGATTGGACAGCTCAATTAGCAGAGCGTTTAGGAGAATCAGGGACTCTGCTCAATGCTAAAATCATTGCCTTTAAACTAACCCCTTCTCTTGCGGATTATCATCAAATTCGCGATTTGACTAAGAATAAATGGAACTCGACTAAAGATAACTTACTAAAATATTTATTACAACTAGATTCCTTTGCGACCTCTGAAGCCAAGGTAGCTATCTTTTTAGAAGAGGAACTATTTGATCAGGCGATCGTGATCGCTAATACTAGCTATTGCCGAACTTACGATAGATTGCGGGTCATGAAAGCAGTGATTAGTTCTAATCCGCAATGGGTCATCACAAAAGCGAAGTCTCTAGCTGAGGATATTATTACTCGAGGCAAATCCGATGATTACGAACAGGCGATCGAGTGGCTAGAACAAGTACGCAATGGATATCAAGGTTTAAAACAGGAAAAGGAATGGCTCACCTATAGAAATCAATTAGTTGAAGTAAATGCGCGTAAACGTAAGCTCATGGAATTAGTTAAGCGCAAGGGAATTTAAACGATCGCATAGATTAGGTTATATAGATAGAATGTATCAGCAAAACAACTAGGCAAAGGGCACTGGACAGTTAAAGCGCGACGTATTTGCGCCTTTGTTATTGTCACAAAGTGGACGTTTCAGCACTTATCCCCGATTAGCTGACCAATGCCATTACTCATTAATCGCTAAAACAACCAAAGTCGAGAATAACTTATGACGAGAATAAGTTGAAAGTCTTGCCAGAACATGACTATGTAAATAGAGTGGAATATGTTCCGTGAAAAACTCAAATATTCCAGCCAAAGTCTCCTTAATTGGTATCTCTTCGGTCAAAAACAACTCAGTAGCACCAACCCAAAGATCAACAATTTCAAGATCCTGAGAATCCGTAAGAGAAACTAGACTTTCATTAAAACTATGGATCAATTGGTTATATAGAGAATCTAATAACAATTTGATCCAATCAAAATGGTAACGCAGTATCCCGCGCTTAATCCCGAAATACTGACATAACTGGCGTTCTGAAGCATTCAGCAAATCAAAACCACCATCAGTTACAGAATTAATTATCTGATTTACCTTAAGTTGCAAAAGCTCCAAATTAGACATCGCTTCCGCAGTGATATCACCAGATTTAATAAGCGTATGGGGCATATCACCCAGATTAAAATCCGACAAAAAGTAAATAACATCACCATTCTGAAAGCGATCGCCTGCCTTCCTACCAAAACACTGCATAACCGTCGCCAAAATATGGCGATCGACAAACGCCGCAAAATCAGCATCTTTATCAATTGGATGTAAGCCCGTCATTGCAACATAATCAGCGCGAAGCATGGCAATATTGGCGCAAGGAGTACCGACAATCACAAAAGTTTTAGCCGATTTAAAATCATTGGAGCCACGGGAATCACGGAACCAAAAGCCATGAGTATCTGACTTAGCAAACTTTTTAAAATCAATCACCCTAGTCGTGGGATCAAGCTCAGTAAGATGAGCAATAATTGCCTCAACTTTAGCCGTCTTTTCCTCACGTCGCTGCAAACCCAAACGCCCTAGATTATTCACCTGATAAACCTGCGGCATCACCAATTGACCAGATTGCTTAATCGTATGAACAGGAGCATTGAGACGCATTTGCAGATCAGTGACATCAATCGTGGCATCCAGATAAAGATTAGCCGAAGACCTGTGAGCAATCTCCCGCAACCGAGAATCACCCAAAGAAACCGTTAACTTTTCATATTGAATATGCAAATCACCATGGGAAATAGCCCCAGAAAGAATATCTAAAAACTCCACCAACCATTGCTTCAAAACCTCACGGTCAATCTTTTGCTTAATTTCATCAGCATGGAAAGTAGTTTCGCGTTTTAGCAAAGCATGAAATTTAGCCAACTCGCGCTTATCCTTCCCTTTAGCATTTTCAAACTCAGAATCAGCAATTCCATCAACCGTATCGAGAATAGATAAATCGGGTTTCAGCAAATCAGCCAGCAAAGTTGTATCAATAATTTCAGGGATAGCCGATTTAATCGCTTGGAAATCAATTCCGTGGTAAGACTTATCGGTTAATAAACCATGCAACTTATTGAGAACATTAATAATCTCTAATTTGTTATTAATCTCAGAACGAGTTAGCAAAGCGATCGCCTGATCCACATCCTCACGCCCAACGGAAATCTGACGCATCGTTGTTAAACTTTCCGAAACTTCCTCCCAGATCAGTAAAGTTTTGGAATAATCAAACTCATTAGGACTAGGCAAACTCGCAGGATGCGATCGCAAGATTTTAGAATTAAAAGCGATCGCTCTTTGATGTCTAAAGCCAAATCCATCACCTGAATTGCCACGACAAGCATTCAGTAAAGGACAAGTTTCACAAATGACCTTAGTATCAGCAACTCCTTTATCCCGCAGAGCCGAAATAGCTCCAGTCCGAGAGCAGTTCGCCTGAGTATGCACAGACTCACCCGACTTAACACGGCGTAACTTACCAGATTTATTAGTCAAACCATTGTGACGCGCAGGCAAAATCTCCCAATCCTGCAAAGTTGCTGTGGTGACATTGCGCGAATCATTAGATATATAGATAATCCGTTCAACACCATCAAATAACTCAGGACGCAAACGCCCTGCATCATAACTTTTGCCCGTACCAGTTGCTGAAGCATCTAGGACATGTTTGTGAGTTAATAGCGAATCGCGCCAAGTTTCAATCCTTGCCCCAGCCTCATATTTCAATTGGGGTAAGACTGATTGAGGCGATCGCCTAGTTTGAGATTTATTAGCAAAACCATTAGCGGGCTTCTTGGGAAAAAGTTTATCCTTCAACCATTGGAACGGAGAAAACTTTGGCTTGGGTTGGTAATTCGCAATCTGGAAAAACTGCTCAACCGTCAAAAGCTGAATCGCTGCATCACCAGATAACTCATCAATATCATCATCAGTTTTAGCAATCTGACCCCACCAGAGAACATCGATGGTATAGCCAAGGTCAGCTAAAAAATCCAGATTTTTCTCATGGCGGCGCATTACAGATGGATTAGCAATATCACCTGCATCGATCGCATATTCCAATCTGGTTAGCTCAGGTTTAGCCCCAATCTCTGCAAAGTAACTTTGTAAAGTTTCTTTACTAGCAACAAACTGACCACCCGAAGCACCGATCGCTACACAACCACGCAATTTAGCAGCAAGATAGGGCTTAACACCAGTACCCTCAACTAAAACTACACGTTGACAATCAACCTGAATATCACCATGAAAAGCTAAAGGTAACTCACCATTTTGTTGTTGAGCCGATATCCCAAAAGGCTTATGCCAGCGATAGCGTCCTGATGCAGCATCGCGTAAACGGATTTGAAAACCGAGGATTTTGCCATTAGGATTCTTAATTGGCAGAATATAGCCAGAATTAGTTGATTTAGCGCCTAAACTCTTAATTTCAGCATCAGACAAGCCACGACTGACTAAATCAGCTCTATCTAAACTATCTAAATCAAGTTTTTGTAAGTAATTTTGATAAAGGCGATCGCGTTGGGCAGTATCAGGCAACTTAGCGAGATTGCCCCTTTTTGCTTTTTGTTGAGCCATCCGCAGTTTTAGATTTCTATCACGACGCTCTTGGCGATCTGACTCAGATTCGGGGCGCATTCTTACATATTTGCCTGCAAAATAACTGCCATTGGTTTCACCCAGATATTTCCAATCTGCGAGATCTGCATCACTAGGATGGGTCATACACAGAACAAAATCTTGATTTTCCGAAGCAGTTCGACATTTACCTGTGATGTCATCGCAGATCGGGCAGGGGTTATGGGACTTAGTTGGTGAAAACTTTCGGGAAGAATACTGGTTATTTAAAGAGGTCATTAGTTTTGACCTCCCATGAGCTTGTCAAGGACGATCTTTAGATAGATCTCCTCCAACAAGTCTTGTGACTTTAAAAACATCTAAATTGTCCTGATTGTAAGGTTTGTAGCGATTTCAATCAGGAAATAAACAGACTTTTTGAATTCAGTTCTATAATCAATAATTGCTTTTTGCAAAATTATTAAAAATTTGCAGCAAAAACTGTTGCTAAACTTATATCTTGCGTTAAGATATAAGAAAGCGCTGAACAAAATTGCCTCCAAGCAACATCTGTCCATTCCTGGATATTAAATTTAAAAACCTTCGGGGTTACAAGAAAGCTAGTGGTTTGCCGTCACTGGCTTTTTTGTGTTTGAAGGGGAAAACTAACTAAGTAATCTCCTATAGATAAAAAACTGCAATTTAAGCATACAGCGATCGCTCTAGATCTGATCTATAAAAGATCAAAAAAAGATCAAAATTTCATAGATATCAGTCTGAATAGGTTTGTCTCGCTTACATTCTGTCATCTAAGACACTATTTTTGAGTAATAGCTGGGCTAACTCTTGGAAGCCAGCAAACTCAGAGTCATGAGTCATGTATTTAGGTAAATGCAGCATCTTGTCTTGATAGTGACGAACATTTGCTACACCGACCGAAACGGGAAATTTTGCAGGATTAAACATAGCCTCATCATTGGGGCTATCGCCAATGGTTAGGACTTGCTGTGAATTGAGTTCAGGAAAATGATTTTTGAGTACAGCATCTAAGCCAGTTGCTTTATCTTGGTGCGGTGGTTTGATGTGACATTGGACATTGCTGTACGTGAAACTCCAACCCATTTGTTGACATTGTGAAGAGATGGCTTGAATATTATCGGTTGATAAATCATTGACATCAAAAGTCCAATCGGTAATACGGAATTGATTATCAGTGGAAGTCTGAAGATGAGGAAATTTTTGCTTAATGTAATGGAAAGCATTTTCTAGCAGAATGCGATGTCTAGATATATTGGGAATAGAAGAGAGCAAATTTTGTTGACCATTTGGCTGTAAAAACAAACCACCATTTTCCGCGATCGCCCCAGAAACAGGTAAATAATTCACCAAAGCACTGACCCAACCCGCCGAGCGACCTGTCACTAATAGGACTTTGATTCCTGCTGATTGTAAATCGAGAAGAGTTGAGATGAAATCAGAGGAGAATTTTCCATTGTGGGTAAGAGTGCCATCAACATCGGAAGCAATCAAGCGAATGTCGGACAAATCGTTGTTATTGAGAGGAAATAAAGGCATAGTGTCTTTAGATCTCCATCTCGGCAAAATGTTCTTGTAATAGCTTATGGATAAAGCGATAGCGTCCTCCCACGCGCTGGAGAAAAAGTAATTCAGTGCTGTAGTTCAGGAAACGCGCGTAATTCCATGGAATATTCCCATTGTGGTAAAGGATGAGACGTAAAGAAAGGTGTTGGATACATGCTACACCACCACCGCTTAGTCCACCAATTGGCCCACCAATCAGCCCACCAATCAGCCCAAAAAGCAGCCCCAAATTCAGCCTACCAAGCAGCCCAAAAATCAGCCCAACAAGCAGCCCAACAAGCAGCCCAACAAGCAGCCCACCAATTACTGTAACAAGAAGAGCATTGCTTACTGATTTGTGTATCCCCTGATTTGGATGAGCCTTAACATCCATTTCTGAAAAAATTAGCCCACCAATCAGCCCACCAATCAGCCAAAAAATCAGCCAAAAAATCAGCCCAAAAATCAGCCCAACAAGCAGCCCAACAAGCAGCCCACCACTCAGCCCAAAAATCAGCCCAACAAGCAGTCCAACAAGCAGCCCAACAAGCAGCCCACCAAGCAGCCCACCAAGCAGCCCAGAAATCGCATCATTAAAAGACCAGTTGAATGTCTCCACTAATTTGATTGAACTAAGCGGCCCACCACTCAGCCAAAAAATCAGCCTACCACTCAGCCCAAAAATCAGCCCAAAAATCAGCCCACCAATCAGCCCACCACTCAGCCAACCAATCAGCCAACCAATCAGCCCAAAAATCAGCCCAAAAACCAGCCTATACCGTCCGCTCTGTTTTTTTCCTGATAGCCATATGGATGGTTGCATCCTTTCGATCAAAAATTCTGTCTGTGACTCTCGTTGCATTTTTAGAGAGAGAACTCTCAACCATTGCCGTGTTTGTTTTTCTGATGGGATTCTTTTTTTCCTATAAGCCCTACTATTCAATTCCCTCTCGAACATATTTTGAACGTAGGCATCCAGCAAAAGTTTTACCCGTTGCTGCGTCGAATTTAATGTGTGCCATTGATGCAAAGAAAGTTTTGTATAGGACAAAATTGTTATGCTCAATAGCAACGGAGTTCTGACTAATTCCAGTAACTCTGTATCTTGTTGTAGTAACTGCCATAGTTCTGTCCGATTCACCCCCAATAAATACTCTTGAATTTGCTCGTCTGTCAGCGATTGCAGCAAAATCGCACCATTGAGATTTAATCGTGTCTGATAGTTGGCATACTCCTCTTGACGGCTGCACACCACTACAGATGGCGGACGCAAATCTCCCCGCAACCATAGATTTATTGCTGCTAGACAAGATTCCTGATGCTCTATTTTGACTTCATCTAAACCATCTAACATTGGTAAAATTAGTTTCTCTTGCAGCCATTTCTTAGCAATATCTTTACGCACTCCATACTTTGATTTAAGTTCCTCTACTAACCATTCAGTCATTAACTGACGAGGATCTGTCCAACTCGACAGGTTAAAAAGTACTGGGATTGGTCGAACTGAATCTTGATCCGCTTTGGCAACAAGCGCTTTTGCGAGGTCTAGCATCGTTGTTGTCTTACCAGAACCTGGAGCGCCCAAAATTAGCAACTGTCCAGCAATTTCTGTTTGCTCGAATGTCTCTATAATGCTTGTCTTTGGCGGGATAGGTTGTCGAGGCTTTGCACCAATCTTAATTTCTGCATCCCACAATCGTTTTACTTGTTCTGGATGAGATTCCTTGTCCAAAGTAACGAATACATGATTGTGTAGCGACTGCGCTAGTCTAGAGTCAACTTCTTGTTCTATTGCTTGCAAGATTAATAGCTCGTTGCGCGAACGAATAGGCTGGTTCTGAACTATTACATTTCCCTGAACCTGTTCGATATTGAATTGATCGCGCCCACGGTTGTCATATTGCCGAGACATGGTTAAGCCCCGCCAATTTTCTGATTACCTTGCATATTTTCGATGTTGATCTGATCGCGCCCGTAGTTGTTATATTCCCTACTTGAATTGTTTTGATTTTGGATATTGATAATTTGTTGGGCAATCTGCCTTACTTCCGTAGCAAATGCCTCATCTTCATCCAACTCAAGATCTAGATGTTTGGTAACTTTGTCTAGTGCCGTTGAATTACCATTTTGTTCAACCTCAGCTAAGGCTTTTTCAGCACGTTCATTGCCTTGAAATTTGGCTTTAATTTTGTCGCGCAGATTTTTTACTAAGTCGATCGCCCCACCGACAGATTTCTTAGCCAATTCCCCAGCCCCAGACTTAGCAAACTCCTGAAAAGCAATTTTGACAATTTCCGCCGCCGCGATCGCAGTTATCGGTTCCATAAAATCACCCTTGATTGAAATTGCTGACGTAGTTTTACATTGTCACTTGATTATTAACATTACTATAGCTTGCAGCCATAGCCAGATAAAACTCTTATCTGAATTTTATCTTCTTCGATAACACTGAAATGTCTGGACTCATAATTTTGTAATGTGATACTGTTGGGAATTTTTTGGTGGTCGCACTTAATTAGCTTGCAACCCGCAGACTTACATGAGTGTAACCTGCTCGGATTCCGCGAACTATTCCTCAAACTGAACGGAACTCTCTACAAAAGAGCGATCGCCCGACGCGATGAATATACCAGCAAAATTAGAGAAGCAATGAAACTATCAAGCGATCGCAAATCCCGCAAGAATAATCCTCAGAGCTACTGTAAACTAACTGTTCATGAAGACAGACACGATATTCTATCAACTATTCAACACCTTTCACACCCTGCTTTTCGAGCTAATCGAACGCCCGATCGCTGAAGCAGAAGGCTATGAATTTAGCTCAGTAGAAGTGAAAGAAAAAGCCTTTCGATTTGATGGCATATTTAGCCCCAAATCCCAAGACAAACCGATATATTTACTGGAAGTGCAATTTCAGCAAAAGGAAGACTTTTACTGGGAGTACTTATCTGAAATATATCTATACCTAAACCAATATCGTCCTCAACAGGAATGGCAAGCGATCGCTATCTTTGCGAGGCGTAGCTATGAACCAGAGCCAAGAAGCCATGTGCAGGAAATGCTCGACTGTCAAAGGATACAGCGAGTTTACTTAGAAGACCTACTAGAGCGAGAGACAGACTCTTTTGCGATCGGGATTATTCAGCTAATTTTATCGAGTGAAAGTCAAGCTGTAGCTATGGCAAGACATCTAGGTGAGAAGATTGAGCGAGAAAACAATACCGAAATTCAAGAGCAGGTACTAGAATTAATAGAGATAGTGTTGGTATATAAATTCCCAAAACTCAGTCGGCAGGAGATTGAAGCAATGTTTACATACAGCGATTTAAAGCAAACGCGAGTATATCAAGATGCAAGAGAAGAGGGTGAGCAACACGGCTTAAAACTAGGCGAGCAAAGAGGTCTAGTAAAAGGGCAATCCACGATGTTGCTGCGGATGCTTGGTCGCAAGTTTGGACAGATCACCCCAAGCTTGAGGGGCAAGGTGAATAAGCTATCGGCAAAGCAGTTAGAAAATTTAGCTGAAGCATTATTTGACCTAGAGACGATCGCTGACCTCAACAACTGGCTAAAAACCAAAGGCAAACTCAAATAGACGATTTTTGAACCAATTCAAAAAAAGACATGACTTTAGTTGTCATGTCTTTTTTTATGGCTAGCGCTTGTTCGCAAGAACAAAAACTAGTGAAAAAGCCAAAAATGTACCAACCCATATTTGAGATCACGCCAGAAATCGAGCAGCATTTTGATAGCCCCCTGCGAGTAAAAGCCGAAGCAACCGTCGAAGCGATCGCCCTAAGCAAATCAATATCATCAGCAACAGCAGAACAACAAGTAGAACTCGCCAAAGCATCAGGATGGGGAACCCTCACCGATATTTGGGTGAAAGCCAATCATCAAGGCAACACATGGCAGCATCGATGCTATGAAAAACTAAGCCAACTATTGACCCAAGCCGAAATCCAAGCCGCCAAATCCGCAACCGCAACCGCATACCAAACGAGCTTTGAAGTAATCCGAGCTATGTGGGATATTCTCAGTGATATAGGCTTTATACCAAATCACAAAAGAGAGGCAACAGATAGGGCATCCAGTATGGAATCTCTACCGACAAGAGAAGCAATTACAGATTTAGTCATCTCAGAGAGGCGATTCTTGACCAAAAGCCGCAACTCATCCATGTTTTTGGGTAACGCAAATCGCAACCCTTGCTTCAAATGTAACCAAACACGCTCAATCGGATTTAATTCTGGAGAATGAGCAGGCTGAAATATCAAAATGACATTGCTCGGCAATCGCAAACGCTTAGCCCGATGACAAACAGCTTGATCAACTTGCATGATAATTATGCTGTCTGCAAATTTCTCTGAAACAAGGTCAAGAAATATTTGAAAACAGTCAGTGTTGAGATGACTAAATTCATAGAAAAAGCTTTCTCCCGTCGCAGGTTCGACGATGCCGTATAACCATGTAGCCTGAAACTGCCACTGGACTTTTGCCTTGGGTTTGACCCCACGAGCCGTTATTTTACGACCACTGATGGTTTTCAAACCAATCCTTGTTTCGTCTTGACAAAAGAATCGGACTTTTCCCGTTAATCCCAACAAGGTCACGGCATACCATGCCACCATGGCTAGGTTATCCGAGAGTTT
>NZ_JACJQY010000040.1 GCF_014696925.1 Phormidium tenue FACHB-1050 | reverse complement strand
GAAAATCTACCTATCATTTTTGATGAATATCTTCCTAAATGGAATTATAGAGCTATTCCTCAAAATAACTGAAATGCATAAGTTATTTATTTTTCATTCCTAAGCAAAACTTACGTTGCTATAGCAAAAATAGAGATGCCGAATTTCTCTCCATATTCACGGTTAATTAGCGTTGTTTGAGATGAGGTAAGAGGCTTATCACTAACTTGTATTCGGCTAAGTTCGTATTCGTATAACTAAAGATTAGAATTAAAAAAACTTACCGTAAATATTGTTCCCTGTCCGACCTTGCTCTCCACCTTGATTTGTCCCTGATGACTTTCAGCGATCGCTTTGGCAATTGCTAATCCTAGCCCAGAACCACTGGTATAGAGATTACTAGATTTAGAACTAGATTTACTATTTTTTTGCGGTTGGTAACGATAGAAACGCTCAAAAATTTGAGATAGCTCTGCTTCAGGAATCCCCATCCCAGTATCTTGAACTTGAATTTGAATTTGATTTTGAGAAGTGATCAACTGCGCGGTAATTTGGACTTTCCCACCTGCGGGAGTATAAGCGATCGCATTACTGACGAGATTGGTAAACAAACGCCCTAGGCGATCACGATCACCTGACACAATTAGTTTTGGTTCTAAGCTAGGTAACTCCAAACTGATTTGTTTTTGTTGTGAGATCGCCTGTTGCTCCTCGCCCACTTCTCTCAAAATTTGCGATAAATTGCAAGGCTCACGCCTTTGATTAGTAATACCACCATCATGTCTTGCTAAAAATAGCAAATCTTCGATTAATCTACCTAACCGTCTAGTAATTCTCTCAATTGCTTCCAGTTGCGATCGCTGAAATTCTAGATCAGGATGAGGATCTGCTAAAGCAACTTGGACATTCGTTTGAATTACAGCGATCGGATTGCGAAGCTCATGGGAAGCATCGGCGGTGAACTGTTTTAAACGTTGGTAGGATTCGCGCACAGGTTCCATGGCGATCCCTGCTAACCACCAACCGCATAGTAAAACCACAAATACCATCAGCGTTGTGCCGATCGCCAAATCGAGAAACAACTGCTTGACAGGTTTAGTAACTTCAAACCAAGGATGACTAATTCGCAAATATCCCAATAGTTTGTCATTAATCACAATTGGCTCAATCATCTGTCGCAATGGCTCTGCTTCTGACAAATGGACAGTGCGATAAAGTGGTTGTAAGATTCCTCTCTCTCGCTGTTGTAATGGCTCCGTATTCGCATTAGTCGTCCAGAGAATCTCTCCACTGGGGCTAAACCAGTCAATATCAATATGATCAGCATCGATCGCTTGAGCATTTGCCGAAAAGCTGCGACTAAAATCTGATTCTAAATCAATTAAGTTAGACCGAATCAGCGATCGCTCGATTACTTCCGCAACATGGTCGATTGTGTCGTCAATGCGATCGATTAAGGTTGTCTGCACATATAGATAAAAGCCTGTCGCAAACACAATTAATAAAATTGCTGTGACAATCGCATACCACAGCGCCAAACGGCGGCGCATTGACTGAAAGACAGGATTAGGAGTAACAATGGTCATGAGTAATTTAATGGCTAACCTGTAGCGCACGATGTGCGCTACAGGGCTTAGGGTTTTAATATTCAAACTCTTCTAAAATCGTTACTAATCGATTTTGACAAGACTTAGGAATCAAGTCACTTAAAGGAATTTCACGATTACCACCACCGATCGCAATCATCGTTTCATTTAATACTTTAGTAACATCTGCTGCTTGAATCCCCTTTAGCAACATGGGATAGAACTTTTCAGCAAGTGGGCGATGCAAATGCGCGTCATTTAAGTACAAGTGCCACTTGGCAATGTCAATATAAACATCTTCGGCGATTATGGCAGCTAGTTGTTCGATACGTTCTGAGGTACTCATTTGTTTAGTAGTTAGTGATTTATAGCGATCGCTATCATGGAGATGGCGCAAAGTCCCACCTACATGATAGCGATCGCTATATCTGAATTACCCAAGATTAGGACAATATGACAAGTTAAATCACATCAATTACCGATCAAACGAACCACAAGAAGAGTTTTGAAAGCGTTGCTTCGCAACACTTTCAAAATTCTTCTTGGTTTGGGTCTGAGCGCAAAGCGCTGTATGATCATTTGTGTTGCGCGATCGCAAATTTATGACTACTACTCCCCTCCCTCTCAAGCCAGAAATTGCTACAACAAACATTAGTAATGCGAGTAATGCTGTACTAAAAAATATTAGCTGGCAAACCTATCAAGCCATGCTTGCTGACATGGGCGATCATCGCTCTATTCGCCTAGCCTACGATCTCGGAACCTTAGAAATCAAAATGCCATTAGAATTTCATGAAGCTATTAATCGGCTCCTAGAGAGAATTATTGTCACATTGACTGAAGAACTAGAGCTAGATATCAAAAGCTTTGGCTCGACAACCTTTAATCGCAAAGATTTAGAAGTTGGTGTAGAGCCAGACTCCTGTTTTTACATTCAAAATGCTCATCTCGTTCGCAGATTTCAGATAGATATTGAAAAAGATCCTGCCCCCGATCTCGTAGTTGAAGTTGACGTTCATAGTTCTAGCATCCGCAGATTGGATATTTACAAACAGTTAGGCGTACCCGAAATTTGGAGATATACCAGAACAGGGATAAAAATCTATAATTTACGAGATAGTGAATATGTTGAGCAGGAATATAGTGTTACTTTTCCGATAATGTCTGGCGAGGTTTTAGATCGCTTCTTGGCTTTATCAGAATCAACTGATGACAACAAATTGATTCGTGAGTTTAGAGCATGGCTCAAACAAAGGCTAGGTCAGTAGAAACCAAAATAGATTGTCAGCGCTTTGCATCGAAAATCTATTTTGGTTTCTACAAATGATGAGTTCATAACAAAAAAGCGCAAAACCGCCTTTCAAAAAGTAAACTAAATCTTCAAGTACTACAGTTTTTTTGTATGAGCCAGCCAACAGCCCCCCAACCTTGGAGTCAGCGTTTCGAGACAGCGCTGCATCCTGCGATCGCGCGATTTAATGCCAGCATCAGTTTTGACATTAATTTAATTGAATATGACATCACAGGATCGCAAGCGCACTCGCGAATGTTGGCGAAAGTGGGGATCATTAGTGCCGAAGAAGGGGAAATGCTTGTTAATGGTTTAGAGCAAATCCGCCAAGAATATCGGTCTGGAAATTTTAACCCTGGGGTTGATGCCGAAGATGTGCATTTTGCGGTAGAGCGTCGCCTGACTGAGTTGATCGGTGATGTTGGCAAAAAAGTGCATACTGCGCGATCGCGTAATGATCAAGTTGCTACCGATGTGCGTTTATATTTGCGTGACCAGATTCGCAAAATTCAAACTGATATCAGGACTTGGCAGCAAACTTTAGTGAATAAAGCTGAGCAGTATGTCGAGACTTTTATCCCAGGATATACCCATCTGCAACGCGCTCAGCCGATTAGCCTCGCCCATCATCTGCTTGCTTACTTTGAGATGGCGCAACGCGATTGGACAAGACTTGATGAAATCTATCAAAGAGTCAATGTTTGCCCCCTTGGTTCGGGCGCATTAGCGGGTACACCGCACCCCATCGATCGCCATTACACCGCCGAACTTTTAGATTTCGGCTCCGTAGGACGCAATAGCCTTGATGGTGTATCCGATCGCGACTTTGCCGTAGAATTTCTCTGCGCGGCAAGTTTGATCATGGTGCATCTCAGCCGCCTTTCTGAAGAGGTAATTCTGTGGTCATCACAGGAGTTTAGTTTTGTGAAACTAAGCGATCGCGTCAGTACAGGCTCTAGCATCATGCCCCAAAAGAAAAATCCTGACGTTCCCGAATTGGTACGTGGCAAAACAGGGCGTGTATTTGGACATTTGCAAGGTTTACTGACTATTATCAAGGGCTTGCCTCTGGCTTATAACAAGGATATGCAAGAGGATAAGGAAGGTATCTTTGATGCAGTGGTCACGGTTCGCGCTTGTTTGGAAGCAATGACAATTTTGATTGATGAAGGGATTGAATTTCAGACCCAACGTCTTGCAGAAGCAGTTGCTGAGGACTTCTCTAATGCGACTGATGTTGCCGATTATCTAGCATCTAAAGGGGTTCCTTTCCGTGAGGCATATCAACTGGTTGGCAAACTTGTGAAAACCTGTACTAGTGAAGGGATTTTACTCAAGGATTTGTCAGTGGAACGTTGGCAGACTTTTCATCCTCAGTTTGAGGCGGATATTGTTGAGGCGATCGCCCCTGCCCAAGTCGTTAAGGTGCGTAATAGTTACGGTGGTACTGGCTTCGAGCAAGTCAGAATCCAAGTAGAAGCTGCCAAAAAACTTATTGCTTAAATCCAAAAATTAGTGTCAGCACTTCGTGCTGACACTAATTTTTGGATGCTTTTGCGTTAGCATAAGTTTTAGTTAATTTTGCCAAATTTTCGATTTTCTATGCCCAAGTTATCAAAACCACCAGATCCCAACGATCCTGAATACCAAAACCTCGAACGCAGAGTTAACTTTTATCTACACCTTGCTATCTATTCGGCTTGCATGACCTGTATGTGGTTTATCCAGTCAATTACTGAGAAGGTCTGGATCTGGTCAATTTGGGTCGCTGTGATCTGGGGAATACTAATCCTCGGACATGGGATTTGGGTATTGACTCAAGAAAAGCTGATTCAGAAAGCTTGAGATAGTCAGGCTAAGGTTAGAAGTAAAATTTTTTAAGATTTACACAAAAGAACGAAAAGTAGGGGCAACTCATGAATTGCCCTTACGTTAAGATAAGACTTTTAGAACATTTTTGCGTAAGTCCTAATTTTTGTAAAAACAAGGTCTATTAATTAAGTGGCACAGGACTATGGAGCTTTGATTGATGATTTGCAAGAGCAGTTAGAAAGATTGCAAATATCGATCGCTCCACAGTCAGACCCCGCCTCTGAAATCGTCAAAGAATGGCGGCGATCGCTTGATGAAATTCAAAAGTTTTTTCAGTCAAAAATTATCAACACCAATTTAGAGATAACGCCCCAAAATTTATCTTTGCAAGTAGAAATTGATAAACAATTAAAAATGCTCAACGTGGATTTGAGCATGTTGCAAACTTCCCGTAGTCAAGCCACATGGCAAAAGCGACATCAACAAGCCTGCGATCGCTTTACTTTATTAGCCCGCTATTGCCAAATGCATTAGCATCTCTCCCCCCTAGGATGGCATCGCAAAGCACTGCCATCCCAGAGGCATTTGGTCTGAACTAGTAATGCTTCTTTTCTATGAATATAGAGTCTTGGATAAAACCCTCTCTAGGTAAGATTTGCAATCTCTCAAAAGATAGAATTATTCTTTAGTTTGAAGACTGAGACACGAAACATTTTGATGTAGACTTATGGAACAATCGATAGATCTTAATATAAACATAGTAAAAACTCTATAGTAGAATCAATGATCCTAGAAACAGCTTGGTTACTTCCTTGCTATGGTTTGCTGGGCGCAGGGCTTACCCTTCCTTGGTCATTAAGGATCGTACGTCGTACTGGTCCCCGTCCTGCGGCTTACCTAAATATTTTAATGACAGCACTTGCCTTGGTGCATAGTTGTTGGTTATTAACATCAGTTTGGGGGCAACCTCCTCAACAATTTGAGTTTATATGGTTTCAAACGTTTGATTTAAATATAGCCTGCTCCTTTGAGCTTTCCACGATTAGTGCTGGTGCATCAGTGATGATCGCCACCATGAGCTTAATCTCACAGGTCTATGGGTTAGGATCGCTAGAAACTGACTGGGCGATCGCCCGATTTTGTGCCTTAATTGGCTTCTTTGAGGCGGCGATTACAGGGATAGCCTTTAGTGACTCCTTATTTTTTAGCTATGCCTTACTAGAAATGCTGACCCTCTCCACCTATTTATTAGTGGGATTTTGGTATGCACAGCCCCTAGTAGTCACCGCAGCGAGAGATGCTTTTTGGACAAAGCGGGTCGGTGACTTGTTTTTGTTAATGGCTGTAGTTACACTCGCCAATCTTACGGACAGTCTAAATTTTTCTGATCTAAACTCATGGGCTGCCGCACCACAAACGATCGCCTATTTTGCCGAACATCAACAATTTGGCACTTTATTGGGGCTAGCTCTAATTGCGGGTCCATTAGGTAAATGCGCTCAGTTCCCACTGCACCTCTGGCTTGATGAGGCGATGGAAGGACCAAACCCAGCGTCGATTTTGCGAAATTCGGTAGTTGTGGGCGCTGGAGCCTATGTGCTGATCAAGTTTCAACCTGTATTGTCTTTGTTTCCTGTTGCTGCGGAAGTCTCGGTGATCATTGGCGCAATTACCGCGATCGGTGCATCGTTAGTAGCGATCGCCCAAATCGATATGAAACGCGCTCTATCCCACTCCACCAGTGCTTACCTCGGTCTAGTTTTCATCGCTGTAGGGATGCAACAACCTGATCTAGCTTTGGGTCTACTCTTTAGTCATGGCATCAGCAAAGCTCTGCTATTCCTAAGTTCAGGTGCGGTGATGATGTCTACCATGACTCAAGATCTCACGGAAATGGGAGGCATTAAAACGCGAATGCCCGCCACCCTAGTCGCCTTCATTGTCGGCTCCTTGGGATTAGTAGCACTGGTTCCCTTTGGAGGATTTTGGACACTCTTACGCTGGGAAGAAACTTTTTGGAATAGTGACCCTTGGCTAATTGCGATCGCCTTATTAGTGAATAGCATTACCGCCTTTGGACTGATGCGACTATTTGGGCTGGTATTCCTCGGTCCCGTTCAACCTAAAACCCGTCGTGTTCCTGAAGTCGCTTGGCAAGTTGCAATTCCATTAGTCTCACTGACAATCATTACTTTACTTGTTCCCATCTTGCTTCCATCATGGGATTTTGTGGATATTGACTTAGATACAGTCGATATTTGGGGTGCGTTAGTGTTATCTGCTTCAGGCTTATTTGGTTTTGGGGTAGGTGCATACATCTATATCAAACCCTATTTTGCCACTACCACTTCAGTATCTATGCCTCCCAAATTTATTCGCAGTTCATGGAAAGCGGTACAGGATTTACTTGCATACGATCTCTATGTGCAGACTATCTATAAATATACGGTGGTCTTAATTGTGGGTGGTGGATCTAAGATTTTAGCTTGGATAGATCGCTACTTAGTTGATGGTTCTGTCAATTTTTTGGGATTTGCTTCGATATTTAGTGGCGAGAGTCTGAAATATACGGTGACAGGTCGCTTACAGCAGTATGTACTGACGATCATGATTGGACTTATTCTGATCGCCTTTGCTGCTTTTTATGGTCTTCATTAAAAGTTCAGGGTCAGAAATACTGAACTTTTAATTTTTTTAATTATTATTTTTTAATCAAACATGCTTAGTACATTAGTGTGGCTTCCGATCGCAGGTGCGCTGCTGATCGTTTTACTAGGAGCAGTCCTCGACTCTCAAAATTTACGACGAATATCATTAGGAATTGCGATCGCTACATTTGGCTGGTCGATCTTTTTACTGACTAAATTTGATATTAGTCTTGCCACAATCCAATTAAGTGAATCCTTAGCTTGGTTAGATCCCATTGGGCTTACCTATCGGCTTGGTGTAGATGGTCTATCTTTTCCACTGGTTTTACTGAATGGATTGCTACTGATGATCGCCATCTACATCAGCAATGATATTCAACGCCCTCGACTGTATTTTCCATTAATACTAATACTCGGCGGTGGCGTAAATGGAGCTTTTCTTGCTCAAAATCTCCTCCTCTTCTTCCTCTTTTTTGAGGTCGAACTAATTCCACTCTATCTCTTAATCGCCATTTGGGGCGGTGAAAGACGGGGCTACGCAGCTACTAAATTTTTGATTTATACCGCCATCTCAGGCGTTCTAATCTTAGCAGCTTTCTTTGGTATGGCAGTCTTCGGTAGTGCTGATGGAATTGCCTTTACCTTCAACTATCAGGACTTAAATCTCGAAGGAGTATCAAAAACCACTAAAGGAATTTTACTAATTCTGCTACTCCTCGGATTCGGTATCAAAATTCCGATTGTGCCATTACATACATGGCTACCCGATGCTCACGTTGAAGCCTCAACCCCAGTTTCCACCTTACTTGCAGGAGTACTTCTTAAACTGGGAACCTATGGCATATTGCGCTTTGGACTAGGTTTGTTACCAGAAGCATGGCAAGAGATCGCCCCTTTTCTCGCAGGTTGGGCTGTAGTCAGTGTGATCTATGGATGTCTTACCGCCATCACTCAAACTGACATGAAAAAAATGGTAGCCTATAGCTCCGTTGGTCATATGGGCTATATCCTCCTCGCTCTAGCTGCGGCTACGCCCCTTTCTCTAGTGGGTGCAACCTTCCAAATGGTCAGTCACGGTTTGATTTCGGCACTGTTATTTATTTTGGTAGGTATTGTTTACAAGAAAACAGGAACCCGCAATATCAATTCTCTTAATGGATTACTCAATCCTGAACGAGGCTTACCGATCACAGGTTCACTGATGATCTTGGCAGCAATGGCAAGCGCAGGTACACCAGGGATGGTGGGATTTATTGCCGAGTTTGTGATTTTCCGTAGTAGCTTTGCAGTTTTCCCTGTGCAGACGCTTCTCTGTATGATTGGTACTGGTTTAACGGCTGTTTATTTCCTCATCATGATTGACCGCGTATTTTTCGGTCGTCTTGCGGTTGAGAAAACTGTGAATAAACCACCAATCAGTAGTTTTCCCTTTGCCAAGTGGCAAGAAAAATTCCCTGCGATCGCCCTAGCCCTAATCATCGTTTTCTTTGGATTAATTCCCAATTTTGCTACCCAAATAATCGAGAATTCGGCAAAGGCGATCGCGCCAAATCACACTAAAAAAACTCAAGTTGCTTTAGTACAATCAACTTAACAGTTATTTAAAAGGCTTGCTTTACAAGCCTTTTAAATAACTGTTTACAAAATCTTTTTATATAGCTCAATGTAACGCTTAGCTTGTAGTTTTAGAGAATATTCAGCAAGGGCGATCGCCCGACAATTAACACTCATTGTCTGCCGTAATTGATCATCTTCTAGTAACATCACAATACCCTTACAAAAATCCTTAGCATCTTCAGATTTTGCTAAATAACCAGTGACCATATGCCTTACTAAATCTGGAACACCACCGATATCAAAGGAAACCATTGGAGTTCCACAAGCCATACTTTCTTGTAGGACTAGAGGTAGGTTGTCAGCACGGGTAGGAAAAATAAACAAATCAGCCGCCGAATAAGCAATAGACTTTAAACGATCACTATTAATATATCCCAAATTAATAGTTTGCATTCCTAATTCAGAGGTAATAGTTTCACCACCATTACCAAAAGTTAGAAGTACTGTTTCAGATTTTAAAAATCGAGGTAATTGTTGCAGAGTCTTTAATAATAAATCTCCTCCTTTTCGTTGGTCTTTAAGGCTATCTGCACCAAATAGAAGAACTCTTTTATTCCTAGGAATATCTAAAACAGCTTTACATAACAGACGATCTAATGGTTGGTAGGAATTTGTATCAATACCATTAGGAATGTGGTAAGTGGGAAAGCGATTGAGCATACTTGTTTTAGATTGCTCCGTTAACCAATTGCTGAGAGTAATGATTGTCAGATTTGATTTACTGTAAACCCAGTTTTTGAGCTTCCATTCAAGGCTAGTACTATCACGATAAATAGCAGGATAAGTTTCAGGATAAGGACATTTACCGCAGCCAATTTTCCAGCGATCGCAGTCATAGCTATAGGCACAATGTCCAGTAAAACTCCACATATCATGGAGAGTAAAAATAGCAGGTTTAGTTTTAGTTAATGCAGAAATAGCTAAATAGTTAAAGTAACCAGTATGTAAATTATGAAAGTTGAGAATATCTGCATCTTGATAAAAATTATGTTTTGGAATATTAAAACTGCTAAACAGATTAATATAGTTAAGCCCAGAATATTTTGTAAACCGATTCAGTTGATTTTCAAAACGTGATTTACGAGGGAAAGATGCTATGCGATCACTATCAGTCTTCATAGTACCAACTAGCATCTTAGAATCAATTCCTTGTTCTAATAACCCTTGATGGAGACGATATCCTGCGATCGCTGCACCACCAGAAATATCAGATTGATTAATATGAAGTACTTTCATTCTGTTAACATGACTTACTAAAACAAATGTATATAGTATGACCAGTAATTAATCTTCTTAAAAACAAGCTTTTTTTCAGTAATGGTTTTATAAAAACTTGAATTGCTTTATTAGCAATACGACTTAATGCCCATATCTTTGGTAGTCTTGCTATTTGAGTTCTGAGATACCAGTCAACGTGGTATTCAGCTAAAGGTTCGTAACTATAATGCTCAAGTTTTATGGGAAGTAATTGAGTCAAAGAATGAAAAGTTGTAAGACTCCACTGGGTCATATGATGTGGAGGTTGATCCAGCAGATTTTTGTCACAATATCTAGTAAATGATAGATAGTTAGGAACAGAAATAATTAATTTGCCATGTGGTCTTAGTAATTGAATCATAGATTCAAGAAAATGAATAGAATCAGGAATATGTTCTAGAACTTGAAAAGTACAAATTGCATCAAAAGAGTTAGGTTTTTCTGCTGCTAAGTCATGAATATCCTGCTGATAAATAGGCACTCCATGTCTTTGACCATAATCAACAGCTATACTGTTTAATTCTATTCCTTGAGTTTTTATTTTTTCCTCTTGGCACAGACGTTGGACAAAATCGCCTCTCCCACATCCAACTTCTAAAACTTCATTACATCCTCTCAAATCTTCCACAGCGACATCATGCTCCCATTTACGAGGCATATAGTACCAGTCAAACTCTTCTAACTGTTCATACAGTTTATCAGATCCAGCAATATCAAATGGGAAAAAGAATCTAAGTTTGCTTTCATTGCATTGGAATAAATAGACTTCTGGGTAATTGTGTAATTCTTCAGTTATATCTATATTAAAAATATTTTTCCAATCATTAATCAACTGATCAGTATTAAATGTTTTTAGTAAGGTTAGATTTTGAGAATGAGTTAGGGGGCTGGTTATCATAGCTGAGATCTCACACCATTCTAGAAAGGGGTTGGGGTTTAAGAAAGAATAAAAATGAAAAAGAAGGACATAGCAGTAAATTAAATAGCGGTTATGAAAAGATATGTCAGTTTAAATTTTTTCCTTGGCTTCAAAAATAATTCGATTGCCCTGTAAAATATTATTGATTTGATTGAGAACTTCAAAGTCTTCTTCAGGCAGGTTCGTAATTGTAGAAGGTTGCGGATTCTTTTCTAAAAAGCTAAAGGCTTGACGAAACTCGGTGGGTGTTGCCGCGATCGCATTGTCAAAATGACAAGGAACAATCCGCACAAAATTCCAGCTAGCAACTTTATCTGCCCATGCAATTACTGTTTGCGGATCGCGATTGAGAATGAGAGTCTGAAGGATGGGCGCGACAAAAATGCGTCCATTGCCTCGTAGAGATTCAAAGGATTGATGCCAGTTATATTTCCAGCGAAAAGGGTATAGACCGAACAAGGCTTTACGCGATCGCTCAGGTGCTTTGGTAATATCTAGTAAGGCTTGAAAAAAGGAAACAGTTTCCAAAACTTGTGGACGGAAATAGAATAGAAATAAAGCCGTTCTTTGCCAACCGCGAATCCGATTCACTTCTGTATCGACAATTGGTTCATCTGCGCTGTCTCTTGCATGAAAAAGCAATGGATAAGGATCAATTTGTAATATTTCTGGCGGCTTTTCAGGAACGGAAACAATCGTGTCCGTAACTAAAAGAGTCTGCGATCGCTTGTCAAATAGTGCTACCTCCGCAAATTTTCCTAATCCCAGTTCAATCGAACCTAGAACCGCATAGTCCAACTGATCAGCAAAGGGAACCTTTGAGCTATCCTCAGGTAACAGCGATGTGCGTCCCCAAGGTAAACCTAACCAACTGAGCGGCAAATTGAATGGGAAGCTCCATTGGTGTGGCGAGACATAAACGTGAGCCTTGGGAAACTGCCGTGCAAATGGCCCCACAAAAACCTTATGCTCAATTCCTGACACGGTGGGCAAAATGATGTATTTGATATCGCCATGCTCAGCGACCAATTCATTTACGAGGCGAATACATTCAGGAGTCGGAGCAACGGGCGCATATACCAGCAGTCCTCCAGCCGCTAGTTTCACCACCGTCATGCTGATTGGAACAACTACATAAAAAATCCCCTGAATCTGCTCGAAAGTCCAGATGGCATCCTTAACAATTTCTTTGCGAATAGTGCGTCTCTGACCATAGGGATACAGCGGCACGACCTGCCAAAATTTCCACGACCAGTCCTTTGGGCTGCTTGGCTCATGCTCAGACTTGTGATGTGTTGTTTGGGCAGTCATTAACCTCGCTCTCAGTACGCATACTATTTACAGTGCAAATATCATAATGCGATCGCTATCCCCAATCAAACTTTCATTAAATAATCGCATGTTTTGCGTGAGCTATAAGTACATCGGTTTAAAAAGCAAAAGAATCTGATTTGCCCACGAAGCGGGCAAATCAGCTTTACAGGAATGGTAGGACTCGAACCTACACAGATCGATTTAGAAGATCGATGCCCCTCCATTAGGCGACATTCCCAAATAAAAATAGAGAGTGGGCAAAGCCCACTCTCTATTTTTTAAAGCAAGCGTTTTGCTTCACATAGCAACCCTGTTTCAGGATGAACATAAAATTCGTCATACCTTCTGCCAAAACATCCGTCGCCAAGGTAGCGAGGTTGATATGGCTTACGGCAGGGTTTGCCATCAACAATTTCGACATAGCGTTCCACGTACTGCCAGAGATGCGTAACCACATGCTGTCCAGTCGCCGTTCTTTGGTCAAGGCGATCGCATAGTTTGCTATACACCAAATCCCAAGGTTGACCAACATGCGATCGCAAAAATCGTCGTAATGGAGCCAGATGATCGGAGAAGTATTTGGTTTTCTGTCTTACTTTAATTAAGTAGGGACTGAGTAAACCATCTTCGGCAGCCACAAGGGTTAAGCGATCGAGTTTCTTTCGTACACCTTTTAATCTGCGAGAGCTTTGTCTCATGCCACCACGCGGACGTTCGATCACAATTTCTTCGAGGCGATGTTCGCTCATAATCTCAAATATCTAATAACGGAGTGCTGAATGCTGATGATGCAGTAGAGAAATTTCAATGAATGGGATAAGTAAAAATGCAACATGATCGTTCTCCTGAATTAGTAGGCAATAGATTTCTCCGTAGGAGAAATCTATTGCGGGTTTTAAGCTGATGACAGGAATTGAACCTGTAACATTCTGTTTACAAGACAGATGCTCTGCCAGTTGAGCTACACCAGCAAAAGTATTTTTAGATTCATCGTGCTTTGCACGATGAATCTAAGTGATAGTTGGTTGCAGAGGCAGGAGTTGAACCTGCCGATTTTGAGGTTATGAGTCTCAAGAGCCTCCCTTGCTCCATCCCTGCATAGCTTTTCCAATTCAAGAAAAACTTACTTCGCAAGTTTTTCTTGAATTGCTCTCAGCGCTTAGCGCTGTATCCAAGTGATAGGGATTGAACCTATGACCTTCTGCTCCCAAAGCAGCCGCGCTACCTCTGCGCCACACCTGGTAATACCAAATCACAAAATGGCTACGCCATTTTGTGATTTGAAAACCCTTACTGGGTTTGGGTTTTAACCCCCAAAAGTGTAGCCACACTTTCGGGAATTGGTATAATACTAGTTTTGAAAATGGCTTTGCCATTTTCAAAACTCACAAACTTTACTGGATATAATTTCCAATGACCTGATGTAGTTAAATCAAGCAATTGTTATGAAGAGAATAGAAGTAATACAAAGTATTACTTCTATTCGATACTCCTGAGAGGATTTGAACCTCCAACGCTTCGGTTCTAAGCCGAACGCCTCTTCCATTGGGCTACAGGAGCGAAAAAAATACCAACTGCCTTGGTAGGCATTGAACCTACGACCTCTCGCTTAACAGGCGATCGCTACTACCACTGAGCTACAAGGCAATAATCCAAGTTTTAAAAATGGAAAAGCCATTTTTAAAACTTCAAAACCTTACTGGGCAATGATTTTAATCATGTGAAGTGTAATACACTTCACATGATTATGGGATAAGCCCCTTAGGTCAGAATTGAACTGACGACCTCCTGTTCTTCAGACAGGCGCTACTACCAACTGAGCTACTAAGAGTAATGTTTTATAGTTTTGAACTTGTGATGATTATTCAGTTGTCAAGGTTCAGAGGCTTTTGTAATTGCCTTGTAGTATATTTGTAGTACATGTACTACAAGATTGTCAAGTGGTTTCTCAAAATTATTTTGATTCTCTTTGAAAAGCTTTTCAAGAAAGATGACATGTATTTCCTAAGCAATACATGTCATCTTTCCGAATGTCAATTTGCGAATGTCAAAGTAGACTCGCTGATCTTCCAGAGTTTGTGTAAATAGAACTCAACGCGATCGCCTAAAGCAGTCACTAGAGTTCCTTCCTCAGCACAGAGATCGCTAGATATCCAAGTACCACTGAAGCAAACTTCAACATAGCGATCGTCAACTCTATCCACACTAAGCTTATTAGAGAGGCGATCGGACATGACAGACTTTAGTAACAATAAATCCACAACATCCGCAGTTAATAGAAATGCTGCTCGACTGGATTCGATATGTATTGATAAGCCAGAACGCAAGCTGAGCAACATCCGATTGGTGACAAACTCCTCTAAGGAGATATCTAATCTCTCTAAGTGCAATCCAGCTTCAGTGTAAGTGAGTTTCAACATTGGGATTGATTCTCCAGAATATACAACTCTAAATTGGGAGCGATTTTCAAGCTGTCATCGGCAACTTGAAAATCGCGATATGGATCGCTATCCACTGTTTATTTCTTGCTGCGATCGCCAGAATTGTTCAGCAAAGGCAACGGTAGGATGCATTGGGGCTTTGGGCTTAGTCCGCAAAGTCATATTGGCTTCATGAGGCGTGCGATTTCCCTTACGGTTATTGCAAGGTTCACAAGCAATGACAACGTTTTCCCAAGTGTTCAAGCCACCCTTAGCGCGGGGAACGACGTGATCGATCGTCAGGTTTTTAGTGTTGCCGCAATATTGACAAGTGTGATTGTCACGACGCAGGATTTCTCTACGGGCGACAGGTGGAACTCGCCAAAATCGTTCCGATTTCGTCAGCGTCAGACGGATATGCTCTGGCACTTGCAGGACGAGTCTGGGGGAAACAACTTGCCAAGTTTGTTGGCTCATTAGTTCCAAGGGTTCAGCGCGACCTGTGACGAGCAAAGCGATCGCACGTTTGATATTGATACGGCTCACAGGCAGATAGTTTTGCGAAAATACGACTACCGATTGCCTCAATACATCTGGTTCATACTGGTTGATAGATTGCACTGGCTTCTCCTCACGATATAGCTGGTTTCATTTTGCCGTAGGCAAAATGAAACCTCAAAACTCTTACTAAGATTGATTTTTTGTTTTCCAATGAGTATGTACTCATTGGAAAACAAAAAATGCCCCCGCTTTCTTAGGTGTGAAAGCGGGGGCGAAAGACTTAATTGTCTACTCGTTATGTGGGTATGGCGATCTGCCGATACCTCCCGCTTGGGTATGTCTCTGGATTAATTGCACTAATAAATCGGCTAACGCTGGTGAGAGCATCTCTCCTCGATCCCTTGTTGTCTGAATAGTCGGGAGATTCTAAGTTCCTGCGATCGCCAGAAATATCACCGTAAATATCGCCACAAATCCCAATTGAATCTCTGTCCAAAATGTTCATCACAAAGCCAGATATTGCCAAGGTATTGGCTCGCTGCCAAACTTGGGGATATCCGCTCTGATGCTGACCGATGGACAAATGGGATTTCATGGGAATGTACTTGGAATTTCTTAGATAGTCATACTACACTTGTAGTATAAACATAGATATCTAAGTTTGTAAACTAACTAGGAGAAATATTTATGCAGACACTACATCAAAGCCCTGCAACTACCGAGATGGAAGTTACCAGTATTCGCCTAGAACGCGAGTTAAAGGAAAAGCTCAAGGAACTTGCTGGAGGACAAGGCTATCAGGCTCTCATCCGTGGTGTTTTGTGGGATTACATTGATCAGCGGCAAACATCACCGACGCAGAAGCAGATCTCACCCGAACAAATTCGCGCTAGTGTCACGGCGACAGCTCAGAGAAATGAATCTTGTGCGCTTACTGGTAAATCAATCCGATCGCAAGAGTCCATGTTTTTAGGCTTAACCACCAAGGGTGATTGGGTTCCCCTGAGTGTAGGTAGTTTCTAAAACTAAGAAGTGATGCTTTGCGTCCCTTCTTATAAGTGAAACCAAAACCCATAAAGTTGCGCCCCGCAGGGGCGCAACTTTATGGGTTTTGGTAATTTATTTTGCCCAAGTACTTAGTTAATAAGGAACCAAATTTTGATAGCGCGGCTTCGCCGCGCTATCAAAATTTGGTTCCTTATTTTACGGCGCAAGCTTTATTGAGAATAACTTAGGGAGGGCCTTGTCCGCTTTACCTTTGATCTTTTCGTATTAAGATAAGACTTACGCAGTAGCCCTACACTCAAGTGCGATGCTCAAAGCTCAAACCCATTGAAACGGGTTAATTAGAAGTATTCTTCAGTCTGCTTCAGCAGACTTGAGCTTTTAGCCAAGAACTTGAGTTCTTGGTTTATTTGCTTCACAACTGTAATCCACGAAAAGTAATAGAGATTAACGTGTCTGGGAATGTACCTATAGATTTGTCACAAGATTTGCCACAAGATTTATTAGAGTCGATCCAACGTACTCGCACCGCCGCGATCACCTTAGCGAAATTGCCGACGGCTGCCAAAAATGCGGCTTTAGAAGCGATCTCGATTGCTCTAGAGCAACAAACTGAAATGATTTTGGCAGCTAATCAAAAGGATATCGCTACGGCTAATGCGAACCAATTGTCCAGCGCCTTGATCGCTCGTCTCAAACTGGATGCCAATAAACTGAAAGGCATGATCGCAGGTGTGCGCGATGTAATTCGCCTTGAAGATCCCATTGGCGATCGCCAAATTCATCGTGAGCTAGATGCAGGTTTAGTGCTAGAGCGTTTGTCTTGTCCTTTGGGCGTAATTGGGGTGATTTTTGAGGCGCGTCCTGATGCTGTTACCCAAATTGCAGCGCTGGGCATTAAGTCAGGTAATGGCGTAATTCTCAAAGGTGGTAGTGAAGCAGTACATTCCTGTGAAGCGATCGCTTTAGTCATGTACAAAGCGTTAGAAGAGCTATTTACAAAACAGGGTGGCGTATCGCCAAATGTGGTGCAGCTATTGACCACCCGCGCCGAAACTTTAGCTATTTTAAAAATGGATAAACTGATCGATCTGATTATTCCTAGGGGTTCTAATCAGTTTGTGCGCTACATCCAAGACAATACGCATATTCCCGTCCTCGGTCATGCCGATGGAGTCTGCCATCTATATGTAGATGAGTCGGCGGATTTGGAAAAAGCTGTAGCGATCGCAGTCGATAGCAAAACCCAATATCCTGCGGCTTGTAATGCGATCGAGACAATGTTAGTGCATAGGGCGATCGCTTCTAAATTCTTACCTCTAGCGTTCACTGCTTTGCAAGAACGTGGTGTAGAGCTACGTGGCTGCGATCGCACTCTGGAAATCATGGCGATCAATCCTGCTGAAGAATCCGACTGGTCAACGGAATATTGTGATTTGATTTTATCCATCAAAATTGTTGATTCTCTAGAAGAGGCGATCGCCCATATCACTACCTACGGCTCGAAACATACCGAAGCGATCGTCACCGAAAATCAAGCGATCGCTGAGATATTTATGAGCGACATTGATTCTGCTGGGGTATTTCACAACTGTTCAACCAGATTTGCTGACGGTTTCCGCTATGGCTTTGGCGCAGAAGTGGGCATTAGCACTAGCAAAATGCCGCCTCGTGGGCCAGTGGGTTTGGAAGGGCTAGTTACTTATAAATATCGCCTTGTGGGCGATGGTCATATTGTGGCTAACTACACAGGTGCAAAGGCTAAAGCCTTTACCCATCGTGATTTATAACCTTACATTAGCAAGAAGGGCGGCGCTTCGCGCCGCCCTTCTTGCTAATGTTTGAAACTAAAGGAGATTACGTGAGTCTTGTAGAGTATGGTACAATCGCGCCCAATTTCATTTTTTGCTACCTTCAGCTCAAGCATATGAGACTCCACACACAAAATACTCTTCGCAACGTTTCCCTTGGACTAGTATCTCTGTTGAGTATTAGCACCACTGCGATGAACGACTTTAGCGCCAACGCCCAGTCTTTCCCAAATGACTCCTTCCCAGTAGCTGCCCCCACCAATGCCAGTAGCACGCAGTACCTTGTCTATTTACCCAATGTGGCAAATGTACAACAGGCTAAGGTGTTAGCGCCCGACGCATTTGTCAGTCGCTTAGCCACAGGTGAGCAGGTGGTGCAACTAGGACGCTTCAATAACTTAAATCTTGCACAACGCCGTGCTGCTCAGTTTAGTCAAGCAGGGCTAAATCCCCAAATCCAAACAGTACAAAATAAATTTGCAACTTTCCCCTCTGCTCCTGTAAGTTCGATACCTGCCATCCCTAGCAATAATCCACCCATCTCATCCGCGCCAATTCCTGTGGAATCGATTCCAACAGTACGAGTGGATGAGCCATTACCCAACGTGCCTAACTCAGGTTTTCCAACTAACAATGCGATCGAAATTGTGCGATCGCCTCAACCACTGCCCCCACAAAATCAATCTTTCCCGACTCAAAGTATTCCGCCGATCACCGCTCAAAATTCGACCTCTGGCGCACAATTACGCTACTTCGTGATTATTCCCACGGGTTTAGTATCGGAGTTGCAGCGAGTCCAAGCGATCGCTCCTAATGCACAATTACGCTCTTCCCATCGTGGCACGTATATCGAAGTGCAGGGCTATCCTGATCGGGGCAGTGCTGAGACTCTCAACCTAACTGTTCGTCGTCAAGGATTTGATAGTCGTGTTGTATTTTTCTAGCTTCAAGCAGTGCTCAGCGTTCAACCCCAAACCAAGGAAATTTTTAAAAGCGTTGCCTTGTAACGCTTTTAAAAATTTTCTTGTGGTTTGTTTAAGCAAAATTTCCTATAGGACAAAGGCGGCTTAAGCCCCCTTTGTTCTATGAGTAAGTGCGACCGCGCCAACTTTTGGGTTTGGTGAGTGCGGAAATCCAAATCCGCATTACAGCAAAGGGATCAGCTAGAGGGGATAGCCAAAACCAAAAGCCCACTTCGGTGTAACTAGTGCGAATGCCGAATACTAGTAAGCAGCGAATAAATATGAGAAAGGCATTGAGCCAGAACCAAATATTTATCAACAGCGATGGTACAGGTTGCCAAATTGACAATGCTATTAGCAAAGGTATTGGTAAGCCTTGAACAGCCGTAAGTAAGAGGCAATCAGCAAAGGTTTGTGTCGGGGTTGAGGCATCCTTGAGATCAAGCGATCGCCCCCATTCGCGCCATGTTTCCGCCATTGATGTATACATTCTCACCTGCATCAGTGCTGCACCATCGAGAAATCCCACCTTTGCACCACGTTGGGCAGCGGCTCTAGCGAGGGTAACATCATCGCAAAATGATGATTTTGCGAGTTCATAGCCATTTAGCTCAACCAGTTTGGCGCGTTTTGATAAAAAACATTGACCATTTGCCATTACACGATCTTCGGTAAACTGGGTGCGATCGCCTGTTGCCCCAAATCGAAAAATCAGGGTGATTAATAAGGCAGGTTGCAACCATTGCTCACCTGCGGTTTTGAGAATAAACTTCGGCGATAGGGAAACAATATCAAAATTGTCCTCAGTGGCTTGCTGCACAAAACTAGCTACTAGTCCCTTTTGCGGCAATGTGTCAGCATCAATGCCCAGTACCCATTCACTAGTTGGATCACTATTTAAAAACCCTGTATGTAAAGCCCAAGGACGACCCACCCAACCTTCGGGCAGAGGATCGTCGGTAATTAGTTTGAGGGGAATAGGAAACTCTTTTTGCAATTTCTGCACATATTCGGGTGTGCCATCCTGCGATCGGCTATCCACCACAATAATTTCTTTGGCAGCTTGATCACGTAAGCCTTCTAAACAAGTCGGTAAGCGATCGATCTCATTGAGTGTAGGGATGACTATCGAAACTTTAGGCGATTGCTTGGCTAATTCTTCGGTTGCTGGCTCAAGGGGAATTAATGGTGCTGTGCGATCGCGGGCTGTGCTAAGGCGTTTTAGTAGTACAAGTGTCGCGGGGACTTGTAAAAGCAAAAAAAATATCGGGAAACCTATCAAAAAAAGCGGATTATTCAACTTCGATGGAGATGCTTATATTCTAAAAACTTATCCTATCGTAAATTAACGTCAGTTCGACGAAAGCGAAAAATGGTAAGAATCGCTAAGCGATTCTTACCATTTTTCGCCATTTGCATCGTGCTTCGCACGATGCAAATGGCTATATCGAACTCACGTTAAATTAAGCCGCGCATTCAAATGAACCCTAAGGAAGTTTTTAAAAGCGTTGCAAAGCAGCGCTGTTTAAAAACTTCCTTAGCTTAGGTTTAAGCGCAAAGCGCTCTAATTTATGATTATTCTTCTAACAAACTTCTCAACATCCATGCAGTCTTTTCATGGACTTGCATCCGTTGAGTCAATAGATCGGCTGTAGGTTCATCACTTGCTTTTTCAGCGATCGGGAAAATGGAACGCGCAGTGCGTGTTACCGCTTCTTGTCCTTCGACTAGCAACTTGATCATTTCTGTCGCTTTAGGAACTCCTTCAGTTTCAGGAATCGAAGTGAGTTTCGCATAGGCTGAATAGGTTCCAGGTGCAGGAATACCAAGAGAGCGAATCCGTTCGGCAATGAGATCGACAGCTAGGGCAAGCTCTGTATATTGTGCTTCAAACATGAGATGCAATGTATTGAACATTGGTCCCGTCACATTCCAATGGAAATTATGGGTCTTAAGATAGAGAGTATAGGTATCAGCAAGCAACCGCGATAAGCCTTCAGCGATCGCACTCCGATCTTCTTCAGAAATTCCAATATTAATTGCACCAGATAGCTCTTTATCAGTTGATTTTTCCTTGTTTTTGCCCATTTTAATTATCCTGTTATTACTGTTTGCATTATACCAAACCCGACTAAAATAGTTTAAAAGGACGGCGCAAAGCGCTCTCCTTCTAATTAGTAACTAATAGTTATGAGAGATTCTGTGAAACGGGGAATAAGCAATCAACTCCTATATTTGTTTAGTTTAATTTTATGCAAAAACCTCAAACACCCTCCAATGAAAGCGATCGCCAAGTTGCTCTTGAGAGATATAACATCCTCGATACATTGCCAGAGCAGGAATATGATGACTTGACGCAACTAGCTGCTAGTATCTGCGGCACACCGATCGCCTTGATATCTTTAATTGATCGCGATCGGCAATGGTTTAAGTCCCGTGTTGGCATTGACGTATCAGAGACACCGCGCGACATTTCATTTTGTGCCCATGCAGTCGCTAATGACGCAATCTTACAAGTGGCTGATGCACTTGAAGATCCGCGTTTTGCTGACAATCCTCTAGTAGCTGATGATCCGCATATTCGCTTTTATGCTGGTATACCTTTAAGAACTTCTGATAATTTCACCTTAGGCACTTTATGTGTCATCGATCGCCAGCCACGAGACTTAACATCTATCCAAATTCAACAACTCGAAGCTCTCAGTCGCTTAGTCATCAGCCAGTTAGAGTTAAGACGCAACAATGAAGCATCCAAGATTCTTGTATCTGTACTTGAGACCTCGAAGAAGGTCTCAATGCTTCAACAAGCGATTTTAGATAGTGTGAACTTTGCGATTATTGCCACTGACTTGCAAGGGACTATTCAATCCTTTAACTCAGGCGCAGAGCTGATGTTGGGATATAAGGCAACAGAAATAATTGAAAAAAACCTTACAGTCTTCCACGACACTAGAGAAATTAACGAGCGATCGCAGCAATTATCAGCCGAGTTAAACCAGACCATTGAAGTTGGTTTTGAAGTGTTAACAGCTAAAGTAAAGTTGGGGGAAGTATTTGAAAAAGACTGGACTTATATTTGTAAAAATGGCGATCGCCTTCCTGTATTACTAGCAATTACAGCTATTCGTAACGAGCAGAAAGAGATTACAGGGTTTCTTGGCGTTGCGAAAGATATAACTTCTCAAAAGGAAGCTGAACATGATCGGCTTCGTCGTCAACAGACGGAAAAATTGGTAACTACCCAAAATCAAATCGCACGAGTTCTAGCAGAATCATCGAGCTTTAGTAGCGCAGCCATCCGCATCTTACGCACACTTTGCGAACAATTATCTTGGGAT
The DNA here is from genome assembly GCF_014696925.1 of Phormidium tenue FACHB-1050. Lineage (GTDB taxonomy): Bacteria > Cyanobacteriota > Cyanobacteriia > Pseudanabaenales > Pseudanabaenaceae > Pseudanabaena. The sequence continues at coordinate 29,702 of NZ_JACJQY010000040.1, read as the reverse complement.
ATTGGGGAACTGTGGCTTACCAGTAGCTATCCCCACACTTTGAATCTCATGACAAGTTATACCAATCCAACAATTGACTCAACAGAACTAATCCAAACTCATCAACTAATGTCAATTAAGTATGGATCGGGTTTGATTGGTTCCGTTTGGGCTGAGGGATGTGCTAAGTGTGTGAAGGTTGACCAATATCCTAATTTTCATAAATTAGAAGCTGTTAAGAAATTAGGTATCAACTATGCGTTAAGTTTTCCTGTCTATGGTGAGAACGAGACAATATTAGCTGTGATTACCTTGTTTAGCCGTCAAGACCAAAATTCTAGTCCTGAACTACTCAACGTAGTCACAGCAATCAGTAGACAGATCGGTCAATTCATGGAAAAGCGGAAAATTGAGAGGGATTTACATAAACAGAACTGGCGATCGCTGCTACTTTCCGATATTGCTTTACGCATCCGCCAATCCTTAAATCTTAAAGAAATACTCAATACATCCGTTAGTGAGATCCGCAAACTAGTTAGAGCTGATCGTGTCCTCATTTATCGATTTCAGTCCGATTGGAGTGGGACTGTAGAAGTAGAATCGATTAATCCAAAATGGCAATCCTCCCTAAATACGAATATTCAAGATACTTGCTTTCAATCAGGATATTGGCAAGTTTATCAACAAGGACGGAAATTAGCGATCGACAATATTGCTGAATCTGATCTCAGTGAATGTCATAAAGAACTTTTAGTTAGTTTTCAAGTGCAAGCAAACCTTGTTGTTCCGATTATTGAAAATGCTCGTTTGTGGGGATTGCTGATTGCCCATCAATGTTCTGCGCCAAGGCATTGGGAATCTTTTGAGATCAGTCTTCTGAGCCAGCTTGCCGATCAAATTGGAATTGCGATCGCCCAGTCCAGATTGCTAGCCCAGGAAAAAGAACAACTTAAACTTTTACAAGAACAAAATATCGCCTTAGATTTGGCGCGTGCCGAAGCAGAACAAGCGACAATGGCAAAAAGCTCATTTTTGGCAACAATGAGTCATGAGATTCGCACCCCGATGAATGCTGTTATTGGGATGACAGGACTGCTCCTAGATACTGAGCTTGATGAGCGGCAGAGAGACTTCGCAGACACAATTCGTTCTAGTGGTGACCATTTATTAAATCTAATCAACGAAATTCTTGATTTCTCTAAATTAGAAGCAGGTGAAATGCAATTAGAGAATCTTGATTTTGATTTAGATATCAGCATCGAAGAAATCACGGAAATTCTGGCACCATCAGCTTATTTTAAGGGTATTGAACTAGCATCATTTATTCATCCCAATGTGCCTAAATGCTTGCGTGGTGATGTCAGTCGTTTACGTCAAATCTTGCTAAATTTGACGAACAATGCTATCAAGTTTACCTCTCAAGGTGAAGTCATAATTGAAGTGACGCTCCAATCTGAAACTGAGAGTGATGCAGTCTTAAAATTTGCGATTATTGATACTGGTATTGGTATTTCCCCAGTAGCCCAAACAAAGTTGTTTCAGCCTTTTGCTCAAGTTGACACTTCAACAACTCGTCAATATGGTGGTACTGGCTTAGGCTTAGCCATATGCAAGCAAATTGTAGAATTAATGGGTGGTGAAATCCATCTACAAAGTGAAGAGAATAAGGGTTCTACATTTTGGTTTGTAATTACCTTCCACAAACAGAATAACTGCCCTCGCAATGATGCAGGCGCTGAAATCCTAGAAGGCGTGAGAGTATTGGTAGTTGACGATAGTATTACTAATTGCAATATTCTTTACCATCAACTCAGTAGCTTTGGAATGCGTGTTGATACAGTTCAGCAATCTAATTTGACTTTATTTTATCTAGAAAAAGCGATCACGGCAACCGATCCATATCAAATTGCCATTCTTGATAAGCAAATGCCTGAACTTGATGGTGAGCAACTGGGGAGACAAATTAAAAGCTCTACCAAACTCAAAGATATCCACTTAGTGATGTTGACATCCCTCGATCAAAGTGGCGATGCGACTCGCATGATCGAAATTGGCTTTACTGAGTATCTTCGCAAACCTGTTCGCAAGATGCGTCTTTTAAATTGTTTGATTGAAAGTATCTCAGGAAATACACAAAAATCAGTTTTTGAGCCTCCCATTTATCCTTCATGCGATCTTCCCCCAGTCTTACCTTCTAATCTAAAAATTTTACTTGCAGAGGATAGTTTAGTTAATCAAAAAGTGGCGATCAATCAACTTCAAAGCTTAGGTTATCAGACTGATATTGCAGCAAATGGACAGGAGGTTCTAGATCTATGTTCTCAAATTCATTACGATATTATTTTGATGGATTGTCAAATGCCGATCTTAGATGGCTATAGTACTAGTCGCCAAATTCGGGCTTTAGAAGCAGAAGAGATTTCTTCTACCAAGGTTATTATCATTGCGCTAACGGCGAATGCGATGCAAGAAGATCGCGATCGCTGCCTAGCATCGGGGATGGATGATTATCTAAGTAAACCTGTGCGTAAGGAAGATTTAGCAAAAAAAATATCTTACTGGGGACAAGTATTTGCCAATCGTAGTTCAACCAGACTAGAAGCCGAAATTGAAAATTCTTTGTCAAATACGAATACTGCCAACACTTTAAATCAAAATTCTCAAGATCTTGAATTTGTTTTAGAAATAGATTGGGAATATCTTGAGGAAATATCTGGCGGAAACATGGCTTTTCAGAAAGAACTATTGCACGCTTTTGTTAGCTCGTTGCCTGAACACTTAGACGCTCTAACGATCGGTATCTCTCAACAGCATTATGCTGAAGTCGAGCGTAGGGCGCATTTTATCAAAGGCTCCAGTGCAGCGATCGGTATTACAGGCATTGCTCAGCGTGCGAGCATATTGGAAGAAACTAGTAAACAGGGTGATTTACCTAAAAATGCCAAAATTCTTCTAGCGCAAATTATCGAAGGTGTAGAACAAATCCAAAATTCAAATAAGTTATAGCTGTAGGCATATTGTTAGGACATAAAACCAAAAGATGAGTGGCGACGCGAAGCGTCGCCACTCATCTTTTGGTTTTGATTTGTCTTCATGCAAGTGTCTGTATGTTATGGCAAAATACAAAATGGCTACGCCATTTTATGTTTTGCTATAATATGTAGCCCATAAGGTAATCAGAATGATACAAATTCTTGTAATCGATGATGATCTTGTCATGCAAATGATACTGAAAAATACCCTGCAAGCACAAAAGTATGAAGTAATTGTAGCTAAGAATGGGAAAGAGGGAATATCATTCGCCAAACAATATCAACCAGCGTTAATCATCTGTGGTTGGATGATGCCAGACATCGATGGATTAGAAGTTTGTCGTCAAATTAAGTTGGAAGATAAATTATCTTCAACAATTTTTATTTTATTAACTTCTAAAGGTGCTGTAGAAGATAAAGTACAAGCTCTAGATAATGGAGCTGATGATTTTTTATCTAAACCGATCGATAAAACTGAATTAATCGCCAGTGTCAGGGCTGGTTTGCGAATCTATCAACTTAACAAGGATTTACAACTACAGAAGCAATTACTAGAAGCCGAACTTGCTGAAGCTGGTGACTATATCCAATCTTTATTACCTTTGCCGTTAAAGGGTGACGTGAACATTACCGCCGAGTTTATTCCGTCTAGTCAATTGGGTGGGGACTGTTATGATTTTTATTGGCTAGATCCTGATCATTTAGCTATTTATTTAATCGATACTTCTGGTCATGGTGTAGGTTCAGCATTATTATCTATTTCAATTTTAAATCTCTTGCGATCGCAGTCCTTTGGGAAAGAGAAGTTTTATGAGCCTAGCGCAATTATGATAGAGCTTAATCGAGCTTTTCAGATGAGTCAGCACAATGGGCGCTATTTCACCATGTGGTATGGAGTTTATGAGCGATCGCAACGTAAGCTGATTTATGCTAATGCTGGACATCCCCAAGGAATTTTGATTTCTGGAACTCCTGAAAACCCGCAAATACAAGAACTTCCTAGTCTAGATATGCCTATAGGATTTTTCCCTGATGTTGATTACGCTAGCTCGGAGCTATTGATAGCGCCAGACAGTAAACTTTTTATTTGCAGTGATGGCATCTTTGAGGTTCTGAAAGAAAATGACAAAATATGGGGAATGCCTAAATTTTTCGATTACTTAGTAGAAAAGTTCTCCTTAAGTGAAGAAATTAGTACAAATTCAATTTTGCAAAAAATCCAAAGCGAAACTCCCAACGCCAAATTTGGTGATGATGTTTCGCTACTACAAATTCACTTCCCCTAACAGTTTGCATTTTGCTGTAAGCAAAATGCAAACTCAAAACCCCTTGCCCAATATTTATTAGTATTCAATCGTCATACTTTCGTAAGTCGCACCACGGATTGTTTGAATACGCTCTGTGGGCTTAGCTTTAATTTTGTTAACAAATTGTGCTTCTGACATTTCTGCACTTACAGCATTATTCTCCACCTCTAGATCCAACTGCGCGAGATTGCGATCAAGCTCGGCAAGACGATTAACTATTTGTTGCTGGCGATCGCTTACTCGTACCAGTTCTTCTTGTAGTCGCTCTTTCTCATTGGCGAGTTGATGCATTTGGATGTATAGCGCCGAAGGGGTTTTCCGTAGAGGCATAGAACGCAATTTCGGCTGAATTGGTCTACGAGATGCACGAGAAATAGTCATAGGAGTTAGTCCTGATAGACATTTAGTTTTAGATATAAAAATCTCTACTGTGTAAAGATTTTTATTATTTATTTTGTTGGGCTTGGCTCAAAGAATACTTTGTACAAAATAAAGCCGACTAGCGCCATAATGCCGATGGAAATGGCAAGTGATACTAGTTTAAATACAAAACTCAGAATTGTAAATGAAACTAGCCCGATCGCTACGATCGCAGCAACTTTAGTTGCTCCAGTTAGGCTATTTACCCAAGCAATAAGACTACCTAAGCCAGTTTTAGCTGCCTCTACGCTTTGCCCAACAGCCACAAATTCTGGTTCAGCGCGTTTATTAGGATCATGGGTCTGGCTACTCGCTTGTTGCTTATTGCCCATTACTTCGCGCTCTAGCTCACGAAAGCGTTCTTCTAGGTTATCGGTTTGACTCATAGCAGCAATAAATAAAAAATCTATGGTTTATTTTACTCCATTCACTGAAATCAAACTTAAGCCTAGAGAGCTATCCCGAATCTTGTTACAAATTGTTAAAATAATCTATACATTAAGTCTACAGATGAGTCTACAAAAATTCTATGCCCGTAACCAAAACAGACTTTGAGTTAGATCGTTATGACATTGACGCGATCGCAAACTACTACCGCAACCAACCTTTGCGGGTCTGGTGGCGCTGCATAGTGATTTTTGTCCCACTGATCTGGTTGATTTTGAGACTACGCCTCAGCGCCAAAGCCTCAGCCACAGAATTAAAAAAATTAGCGATCGAATCGAGAAAGTTACTAACCCGTCTCGGTCCAGCCTTTATCAAAATTGGTCAAGCCCTCTCGACCCGTCCTGACATCGTGCCACCTGTATTCATGGACGAACTCGCCGAACTGCAAGATCAGCTACCACCATTTCCTAACGAAATCGCCTATCAATTTATTCGCGATGCATTAGGAGCCGATCCCTCGGAAGTTTATGCCGAAATCTCCGATAACCCGATCGCTGCTGCTTCATTAGGTCAAGTCTATAAAGGCAAACTCAAAACAGGCGAACTCGTTGCCATCAAAGTCCAACGTCCTGACATTGCCGCAGGTATCGCGCTCGACATGTATATCCTGCGCGGTATTGCCACATGGCTAAAAAAGACTTTCAAGTTTGTGCGTACCAATTTAGCCGCCATCCTTGATGAGTTTGCTAGTCGCATTTTTGAGGAAATGGACTACACCTTTGAGGGTCAAAACGCCGAAAGATTTGCTGAATACTATGGTGGATTGGACGGGATTTATGTTCCTAAAATCTATTGGCAATATACTGCTAAGCGTGTATTGACGATGGAATGGATTGAAGGCATTAAGTTAACTAACGTACAGGGAGTCAAAGAAGCTGGCTTTGATAGTCGCCACATCATTGAAGTTGGTGTGCAATGCTCTTTGCGCCAATTGCTTGACTATGGCTATTTTCACGCCGATCCACACCCAGGTAATTTATTAGTAATGGGTGATGGCAAACTTGCTTATCTCGACTTTGGCATGATGAGCCAAGTTTCCTCAGAGCAACGCTTTGGACTAATCGAAGCGATCGTGCATTTAGTCAATCGTGATTTTATTGCTCTTTCTAAAGACTATGTACGTTTAGGCTTTTTGACTGAAGATATCGACTTTGATGCGATCGTCCCTGCACTATCGGAAGTCTTCAATCCGCCTGAAGGTCAAAGCTTGACACAAATGGATTTTAAAGACATGACTGATCAGTTATCACAGATTATGTATGACTATCCCTTCCAAGTCCCTGCATACTATGCACTGATCATCCGATCGCTCGTCACGTTAGAAGGCATTGCCTTTAGCGTCGATCCTAATTTCAAGGTTTTAGCCGTCGCCTATCCCTACGTTGCTAATCGTTTGCTGAATGACTCTGCTCCAGAGTTAAGAATGGCTCTCAAGGATTTACTCTTCCGTGATGGTGAATTCCGATGGAATCGTCTAGAGAATTTGCTCAGCAATGCTCAAACCAATCCTGACTACAACTTGAATGGAACTCTCGACAAAGGAATTGATTTCTTACTTTCTGATCGCAGTGAATTTATGCACGATCGCATCATCGATGAGATCGTCAAAGGCATCGAAGTTGAGGCAAGCAAGCGTTTACCAGAAAGATTTCGCACGTCACCCATCGGCAATATCGTAATTGATCCTCAAGTCAAAGAAACAATCGCTAAAACTGAGACTCCATCGAGTTTGGGCTATATTGCGAGACTATGGACAATTCTCCAGAAAGACAAGGCGATCGCTCCCACCGACATTTTGCCTTTAGCAACTCGCATTCTCACTAAGCGTCAGACACTTACCTTTGGGCGCGATGTCATTTCTAAACTTGCCCAGAGATCAATGGTGCGGGCAGTCCGTGAGGTGTTATTACGCGATGAGCAAAAATATCAAGATGATAAACAGCAAGATTTAATCAATAATTCTATGAGCAATTTTCAAGGCGAAGAGCGCGAATTGGTTGGCTCTGGCTTAAGGCGATCGGTAAACGGTCGCAGTTGGTAAGCCAAACAAAAGGAAAGCAAAGCGTTCCTTTTGTTTTTAGAAAAAAAGTTCTATCCCTGACTCTGTACAAGCAGTCTCTAACAAATCACTGAGGCTAAGTTCCTCAGCCCATTTTTGTAAATATCCAAAATCAAGGCGATCGCCTTGAATCTTTAGCACTCCCAAAACATCGCGCCATTGTCTCTGCGACTCATTCTTAGTCATCCGATACCAAACCAACTTTTGCAAAATAATATCTTCAGGAGTGGGCAATACCAGCATTTGGTCGGGATTTTGTCTCACTAATTGCGATCGGCGACGTTGAAACTCAATTTGAGGAAAAGGGTTATCTTTAAGCACAAAAACATCTATTTTCCCCAGAGAATCATTGTCGATTAGATTAAAGGAACGCTTGAACCTAATTGCATCTCTAACTGAATCTTCAGAGACATAGAATCTGGGTTGGAGAGATTGTAGTAATGGAATTAATTTTTCTATGGTTAAATCAGCAACAATATCTACATCTTCAGTTGCTCTCGGCTCTCCCATTAGCGTGCTTGCAACCGATCCACCGACTAAATAGGGAATATCTAAACCATTAAAAATTGCAGCTACATCCAGCGCTAGTGAAATTGGATCAGTAAGCATAAGTGGTTGCTCGTATGCAGAAATATTTTGATATACAGAATCAGAGAAATTAAATTTAAGTGTAGCTTTAGCAAATTCGTATCGCAACTTGCATAAACTTATATTTGGATAGCGCTGCTGAAGACCAACTAAATAGAGTTCTAAGCATCCTTTTGTCCAGCCGCTAACTTTTTCAGCCTTTTGAATTAGTGTCAGAGATTTTAATCGATTGAACAGATACATTTCAGCATCAATGCTGGTATCAACTGATTGGGTCTTATATCCCGCAGGTGCGCTTAGCATTTGATTTTACCTATCTTCTAAGATTTGGTTCTTACATCTTGGCAATACTGCTTAACAACTTCTGTTATCGAGCTTTGCAAATCAACATATTTACGAGCAAAAGGAGGCTGCCAATCGGATAAGCCTAAAACATCATGAGTCACCAAAATCTGTCCATCACAGCCTTGACCTGCACCAATACCAATTGTGGGGACAGGAATTAGTTCTGTAATTTTGGTCGCTAAATCCGCAGGAATATTTTCTAATAGCAGTGCAAAAATACCAGCTTCCACTAAAGCTTTAGATTGATGTAAAATCTCTTCGGCAGTGTCAGGAGTACCACCTTGGACTCGATAACCGATCCGATGCACCGATTGCGGTGTTAAGCCTACATGCCCCATAACTGGCATTCCTGCTTGTACTAACTTACGAATCGTTTCAACCATATCAGGATACCCACCTTCAAGCTTAATGCCCCGCGCATCAGTTTCTTTGAAAATGCGTCCCGCCGATCGCATCGCCTCTTCCGCAGAAATTTGATAGCTGAGAAATGGCATATCAACAATTAGTAAAGCATTATCAACACCACGCCCGACCGCTTGAGCGTGACGAATCATGTCATCAAGGGTAACAGGCAAGGTGTTTTTGTAACCAAGCGCCACCATCGCCAGAGAATCACCCACCAAGATCATATCCACGCCTGCTTTGTCGAGCAGTTTGGCGATCGCATAGTCACTTGCTGTCAAAGCCGCGATCGGCTTTTTTTGGTGTTTCCATTTTTGTATTTGGGCGATCGACACTGGCATCGTGGCATTCCTCGTGATTATATTTGTTGTAGTACAACGGAGCTTTACCACAACAAATTGGTTCTTTATTTTATAGAGCTAACATCTAATGTAAACTTTTTAAAGCAAACGCAACATATTAATCGAGTTCGGTACGAGAAGCAAACATTATGCAAGTTGGACAAAAAGTTCGTGTTCGTAGTTTCAAAGATGGCAGCGGTAAGGCAATCTCTAACAAAATTGGCGAAATCGGCGTAATCAAAGAAGAGAAAATTATGGATGGTAGCAAATGGGGCTACATCGTCAAATTCTCTGATAGTACCAAGTCTTGGTTTTTTGCAGATGAGTTAGAATCAGCCTAAAAGCATTAGGATGTTGCGTAGTACGCGACATCCTAATCACTAAATAAGCATCACTAATAAGCCCTATGGCAGATATTAACCGTCAAGATATCATTCGGGGCATGATGGCTGAGGTTGATGGGCTAAGCTATAGTATGGCTTCCGCTAGCCTCGAAGCTGTATTAACCTGTGTTACCAAAGCTTTATCCAATCACCAATCCATAACCCTTAGTGGTTTTGGTAAGTTTAGTGTGCGCCACCGTCGCGCCCGTTCAGGAAGTCATCCTCGTACACATCAGCCCATTACTATTCCTGAAGTTATTATTCCTCACTTTACGTCCAGTCCTCATCTAAAAAAGCTAGTGCAGAATCCCAATGAGCCTAATTCTGACATTTCTCGGTAAAGGTGGTGTTGGCAAGACAACGACTGCGATCGCGGTTGCGCGTGCTTTTGCCGCCCAGAACAAACAAGTCTTATATGTTGGTCAGCAAGCAGGGGATAGCCTCAGCATGAGGCTTGGTGCTGAGTTAACTAACGATCCGCAATTAGTTGCACCCAATTTTGCGGCTGTACATTTACAGTCAACACTTCTGCTTGAACGCTATTGGGACAAGATGAAAGGGTTGGAAACCCAGTATTTGCGGACTCCTTTTTTTAAAGAAGTGTATGGTCAAGAGCTTGGAATTTTACCTGGAATGGACTCGGCACTAGGTTTAAGCTTTTTGCGCGAGCGTGATGCAGAAGGTAAGTATGACGTAATTATTTACGATGGTGTTGGCGATCTCGAAACATTGAGAATGCTAGGAATGCCAGAGATTTTAGGCTGGTATCTACGCCGCTTTAAACAAGTACTAACAGGTTCAGCGATTGGGCAAGCAATTTCGCCATTTGTCGAGCCAATTTTAAGAAGTATTCTCCAAGTCTCTAGCACCGATGATATTTCGCAACAAGCGGGGGAAATGTCATCGGTATTAACTCGCGGTCAAAAAGCAGTTAACGATCCTAGTCGTGTGGCGGCGTATCTAGTCACCACTGGTGACCCCTATGCGATCGCCACAGCAAAATATTTATGGGGTAGCGCTCAGCAAATTGGCTTGACCATTGGTGGGGTGCTGGCTAGGGAGCAAATTAATGATGCAGATTTTGAACCTTTAGCAGTATGTCAAATCCCCGATCAGGTGACAGAATTAACAATCCCAGATCGTCTAGCTAGTCTTGCACCAAAACCCATTGAAATTAATGCAGTAACCAAGCAAGTCAAGTTGTTTTTGCCAACATTCAATAAAAAACAAGTCAAACTAATCCAACTAGGACCAGAAGTCACCATCGAAGCAGGCGATCAACGTCGTAATATTTTCTTGCCCAATGAACTAGCTGGCAAACAAGCCACTGGCGCAAAGTTTCAAGATTCTTATTTAATTATTTCATTTGGCTAAATTATTCAGCTATGCAACTTAGCCCTCGCTTTAAATTATTTTCTCAGCCGCTCGATCGCTATGCCATCGGTTTAGTAGCAGTGCTCAGTGTGGCGATCGCCATATTGTTGTGGGTGGGCGATCGCACAGCCCCACAGGTGAGAGACTTTAGTTGGCAAGGACAGAAGATTGATGCCACTAATATCTCTTTTGCCCTAACCTTTAGCCGCCCAATGGATCGTGACAGTGTTGAGCAAAATCTTAAATTTGACCCGCCCCTTGCAGGCAAAATCAGTTGGTCATCTCGGCGGATGTCCTATACGCCCCTAGCACCAGCTAGTTATGGAAAATCCTATACAGTCAAGCTGGAAAATGCCTATGATCGCTTTGCTCGCGAATCTGGCGAGAAGCAAGCGATCGAGCCTTTCACAGGAAGCTTTACAACACCCAACCCATATTTTGCTTATATCGGTCTTCAAGGAGAAGATAAGGGTCGCCTCGTACTTTACAATGTGCTACAAAAGGAAAAGCGTGTTTTAACACCTGCTAATCTGACAGTTCTAGATTTTCGGATTTATCCTGATCGCCAAAAGGTTCTATTTGGGGCGATCGAGACGGCGGGGCAAAGCCTACTTGACCAAAAACTTTATACAGTAACGACAGGAATTGATCGCGAAGATCGGCTCACGTCTAATTCACCAGAGATAAAACCTATACTTGGCAGTGATGACTATCAAAACTTCAAATTCGATCTCTCGCCCGATGGCAAAAACATCTTGGTGCAGCGTCTCAGCCGTCAGCAAGTTGGACGCTATGGACTCTGGCTCATCAAAGAGAATGAACCAGCACGAGCGCTTGACAACCAACCAGGGGGCGATTTTATGTTTACGCCCGACAGCGCATCGGTGGCGATCGCTCAAGGCGAAGGAGTTGCGATTTTGCCCCTTGAGCCGCAAGCCCCACCGTTGGACTTTCTCCCAAGATTCGGCACGGTTTTAAATTTCGGTAGAAGCGGTACGAAGGCTGCCACGATTAAATTTAACAAAGACTATACGCGATCGCTCTATTTGGTAAATAACCAAGGATTGCAGAAAGAACTTACAAAAATTAATGGGTCGATTCTTGGCGCTCAGTTTGATCCGCAGGAGAAGACCATTTATTGCTTGTTAACTGATGTAGAACAGGACACTGCAAAAAATATCTTTCGGGAGAAGCCATATCTTGCGGCGATAGATTTAGAATCTACTCAATTCCGAAGACTTTTAGAACTTCCACCCCAAAGAGAAGTTCAGTTTAATATTGCTCCTGATGGTCAATCAATTCTCTTGAATTCGGCAATTCCCAGCAGCAATGACTCTTCTAATGCTTCACCTGTTTCAGAAGACTCCGCTCAAGCATCTAGAAGTTCTCGCACTCCCCAAGTACCAACCCAACTAATTATGTTGCCGATTAATAATAATCAAGGTTCAAGTCCTCTACAACCTGAAGTATTACCAATGTTCGGCACAGTTCCACGCTGGTTACCATAATACATAAGAGAGTGTGACCCGAAGGGTCACACTCTCTTACAGCAACAAGAGGTTTTTGAAAAATGTTGCAAGGCAAAACTTTTCAAAAATCTCTTGGTTTGGGCTTAAGCGCAAAGCGCTGTAAAACATTTCAAGGTTAGAATAAAAGCAGTTCTACGGAGGTAAATATATGCCAACGACATCAGTACTTAAGCGCCTCTTTACCGTCAAAGAATATTATCAGATGGCTGCATCTGGTGTAATAGCTCATGGTGAGCGCGTAGAACTAATTAGAGGAGAAATAATTAAAATGTCACCGATTGGGAGAAGACATGCCTCTTGTGTAGATCGTTGTAATTATGCATTTGCGGCAAAACTTACAGGTAAGGTTGTAATTCGGATCCAGAATCCCTTGTCTTTGGATAATACTTCTGAGCCTGAGCCTGATGTAATGTTACTGAAATATCAAGATGACTTCTATGAATCAGGACATCCACAACCTAGTGATGTCTTGCTATTAATTGAAGTTGCTGATAGTAACATCGATAGCGATCGCGAGTTAAAAATTCCTCTCTATGCTGAAGATGGAATTGCGGAAGTTTGGTTAGTTGATATTAATAGTGCTTGCATAGAAGTTTATCGATATCCAAATGTTGAAGGTTATCAAGAAACCTACAAAGTCTATCGCGGACAAAATTTATCTATTCTTGCTTTTCCTGATGTAAGTATTACTGTCGATGAAATCTTGGGATAGAGAAGCTGGTAGCAAGACGGTCGTTGTGACAGGTATTGGCATAATGACAGCGATCGCAGATGATCGCGAAACTACTTGGGAAAGGCTACTAGCCAGTGAATCAGGAATTAAGTTTGACCATCAATTACAGCTTCCTATTGCTAGGATTAGTTCCTTAGGTGATACTCACTCGTCACGATCGCAATATTTATTAGAAAAAGCAACCTTAGAAGCGATCTCTGATGCAAATCTAGAAACTCCATTACCTAACTGCGGAGTTGTCATTGGTTCCAGTCGTAGCAATCAAAGAGAATTAGAACTACTTCTAGATAGCCCTGAAAAATTTCTAAGTGAGAACCAATGGTGGCAAAGCCAGCCAGCAAATTTATCTGCTCAAATTGCGAATTTATTAAAAACTCAAGCTCCTGTATTAGCCCCAATGGCAGCCTGTGCCACTGCCAACTGGGCGATCGCTCAAGCTTGTGAATTAATTCGTTCTGGGCAATGTGAGTTAGCGATCGCTGGTGCAACTGATGCAGCGATTACACCACTGACGATCGCAGGATTTCAAAAAATTAATGTATTAGCCAAATCTGGCGTACATCCTTTTAGTCTAGAACGCGAAGGTTTTGCCCTAGGAGAAGGTTCGGCAGTTTTAGTATTGGAATCATTAGAGACAGCTAAACAACGTGGCGCAAATATTTATGGCAAAGTTTTAGGCTGGGGAATTACCAATGATGCTTATCATGCCACTAGCCCTAACCTAGATAATCGTATGGCTGCGATCGCCCTCAAAGATTGTCTGCGGCGATCGCAAATTAATGCGGATCAGGTTGGTTATATTAATGTGCATGGTACGGCTACACAATTAAATGATGCTCGTGAAGCGGAATTAATTCAACAATTTTTTCCAAATATCGCCGTTAGTGCCACCAAAGGAGCCACTGGCCATACGCTAGGAGCGACAGGGCTGATCGAAGCAGCATTTTGTCTGTTAGCTTTACGAGATCGCCTTTTGCCACCCTGCGTAGGAATGCAAACCCCTGCCTTTGATTTACGGATTATTCATCAAGCTGAGCGCTCTCCCGATCTGCAATATGCACTTAACTTCAGTTTTGGCTTTGGCGGACAAAACGCGATCGTTGCCTTCGGTCAAGAATTATCAGGGTAATGCAGAGCCTCACCTTGATAATTCTTGACCAAAATTCATGTACGATTCTATATTGCATCTATTTTCTGAATAAGACACTTGTGCCAAAACCGTTACAGCTAATGTGGGCTTTGTCTGGACTTTTGCTAACAATAGCTAGCACGTTCATTCAACCCTCCCTGCTCTTGCCATCCCTCACTGGGCAGGGAAATAATATAGCGATCGAATCAATCAGCGTCACTATGCAAATTGGTGCAGTGTTACTTACAGGTTGTCTCGGTGGACGCTACGCTGCATTATTATCGCAAATCACTTACATTACTTTAGGCTTAAGTGGATTTGGCGTATTTTATCAAGGTGGTGGATTAAGTTATCTCAAATCTCCTGCTTTTGGATATTTGCTGGGATTTGTGGCAGGCGGATGGCTTTGCGGATTTCTTGCTTTTTTGAGACCACCAAGTTTAGGACAAATGGCAATCAGTTGTTTTGGTGGATTATTGGCAATTCATTTGGTCGGCATCATCTATTTAGTTGCAATTCAATTACCTAACTTTAGTGCCATCCAAACTTCATTTTGGCAATATTCTGTCCAAGTTTTATCAGGTCAATTTTTAGTCGTGTGTGCCACTATTGTCATTGCAACTATTTCCAGAAAATTATTATTTTATTAAACACAAAATCTTACATTAAAAGCCTCGCGCAGCGAGGCTTTTAATGTAAGATTTTGTGTTTTGTTATTAGGCTGCTAGTAGATATTCAGCGTCTTGTCCTTGCTTATCAAATTGATTGATAAATTTGTCAACGCTAGGGAAAACAGCAAACAATTGATCAATTCTTGTGATTTCAAATACAAGACTAACAGAAGGCTGCTGAGAGCAAAGTAACAAGTTACTCTTTTGAGATTGCATTAGTCTCAGACATGCTATTAGCTTTTGTAAACCTTGACTATCGATAAATTCTACATTTTCCATATCAACAATCAATACAGGAACTTCTTTGCTGTTCATCATCACATTAGCTGAGACCCAAGATTCAACTTTACCAAACAGTTCAGATCCTGCAAAGCTATCGAACTTGCTATTAGTCAATTTAATGGTGAAAGCAGTCTCGCTGTTTAAACCTTGGCGGAAGGATAGCTGATTCACTTTAGTAATTGTATCCATTGTTCTTCCTTGTTCGCTTCTTTTAAGAGAGTAATAGTCTGTTTTTAGGGCTTAGCATTTGATAGAGCAGTAAATTGAGATTGCTTGACAACGCAAATTTCTTTCTTGCTTCTTGGTTTAATTATTCACTCTTTTCTAGATTTTAAAACCGCTAATAGATATACAAAGGTTAGTAAAAAGAAGTTAAAAAGTTATATAAAAGTTATTTTTCTCAGTTAGCTATAAATTTAATAAAAAACATGTAGCTTCATATACCAAAACAAGGCTGTAATCCTTTGGGTATAGCTCTCATGCCAATTCACGAAAGTATGACAACACTTTTGTGAATTAAAAAACCTAACTCAGTAAGATTTTTTAATTAAACAATGGCATAGCCATTGCTTAATTTGGCATCACCAATTATTTAAAGTACAAATTTAAAGTACAAATTAAAATCAAGTTTCACAATGGCAGCGCTATTGTGAAACTTGAAAAGTAAGTATCCTAGACGATTTCGCCAAATAGGTCATAATGATCGGCGGCGGTGATTTTGACGGAAAACATTGAGCCGAGAGTTGCTTTGCCGAGTGGATCGCGGACATAGACTACACCATCAACATCAGGAGCGAATCTTGCCGATCGCCCAATGAGTTCGCCTGTATCTGGATTTTCCTGCTCGATCAACACATCCACGGTTTTACCGATCTCTAGCTGGTTATTCTTGAACGAAATTTCCTGTTGAGCTGCCATAATGCGATCTCGTCGGTCTTGTTTGACTTCTTCAGGTAATTGGTTGGGCAAATCAAAGGCAGGTGTACCTTCTTCAGCCGAGAACGTAAATACACCGACATGATCAAATTCATGACGCTTCACAAATTCTAGTAAATGCTCAAACTGCTCCTCAGTTTCCCCAGGAAATCCAACAATGAAGGTAGTACGGGTAACAGCATTGGGAAGAGCTGCTTTGAGTTGCTCCATAATCTTGTCATTGATCCGACCTTGCCAAGGACGATTCATGGCTCTTAGTACATCGGGATGTGAATGCTGCAAAGGTAAATCTAGATAAGGAACCACATTGGGCGTGGACTTCATCGCGTTGATTACCTTTGGAGTCAAGCCTGTGGGATAGGCGTAATGCATTCTGATCCAAGGCACATCAACTTGCCCAAGAGCGGTTAAGAGTTCGGCAAGGCGCGGCTGACCGTAAATATCTAGACCATAATTAGTAGTGATTTGCGAGATCAAGATAATTTCCTTGACTCCTTCACTAGCTAAGCGATCGCATTCAGTCACAATCGACTCAATTGATCGCGATCGCTGATCGCCACGTAAATGCGGAATAATGCAAAATGCACAACGATAATCACAACCTTCAGCCACGCGCACATAAGCTACGGCTTCATTGGTAGTACGGTAGCGTGGCACAGTGTCGTCAGCAATATAGGTAGGAATTTGGGTAACTTCTTTAACCCGTTCGCCTTTCTCTGCACGTTCGATCACATCGACAATCTTTTGATAGTCGCCAGTACCGACAAGGGCGACTGCTTCAGGAATTTCATCAAGTAGTTCTTGTTGGAAATGTTGCGCCATACACCCAGCAATGACGATGCGTTTGCCCATATCGGCAAGTTCAACCAATGTCCGCACGGATTCGCGACGAGCGTCTTCGATAAAGCTACAGGTGTTGACGATTACATAATCGGCAAGCTCTTCATTGCTATCAACTTGATAACCCGCTTGCACTAATAAGCCCAACATGTGTTCCGTATCGACGCGGTTCTTTTCACAACCCAAGTGGGAGAAAGCGATCGTGGGTTTGACGTTTTGAACCAGATTGACCATATTTCTATTTACGCAATTTTTGGCGCACAAAATTTCAGACACTCTAGCTTAACAAAACTTAAGCACCATGCGATCGCTATGATTGAAACTCCAGCGATTCTCATTATAAAGATCGGATTTTAAAAGCCTACCGTTGGCGGGCTTTTAAAAACCGCTTTTAGTGTTTCCAGCGCCGAAGGCGCTGGAAACACTAAAAGCGGTTTCATAATGAGAATCGCGGTTAAAACTCAGTCTCGTCAGGCATTTGCTTAGTTTTGCCTTTCACCCGCTCAGCACAGCTTTTGGAAGTAGCTTGAACTAGTTTTGCAGTAGGTCCAAAGGTAGCATCTTGATAAAGGCGATCGTATTCCCTTTGATAATGTGCTGCTACAGTCTCATTTTGAATGGCAACTAAAACCTCATCATTAGTATGATTCGCCGCATTAGTCCAATTGTGTGAACCTGTCAGCACTAAATTGCGATCAAGAATCGCGAACTTATGATGCAAAGTATCCCCAGATACAAGATTGGGAATGCCAGCGGTTTTAATTGGCTGTTTCCATGCGCTACTTTTCTCTGTTTTACAATCTTGGGTAGACCTTAAGCCCCACATATCGAGAGTAGCTGAGTAATCACGATAGGCAAATTGAGGTGATACTAGCGCTCGAATTTGGACATTTTCGCGTTGACGCTCTTCGAGCATTGTAGAAATAAATTGATCGGAGTAAACAAATAGAGCCATATCGACACTGTTTTTGGTTCCTGCGATCGCTGTTGCAATCAGTCCATTACTAGTTTGCTCTCGGGCGGTATCTATAGGGTCTGGTGAAAACTTGATGCGGATTTGTGCGCCACCCACAATTAGATAATCAATTTTACGGGAAGGTTTTTTAGTACCAAATAAACTGTCGGGATTGCCATTTGGTCCATCCCCCCACATCAGGTTAAATTCTTTCTTAAATCTTGCGGCAAGTTCTTTGCTGTCTACACGAATAAGATTGTTTGCATTACCTCTAGTCTCAGGTCTGGTAAAGTCACCATGAATATCGCTCATGGTCAAGTTTGCTGAGCCAAATAAAACAATCTGATCGTCAATCACCATAAATTTATGGTGCATTAGCCCACTGCCTTTCGAGCCATCGGCAGTATCGTCAATCCAAGGAACATTGGTAACTTTGATCAATCGCAAACCATCACGACGATCCAGTTCATCTTCACTTAAACGACCGTCATTATCAATATCTGCAAACTTTTGAAATTCTTGGTAGCGCTCGCGATCGCGGGGATTCAGCTTTTCAATTTCCTCAGGGATTAATTCGCTCCAAGCTCGACTATAGCTATTTTCAAGAATCAGTCGAACATTGACACCCCGCAATCTTGCATCGACGATAGCTTTAGCAATATTTGGCAAGCGTAATTCTTGGACAGCAACATCAAGGCTAAATTTAGCGTTGCTGACGTTATCAATCATTACCCTTTCAAGATTGTCCCCCAAACGCTCAATTTTGCGATATGGATCAGTGTATCGAGCAGCTTGATTTTGATTAAAGAATACTTGAATATTTGGATGCTGTGGTAAAGCAGGAACTATACCAGTATCAGATTGGCAAGCGTTTACGGCGATCGCCATCAGTAGCGTCACACCACAAAACAGCAGCCAATAAACCATCTTTCGAGGTAGCGATCGAAATTGATGATGTAGGCGCGAATAGGTCAGATAACCCATACATGCAAGACTTCAAATTTTGCAATCCTAGTCTACAGCTTTAGCAGGAAATCTAGTCCTTAGTTAGTTAATAATCGCCAATTATTAGCTAACTTGGCTTACTTTACCTTGATCAACGGCTTTCATGAGATATTCCAAAGCTTCGTAGTCAGGATCAGTAATGTATCCTTGCTCAGAAAGTTCATGGTTAATCATGTTTTCCAGTTCAGGAGTGAGTCTTTTAATGAGGAGGGCCCGGTTAACTAAATTTCTGATAACACTCTTGTTGTTCATGATCTTTTACTAGGCGTATATTGCGATAAGGGCTGAACTAGAGGAGTACCAGCTTTGCGGATGATGATAAATCGTAATTAACTTGATATATCGTCATGCATTTAGGACTCCCTTTATGAAAATAAGTTTCCGCCAAAATCAAAGCTTCAGATGTGACTGATATCTGTAAATAGATGTGACTCTTATATATAAACATGGGTGATCACAGTCACAAAAAAAGAGATGGCGGCGCTTCGCGCCGCCATCTCTTTTTTTCACGTAGCACTAATTGCTTGCTCAAAGCGTAATAGTTCTAATGATCGATCGCCATAAATCGACTCAATATTTTCTTCGCAACAGGCGATCGCAAACTCATCTAGTTCTTCTGGCTCAACACCAAACATGTCATAAAAAGTATCAGCTTCCACTCTGCAAAACCGAGGTCTTTTCTCATAGATTTTGCAGTTACGATTAAGGCGATCGAAGTTAATACACCAACCATCGCTACCCACCATACTTAAGTATTTTTGTAGCTCATCGGCGGTGAGATAATCTGCTAGGTCGGGGCGATCGCTCGGATCGAGATGACAGCAAGCGCCACAGCCGCTAATACATTGCCAAGTTGCCATTTTATATTTTCTACTTTAT
Source organism: Phormidium tenue FACHB-1050 (assembly GCF_014696925.1). Taxonomy (GTDB): domain Bacteria; phylum Cyanobacteriota; class Cyanobacteriia; order Pseudanabaenales; family Pseudanabaenaceae; genus Pseudanabaena. The sequence continues at coordinate 10,066 of NZ_JACJQY010000040.1, read as the reverse complement.
GCGTTTATCCAAATATATAGCTATAGCCACCTATATCAGGACAAATCAAAACCCAAATAGTGTGAGGCGGCGCTTCGCGCCGCCTCACACTATTTGGGTTTTATGTCCTAACAAGAATGGCGACAGCTATAGCTTTTACCAGAAGCCAAGAAGTGAGGGGTGGCTCGAAGAGCCACCCCTCACTTCTTGGCTTTTAATGTTCTCGCCTTCGGCGAAAACATTAAAAGCTATATGGACATGTACCAATCTCGAATTAATTTATCCACGATTTGGGGGCTTTCATCGTGGGGGCAATGCCCTGCATTAATGTAATGCTCTGTAAGTGATGGGTAAAACTCACGAAATTTTGCACCCCTAGCACGGGAATTCATCCAAGGATCACCTTCTCCCCAAATCGTCAGCAATGGACAAGACATCGCTCCCAGCAACTCATCAACCTTTTTGCCTTGGGGCGTACTAAATACTGAGGCAAATACCTGTGCAGCACCCTCATCGCAAGATGGTCGATAAATCTCCTCGACTAATTGATCGGTAACCGCCGATTGATCCAAATAAACTTTTTTTAAGGTGTTACGAATGCGCGATTTTTGGCGGACAAAGGTAAATAATAATTGATTTGCCCAAGGTTGGCGCAACACTTTCTGCAAGGCTGGGGCGATCGCTTTTTGGATGGGATTTACTTTTTTAGCCCCAAGGGGATTAGTATCTGTAAATGGTCCCGCACTATTGAGCAAGATCACACCTGCCACTGATTGCGGATAATCAGCAGCTACACACAACGCAGAATAACCACCAAGGGAGTTGCCTGCAATTACGGTTGGACGTTGAATTTTTTCGGTAATAAAATCATGGAGTTGATCCCGCCAAAGATAGCCGCTATATTGCCATGCAGGTTTCTGAGATCGCCCGAAGCCTAACAAGTCGATCGCATATACTTCAAACTCTTGACTAAGTTCCGAGATATTCTTACGCCAGTGATCGGTTGATGCACCAAACCCATGAACTAAGAGCAACGGTGGGCGCTGAGGATTATTTCCTGCTTTGACAAAATAAATTTTTTGTTCTCGCCACAGCCAATATTGACCAGCGATCGCTTCAGTACTTGTTAAAACCATGAAATTTATCAAAAACAAAAAAAATAGGTAAAGGTCGCGCAAAGCGCGACCTTTACCTATTTTAATCTTTATCCAAATCTACCGCTAATGTATTCTTCAGTTGCCACTTGCTTAGGACTGCTGAAAATAACTGAAGTACGATCAATCTCTACTAATTTACCCATCCGCTTGCCATTATCAGAAAGCTCGGTATTAAAGAAAGCCGTCATATCTGCCGATCGCGATGCTTGTTGCATGTTGTGCGTCACGATAATTAGCGTATATTTTTGCTTTAATTCCTGCATTAACTCTTCAATGCGAAGGGTAGAAATTGGGTCAAGTGCTGAGCAAGGCTCATCCATCAAGATTACCTGTGGCTCAACAGCGATCGCACGAGCGATACAAAGACGTTGTTGCTGTCCACCAGAGAGAGCCAGACCACTCTCATTAAGTTTGTCTTTTACCTCATCCCAAATTGCGGCTGATCGCAATGATTTTTCGACCAAATCAGCCATATCATTCTTAGAACCTTTAAATCCATTAATTCTTGGACCGAAGGCAATATTTTCATAGATTGACTTTGGAAATGGGTTAGGACGTTGGAATACCATCCCAATATGACGACGTACCGCCACAGCATCAATCTTAGGATCGTAGAGATTATGACCATTGAAGGTAATTTTCCCTTTCACCCTTGCGCCTTCGATTAAGTCATTCAGGCGGTTAAAGCATCTCAAGATTGTACTTTTGCCACAGCCAGAAGGCCCAATGAAAGCCGTAATTTGATTCTTGTAAATTTCTAGATTTACGCCTGCAACGGCTGGTGTATTTGAGCTGTAGAAAACATTAACGTCCTCTGCAACCAAGATTGACTCATGTTCGGCTTGCTTGTCACTTAAGTTCATTATAAAAAACCAAATTCGTTAGATTTATTCCTAGTCGAACACTCTGAATTACTGGAAGCGGTTGCGGAGGAAAATCGCCACTAAGTTCATACCTAAAACCAGTAATAGCAGCACTACGATTCCCGCCGACGCAAGTGTTTGAAATTCTGGTTTCGGATCGCCAACCCACTCATAGATTTGGTAGGGCAATACAGAAAAGAAGTTATCGTTTGACCATAATGTATCGGTAAATACATCTCCTATTTTACCACTGAATAAAGCTCCAAAATTGATAGGAGAAGCTTTTGGGTCAAATAAAACCGTACCCGCACCCAAAACCACAATTGGCGCAGTCTCACCAATACCTCTAGATGAAGAAATAATTACCGCAGTCAAAATCCCTGGCAAAGCCGCAGGTAGGACGTGATGGCGAATTGTTTGCCACTTAGTTGCGCCGACCCCATAGGATGCTTGGCGGACAGATTGAGGAACAGCACGGATAGCTTCTCTAGAAATAACAATTACTGGTGGCAAAATCAGTAAAGTAATCGTCAAAATTCCTGTCACTAAAACAGCGCGACCACTATATAAACCGCGTACAAATAGTCCTAGCCCTAATAATCCATAGATAATCGATGGAATACCAGCTAGGTTGTAAATATTTAGCTCGATTAACTCTGACAACCAATTCTTTTTGGCATATTCTTCTAAATAAATTGCTGAGCTAACTCCTAGGGGGACTACTAACAGCAATACATAAGCAAGCATCCAGATCGAGCCAAGAATCGCGGCTTTATATCCAGACTCCAGTGGACGACGAGAGGGATAATTTTGAAATAAATCCCAGTTTAATCGACTAGAGGCATCACTAAATACGTCGAAAATTAAGAAGGCGAGAATAATTAATCCAAGGGATGTCGCAAAAATGCAGAAAGCTGCAAATATTTTTCCCCATAATTGTCTTGACTCAAGCTTTGGATCAAATTTTGATTCGCTAGATTGCTCGTCAATATTTTCTAAGATGTCTAACCCTTTACTCATAGGTTTCTTGGAATCGTTTGCTAATTTGCTTGCTGATAATATTAAGAAGAAGCGTGATCAGAAATAGCGTCATCCCAACTGCAAAGAGAGCTTGGTATTCGACGCTGCCAACTCTTGAGTCGCCCTTGGCAACTTGAGCTATATAAGCGGTCATTGTGCCAACTGTTTGTCTAGGATCGAGAGTTAGTACTGGACGTTGACCCGCAGCGATCGCCACAATCATTGTTTCACCAACTGCACGGGATATACCCAAAATAATCGCAGCACAGATACCTGACAAGGCTGCTGGAAACACAACTGTGGTAGCAACTTCTTTTTTTGTCGAGCCAAGCCCATAAGCTGCTTCGCGCAGAGACCTTGGTACAGCGAGCATCGCGTCAGTACTAATTGAGGCGATCGTGGGGATAATCATCACACCCATGATCAAACCTGCGCTGAGAGCATTAAACCCATTTAATCCAGGAATAATTTTGCTGAGGATTGGGGTGATAAATGTCAGGGCAAAGTAGCCATACACGACCGTAGGTACGCCAGCCAATAACTCAATTATGGGACGTAAGAATTTACCCACCTTTGGTGATGCGTATTCTGACAAATAGACGGCGGTTGCTAAGCCTAAAGGTGTTGCCACCAACATGGCAATTAGAGCCACCATGATTGTGCCGTTCACAGTTGGCCAGACACAAAAGCCTTTATCAGCAAATTGAGGAGTCCAGCTACATCTATAGTTGCCATTCTCTAATGTTTTACCAAATAGAAACTCACCAATGTTGACCTTGCCAAAAAAACTGACTGTTTCTGATGCAAGTACATAGACGATCGCAAGTGTCGTCAACACAGAAACGAAAGCACAAAAAAGCAAGGCATAGCCGATCACACTTTCTTTGATATTGCGATCACGACGTTGATAAAGATCGAGATCTTCGACTGGAGGGGGAATTACAGGACTTGTCATAAAGGTTCCTAATCAAGTACATCAAAAGTCAAAGCCCCCCATCGATGATGAGGAGGGCTTAGCTCAAAACTAACTCAAAATTACTTCAAGTCCTTAGCCAATAATTCAGCGATCGGCACGCCAGCTTCAGCATCCATGAAAGTTGTACCTGTCTTTGCAGAAGATACGCGCTCTAAGATTTTAGGCATTGCGTCAGCAGGAAGAGGCACATAGCCTACTTCTTTAACAACCTTAAGATCCTTGTAATAGTAGTCAACAAAAGCCTTTACTTCAGGACGAGCAAGGGACTTTTTGCTAACGTAAATGAAGAGAGGACGAGATAGTGGTGAATATTTACCACTATTGATGTTCTCAGCAGTTGGAGCAACACAACCCTTACCGCCATCGACTTCGACAGCATTTAAAGTTTTGGCATTTTCTTCAAAGTAAGCAACTCCAAAGAAGCCCATTGCGCCCTTAGTACCTTGCACACCTTTAATGGTGATGTTGTCATCTTCGCTAGGTTGGTAATCCTTACGAATCACTTTCGACTTCTTGTTGATGGCTTCGGTAAAGTAGTCAAATGTACCAGAGTCAGCACCAGCGCCAAACAAGGCTAGTGGCTCATTAGGGAAGTCAGGGCGAACTTGATTCCAGTTAGTGATTTTACCTTCGGCATCAGGACTCCAAATTGTGTTGAGTTCTTTGACCGTCAAACATTTTGCCCAAGTATTTTCTTTGTTAACAACTACAGTCAGACCATCAATAGCAATGGGTAACTCGACAAATTCGACACCATTTTTTTTGCAGTCTTCAGCTTCAGCTTTCTTGATGGGACGAGAAGCATTAGAAATATCAGTATCTCCAGCGCAGAATTTCTTGAAGCCACCGCCAGTACCACTTGTACCGACAGGAACTTTTACGCCAGGGTTAGATTTTGCGAAGTCTTCAGCAACAGCTTTGCTAACTGGAGCAACGGTGCTAGAACCATCAATGGTGATATTGCCAGATAGGCTAGAAGCTGCTGGTGCAGGATCTTTCATCGCCGTTGTGGATGTCGCTGCGGGGGTAGTTGCACCAGTTGTGGGGGCTGTGGGGGTGCTGCTACCACTACAGGAGGCTAGAGCTGTAGCAAGTGTAACACCAGCTACAAACTTGACTACACTACGATTGATACTCTTTTTAGACATCATAGAAATCTTACTGCGATTATATCTGTTACGGTTGACTAGGCATTTAAACTAGTTAAGATTGATACTAAACTGCATCCGTCAACACAAGGTTAAGGAACGTTAAAGATGCAGTTAAGTTTAGTTTGGCAAAAAGTTTTTACGTCAAGATTAATTAACAATAAAGAGACAAGAGAGGGGTTACTAGTCCATCTTGTCTCTTTCGTCAGCTATGGCAATTTTCATGCTGGTAATTTATAGGTGTGGCTTAAGCTCCTTGATTATGCGCTTTAGATTCTCACGATTTATTTAGAATTGTTCCATAATATCCAGACTTCAGCAAGTGAAAATTTCATCATGCTAAAACAAAATCAAAAATCAAAAGAAGATGGCGACGCAAAATACCGCTATTCTCTTTTATCGAAAAAACTTAGAAATTTACTAATTGGGTTTTGCAGCGTTTTTTTGATAATTTTTAGTGTCAATCATTTATCAGTCATGGCTGGCGATCGCACATTTCTGAAAGTATCGCTGGACTTCGTTAATGAGTATCAATTACCAAAACAAAATTTTGAGCATACTCCCGTGGGCGGCTTATCAGGACTGACGTACGATCGCATTGATGATGTTTTCTATGCGATTTCTGATGATCGCAGTGAATTCGCACCTGCGAGATTCTACGCGCTCAAGTTGAAATTTAGCACTCAAAAAGAACAGCCTAACCTTGAAAATGTTGAAGTAATTGGCGTAGATTTCCTCAAAGATAAAACGGGTAACACCTATGCTAAGGGCGAAGTTGATCCTGAAGGAATAGCATTAACAGGCGATCGCACGGTTCTCGTTTCCAGCGAAGGAGTAACTAGCAAGAGTATCCCTCCCTTTATCGACGAGTTCGACCTATTGACAGGTAAATGGATCAGAAGCTTACCAATTCCTCAGCGCTATCTATTCGAGCCAAAAAAGGAACCAAATCCTAACAAGAATCAACTTCCTAATCCAGAGCCACAGGGCGTAAAAGACAACCTTGGATTTGAAGCTCTTACCGTAGTTCGTGACTCCATCGGTGATCCCTATCGCGTTTTTGCGATTACTGAAAATGCGCTTGCTCAAGATACTCAAACCGATGAAAGTCAGCCATCTGAAAGCCGATTTTTGCATTATCTTGTTGGTAATATTGCGCCGCTAATCGTTACTGAGCATCGCTATCCCGTCGAAGCAATGACTCCAACCGTCACTCAAATTGGAGTCAATGACATCATATCCCTTGATCGCGGTGGTCACTTTCTCACCCTTGAGCGCTCTAACGGAAGCAATGGACTGAGTGCCAAAATTTGGCAGATTTTTACAGGTGATGCTAATGATACTTCAGCAATTAAGAGCTTTCGGAACAGTCCCAATGTGCGATCTATCCGTAAAAAGCTAGTTTTAGATTTAGCCACTCTGGGGATCAAATTAGATAATTTAGAAGGAATGACTATTGGACCTCGTTTAGCCGATGGTTCGCAAAGCCTGATATTGGTAAGTGACGATAACTTTAGCAATAATCAATTCACTCAATTTCTAGTATTTCGATTAAATCGTAACTAGAATAGATATTCTAAAATCCTAAATCTGCTTTAGCGGCTTCTGCAACTCGCAACACTTCTGGTGTCGAGATTTCTTCCCAAGGCACTTCGCCGATCTCGCGATAGAAAGTTTCATCGTAGGGACGAGTTTGGACGACCACAGGCATTGGGACAGCATGACCTAAAACGAGGGCTTGTTGCTTAGAATCTAACTTCGATAAAATGGTTCGCAAATTGCCACTACCAGCTACACCTGTAAAGATTGCATCAATATCTTTCTCATCATTGAGTAACGCCGTAATTCTCGTTCCAATTTGGGACATCACTTCATTATCAATTCCCGATGGACGCTGATCGACGATGAGCAAAGTCACAAAATACTTCCGCATCTCGCGAGCGATCGTCCCAAAAATAGTTTGTCTAGCTGTATTCGGAGCCAGAAATCGATGGGCTTCTTCGATGGTGATCGTTAACTGCTGCGGGCGATCGCTAATATTTTTGGTCTGCAAAAATCTTTCAGCTTGCTGCACATAGGAATGATGAATCCGCCGCGTAATGATATTTGTCGCCAACATATAGGAAAGCAGATTTGACTGCGAACCAAACTCGATTACGATGTGTTTACCTGCGGCGATCGCATCGAGAATCCGCTTAATATAATTTTCGGGACAGGTGGGGCGTAAATATTTGAGATCGTCAAGGCGGGTGAGTTTGCGCTGGAGAGCCATAATTGAAGATTTACTGCCCATCTTCTGCTCACAAAATTCTTGAATTTCGGAATTAGTCATCGCCAATAATCGCGAAATCCAATTCTTTCCAAATTCATTCCGTAGAATAATCGCATTTTCCAAACTGGCTTCCGAAAGATTCAATTCATCCCGAATTAGCATCAAATCTTCAACATCGATCTGGTCATAACTAATGTAAAGCTCCTGTGCATCGCGCACTCCCCGCCGCTTCGTCGAATCTGGATCGAGAGTATAAATCTGCACCTGAGCAGGAAATAATTGCCGTAACCCCTTAACCGTACTAAATCTTTTGCCTTCAGTGGCAGCTTCCCATCCATATTCCGAATGCATATCAAAAATTAAATTTACGGCTGCTTGCTTACGGATAATCCCCGAAAGTAATAGGCGCGTTAAAAAGGATTTTCCTGTTCCCGACTTACCAAATACGCCATTACTACGCTCCACAAAGCGATCGAGGTCAAGACAAATTGGCACAGGCATATCAATCGGTTGCCCGATCGCAAAGTTCCGTTTATGGGGATCATCTTCCCAACCAAACACAATCCGAAAATCACGCTCAGTCGCATCAAATACTTGCGAGAAATGACTGGGGATCGTCTTCACTGGCAATAGTTGAAAGTCATTTATTTCTTCTACCGTTTCATAAACAGGGGATTTCTTGCGTTTAGTCTTTTTGACGCGATCGCTACTCTGACTAGACGAGCGTTGAGTGATCAGATCAAAAGGATTTGCAGGCACAAACATCAACATCGGCGTTAAATTGATCGTGCCAAAAGTCCCCGTTCCTGCCAAAATCTCGGTTAAGAAAGTATTCTCAGGATCAGGCGGATTCATGAGAATGCGAGGGCTAGCTGTACCGAGAGTAACATCAGTCAGAATGCAAAAAAAGCGTGTATGCCGACCATGCACTACCAGAAACTTACCGACGCGCATATCCTCGACTGAAATCTCGCCATTAAGTCGAACTTCTAAACCGTCGCTTAAAGAACCCTGAACAACAATCCCTAATGGTTGCAAATCCATGCTAAACCTACGTTAAGCGTGCATACTTTTGCTTAGCATAGCAAAACGGCGAAGAAAACTAAGTTTTCTTCGCCGTTTTGCTGTAATTAGCTGCTAATTCTTTTTAGAGTGCTTTGCACCCTAGAAAGCGAATTTAGTAGCGACCACCGCCGCCGCCAGACTTGTTATAGCCGCCGCGACCACCGCCGCCGCCTCTGTTACCACCGCCAAACGAGTCATTATTCTCGCGAGGCTTAGCCTTGTTAACTTTGAGTACACGACCCATCCATTCAGCACCGTCAAGCGCAGTGATGGCGGCATCTTCTTCAGCATCTGCACTCATTTCTACGAATGCAAAGCCACGGGCGCGACCAGTTTCGCGATCGGTAGGGAAATGAACACGAGTGACCTTGCCGTAGTCTTCAAACACAGGCTTCAAATGGTCTTGAGTAACTTCATAGGACAAGTTACCGACGTAAATAGACATTATGCTTTCTCCAAGAATTCAATGAGTATGTAGAGATAGAGATGTCGGAGAGAAGCTTGTCACGATGAAACAGAAAAAAACTGTCAGTACAGAAAACAATTGCTACAACCGATAACTACTTTTACCTTACGGATGATAGTCTAGCGCATAAGCTTTAAGTTTGGGTGTAATGTTACGTTTTGTTTATTTTTGTATCAAACATCATTTTCCTAAAAGCAAAGACAATATGAAATATCACCATTGTTTTTTGGGAATATTCCAATACACAGAAGCATGAAGCATACATAACCTCGCTTTTATGAATTAAAAACTAAATTTAGCAAAGTTTTTAAAGACAGAAAAATGACACTGCCATTTTTGGGTTTTAATATTAGTCCATCCAACCAATATTTTTATTGTTTATACGCTGCAATTGTTCGTTAGAGCCAGTTGGACGGGCATAGAGACTACGATCGCGTTGGGCATAGGGCTGATCGACAGGTTGCTTGCGAGGAGTTGCTCTATTATTTGGTGAATTATTTTGCGGAGTTTGTGACACCAATTGAGAAGAATTAGAGGTATCACTTACTGGGGTTGCCGCAACATCTAAAGCTTTAACCTGCTCCGAGAGTTGAATATTTGCTTCAGCCAAGCGTAAATTATCGCGTTTTACTTCCACAAGTTGTTGATCTAGTTCGTTTTTAAGGCTCTCGATCGCCGCCAGTGATTTCTGCAAAAGCTCAATATTGGTATGGCTAAATTTCAAATCTTTTTCTAGATCGGTTACAGTTTGCGAAAGGGAAGCTTCCCTTTGTTGTGATTGAGCAAGTGATCGCTCTAGTTCAGAAATTCTTGCTTTAGTATGCTCATCAATACTTTGAGAATTCTCTATAGTCTTTTGTGAATTAGGAACACTAGTGATTTTGCTAATCGCATCGGAGACTGTTTCTGCTTTTACTTCAATAGTTTGTTCAGTTGATTGATTCTGAACTGGTGCTTCAGTTTCTTTCTGAACTTCGTCACGCAATAAATCCGAAATTCCGACTTTCTTTTTAGTTGACACTTAGTACAGGACAAAAAGTTGCAAAAGTAGGCAGGAAGGGGTTTTATAAAAGATAACCACATCACAAATAAAACCCCTATGAAAGAGATTAACCTATTT
>NZ_JACJQY010000004.1 GCF_014696925.1 Phormidium tenue FACHB-1050 | reverse complement strand
GTTCTATGGATGGTTTACGCAATACCGCCGCTTTATTGACGGTTATTCAAACTTGTAAAGCTCAAGGTAAATCTGTCATTGATTTTTTTCGTCAAGCTTTAATTGATCCTTCTTCCATCTCTCTCATCCCTATTCTTACCTGAATTCTTACAAATTTACTTAGAAATAGTATAGGTAAAATGACAGAAGAAACTAAAATTGGATTAGGACAACCATTGCCTAATGAATTAGTTTTTACTAGAGAAGCACCCGCAGGAGAAGTTGCAATGATCCCAGACAATAATATTGAGATGTGTCTTGGACAAAGAATGATGGGTATCAAAACTAATGAAAATGAGGTCTTAGGCAACTACCTGTTATATTTTCTGCAATCTCAAGCACTAAAAGAATATGTTGCTATCAAATCTGCTGGCAGTACAGTAAGCCATTTACGGGTTGGTCAGGTCTTTGATATTCCAATAATTTATCCATCAAGTATTAGTGAACAGAAAGAAATAGCTGATCTTTGTTCTAGATATACAGAAGAAATAGATTATGGCTGTAAGTTCATACAAAACGATATTGAGCTTTAGTTTGGACTAAAGGGCAGGTAAGAGAGAGGAACCAAAAGACACGAGAAAATTGAGCAGGAGCTGCAATAGCAAAATCCAGCTCAAAATTGAGAAGAGAACCAGAACCTAAGTGGCAATTGGATGGGTTGGCACAGGAGTTTTTTCAGTTTTCTTTATTTTTGAGGCGTGTTTTTTAACAGTCGGATAGCGAATACGAGGAGGAAGGCGAGCGCCCTTGGAGCGCCCAGGCGATTTACCGCGTAGTTTAGGAGGGATTGCAGGAGTACCAATCGCGGCAATAATTACCGCAAAGGATTGAGCGACACGACCAGGAGCAAGATTATCCTGAGGAGACTGCCAAGGTAAAGGAGAATCAACACAATCGAGTCGAGCGAACCAAAGTTGCCAAGTCATTAAAGGCATCAAAGCACTCCAACGCTCAGCCGCCTGAGTAGAGGTAATCTGGGGTAGAGTCCAATGTAGGCGTTGCTTGGCAAAACGATACCAATGCTCTAGGGCAAAGCGACGCAAATATTTTAACCACATAGTCTCCAAAGCAGGCATAGTTTTACCCAATCAAGCCAACCACATGGGCTGAAACTTACGGTTGCGTCCCAAGGGTTCAATCACCTCAACTCTAAAAATCTGCATCGGTCGTTCTGGAGTGGTACGGAAATGAAAATCACGCCAATGAGTTACCCGTACCCGACCGATTTTTGGGTCTGTAATTTCTATGGTGGTGTCGGCAACAGCCCAAGTTTCTGTGGCATTCAGTTTGAATTTATGCCCATGCTTACAAGGTGCGCCACGACCGCTATAGGCTGGAGGAACTCCCCAAATACAGCGATTAGATGCCAAACGCAGTAATAGATCCGCCTCAATATTCGCTGTTGCTTTCACAAAACTTGCATTCCCATATCCTCGATCATAGACAGCTAGGGGGCGTACGCTTAACTGCTTTGTGACTTGTTTGAGTTGGAAGGCAGCTTTACTCACAGGAGTCTCGAAACTGTTGATCCGCTCATGTTTTATCGGTAGCGCCCAACTTCCTCTTGCTTCGGGAATCCATGCCAAGGTGCTGTAGCTTTGTCCTATGCCGATACTTTCATCTTTGCCATGATGGAATCCTCTTTCCTTCAGCGTTTCTGCATCTGGTCGCAACCATACGCTATTATCTCCTGCTAACAAAGGTTGCTCTTCCGTTGGGATCTCTTGCACCATCAGCTTCATTAGCTTTGCTCTGACTGGTCGGCTGTCGCGCAGTCCCTCATAAATACTTGACCATTTTCGCCGAAATAATGGATTCATTGATAGACTCACATACGAGCTAATACTCGGACTTGTCAGGACGGCATCCATTAATTCAAATACTGCATCTTTTCCTGTTCCTAGGTATTCATATATCGACTTGCGAAATTCTTGTAATTTTTGGAAAATTATAGTAGTCAATGTCAATTTGGTTTATTGATCATTGCTCTTTTGGCAGTTTGTGACATTCACTTCCTGCCTTTCTTTTCTTCTTTTTAGTCTAAAGTCCAGATTGAGAAAATTAGAGAATTTCATAAAACACTTATTTCAGAAGCAGTTACAGGCAAAATCAAAGTGTGAGTACAGGCTTTTAGCCTTATGTCATACTAAAAACATTGGTAATAAAATATCACCATGACTCAAACCCCACTCCGCACCGCCATAACCAGCGAACAAGACCAAGATCAACGCCTAGTCTATTCGGGCATCACTTGGGAACAATTTAAACTGATTCAAGCAGGTTTCGCCGAATCTAACCGAGTCAGACTTTTTTATTATCAAGAAACCATCGAAATTCTCATGCGCGGACGCGCTCACGAATTTAACAGAATTATCATTGGATTCTTGATCGAACTATTTTGTCTAGAAAGCAACATCGAATTTGAACCCACAGGCTCCATGACCCAACAACGCGAAGGCGAAGTATCCGTCGAGCCAGATGAATCCTATTGTTTCGGCGCATCCAAAAACACACCCGATCTCGTTATTGAAGTAACCTTTAGTAGCGGCAGCCCCAAAAAATTACAACGCTATCAGCCATTACAAATTCCCGAAGTATGGTTTTGGCAAAACGGTACATTTAGCCTCTATCGCCTCAATGATGACCACTACGAAGCGATCGCCAAAAGCCAAATACCAGAACTAGCCAACCTCGATATCGACCTACTCACAAACTGCATTGCGATCGCTCAAACCTCTCGCCTCGAAGCCTCAAACACCTTCCGCAATGCCATCAAAAAGAGATAACGTGTAAATTATGCCTGCAAAAGATATTTACCATGATGCGGTTAAAAACGCGCTTATTCAAGACGGATGGGAAATTACCGCCGATCCTTACTTCATTAAGTACGAAGATGCAGAACTTTATGCAGACCTCGCCGCCCAAAAGCCGATCGCCGCACAACGTCAGGAACAGAAAATTGTTGTCGAGATCAAAAGCTTTATTGGTAGATCTCCCATGTATGACTTTCACAACGCCATTGGGCAGTACATCGTTTACCGTAACCTCATCCAGATCACCGAACCTGAATATAATCTTTATCTAGCGATCGACGACCTCACCTACGACAACTTCTTTCAACGTGCCTCAATTCAATTAATCACCAAACAAAACAACTTAAAAATTATCGTTGTAGATACCCAAAAGGAGCGCATACAGTTATGGATAAACTAACCTACTATCGCCACACGATCCAAACCCTGCTCAGCGACTACTACAATCTCAACCAACGTCAAACTCAAGAAAATCCAATTTGCGATCGCCTAGCCCTCGACCCAGAGCGAGATCAATACCTATGGCTTCGCACGGGATGGGATGGTAAAAAACGAGTACAACATATCATCCTTTATTTACAAATTCAAAACGGTAAAATCTGGATAGAAGAAGACAGTACCAACTTTTGTATCGTTGACGATCTGCTCAATGCCGACATACCTAAACAAGACATCATCCTTGGCTTTCAACATCCCAGCAAACGACACCTCACCGAATTTGCAACCAATAGCGAAAACGAAATTTTACTTGTAAGGTAGCCACAATGGTTCAAATTGCCCCAAAACTACTCAGCACCGATACCTTTATCGCCAAATATGGCGACACAACGCAATACGAACTAATTGACGGAGAACTAATTGATTTGGAACCAACAGGACTACATGAACAAGTAGCCGCCCTCATCGGACGGAAACTCAACATCGCGATCGATCGGCAAAACGCACCATTTTTTATCCCCTATCGCTGCTTAATCAAGCTATTAGGCACAGAAACCGCCTTTCGCCCTGATGTCATTGTCCTCGACCAAAGCCAACTCCACCAAGAACCCCTCTGGCAAGAAGAACCGATTATTTGCTTAGGTCAATCGATCAAACTGATCGTCGAAGTTGTCAGCACCAACTGGCAAAATGACTATGCCCGTAAAGCCGAAGACTACGCTCAACTAGGCATCCCCGAATATTGGATCGCTGACTATCTCGGACTTGGTGGCAGAGAATATATCGGCACACCCAAACAACCCACCCTCACGATCTGCACATTGCAAGGCGATCGCTACCATCGGCAACTATTTAGAAATAGCGATCGGCTGCAATCCCCCACTTTTCCGAGCCTAGAACTCACCGCCGATCAAATTTTCGCAGCAGGAAAACTGTAAAGATAGGCGGCGCAACGCGCCGCCTATCTTTACCATCATAAATTTTAGAAATATCAAATTATGGTCAGCCAAACCAACGAACAAGCATTAGAAGACCTCATCGAGCGATCGCTAATTACCAACTCACGCTATGAAAAAGGGGATTCGGCTGACTACGATCGCGAATTTGCGATCGACAAACAAAAAATTTGGCAATTTCTGGAAACCACTCAACCACAACAACTCGACAAACTACGCGATCGCCCAAACTGGCAACGCCTGATCCTCGAACGCCTACATCGCAAAATTCAAAAAGATGGCATCATCTCAGTTTTGAATTTTGCGATGTAGGCGTTCGAGGATGCACATCTCACCCTTCTCTACAGCCTTCCCCACAACGACAACAAACCCGAAATTCAAGCCAACTTCGATCGCAATATCTTCTCCCTGACGCGCCAAGTCTACTATTCCGAAAGTAACCCGCAACTCTCCATCGATATCGTTCTATTTATCAATGGCATTGCGATCGCCACCCTCGAATTAAAAAATACTTGGACAGGTCAAACCACCTACCACGCTAAACAACAATATTGTAGCGATCGCGATCCTAAAGAACCGCTATTTCAATTTGCCCGTTGCCTTGTTCACTTTGCAGTTGATACCGATGAAGTTTGGATGACCACCAAACTCGATCGTCAAAGCACCTATTTCTTACCCTTCAACAAAGGCGACAACTACGGCAAAGGCAACCCAGTTAACCCCAACGGACACAAATCCGCCTACCTCTGGCAGGAAACCCTCACTCGTGAAAGCTTATCCAAAATCATCGAGCATTTCGCCACCCTCTCCACCAAATCAAAAACCCTACTTTTTCCCCGTTACCATCAACTCGATGTTGTCCGCCAAATCCTTACCCATGCCCAACAAAATGGCGTAGGACATAAATATCTAATTCAGCATTCCGCAGGTTCAGGTAAATCCAACTCGATTACATGGACAGCCTATCAACTGATCGAACTCTATGCCCAAGGTGCGTCCACACCTCTCTTTGATTCCGTCATCGTCGTCACCGATCGCCGTATTCTCGACAAACAACTAAAGGACACCATCCAAGGCTTTGCCGCCGTTAAAAATATCATTGCCCATGCCAGCAACTCCCAAGAACTCAAAACCGCTTTAGAAACTGGCAAAAAAATCATCATCACCACGATCCAGAAATTCCCCTTCATCGTCGATGGTATTGAAAATCTTAGCGATCGGAACTTTGCCGTGATTATCGATGAGGCGCACTCCTCCCAAAGCGGACAAGCTGCCGATAAACTCAGCATGACTATCGGTATGGATGAAGAAGATCCAGAGGATAACCAAGACAAAATCCTGAAGGTAATGGAAGGACGCAAGTTAAGTAAAAATGCCTCCTATCTCGCCTTCACCGCCACACCCAAACCAGCTACCCTCGAAAAATTTGGCATCAAACTCCCCGATGATAAATTTCAACCATTTCACCTCTACTCCATGAAACAGGCGATCGAAGAAGGCTTTATTCTCGATGTCTTAGCCAACTACACCACCTACAAAAGCTATTACGAAATCCAAAAATCTATTCAAGACAATCCCCTCTTTTATACCGCCAAAGCCCAGAAAAAACTCCGCGCCTATGTAGAAGGTCACAAAGAAACGATCGCCACCAAAGCCGATATTATGTTCAACCATTTTATCGAACAGGTTTGGCAACAGAAAAAGCTCAAGGGCAAAGCCAAAGCCATGATCGTCAGTCGCAACATTGAAACCGCGATCCGTTATTTCTTTGCGATTCGCGACGCTCTCACTTCAGCCAATATGCCATTCAAAGCGATCGTTGCCTTCTCTGGCGAAAAAACTGTCGATGGTATTAAATACACCGAAGACATCCTTAACGGATTTCCTAGCAAAGATATCCCCACAGAATTTGCGAAGGAAGACTACAAAATTTTAGTGGTTGCCAATAAGTTCCTCACAGGTTTTGACGAACCCTTACTGCACACAATGTATGTCGATAAAAAGCTGCAATCCGTTCAAGCCGTCCAAACCCTATCGCGCCTCAATCGTTGCAATGCATCCGTAGCCAAAACTGATACCTTCATCCTTGACTTCTTCAATACCATTGATACCATTGATGAAATTAAAAAAGCCTTTGATCCTTTCTATACTTCTACAACCCTCAGTCAACCCACTGATGTCAATGTTCTCCACGACCTCAAAGAAGCATTAGACGGGGTTGGCGTATATGAATGGTCTGAAGTTCAGCAATTTAATCAACTCTTTTTTAATAAGGCTGAAGCCGATCAGCTTAGCCCCTTAATTGACACTGCCGCCCATAGATTCGAGCTCGAACTAGAACTCGACAACGAAGCAAAAATCGATTTCAAAATCAAAGCCAAACAATTTGTCAAAATATATGCTCAAGTCGCTTGTATCATTCCCTTCAATAATATGCAATGGGAAATGTTGCACTGGTTTCTCAAATTCCTCATTCCCAAACTGATAGTCAAAGATCCCACTCAAGAACACCTCGATCAGCTACTCGAAAGCATCGATCTATCTACCTACGGCTTAGAGCGCGTCAAACTTAATCACTCTATTACCCTAGATGCAAACACATCCGAACTTGATCCGCAAAATCCTAACCTGCGAGGTTTTCACGATGAAGCCCAAAAAGATCCCCTCGATGAGATTATTGCCGCCTTTAATGCCCGATTTTTTACAGGATGGAATGAAGTCAAGTTTATGAACATTGCGCGTCATATCACCCAAAATCCTAATTACGAATCTCAAGTAGTCAACAACCAAGACGAGCAGAACCGTCATCTAGCTTTCGAGCAGTTAATAAGAGAAGCTATGAATAAAGAACGTAAGCAAGATTTGGAGACATATAAACGCTATGTCTCCGATCCAGATTTTAAACGAGCTTTTGATGCCAGTATTATGATGCTACTTCCCAAAGTGAGCGATCAAGGTTTATCCCAAGGCTAAAAACAGCTATGCTGTTTTTAGCCTTGGCTTGGTTTAGCGCAAATCGCTGTATATGAACACAAGTGGACTCGAACCACCGACCCCCACGATGTCAACGTGGTGCTCTAACCAACTGAGCTATGCGTTCTGACGGATTAATAATATAACATAGTGGAGTTATATTCAACAAAAAATCTATGAAACTAATTTTGTATAGCAAGCAAGGATGCTGCCTGTGTGAAGGTTTGCTGACAAAATTACAACAGGTAAAGCAAGTTGCCTTCGATCTAGAAATTAGAGATATCACTAGTAATCCAGACTGGTTCGATCGCTACCAATATGAAATACCTGTACTTTGTTTGCTCAATGATCGCCAACAAGAACAGGAATTACCAAGATTTCCGCCGCGATCGCCAGTCGAGAAATTAGAAGCATTACTTCAGCGCTATTGCTAAATTTATTGCATCCATGAATTTGTCAGCACTTGCTTAGTCGTCGTCAGCGCATAGATATCAATCAATCCAGGATATCTGGATGCGCCTCGCGTTTTTAAACTGGACATCCCCAAAGCAATCTTGGCATTGCCACTATCACCAAGCTTAAAACAACGACTAAAGCGACTATGGGCATTGACAAAGATCGTACTGCTATTAACGCGACTAACAAAGCGATCTCGTTCAGATAGAGAATCAGTCAGCAATACATCGGCATGACCACTGCTGTACTGATTAATCCAAGCGATCGCCTCTTCAGTATCATTAACGATCTTGATGGCGATCGTCTCGTCTAAATAAGCCTGTCCCCAAATATCCTCAGACTCGATCGATTGGTCAATAAGAATTTGACTTGGTTTGTCTGTTTCCTCGCTATGGGACTCCTCAAGAAACTGGCGAAAATAGGCGGTTGTTTCCGCACAACCACGTACCACCAAGCCTTGCTTTCTAAGATTACTAATCCATTCACCGAGACTGCGATCAATTAAAGATCGATCAAGCCAAGATCGATGTACGACAACCTTTTCGATCGCATTAACTGCATCAGGATCACCCTTACGACTATTCAGAATAATTTCTCTGGCAAAGTCTAACTTCCCTGAAGCTGATAAATATAAATAGCAATTACCCATAGAAATGGGCAAAGCCGAGACAGTTGCTTGTTTGCTCACCTGCTGCACAAAGCTAGGACGACCATAGGGAATCACCAAGCGCAAATACTTTTCTTGGACAATTAGTTCTTTGAGGGTCACACCTTTGGGGACGCAGGACATACATGCTTCGGGAAAATTTCTAGCAATGAGGATTTCCTGAACGATCGCCGCGATCGCTTCTTGAGTATTTGTGCCTTCATTCCCACCCTTGAGAATAATTGTATTACCGACCTTTAGGCACATTCCCGCCGCAATTAAGCCCAGTTGAGGAAAGCCCTCATAGATAAAAGCTACCACCCCTAAAGGGACGCGCTGATAGCCATTGATACCCACATGCAGGGTAAGTGGATCAGGCAGATTTGCAAGCTGGGTCAGACATTCGATCGCATTGTTGAGACGTTCGGGAGTCAGTTTCAGCCACTCTAGGACCAACTCAGGCACAGCCATATCTCGACTAGCTTCTAAATCCAGCGTATTCGCTTCTAAAATCGCGTTTTTATGCTTTTTAATACTATTAGCAATTTCTAGCAGCAAACTATCGCGGTCTCTAGTAGAGATTTGCATCAGTTGCAGCGCCGCCGCATGGGATTTATAAATGAAGCCTGTAAGGTCTTCTGGTGACATACTCTGTAATAAATAATTGTTAAATATCGCGCTGACGAATCACGAGCAATCGCCATATTAGCAAACCTAAAAGGGTAAACAACAAAATGGCTAGAGGAATACCTAAAGTTGATTTGAGATTTAGCGCCCAGACAATGACTAAAGCAAAAAACAATAGTGAAGCCGCATATATCAAAGCCATTTCTAGCCAAGTTTGCTGTCCATTTCTATAAATAGGTTGCCATTTACCAGTCCATTGCCATGCATGTTGTTGCGACTCAATCCCACCTACCTGCAATAGACTATAGCCGTCGTTTTCTAGCTGAAATAGCAAGGAACAGCGATCGCATCCAAAAGCATCAGTCAGTGCGATCGGCTTTAGCTTGCCACGTTTGCGAGGGCAAGGACAGGGGTAAATTTGTTCTAAATCGATTTTTTGAGGCTTATGGATATGCACTAGATGGACATGCTCAACAAAGATGCTAAAGGTATGCTCAGAATAGAAATATAGATTCAGTTAGATCAGGTCACTAATCAAAATGATTGTATAGCAATCCTAAATAATTTGTAAGAAAGACAAGGGGCTTAAGCCCCTTGTTACAAGCCTTTACCTTTTTTATGTGACTCATTTTACGCACTTCCTAGTCAAGAATTTAGTATTGCGGGGCTTTGCACCACAACACTAAACTCTTACAACAAGAAAAATCCTAAAAGCGTTGCTTCGCAACGCTTTTAGGATTTTTCTTGATTTGGGTTTAAGTGCAAATCGTTATAAATCATGTGCAGCGTAGAGCGCCGCACATGATTAACTCTAGATGTCTATTAAAATTTTGTGTAGTAATTCACCAAGATTGCTGTATTATTTTATTCGGTGCAAAAAACACCTAACTCAAGCGGATGTGGCGGAATTGGTAGACGCGCTAGATTTAGGTTCTAGTATCTTTGATGTGAGAGTTCGAGTCTCTCCATCCGCATATAAAAAAAGAGGTAATGCTTCGCATTACCTCTTTTTTTACTTGAGCCATTCTTCGAGGCTAGTGGTTAATTTACCTGTAATTTGAGCTGTAAGCTGATCGCGCTTTTGTTTACGTAACCATTTTTGAAATTGCTTTTCGTATTCTTCACTTTCTGACTGGTAAATAACCCATGAATCCAGTGCAATGCCTAATCCCCAAAATAATAGAGGATAGATCGCCCAGCCAATTCGACCAGATGTAAAAAGGTTGAGTGCTACTAAAAAAGAATTAACGATCGCATATTTCAATACATTTGACTTTAAAGATTTTCTTTTGTATTTATCAAACTCTACCTGCTCTTTGCGAACGGATTGTGTAGATTGCCATTCCTGCACAGATGCTAAAAAATCAGCTTCACTGATGCCCATATCGGAAGCAATCTCATATACTTGCTGTTTGGTCAGATTTTGACCATTGGTTCTCTTGGCAAGAGCATAACGGAGAATCTGATCGACTTGTTCTTCTGAATAAGTTTCCATATTTTCCTCCAGAAAAATAAATACAAACAACTCAATGTTGTTTGTATTTATCCTAGTTCAGTAATGAAGCGATCGCAGCAATCACGTAGCCAATAGGTATAAGATTGTGGATTTTTTTGAATATCGGCTTGCAAAACTTTTAAATCTATCCATTTCCAATCTTCAGCTTCTTCAGGATTGAGAACAGGTTCGCGATCGCAATATCCTAGCAGCACATGATCAAACTCATACTCGGTTAGGTCATGATCTAGCTGAGCGCGATAAACAAAACTAAATAGCTCTTGCAACTCGCAGTCAAAGCCCATTTCTTCTTGCAAACGACGATGCGCCGCATCTAGTGTCATTTCATTGGGGCGCGGATGACTGCAACAGGTATTTGTCCACAGTCCTCCTGAGTGATACTTATGTTTAGCTCGTTTTTGTAATAAAAGTTGATTTTGTGAATTCAGCACAAAAATCGAAAAAGCACGATGTAGTGAACCATCCCGATGCGCTTGCAATTTTTCTGCAATCCCCACTTGGCGATCGCTACTATCTACTAAGATAACTTTTTCTTCTAAGGCATTCATAATATTTACGAGCGTTTCAAAAACAGATAATTTAAAAAGGCTTGGGCAAAGCTCAAGCCTTTTTAAATTATCTGTTTTTGGTATTAGAACGCAAAGTTCTACAGCCTCAAATTTTCAAGCAAAATTTTGTTAAATGCGGATGGGTTAGAATATATTACAAAACTACACATTCGCAGGAGTTTTATGGATACCATCGACTTAGAAAAGCTTTTTCAACGAGGCTACTATGTCACCCTCGGTGCAACATCATCATTACTTGAGGTAATCCAAGACCCCACCAAACGCGAAGAAAATCTCAAAAGGTTGGGGCGCAGTTTTGATGAGATTACTCAAGAGCTTGCTGAAAAGGGTGTAACGACTGAGGCTGAGGCTCGTAGCTATGTAGACAAGTTTATCGCGCAACAGGTAAACGGCTCATCTACTACTTCAGAATCAGCAGGTTTAACTACTGTCACCACAACGGCTAAAACTGTTGAGGACAATGTAACGGATAGTGTCTCGGAGCAGTCTAATCAATCAGTAAAAGCAAGTATGCGGGATGAGATAAAAGAACTCACAGAACAGCTAGCAGGTTTACGTTCAGAATTAGAGAAGTTACGCTCCAACTAAAAAGGAAGAGGCGCGATCGCGCCTCTTCCTTTTTAGTTTGCTATTTAACCTAAAAATCTTACTAACTGTGCGTTTGGGTACGGAGCAACTGTTGGCGCAATTTTTAGAAGAGTATGAAGGGTGAGTTGAAGTGCATATAAGAGATTGTTTGCTATATGCCTCTCGTACTTACCTTGGAGAGTGCTAGTTTTATGGCTCTAAGGTGGTTAAGGCTGTGGGTAAGTGGATTAGGATGGATTTAGTTGATGATGTTTAAGATAAATTTTGATTTCTTATATAACGTAGGAATCTAAGAAAAATAAAACCTTGTTTTCTGATATATTTTATCCCAGTATTCCAATAGCTTTCTTAAGGGCTATTATCTTAATTTAATATCATTTATGCCTCTTGCACTGCCTGAAAACGTTACAAAAAATCTCCAAAATACTAAAAACTTTTTGGATTCAAGTATTGATACTGTGGTAAATACCGTTAATCAAAATACACAAAAAGCTAAAACTGTAATCGTAGAAAGTACAAGTCAATCCATTGAAGGTATTAGTCAAATTACGGAGAATACGAGAACAAATCTTGCTAAAGCTGCTGATAACACTATGGATAGCGTTACAGAAAAAACTGGTCAATTAATTAATGGTATAACCTCCACAGCTAGCAATTTAAAAGAGTCTTTACAAACAGCTATTGAGAAGATTGACAATCTGAATCACACATTATCTGAGGGTATACAGTCTTCAATTGACGCATCTTTAAATAGTTGGATAGATAATCACCCTCAATTAGTTTGGTCAATTAATCATCCTTTGCAAAGTGTGGGGATATTAATATTGCTGCTAATTATGTCAGCAGGACTTCTAGGAGCTATATCTGATATAACGAAAATTTTTTGGCTGTCGCTCTTTACATTTCCCCTTAAGATTATTTCTAAAGTTTGGAGTACGATCTCAAACCTGTCGAAAAAGAATAATGATGGACAAAAGAATATTTCTGGAGAAACGGAAACACAGAGACGCATTGCGGAAATTTTAAGCCACCTAGAAGCTAATAGAAAAGAAGAAAGTTTGCTTTTGCAAGAATTGGAGTCTCTTCTAAAGCCTTAGTCAATTGCTATGACATTCTTAATTAGGAAGAATAGAGGATAATATGGATCTAGATCGGGAAACTCTAATTTCTTTTCGTGACCAACTGCGTGATGCTAGAGCATCTGCTTTACTCAATACTGAATCATTCCAAGAACTCTTATTCGTGGTAGAAAGATTTGGATTTTTACTAACTAAAAATCCAAAAGTAACAGGTCTTAATAGCTATAAAGATGCAGTTGAGACTTTTGCTATAAAACGTTCTCCTTTAGCAAGAGATGTTATGCGAGCATGGCATACACCATTTAGCGATCTTTATACTCTTGTCTCCAGAGAAAGAAACGATGCTTTGCATCAAGGAGCATTTGCACGTAATCTAACGAAACATGCGGTACAGTTAGCGTTGATTTTGGAAGATGCACTAATGGAGAGTTTATTGACAGTTAATGATTACATGGTAAGAAATCCGATATGTGCTTATCATTGGCAACCGATAAGTTTTGTGCGCCAGCAGTTGTTAGAAAATTCCTTTTCCTATCTTCCAGTATTTATCAATGATGGGTGGAACTTAATCTCTGACCATTCTGTTGCCTTGTATCTTCGCTCAGGCACAGTAAGTCAAAATGAAAGGAAAAAACTGCTTCTCCATACAGTTGAAGAAGCAGTAAATTTACCTCACAACAAACTTGTTATTCAAAGAATTGATGATGATAAATTATGTGATGAAGAAACTACTGTAGAAGAATCATTATTAAAACTTCAAGAATATTCATATCCATTACTCGTAACAAGAAAAAAAGAAAAGACTATTTTACTAGGAATACTAACTGCTTTTGATCTTCTCTAACAAGCATCAGAATTTATGGTTTGTTTGCTGTTTTCCGCTTAGCTTGGGCTAATCAGAAAGCAGCAAACAAACTAAAATTAATAAGATCCTGCCTTATTTGCCGTGTCTTTGAGATTGGCATTAAAGAACATGGGAATGAACTTCTCAACAAAAGTAGAAGGATCTTTTGCCCATGCCTTCTTAAAAATATCGATGCGAGTCTTTTGCAACTCATTAGAGAACAAAGTCTCAGGAAGTTGATTGAGCAAGTATTGAGGACGTTCCCATAGAGGAAGGGTTTCGGAAATCTTCAACAGATTCTCAAGGCGGCGCACTTCTGCACCAGCAAGAACATCCATTCCTGACTCAAACGCAGCATGTTCGATCGCCACATATTTACGCTTAGCAGCATCAACCTTGGCATGATGGGCTTCACTCTTTTTAGCAATCTCCCCAAGCTTGCGATTACCCCAGCGTACATGTGCCGCTTCTTCAGGAAGAATCTTCTCAATGGTTTCGCGGATCTTGATGTTTTCAGGAGTTTGCTCAACTTTCTTGAGAGAGCGAATATGAGCCGCGAAATATTCACAACCACGCTTTTCCGCAACATTGATTCCCGCCAAGGCATCAATCACAAAGTCTTCAGGATTGGAGGAGACTTCGTACTTACTCAAGCGGTTAAATTCATCAATATACAAATTGCCATCTGGTGTGCTGATCTCTTCACCAAGTTCATACAGTAAATCAGTTAACCAAGCTGCATGACGTGCTTCGTCAGAAACATGATGTGATAAATCTTGAATCAAATCACGGGGCTTGCCATTGAGAAATTCAATCAGTCCAGTTAGGTCTTTGCAACTACGCTGTTCACTAAAGCGATAACGATTTAAAGTGGTCATGTGGACTTCACGCTGACGCACTACATTATCGAGAATGTCTTCAGCACTGAGTTGACCGCGAAATTTACGGGGATATGCAACAGTCATTTTATAAACCTAGATAATGAATACCTAGCTTAATTTTAATATTAATTTGTAAAGAAGTGTGAAGACTACCCCCATATCTACTCCCTACGACTGGCTCGATCGCTCCCTAGACTCGATCCACAAGGCTAACTGGTATCGTTCTACGCAAACCGTTACGAGCAAAGCAGGGACGATCTCCATGATTGATGGGCGCGAAATGTTGATGTTTGCTAGCAATAATTATTTGGGCTTAGCAGGCGATCGCCGCTTGATTGATGCAGCGATTAAGGCTACAGAAATGTACGGTACTGGCTCAACAGGATCGCGCTTAGTCACAGGGCATTTGGCTTTGCATGAGGAATTAGAATCGGCGATCGCTGATCTAAAAAATACCGAAGCAGCTTTAGTGTTTAGTTCTGGTTATTTAGCAAATTTGGGGACAATTGCGGCAATTGTAGGAGCGCGAGATTTGATCTTAGGTGATGCTTACAATCACTCTTGTTTGAAAAAGGGCGGCTTGCTCAGTGGCGCAACGGCGATCGATTATCAGCATCTGGACTTAGCTGATCTCACCGCCAAATTGCAAGAACATCGGGCGAAATATCGGCGTTGTCTGATCACGACTGACAGCGTATTTAGTATGGATGGCGACCTTGCACCATTGCGGGAAATTATAGACTTAGCGCATCAATACGATTGTATGGTGTTAGTCGATGAGGCGCATGGTACGGGAGTATTTGGCGATCGCGGAGGTGGTTTGACTCAGGCTTTAGGAATTCGGGAAAACTTAATCCAAGTAGGAACCCTAAGCAAAGCTTTGGGGAGTTTGGGCGGCTATGTGGCAGGATCGGCAAAACTGATCGACTATTTACGCAATCGTGCCGCTACTTGGATTTATACGACAGGGCTATCGCCTGCGGATACGGGTGCAGCGATCGCGGCGATTAAGATTATAAAAACTGAGAATAATCTCCGAGAGAAGCTTTGGCAAAATGTAGGATTTTTGAAACAGGGTTTACAAAATTTGGGCTTTCAGGCGATCGCCTTTGACTCACCGATTGTTGCGATCGAGATGGGAGATATTGCTAAAACGCTACAAATAGCTACCCATTTACGGGAAAATGGAATCTTTGCGCCTGCCATCCGCCCTCCAACTGTGCCGACTCCACGTATTCGCCTAACTCTCATGGCAAATCATACCCACGAACAAATCCAGTATTTTGTGCAATGTTTACAAGCTTGGTAAATCTTGACATTCAGACAATGAGCTTCATGCTGGGTATTGATGCGGCTTTGCAATTATTGATACTGGGTTTCTTAAGCTTGTTGGTAAATCAATATCGCGGAATCAATACCTATGCGATAGGTAGGTTATTTACAACAATTGGCTATTTACTAAGCTTAAGCAAGGTTTTCAATTACTCCTTGACATTACTTATAGCGGGGATTTTCCTTTTCGTTGGTACTTCCATTTCTTGTGTCGGAATTTCTCAATTTACAGATAAAAAAATTAGACTTAGTTATCTATTTATAATTAATCTTTTGTTCATTTGTGTTCAATCATATTTATTTGTTTTCAATGATATTTATATATTTAAAAGTATTAATCAAACTGGTTTTCAAATAATTATTTTCTCAATATCTGCATACTGCTTACTAACTACACCTCATAAGAGTTTTATTGGATCATCCAGATTCTTGGCAAGCGTGCTGATTGCTTTATTAGTATCATTAGTTGCCAGAATTGTTGGTTTAGCAAGAAATCCGCCAAAAAATTTATTTCTTTCTCATGATATCAATGCTTACACCTTAGTTGTGTTGTTTGTATTCACATTTCTATTGACGGCTGGA
Organism: Phormidium tenue FACHB-1050; assembly: GCF_014696925.1. Classification (GTDB taxonomy): domain Bacteria; phylum Cyanobacteriota; class Cyanobacteriia; order Pseudanabaenales; family Pseudanabaenaceae; genus Pseudanabaena. Next base: position 210,156 of record NZ_JACJQY010000004.1, on the reverse strand, counting down.
TTTATTATGATGGTCTGTCAGAGGCTTTTCTATGATTTGAAAGTTGCCGCTAATACTGATGTGCTAACTCGGTTACTTAATCGACGAGCAATGATGCATCAGCTTGAGATTGCCATGAATTATTTTCATCGTAGCGATCGCTCCTTTGCACTTATTTTAATTGATGTCGATTTCTTTAAGCGGGTTAATGATGTCTATGGACATGATGGCGGTGATATGGTGCTGGTTCATCTTGCTCAAATTCTGCAAACCAAAATGCGTCAAATAGATTCAGCGAGTCGTTGGGGCGGTGAAGAGTTTTTGATTTTATTACCTGATACAGCCCTCGATCAGGCTCATGAGATCGCTGAGCGATTACGCTCGTATGTAGAGACAAATCCCGCACCAACAAACATTCAAATTACAATCAGTTTAGGAATTGCCGTCATCCGTCAACATGGCAATTCGCTGGAGAGCTTAATTACGGCGGCTGACCATGCTCTCTATGCAGCCAAGAGAAATGGACGTAACCAAGTAGCGATCGCAATATAGCAAAGCAAGTTTTGCTTAGGACATAAAACCTAAGAATCGAGTGGCGGCGCGAAGCGCCGCCACTCGATTCTTGGGTTTTGATTTGTCCTAGCTATCTCTTGCACTGCTATAGTGTATTTTAAAGCGCAGAGACAAAGGCAGAGAGAGAACACCATTACTAAGCAATTGGTAACGTAAACCAGAACTGAGAACCGATATTTGGTTCACCGACGACCCCGATCGCACCTCCATGAGCTTGGACAATCTGACGACAAATGTATAAACCTAAGCCAAGACTAAGCGATCGCCGATTGAGTCTACTGTGGTCTTTTCCTTGAGCATAAAGCTCAAACAAATTCTCGCTTTGAGCGCTGGTCATGCCCGCGCCATTGTCAGCAACTGTGCAGAGCATTGTTTTTGCATCGCTGATCTCTGCGGAAATCGTGAGTTTAAGGTTAGGAGGATTGTGCTTAATCGCATTAGCAATTAGATTTTGGAAAACTCTACAGACATGAGCCTCATCAACCAGAGCAAGAGGTAGATCGAGCGAAACTTGTAAATTGATTTCTGTCTCTTCTTTATCTAAAAGTGGTTGAAGATCGTCAATCGCTGATTGAATGACTTGGCTAATGACTACAGGTTGAGGATGAATGATAATTCCATGAACATCATTCACATGGGACTCTAGTAACGAATTAATTAAAGCTAGCTGGCGATCGCCACTTTGTTGCATTCGCTCCAGTGTTGTACGGGATAGCAGAATATTTGACTCTGAACTACTTGTAGTTTTAGCCAAATTATCTAACACCATGATCAAGCCCGTCACAGGATTTCGCAAGTCATGGGAAACTGCATGGAGAAAAATCGTTAGAGATTCTTCAGCACGCTTGCGTTCAGCAATTTCAGCTTGCAAATCAAGATTTTGAGACTCGATGGTTTGGCGTTGTTTGGCGATCGTTAAATGGGTACGAATCCTGACTAATACTTCTTCATGTTCAAAGGGCTTAGTCACATAGTCCACTGCCCCCAGAGATAAACCACGCACTTTGTCCACAGTTTCCGAAAGAGCCGTCATAAAAATAATTGGAATCTTGACAGTTTCAGAATTTGCCTTGAGGCGTTGGCAAGTCTCAAAGCCATCAATTCCAGGCATCATTACATCTAACAAAATCAGATCGGGCTTAATATATGTAATCTGCTCGATCGCACTTTCGCCATCAGTTGCTACTAAGACCCGCAGCCCCACATCCCGTAATAAATTCACTAACACACTCAAGTTAGTGGGGTTGTCATCTACAACCAACACGCAACCTTCTAAGGAATGACATAGATTTGAGATTTCCGAATTTTTGTCCGTTGTTTGGTCGATGTAGCTTGACAGGCGATCGCTCATAAAGTTAGTGAGTAACTAAGCTAAATTATCTCAGCTTTTTAATAAACGGCACTAAACAAAATATTTTAAAAATTACGCAAACTCACCGATAGCGATCGCCCAGTGCCGCCACGCCGCAACATGATTAACTCTGCACTAATGCTGACGGCTATCTCCGCAGGTGTTAGCGCACCAATATCTAAACCAATGGGAGCATAAACAAATTGTAATTTCTCAGTGGAGATTCCCATTTGTTTAACTTGATCAAGAACCTCCTTAACTCGGCGATCGCTACCAATCATCCCGATATAGGAACAGGGTAAATCGCGATTGAGTAAAGCGGTTAGAGCTTCCAAATCATAACGATAGCCTCTTGTGACTAGCGCAACATAGAGAGAGCCATGATTTGATAATTCGGTTAAAGCTTGATCGATATGTGAATAAATGAATGCTGCTTGAGGATATCGTTCTAGATTTGCCCATTCAGGACGATCGTCCTGAATCGCAACCCGAAAGCCGACCAAATCTGCAACCTTAGCAAGTTGTTCCCCCACATGCCCCGCACCCACGATCAGCAGCATCGGTGCAGGCTCCAAAACTTCTATAAAAACCTCCGATTCCTTCTCCTTTTTCCCTTCTCCTTTTTCCTTAATCAAGTATGGATGTGCATCACCAAAAGAAGTAACCAAAGTAGGCGATCGCCCCAATTTTAATTCTGTAATTATCTGCTGAACGAGCGCGATCGCTTCTTCTCCATGCCAGCGCTCTAACAAGATCTGCATCCATCCGCCACAAATCCCCTCAGTCTGACGATTGGGCGCACCTGTAAGGTCAATTTCTACCAGTGTTTTCTTGCCACTTTGTAAAACTTCTCTTGCTTGAGAGATTACCTTCGCTTCTCCTGCTCCACCACCGATAGTATCAATGCAGCGATCGCTGGTAATGAGCATTTTCGCGCCCACTTCTCTTGGTACTGATCCTTTGGCATTAATTATGGTCGCAACAACCACCGCCCCTTGACTAAGGGCGATTAGAAGATCTTCGTAAATCATAGGTCAGGCTTTTACCGCAGTGAGAGAATCTGATTTCACAGTTTCAATTGCCCAGAGGGTAGCTTCTGGAGTTGCGGGAATAGCCAAAGATACTTGGTTCGCATTGCCAAAGGCGGCGACAGCATTACGAATTGCTTCTCTGACTGACATCGCCAACATAAATGGCGGCTCCCCAATCGCTTTACTGCCAAAAATCACACCGTCTTGGGCGGCTCTTTCCAGTAGATGTACATGAAAATGTTCGGGAACTTCGCTAACAGTGGGGATTTTGTAAGTGCTAGGGGCAAAGGTGAGTAAGCGTCCTTGGTCATTCCAGACCAATTCCTCCATCGTCAGCCAGCCCATACCCTGCACAAAACCACCTTCGATTTGTCCTTTGTCTAGTAATGGATTAATCGATTCGCCTACATCTTGAACAAGATCCACTCTTCTCAACTTGAATGTTCCTGTAAATCCATCGACTTCCACTTCACTGACAGCCGTTCCATAGGAGAAATAATAGAAGGGGCGACCTTTATTTAGCTTGGCATCCCAAAAAATATTCGGCGTGCGATAGAAGCCATTTGCAGAAAGACTGATGCGATCGCTGTAGGTGCGTTTTACGACTTCATCAAAAGCAATTCTGGCGCTGGGGTAGGTGCGGCAATAAATCCAATCATCCTCGAAAACAAGGTCTTCAGGGGCATCGAGATTGAGCATTTTTGCAGCAACGGTTGCCATGCGGTTACGGAGAGTCTCACAGGCTGCCTTGACCGCTTGTCCATTGAGATCGGAACCACTAGAAGCAGCTGTTGCCGATGTATTGGGAACCTTATCGGTACTGGTGGGCATGATCCGAAAGCGCTCAAGCTTGACACCGAGGGACTTTGCCGCAACTTGGAGCATCTTTGTATGCAGTCCCTGTCCCATTTCTGTACCACCGTGATTTACCTGAATGCTGCCGTCAGTGTAAATCAGCACCAATGCGCCTGCTTGGTTATATTCAGTTTTGTTAAAGGAAATGCCAAACTTAACGGGTGTAATGGCAATGCCGCGCTTTTTGTAAGCACTAGTCTGATTGAACTGAGCAATCTCAGCTTGGCGATCGCTAAAATGCGATTTCTCTTTAGCTTCTGTCCATACGCGAGCGATACGGTTATGGACAATATCCTGTCCGTAATGGGTGGTGCTAGTTTCGCCAGTGCCATGATAGAAGTTCCGTTCGCGGACTACTTCGGGTGGCAACCCAAGAGTGCGTGCTACGCGATCGATGATTTCTTCACAGACGATCATCCCTTGGGGACCGCCAAAACCACGATAAGCCGTATTCGATACCCGATTAGTCTTGGCAATCCATCCCTGTACTTCCAAATGGGGAACATAGTAGGCATTGTCGATATGCATCATCGCTCTCATCAATACAGGCGGCGAGAGGTCTAGACTCCAACCACCCTCAGCATATAGCTCAGCTTTTATCGCCGTAATTAGCCCCTCATTAGTAAAGCCCACTTGGTATTTACCCAAAAAATTATGCCGCTTGCCTGTAACGATCATGTCTTGATGTCGGCGCAGGCTGACTCTTGCTGGGCGGCCAGTTTTATGGGCGGCTACAGCCGCCGCCGCCGCAAAGGGGTTAGCCTGAGATTCTTTACCGCCAAATGCGCCCCCCATCCGCAGACAGGTAACAACGACATGACTATTGGGCAAGCCTAAAACCCTTGCCACGATTACTTGAGTTTCGCTAGGATGCTGCGTCGAGCTATAGACCTTGTAGCCATTTTCACCATCGGGAACTACCCAACTGGTATGGGTCTCTAGATAGAAATGATCCTGTCCACCTACTTCTAGTTCACCTTGGAGCGTGCGATCGCTATTTTGGAGAGCCGTATCAGGTTCACCACGTTTGATTACCCGTTTGTCGAGATGATAACTATCAGCAGCGATCGCTTCTTGAATACTGAGAATTGCGGGTAAAGGTTCATATTCGACAATTACTTTGGCGGCTCCTTGACGAGCTGCTTCTTCAGTTTCGCCGACTGCCCAAACTACTACCTGTCCCCAGTAGCTTACTTCATGTGTTGGCAGCATCACTTCATCGTGAATAATCACACCCGTATTATTCTCCCCAGATATATCATCAGCCGTAAGAATTGTGACTAAACCAGCGACTTCATAGGCGGCAGTACAGTCGAGTTTGGTGATTTTGGCACGGGCATGGGGAGACAGCACAGGATAGAGCGATAACATTCCTGCGGGTAATCTCTGGTCATCAGTATAGACAGCCTTGCCACTGACATGACCAACGGCGCTTTCATGGCTTTTCTGGTTACTAACTTTCTGATCGGTAATCGTCATTTTCTATTCCTTCCATACCTACAAAGAATCCACAAGGTAGCAGTTGAAGCGAAGCTTCAACTGCTATGTATGTTCAACAAAAAACTTCTCAAACAGATTGCCTACTAACATCTTGCGATAATTGGCACTACCACGTAGATCGCTTAAGGGTGTAAATACTTCATACAGAGCAGGCTTTACTGATCGCACAGTTGCCATTGTCCAAGGTTGACCGATGAGCATTTCTTCAACAGCGATCGCCCGAATCGGAGTTGCCGCAACACCACCATAGGCGAGACGGGCATGGATAATATTCTGCTGATCATCAATATCAATCACAAAAGCAGCCGCAACGATACTGATATCATCCGTACCACGTTTACCAATTTTGTAGGACTGACTAAGCCGTTTTGTTGCTCCAGAAGTAATCGTTTTAGGAATCTTCACAGAATGGATAATCTCACCTTGTTTTAGTTCTGTTTGTCGATAGCTTTTGAAAAAATCTGCAAGTAATAAACTGCGATCGCCATCAATGCCCACCAGCTTTACTGACGCATCAAGGGCTAATAACACAGGTGGCAAATCGCCAATGGGGGAAGCCGTACCAATATTACCGCCGAGGGTCGCCCGATTGCGTACCTGTCGCGCCGCGAACCAATGCAGCATTTCATCAAGACTTGGGAAAATCCCATGCAGCAAATCTTCAATGTGACTGAGGGGTAAAGCCGCCCCAATCTCCACATAGTCATCGGTTTGGTGGATTTGTTTAAGCGCTGTAATTCCCTCTAAGGAAATCAATATGGGATAGGTGCGCCGATGCCAACTCATTTCTAGCCCTAAATCCGTTGCTCCTGCGACCAATGTTGCTTCAGGATAATGCTGAAGTAGTTGCAAGGCTTCCGTTAGCTCGATGGGACGATAAAATTGCTGCTCACTTCCTGTATAGGCGATCGCTGCCAAATCAGGAGTTTTGCTAACTAGCGCCGCACTAAAATGATCATCAGCATTATTTTTCGCCAATAGTTGCGCGGCTTTACGGATTGGTAAGTAGCCCGTACAGCGACAGAGATTTCCCTCGATACAAATGTCATCGCCGAGACTGTGATTATAGTAAGCCGCAAACATACTCATAATGAAACCTGGGGTGCAATAGCCACATTGCGATCCAGCCATCTCTACCATCGCAGCTTGGACTGGATGTAATTGACCATTGGCGATCCCTTCGGCGGTAATGACCTCGCGCCCCGCGATCGCACCAATGGGGACTAGGCAGCTATTCACCGCTTGATATTGGGGCTGCCCGTGACTATCTTGACCAATGATCGCCACAGTACAAGCACCGCAGTCACCATCACCACAACCCTCTTTTGTGCCCACATAGCCGTTTTGTCGGAGGTAGTGGAGTAAAGTTTTTGACGGGGAAATATTTTCAATACGGGAGGTTGCACCGTTGAGGGTGAACGTAAAATCAGTTACGGGAATGGTCGCTACCTGTTGAGTCACGGGAATTTCTCTTTTGGAGTCACAATTTGACAGGTGAATACAATTTTAATTAATTAACGTATTTGGCTTGCTTAAAGTGCGCCAAGATACATTTGCTAATTCTTTTAGGATTCTGTGTTCAGCAACTTAATGCAATAAAGGCGATTACCTGAAAAATTACTGTTCTATAGATCTCTTTTACGAGTAGATCATTGACTATAGCCCATTCAAGACTTAATCATTAGTTAGTAAAATTATCAATAAAGGTATTCAAATGGCAATCATCACTGAAAATCAACTTCGATATATTTGCCGTAATATGCTTGGCTTAGATTCTTGGCTGCCAGAAATGCATAAAGTAGAACATATCTTGGAAGTTCTTAAATTGTGTCAGTCAACCCTTGAAATCATGTATTTAATTGGTGCTTATCATTTCATTGAACAAACAGCAAAGCAAGCAGGACATGGGGTTAGTGGTCTGAGTTATGCTGAGATAGAATATAACGAGAAGAAATATCCTGCTGTATGGTTTGTTGAGCCGTGGGCTGGCTGGTTCACGGAATGGGCTGCCTATTGGAGCGGTCCATCTTCAATGGCTTTTGTTCCACAAATCGAAATTGCAGGGTTACATTTTGACTTTGGAATTTTTTGTGGTCATGACAATGGCTCTCCTAAAGGGAGTTTGTGGTATGTAGTGGAGATTGACGGTTACGGAGTACACAAAGATAGACGCGAACTAGATAATAAGCGAGATGAGATTCTAGAAAGTGAAGGTTTAACTTTTCTCCGATTGCGTGAGGAACTTGATAATCCTCTTATGTGGTTTGAGAAAGTTGTAAGGTTAAGTACTATGTCTAGAGAAGAAGTCGATGACGATGACGATATTTTAGAATGCGATTCAACAGTAGAGTTCTAGGGTAAATTAGAAAATTCAAAACTTAACCTTATTGTATTGTCAAAGATATCACTGCCTTAAAATAGGCTTACTATTGTAAATAGTTAAATTTAGCAAATCAGCATCTAATCATCTATGAATATCCGCATTGGCAATGGTTATGACCTGCACCGACTGGTTAGCGATCGCCGCCTGATCCTTGGTGGAGTTGAAATTCCTTACGAAAAAGGATTACTAGGACATAGTGATGCTGATGTACTTACCCATGCAATCATGGACGCAATGTTGGGAGCGCTTGCCCTTGGCGATATTGGGCATTATTTCCCACCCTCCGATCCAAAATGGGCAGGAGCCGATAGCATCATGCTCTTACAACAAGTGCAAGAATTAATTAGCGCACAGGGTTGGAGCGTGAATAATCTTGATGCGATGGTGATCGCTGAAGCCCCAAAACTCAAACCCCACATTAAGGCTATGCGCGATCGCCTATCCCAAGCGATGAATTTACCAATTGATTGTGTCAGTGTGAAGGCGACTACTAACGAAGGCATGGATGCGATTGGTCAGAAAGAAGCGATCGCCGTTCATGCAGTAGTTTTATTAACTAAAAGCTAATGGCTTCGCAGTAAAATAAAGAACCATTTTTGTGGCGCGGCGAAGCCGCGCCATAAAAATGGTTAGTATCTAAAAGCTCTTAATCTTAATGTTTACTTTGTTTATTTTTTAGGGAAGATGGCGATCGTGAGAAGAAGCATTCAGAAACGAACCAAGGTGAAACAATGGAAAGCAATCGTCTTGCTACTACTGATCAGTATGTGTTCGCTGCTGCTTTGGGGTTGCGCGGTCAAACCAGAAGCCCTCACAAATCGACTTGTAGTTCCACTTGATAGTGATATCAAAACTTTTAATCCAGTTTTAATTAATGACGCTTATAGTGGCATCGTTATTGGCTATACCCTCACTGGCTTGATTTCAGAAAATCCAATTACAAAGGATCTAGAACCCGAACTAGCCGAAAAATGGGAATTTCAGCAGGATGGCAAACAACTTATTTTCACGATGCGTCCTGATCTGAAATGGTCAGATGGTCAACCACTTAACGTGGATGATGTTCTCTTTACCTATCAAAATATTCTCTTTAATGAGAAAATTCCCACTGGTACTCGTGATGTCCTTCGTGTTGGACAATCGCAGACTCTTCCCAAGGTTGAGAAACTTGACGATCGCCGCATTTCTTTTTTACTGAGTGAACCCTTTGCTCCTGCTCTACGCACATTAGGCGGAATTGGCATTTTACCAAAACATGTCTTTGAACCAACTCTCCAAGAAGATCCTAATGCGCCAGACAAAAAATTAAAGTTTCTCGAAACATGGACTCTGAGTACACCTGTTAGTCAATTAGTTGGCAGTGGAGCTTATATAATCCAAGAATATCGACCCTCAGAACGGGTGATCTATAAACCTAATCCCTACTATTGGCGGAAGGGAAAGCCCTATATCGAGCAATTTGTAATGCAGATTGTCGAATCACCAGATACTGCTCTGCTGCGATTCCGATCGCAAGATCTTGATATGTATCGCCTTCGTGGTGAAGACTTCCAACTATTGAAGCGTTTTGAACAACGCGATCGCTACAAAATTTATAATGCGGGTCCCGCCACAGGGCAAGCATTCATTATGTTCAATCTCAATAAGGGCAGAAATCCGAAAACCAATGAACCCTTTGTTGATCCGAAAAAATCCAAATGGTTTAATGATGTTAACTTTCGCCGCGCTGTCGCCTATGCGCTCAACCGCGAAGCGATGATTACCAACCTGTCGAGAGGTTTAGCCCAAACCCAAAATTCACCAGTTTCGATCCCTAGCCCCTATTTCTTTCCCCCCGAACAAGGACTTAAGGTTTACGATTACCTGCCTGAAAAGTCCAAAGAGATTCTCTTGCAAGCGGGATATAAATATAATGCTGAACAACAATTACTTGATGCTGAAGGTAATCTCGTGCGCTTTACCTTGCTAGCGCCTGCGGGTGGTCGAGTTGCGATGGGAGCGCAAATTAAAAGCGATTTAGAAAAAATTGGCATGAAAATTGACTTTAATCCAGTCGATTTTCGGATTATCGCCGATAAACTCGACAACTCAAAGCAATGGGATGCGACGATTCTTGGTTTTACTGGAGGTGCTGAACCCAATAGTGCGATTAATCTCTGGGCAACTGATGGAGATTCCCATATGTTTAATAAGGGGCCAGTTGGTGATGAACCGCCTTTCCCCGGTCGTGAGGTTGCTGATTGGGAAAAGAAAATCCATTCGCTGATGATCCAAGGCGCACAGGAACTAGACGAAACTAAGCGGAAAGCCATCTATGCCGAATATCAGCAATTGGTACAGGAGCAATTACCGTTAATTCATTTAACGATACCTTTGTACTTAGTTGCTGTGCGCGATCGCGTGGAGAATGCTCAACCATCATCACTGGCTGGCAGTACAGGTGTGACGGGTGCATTATGGAATGTAGAACAATTAAAACTGAAGTCCTAAATCTCATTAATCAATTGCAGTAATGCATCGGTAGTGACCTTGCCACTCATATCCGTACCTTCCAGCAAACTATCTGCTAGATCCCGCTTATGAGTGTGCAGATCGACTATCTTTTCTTCAATCGTTCCCTTTGCCACAAGGCGATAAATCGTGACGGGGCGTTTTTGCCCGATGCGATGGGCGCGATCGCTTGCTTGATCTTCCACGGCGGGATTCCACCAAGGGTCCATGTGGATGACATAATCAGCAGCAGTGAGATTTAAACCCGTACCGCCAGCCTTGAGACTGATCAAGAAGACATCACCTTCACCTGCTTGAAATGCCTCTACGCGCTTTTTGCGGTCTTTGGCGGGAGTACTGCCATCAAGATATTGATAGCTGATCTTTTGGGAATCTAGATAATCGCGAATGATATGTAGATGATCGACAAATTGGCTAAATACTAGCGCCTTGTGTTTGTTGTCCAGTAATTCACTGACCACTTCGCCGAAAAGCTGAAGCTTAGAACTGGGTAAAGGAATATCGGGTCTGACCAGTTTGGTATTGCAGCAGGCGCGGCGCAATTTCATGATTTCGGCAAGAACTTGCAAATGCTTTTGACCTGCATTTGCCTCAGTGCTGCTTAATTTCGCAACTGCCTCACGACGTAATGCTTCATAAAAAGCGAGTTCTTCTTTGGTGAGTTCCACTTGTAGCGTGACTTCGGTACGAGATGGTAACTCTTGCAATACTTGGTTTTTGGTGCGTCGCAGGATAAAGGGCTGAATTAATTTTTTGAGTTGATTGCGGGCTTCCCGATCCTGCGATCGCTCAATTGGGTTGGCATAGTTCGTATTGAAATTATCAAGGGAACCCAATAGTCCGGGGTTAATAAACCGAAATAGATTCCACAGTTCGCCAAGATGGTTCTCGATTGGTGTGCCAGTCGTGATTAGTTTGAAGCCGCTTTGGAGATTCATCGCTGCTTGTGATCGCTTGGTAGCTGTGTTTTTAATTGCTTGCGCTTCATCCAGCACAACCGTTTGCCATTGCACTTTGGCTAGCATTTCTCCAACTTCTTCTTGCTGAAGTAACCCATAGCTACAAATCACCATGTCAAAGGGTTGGAGATTGTCTAACACCTTTTGGCGATCGCCTGTACCAAACACAATTACATTCAGGGTTGGCGCAAATTTTGCAGCCTCCCCGATCCAGTTCATGCAGACTGAAGTTGGCGCAACGATTAGGGTAGAGCCTTGAGTAGCGCGAGTCAAAATCAATGCTAAAGACTGCAAGGTTTTGCCCAAGCCCATGTCATCAGCCAAGCAAGCGCCGACTCCCCAATGGGCAAGCCTTGCTAACCATTCAAAACCTTCAATCTGATAGTCGCGCAAATCTGCTTGTAAGGTGGATGGTAGCTGCGGCGAGAAGTTCCGCATTTCCTTGATTCTTTTGACATGGGCTTTCCAATGTTTATCAGCTTTAAGATCGTCAATTTCATCGACAAAATCTTCTAGAGCTAAAGCTGCTAAGGGATGGAATCTAGTTCCTGAGCCATGCTTTTCGGAGAGGCGACGAAACTCATCGAGACGTTTGCGGAACTGATGGGTGAGAGCTAAAAATTGACCATCACCAAGGGGAATAAAACGGCTAGGAGTTTTATCGAGAAGTTCCAATAGATGCTGCATATTCAACACCTTATCATCGCCTAACTGTAGTTCACCTTCGGCGGCGAACCAATCACGGCTTTGATTGATCGTCATCCGAAAGTTGCCAAAATCAGCACGATGGCTAATTCGCATCTTTTCGCCTTCGGGCCATTCCAAGACAATGCGATCGCCTAATGCTTGCAGTTCCAGTAATAATTCCAAGCAAAATTCGGGATCGTCAATTGTCCATTCGCTCTCATGTTCTTCATAATTACCCAGAGTGAGACAAGCAGCGATCGCCTCATTCGCTAACTTTTTCTCTTCCTTTAAATTACGGGTTGCTTGCAAGCGTTTACCATCTATTTCTGCTAGCACCGTCGCCCCGCCTGTCCCTGGACGATAGTAGGCTCCCGCATTGGCAAAGGGACGCGCTAACACTGCGACTTTTAAGCCACTGCCAGCAGGTAAGATATGCACATGGGGTTTGCTATCCGATGGTACTTCTTCGGCATTACTAACACCGCCGCCAATATCCGAATGCACCGTCACAATCGAAGAGATGCCATGAATCGCCGCAAGTACTTTTTCTTTAGCTGCCACGGGAATTTCGAGGCGATTTTTTCTGCCAATAATTTCGGTGATGCGGCGATGGGAGTCGGTCACCTGTGTCACCTTCAGGCGCGTGGGGCTTTCCTTGGTGACTACAAAGTTCTGTCCATCTTTTAATTGCGGCGAAAATTCTAAAACTAGGCGATCGCCTTTACTTGCTTTGACGAGTAGTTCTGGTTCTCCCTTAACAATATCCACACGAGTAGTTGGCGAATCTTCCCAAAATACTAGGGGATGTCCAACTAAGGCGCAGATCGTATCTTCATCAAATTCATACTGGCTCTGCCCATAATAGCCATGATAGGAATAGACTTGAACATGGGAACAAACCAGAATGTCCTGTGGAGTCATATAGGGAAACTCATGTACTGACTCTTTTAGTCGCTTCACCGCAATATTTCGCCCCGCACTCCATACACCCTTCGCATTGATTTTTTGTTCTCGCGGCTGGATTGTACAGGTTCCCTTATTAAAAGTAATAAACCAAACTAGTCTCTGTGGTGAATTATTGGCTGATTTTGCTTGCTCCTGTGGCGATTTACTAAGATTTAGCAACGCATTCAGACTTAATTCCCAAGTTTCCTGAGGACGAATCAAATTGACAATTGTGGCAATTTGATTCCCTTGTCGTAATTTTTGAGCATGTTTTTGATGAATAGAATTAGTTGCCAGTTCCCCCAATAGTTCTGCTGCTTCCATCGATATCCAGTGATACCCTGCATTTACCGATTGTTTGAGCAATGGTTCGAGAATTTTGGGTAACTCGATTCTAGATTTTTCAGGATTTGCCCAATAAAGACAGAGCGCACTAAAAAATGCTTCCAAACAATGACTCTCAGTATGATTATGGATATATTCACTACTGAGCAAATCCTTTTGGGGAATATCACCTAACTGGAATTTCAAAACCTTTTGCAGTCTGCTATAGGTGACTTGCAACCAATGGTTTGTCTGCTTAGCCATGATCGCCGTATAGCCTTCAGCTTCGCGCATACTTTCAGCAGTACCTTCCTGAATCAACGCCAATATAAAAAATAGCCCTGGTTCGCCACTGAAGTAGACTTGACGCTTACCTGTAGCCTTTCTAATCATCTTTAAGGATTGCCGAAACTGAGCGATCGCATATTCGCGATCGCCTTTCAGAAAATATAGCCAAGCTAATACAGCTTCACCAGCTTCTTTGTAGTCACTTGATAGGCGATTATAAGCGTCTTGGGCAGTCTCTAAATCCGCCCGTAATAGACTCTGCTCCATCAAAATCAACAGCAATTGATCGGTACAGCGATCGCCTTTTGACTGAAACTCCTTTAATAAAAGTGCTAAAGCCTCATCGGTTGGCTTCAACTTAAGCATTCCATTAGTCAAAATCGTCGCTAAAGCGATTTCATAGAATTCTAATTTTAAGGTTTGGAACCACTCAGGATCAAAGGGATTACTACAGGCTTGATACAAAATTGCATCTAAGGTGATTTTCTGTTGAGAATAGCCATAGCGATAGAAGTCTTCAAACTGCTTGGTGACAAACTTAATGTCTTGGCGATAAATCCCAATCCTGACTTCACGGATAAACTGTGATTCACTTCTGAAAGTGCGTGAATCAGTTCTTCCATAAGAAGGTACAGGGATTTGCAATTCAATTACATTGACAATCTTCTCAAATTGTCCTGACTTTACTGCGTCCCGCATCACAATATCGATTAAAGAGGCGTTACATTGAGCACCTTGAGAGCGATCTTGAGTGAGCAAGCCTAATTTTAAAAATCGATCAATATATGTCTTTAAACTAATCCCTGTAAAGTGCTTGTTATCTTTGTCCTTAATTCCAAGCTGAAGTAGGCAATCGAAATATACACTGCGATTAACTGGTTCATAGGCGATCGCAAATACTTGGATCATCTGTTTTTCTAGTGGCAACAATTTGCGGTAACTAGCTGTCAGGTTTTCATAAAGCTTCGCAGAATCAACTTGAGAATCAGGCATATCAGGGGTTTTATTGTGTCTAGATGATTAGCAGAATTTGCGATCGATGGCAACAAAATAAGCCCAAAATTTGGATTGTATTTGTTACCAATTATTAATCTTAGCAAAAATCTGGTTTTCAATACAGATCCTAATGAATGGTTTCTAAAGCATCATGTTGGATAAGTCAGCTAATCTTTCGGGTTTCCCTACTAAAATAGCTGACTCGGTTTGATATTTGGATGCTATCCCTAGCACCACGATAGATCTGGACTTACCACCATGTGCGATCGTTACATTCCCATGTAATGGATCTGGGCTGAACAGATCCCCAACTTTTTCTGTAAAGTTGAGAGATACTCTCTGACTTTACAGAAAAAGTCGGGGGTCTCAGTCTCTGTCAATGAAATGAATCTATGCCAAGTCGTTCCATAAATTTTGAGCAATGGCGTTATTACCATGTTTATAATCGTGGTAACAATTTCCAAACGATATTTTTTGAGAGAGCAAGCTGCAAGCATGACAGGGCAACCACGGTGGGATTGCCCCTACTCCAATAATTTGATTTTGTAGGGGCAATCCCCCTTGCCAGCCCTAGACTTAGATGATTACTGGAATTCCATCCACGTAACACCAGTTAATAAGCGTTTTAATCGTGTTGGCTCGCTATTTCAGGGGAGTTTTAAGACGATTTTAGTTGATTCTGATGAGTATTTGGTGCATTTAGTTCGTTATATTCACCTTAATCCAGTTAAGGCTGATTTAGTGAGGTCTGCTTCAGCATGGGAGTTTTCTAGCTTTAGCGAATATGCAGGTGTTAGAAATGGAAGTTTGTCTTCAATGGAATTAGTTCGTTCGATGATTGGTTCAGATGAGGAGTATCATTTTTTTTCTAACTGAATGTAGTCTTCCTTCAATTCCTCAGTTGAGGGCTTTGATGTTAGATGAATAATAGTAGAGATTCAGGTAAGATTTAGATCCCCGACTTCTTTTGTGAACTTGAAAGGAATCTTGGATGAAGTAGAAGAAGTCGGGGATCTTGGTTATAAATGGGATCTTTGTGGATGGTAGTGAGGGATTCAGATCCCCGACTTCTTTTGTGAACTTGAAAGGAATCTTGGATGAAGTAGAAGAAGTCGGGGATCTTGGTTATAAATGGGATCTTTATGGATGGTAGTAGTGGGGATTCATAAAAATTAGCACCACAGTCACTGACCTAAGTGCAAAATATAGAACGCAAAGAGCAAAGAAAAAGCGCTCAGCGCAAGAAAAAGGGAGGGAACTCAAGCAACAACAACCCGAAAACCAATATTGTTGTTGCAAAGATCCGCAAAGAACCTGTAGCGATTCGCCGAACGACAAATAAACGCATAGTAGTACCACGAGCCACCCCGCAGAGCGCGTCTATTCTGCTCACCACCAGTTAGCCAAGCAGAGCCATCCTTGGGCGCACCATTATAATTTTCATGCCATATATCTTCGCACCATTCCCAAACATTGCCATGCATTTGATATAAGCCCCATGCGTTCGGGCTAAAACTCTGCACATCAACTGTCTGATTACGATATTCTCCCTTTGGTACATCTACATAGGGATAGTTACCGTTATAGTTAACCAGTTCGGGAGTAATGGTTTCACCGAAATGAAAGTCAGTAGTAGTTCCAGCGCGACAAGCATACTCCCATTCAGCTTCACTGGGCAACCTAACATTCTTTTTGAGTTTCTCAGAGAGTCTTTTACAAAACTCTTTAGCATCATCCCATGAAACGTTGATTACTGGTTGGGTTTTGCCTTGAAACTTAACATCAGACTTTTCTGATGGCTTTGTTCCCATTATTGATTGCCACTGAGCATTAGTTACAGCGTATTTCCCCATCAAAAAAGCAGGAACCTTTACTTCATGCTGCAGCGTTGACCAATCTAGCCATGTTTCAGCATTTGACAGATCATATTTCTTAGCATTCTCAAGTGCAATTTGACTCTCATTTGCTGGCATTCCCATCATAAATTTTCCCGCAGGAATCCTAACCAGATCGAGAGTGACACCATTGCCTAGATTCTCAGAAATGTATTCGACCTTCCCTTTTTTGCGGTCTAGAGATACAGTCACTCGCTGCTCCTCTGTATCAACCAACTTTTTACTCAATCCAAAAAAACTATCAACTTCTTTCTGGACAATTACTGTTTTCTTGTCCAATTTAACTTGAATTATCTCAAATTCAAACTCAGGTTGAGCAGGCTTAATCTGTTGTCTTTTGGTTCGTTCCGCTTCTTCCTGTAACCAATTTAGCCGATCTTCCTCCTGAGCCTCCATCCTCAAACGCTCTAGCCGATCGCTTTCTTGTTTCTGGCTCTCTGCTTCAGCAACTTGTTGTAATCTCAAGCGTTCATCCTCTTCTTGCTGACGCTTCAGACGTGCAGCCTCGGCTTGTCTTTGTTCTTGTTGCAACTGCTGCTCGTACTCAACTTGCTTAGTACCAACTATCCGATTCTTAATTGTCTGCAAATCGTCTTCACGGAGACCTAAATAGGTTTCATATTCTCGTAATTCTTCCTGTGTAACTTCACTAAAGGGAAACTCTTCCACAATCATCTCTGTTAACGCATTTTCATACTTCTTAAGCTTTCTAGAATATTCCTGATATGGTCGTAAAACCTCATTGATAATCGATTCAGCCTCAGAGAAATCAATCCATTCCGACTTTTCAATTAATAAATTTCTAGCGATCACTGAAATCTTTCCATTACTCCGCTTAACAACCTTCTCAACCTCCTTCCGAAACCTCAGCTTAGGATCATCCTGCGCCGCCCTCGTCAACACGATCCGATGCCCCTCCTTCTGACCAAAAAACTTTGGTGACATACTGTTATTGATACTCTTAACCTTTCCCTCCACATAGACGTGCAACTCATCCACCGACACATCCCCATCCTCATCACGATCCGCCGCCCCCGTCTTCAACCCCTCCACTAGGAAATGCGTATAGAGCGACAACTCAAAACCCTCCTGCTCGAAGGCATATTGACTCGAATCCGCAGCCGTCAAAATCGCCTGACCTTCTCCACCTAGTTTGATGTCTACCGTGCCAATATCCTTCGCCTTCATCCCCTTAGGAAATGCCCCACTATGGCAACAGTCCAAAATCGCTACTTGACGCTGTGACCTGCTGTTATACATTTGCGTCTGCACATACACCGATGACACTGCAGTAGGAGGCAAAGCCTCCTTGCTCGTCGAAGTACCAGTGAAATAAAAATCACGGCGATCATCGGTCACACCATGACCTGAGAAATAAAATAGCAACAGATCATCGGGCTTACGATTGGCAAACAAATGATAGATCGCTGTCTCGATCGCACCTTTCTCCGCATCCTTCAGCACCACCACATCCCTATCCGCAAAGCAGCCAATCTCAGGATTGAGCAAAACTTGTTGCAAAGCATCGACATCTTTCACCGCACTGGGTAAAAGATCAAGCCCTTTGGTGTAATTGCTAATGCCAATCAGTAGCGCGTATCGCCCCATGTTTAAGCCTTATGCTTTTCGATAAATTCGTTAATTTCATTAATCGCAAACTTAACCTCTTCTTCGCTAGAGGCGCTGACCTTCATTTTGACACCATTGACCTCAGCCTCTAAAGAAATTGGTTTATTGCCAAGGCGATCGCCCAAAAATTTCAATACCTTCAAAGCATTTGCAGGATTAGCCTCTGCCTTGAGCAAATCCAACAAACCACCACCACTCTTATTCCCATCGGGAGGATTGGGATCGCGCAAGCGAGTAACTGATTCAATGTCAGAGCGATTATTCAAATCATCAAATAGCTGCACCAACTCATCATCACGCTCTGTATATGTCAATTCTGCATCAGTAAAGGCGATCGTCAAAGCAAACTGGTTTTTACTGTTTTCTGAAGTCATGACTGCGAGAAATTTCGGTAACTTTTCGATATTGTATCGCATCCTTATTTCACTGCGAGTCCCTAACATCTCAATTGCTATACAATACTAGATCTAGTATTTAACCAAGTATTCAAGATTTCGACTCATGGAAGATAAGTTGATGTTAATGATCCCAGGTCCAACACCTGTACCTGAACAGGCTCTGTTGGCCCTGGCAAAAGCTCCCATCGGACACCGTAGCGGTGATTTTAGCAAGGTCATGGCAGATGTGACCGCCAAGCTCAAGTGGCTACACCAAACCACTAATGATGTATTAATTCTCACCGTAAGCGGTACGGGCGCGATGGAGGCAGGCATCATTAATTTCCTCAGCAAAGGCGATCGCGTCCTTGTTGGCGATAATGGCAAGTTTGGCGAACGCTGGGTCGAAGTCTGTCAAGCCTATGGTGTCAATGCCGAAGTCATCAAAGCGGAATGGGGCAAGGCTCTTGATCCCGAAGATTTCCGAGTCAAGTTAGAGGCGGATACCAATAAGGAAATCAAAGCGGTAATTATCACCCATAGCGAAACCTCGACGGGTGTTCTTAACGATTTAGTCGCGATTAATCGCCATGTCAAAGCCCATGAAAAGGCACTGATCATCGTTGATGCAGTTACCAGCTTGGGAGCAATGAATGTTCCCATCGACGAATTAGGCTTAGATGTGGTCGGTTCTGGTTCTCAAAAAGGTTACATGATTCCCCCCGGGTTAGGATTTGTGGCTGTCAGTCCTAAGGCATGGGAAGCTTATAAAACTGCGAATCTCCCTAGGTTCTATCTCGATTTGGGCAAAGCTCGTAAAGATGCTGCAAAAAATTCCACTCCTTTCACTACTTCCGTGAATATGGTAATGGCTTTGCAAGCTTCACTAGAGATCATGCAACGTGAAGGTTTAGAAAATATCTTTGCGCGTCACTTGCGTCATCGTGAAGCCACAAGGGCAGCAGTCAAGGCTCTGAATCTGGGCTTATTGGCTCCTGATGAAGCCGCAAGTGCTTCGATTACTTCAGTGGTTCCTCCTGAAGGACTGGACGCAGAAAAGATTCGCGCCACAATTAAGAAGAAGTTCGATATTGTCATGGCTGGTGGTCAAGATCATCTCAATGGGAAGATCTTCCGCATTGGACATCTTGGCTTCGTCGGCGATCGCGATATTCTCACTGCGATCGCTGCCCTCGAAGCATCGATTTCGGCACTTGGCTACACTAATTTCACTTACGGTGCTGGTGTAAAAGCTGCGATCGAAGTTCTGAACGGCTAACTTTCTTTATAAACTGATGTTACGTGGAACTCAGATGATGAATTTATTGCTGCTAGCGAAGCAGGGCAACCACGGGGGGATTGCCCCTACCCCAATAATTTGGATTCTGTAGGGGCTGTGCCCCCGTGCCAGCCTAGCCCCCTGCCATCACAAAAATTCTTTCCACATAACATCAATCCATAAAAAAAGGGCGCTTTGCGCCCCTTTTTTATGGATTGATTGAAGTATAAGCATTTGGACATTTATAACCTTCATCTTGATTTTGCGGTTTAGAAGGTATTTGTTTAGTAGGAACATTGCTTTCACACAGAAGTAACTTTGTGACTTTTTGATTAGCATCATTACTAGCGATCGCATAGACAGTACCCGTATAAGATTTCAATCCATCCTTTAAAGGAACCGCGCTATGCTGCGCCAGATTTCCTAAGTTAGTAACTTTGTAGCTATAGAACTCTGAATTCAGCGATAATCCCGATTTTAATTGATTGATATCAGACGTGAATTGTCCTTGCGCTTGGAATACTTGCTGCTGCGATCGCATGATGGCGCGAATGGAAGACTTACTCTCTGCTTCTCGAATTAAGGCTGAAGTTGCTATCAAATCTTGCGATCGCAAGATTTTGATGTCACTAGAAATAGTTGTACTATCCGAGATTTTGGTTAGCTGTTGAGGCTGGGAATCTAGTGATGTGGGGCGAGGCTGATTTGGAACAGAATTGGCTATTTTTAATTGTCCATCACTATTGATTTCATAGATAGTTTGGGTAGTAAGAACGCCAAAAGTAAGATCAATTTGCTGAGGCGTTTTGCTGGAGTTGACTTTAAAAGTACCTGCGATCGCAGTCTTACCTAATGGCAAATCATCAGACAAAATGTAAATATTCCCATCAACATCATTTTGAGTCTCAAAAATGGCTGTACCAGTTTTGACTCCATTTTGATTTTTGAATTCCCAAGTCCCCGCTAGTTTGTAATTGATTGAGTTTTTGGCGCGATCGCCTATGTTGTTACAACCGCTTAACAATCCTGTCATAACCAATGAAATCGTAATTATTAAGGGGCTTGCAGTGAAATAAAGAACCGATTTTTTGTGGTGCGGTTTCGCCACGCCACAAAAAATCGGGTTCCTTATTAAATCGCATAACCCTAGTGTGATTGATCTATTGGTAAAAATCTTTCTGAAGACAGGGATTTGCATATTGATAGATTACAATTTAGACTAATTTTAAAAGATACTCTAAGACTTAGAAAAATTTAACTATGGAGAAGAAACTTAGCCAAGTGTTTTCCGAATATTTGGGGGTAGATAATTTTTTAGAGTTGGTACATATTCCTGAAGGTAAGTTTGTTATGGGAACAGCTCATAATGAAGAAGGCTACGCTAGTGAGAGACCATCACAACTAGTTAAAGTATCTTCATTTTATCTAGGAAAATTTCCAATTACTCAAAGGCAGTGGCAAGCAGTGGCAAAATTACCTGAAATCAGTATTCCTCTTAATCCTGCAATTCGTTTTTTAGGTTTTTTTCTTTGGCGGTTATGGATTGTTTGGGAGGGGGGGATTTTTCCCAAGTTAAGGATTTTTGCGAGAAGGTTGGGGGCTGGAAGTTAGGCAGGGTAGGGGTTTAGTGGATTTTATGGAATTTTTCCTTAAGTTTTGTAAACTTTGGTTATGTTGACGGTAGGAAAACCTATATTATTGAGTTGTAACCCATTTTGAAAGGTAGAAAATTATCATTTTGAAAGGTAGAAAATTATGAGTACGAGTATGAGTACGAGAGTGAAACTTGTCGTTAAGAACAACACTGGGGTGGTGGTAAAGTGTACCAATATCGAATGTGAGAGGTTCGAGAATTTGTCTGAGGGCGACACAATAGCGCCCGGTGGAAAAAACGAATTCACGACTGAGACCTGTGATCGCATTTTTTGTACGTTCACTGAACAATCGCCTGGCGCTGGCAGCTGGCCATGACATGTCCGAGATCGAGTCGGAACAGTGCTTGTGGTAGCTATAATGCGGGATTGCAACCCTATGAACGACGTGGAACTCCTGTGACGTTTACATTTATACTCGGGCAACCGAATGAAGCAGACTGGAATCACGGAGACATTAATGTGTTTGATGTGATCGAATATGGGGATTGCTCATAAATTGACGATCTCCATGATTTGCTGTTAGCCTTTGAAGTGCGATCGCTTACGAGTGTAGTGTGATCGTGGTCTTCTTGTTGATTAAACTTTAAGATTGTGATAGTTTGGGCTGTTGAAAGTGCGATCATTTTGGGCTGTTGAAAGTGCGATCGCCGATCTTGTAGGTTGGGTTGAGGTTACGAAACCCAACATTACTTTTTCCCAAATTACCACCCAATATCTGAGTTATAATCAATACTATCAATTCTACACCTTAATCAAATAATTTAACTTATGTCTGCTACAATACAGTTCACATTTTAAAAATGAAGTTGCTCCTGTTGAAAATATCTCATGGGTTGATGCGATCGAGTTTTGCGATCGCCTTAGTAAACTGACGGGCAGAAATTATCGTTTACCTAGTGAAGCAGAATGGGAATATGCTTGTCTGGGAGGGAAATCTACTCGCTACTATTTTGGAGATAAGATTAGCTCAGATTTTGCCAACTATGACGGTAGATTTCAGTATGAATCTGAAGCTTCTGTAAAATATCGCGACAAGACGACCCCTGTTGGCACTTTTTCGCCTAACAATTTTGGTTTATATGACATGCATGGGAATGTTTGGGAATGGTGTGCAGATCCTTGGCATAAAGACTATCGCGGTAGACCAACAAATGCCTCAGTGTGGGATTTGGGAGGCGATCCACAATATCGAGTCTTAAGAGGAGGCTCTTGGAATCATGATGCATGGGAATGTAGAGCTACCAATCGCCGCAAAGATCCATTTGTAAATTGGTACAACTATTATGGATTTCGGATCGCTCTGTCTAAGTAGCTAAGGAAATAAACGTAATTCAGAGGTGGGAGAATTGAGAAATAAATCTGCTCTTCGCAGTACTGATGGTGATATCTTAATCTGCTTGAGAGCTACCAAGCCCTCATCTACAAAGGATTTACATAGAGCTGCGTTATTACCTTTATTAAAAGTCGTCTCATAAAAAACTTCGCGAATACCCGCCGACACCACCAGCTTTAAACAAGAAATACAGGGTTCCAAAGTCACATAAATACTCGCACCATCGGTGGAAATTCCATGTTTAGCTGCTTGCGCGATCGCATTGGCTTCAGCATGAACAGCCCTTGAGGGAAAATCTTTGTTCACGGTGCAATTACTCATCTCTGGATAGCAATAACCTTGCGTCGTGCAATGGACTGAGCCTGAGGGTGAGCCATTGTAGCCCGTGGCAAGTACCTGCTTATTTTTAACAATCACGGCTCCCACAGGAAAGGCAAGACAGGTCGATCTCATGGCGGCAAGTTTAGTCAGCAGCATAAAGTACTCGTCCCATGTGGGGCGTTGCTGAAATGCGGCTTTTTCGATCAATTCTGTCATAGGAAAAAATAAATAGAGCTTAGAAGGATAGGGTAGAATATTTCACCGCAATGTCTAGAGCTTACCATAGGCTGCTTAAAGTAGCACTTACAGCGCTTTAGCTTCAAGCCCAAACCTATAAATTTATGCAGCTAATAGATGTTAGCGATATCCCCGATGTACTAAGAGACCTTCGAAGTGTGGGAACTCAATATGAAATTCCAGAACTAGGTGATGATAAATTTAAAAATGCGCTGTTAAAATTGGCTAATGTAAGCATAAATATCGAAAATCATGTTTATCCAGAAATTTCAAATCCAAAATTTTAAATCATTTCAAGATGTAACTTTATATTTCAATAAAGATGTAAACATATTGACAGGAAAAAATAATTCTGGCAAAACCACAGTTCTTGAAGCTCTATCTCTATGGCATGAATGCTTTACTAAACTTATAATTCAAGCAATTAGAAATCAAAAAAAATATAAAAAAGAAGATTGGATATTCCGATTAAGATCAGATATATTTAGTAGTTTTGATCAACTCCAGAGTAGTTCTAAGTATTATATTGAAGATATTTTTTATGAATGCCAGATAAAAAATAAAATAAAGTTAGGTGTAACATTCCAAAATGCTGAAGGTGATATTCTTGAGATTAAATTTAGTATTAGTGGATTAAAGTATAATTACAAAATTGCACTAGATAAACATACAAATTTTGATTTTGTAAAATTTAATTCATTTTTTAGATCATTGCCAAACACATTTAGTATTTACTATGCTTCACCAATAGCAACTGTGGCTCCTTCTGAGAAATATATAGATTTAGCGGAAGTTGAACAGGCATGTATGGATCATAGATCTAGTTCAGTTATTAGAAATAGACTATTCCAAATCTCTAAATTTCCTGCCACTTTTGATATATTTCAAAGAGATTTAGCCTACATTCTATTTAACAATCAAAGTAAAATATCATTTGATTTTATTTTCGAGGATACTGAGAATAGTCATATTGTTGTCAAATATAAAACCAAATCAAACGAAAATCCTAAAGACCTTTCATTATTAGGTAGTGGTACATTACAACTAATTGAAATATTAGTTAATTTTTATCTAGTAGACCTGCAAGGGAAAGAAATTCGATTGGTTATGTTAGATGAGCCAGACAGCTATATTCATCGAGATATTCAAAAACGTTTAATTGAAATAATCACCAGATTCTCTGCCAATACCCAAATTATAATTTCTACACATAATGAGTCTTTTATTCGCTCAGTTCCTGTTGAGCATCTATTTCATTTAGATGGGAAATCTATCGGTGAGTATCACCCAATTAATGAATCTGAAATTGAGAAGTTGCAACCACGCTTTAAAGGGATTTATCCATCTTTAATCAATCCCATTATTCGCACGGTTGGCGAAATAACAGGGCTGGATTTTATTAATGCCATAGAATGCGATCGCTTAATTTTTGTGGAGGGCGAAGATGATGCAAGATATCTAAATGTATTACTAAAGCAGCAATTGGGGATCAGAAAGCGATATATGTTTTGGGTGCTAGGAGGTGTTAGTGAAGTATTTGAAAATATACTTGCCTATAAGACCGTATTTTCTGCGATCAAAAATGGTCAGAATCTATGGCAAAAATCCTGTGTTGTGATTGACAAAGACTATCTAAATCATGATCACCAGCAAGCAATTATTGCTAAATTCAAAGAAAAGTATCAGCTAGAGGTATTTAGCTGTGATGCTTATACCTTTGAGTCTACCGTTTTTGAGAATCTAGAATTATTGTCATCGCTGATTAGCCAATGGTTAGAACTTAAAACTAATCGTGAAGTTGATAGGAATGAATTGCTCCTATCTCTTCAACATGAATATGCCAAGGTTCACCAACTATTACAAGCAAAATATACTGATAAATTTATTGAAGAGGTGGCTCAAAGGTATAGAGATATTAGAGAAAAAACAAATGCTCTATTTGGCAAACCCGCAATTATTCCTCAAAGTGATATTCAATTAACTAATTTAGTCAGGAGGAATTTGCAAGATACTTTAGAAACAGCTAATTATTATTGGCTAATGCGAAAGAGTGATGTTGAAGTAGTTATTCATGCGATCACACAGCAGTATGGGGTTAGTTTTTCCTGTGAAACTGATTTTATAGAACTGATTAAAGTCGTCAATAAAGGGACTTGGATGAATCAATGGAATTTCTTAAATAGGATTTGATCCAAAATAATCAAAGTGCTTATATAGCGGGTATTTTGATTTTTTGGATCAAGTCTGGAGCTTTTTCTCTAATTTCTGACTAGCTTGAGATAGGGAGAAGCAGAACATCCAATAGATTAAAGCCACAAATAGATAAACTTCAGCATAGCGACCAATAAACTCTGGCTGTGATAAGACAGTACGAGACACACCCATCAAATCGACTAGACCGACGATCGCCACTAGTGAAGTATCTTTAAATAATCCAATGAATTGACCAACAATTGCAGGTATCGAAGCTTTGAGAGCTTGAGGTAAAACAATTAAAGTAATCGTTAAGGGAATATTTAATCCCAAGGCTCTAGCGGCTTCTGCTTGCCCTTTAGGAATTGACTGCAAGCCACCACGCACATTTTCCGCAAGATAGGCGGCACTAAAAAATACAAAAGCGGCGATCGCTCTCAAAACGCGATCTATCTCTAAACCTGCTGGTAAAAATAAGGGCAGCATCACTTGCGCCATAAATAGAATGCCAATTAGTGGCAATCCGCGCACAATTTCAATATAGAAGACACAGAACCATTTAATTAAGGGCAATGTACTCTGTCTTCCTAAAGCTAGCAAAACTCCCAATGGGAAAGAAAAGATGATCCCTGAAATCGCCACGATCAAGGTTAAAACTAGTCCATTCCAAACATTCACATCAACGACTGTTAATCCCAGATTGCCACCAATTAGCCATAGAGAAATGGGTAAAGTTGCAAACCATGCGATCGCCAAAATCAGAGAACTTTGAGTAAATTTCTTACCTTGCTGACCGACCAGAAACCCAAGCCCAATCGCGCCACTAATTGCTAAAGTCAAAACTTTGGAGATGCCATCAACAGGTAGCAAGATTGCAAGGGCGATCGCAAGTGCACCGATAGAGATTGCCACAAACCGACTAAATCTGCCCCATAGCCCCCATGAGATTCCTGCCAAACTGCCTGCGATCGCTAAAATGCTCCACAATCGCCAAAACTCTTCGACAGGATAAAGCCCCACTAAAAACAACCGCAAATTACTACTCACTACTGACCATTGAGCTTGAGTTGTAGCCCAAAGCCAGACATTACTTACAAACTGATATAACAACCAGATACAAAAAAATGTAAGTAAGCTATTAAGCCAACTGCTAAATAGATTTTTTTTTGCCCATGCTAGAGGACTCTGTGATGCTAGGAGTGGTGGCGTGACCGAAGTTTGCGTCATGATGCATCTACAAATTATTTACCGCGCAATGCGCTGCATAAACAATACACCAAAAAAATATAAGGGAACGCAAAGCGTTCCCTTATATTTTTTTGAAAATAGCAAAATCAGTTTTGGGGTTTTATTTAGAATTTTCAGAGGCAGGATCGCCTTTATAAGGTTGTGCGCCAGTAGCGGGGAAATCATCTTTGCTTGGGGAGAAAATTTTAGCGATCGCATCGCTCAGATATTCCACCATGCTTCTAAATTTTTTTGCTAAACCGTTCATAACTATCACCCTCAAAGGAATATCTAGAGAACTTAATTTTTAGGATTAATGTAGGGCTTGATCCCTAACTCTGTATATTTTAATACTTACATTGTCAGGGATTGCTGATTTTAAGGTTGCTTAATAATTGTTTGAGTTTCGACACAAGTTCTGATGTTCATAGGTAAAACTGAGTCGGATGATACCAAATCTTAAAATTTATTATTGTATGGGACAGTTTTGAGGGAAAATGTATCTGATTGAGTACAAAATTTTCTTAAGCAATTGTAACTATGGTCGCTGCACCCTCGAAACCTCAAACTCTTGAGACACTCTGCATTAACTCCATCCGCTTTTTATCGATCGATGCGGTCGAAAAGGCAAAATCTGGTCACCCCGGTCTGCCGATGGGCGCAGCACCAATGGCTTTTGTGCTGTTCGATCAGTTTTTAAAGTTTAACCCTAAAAATCCTAAGTGGGTCGATCGCGATCGCTTTGTCCTCTCCGCAGGACATGGCTGTATGTTGCAATACTCATTGCTACACCTGACTGGCTATGACAGCGTTAGCATCGAAGACATCAAAAATTTCCGTCAATTGGGTAGCCCCACCCCAGGACACCCTGAAAACTTTGAAACCGCAGGTGTAGAAGTCACCACAGGACCTCTTGGTCAAGGTGTTGGTAATGCCGTTGGTTTAGCGATCGCTGAAGCACATTTAGCGGCACGTTTTAACAAACCTGGTCACAATATCGTTGATCACTACACCTATGTGATTCTTGGCGATGGTTGCAACATGGAAGGTATTGCTTCTGAAGCTGCTTCCTTGGGTGGTCACCTCAAGCTCGGCAAGCTGATCATGATGTATGACAGCAACAGCATCTCCATCGATGGCAGCACAGACTTAGCCTTCACCGAAGATGTGGCTATGCGTTATGAAGCTTACGGTTGGCACGTTGTCAAGGTCGCTGATGGTAACGAAGACTTAGATGCGATCGCCAAGGCACTCGCTGAAGCCAAATCTGTCACCGACAAGCCTAGCTTGCTCGTTGTTACTACCACCATCGGTTATGGCTCACCTAAGAAAGCTGGTACATCTGGCGTTCACGGTGCGGCTCTCGGTGGCGATGAAGTTGCGGCAACTCGCGCTAATCTCGGTTGGACTCATGAACCTTTCGATGTTCCTGCTGATGCTCTGGCTCGTTTCCGTCAAGCTGTTGATAAGGGTGCTAAGGCTGAGGCTGAATGGAATGAGCGCTTTGCTGCTTACGAAAAAGCCTATCCTGCCGAAGCTGCTGAATACAAACGCATCATGGCTGGCGAACTTCCTGAAGGTTGGGAAAAAGCCCTTGAGCCTGTTGCTCAAAAGGAAACTTCAACCCGTCTTCTTTCCGAAGCTTGCTTGAATGCTTTGTCTCCTGTACTTCCTGAATTCTTGGGCGGTTCCGCTGACTTGGCTCACTCCAACATGACCTATGTTAAGGGGCTTGCTGACTTCCAGCATGGATCATACGAAGGTCGTAACTTCCGCTTTGGTGTGCGCGAACACGCGATGGGCGCAATCATGAATGGAATGTTCCTCCACGGCGGCACAATTCCTTACGGTGCGACCTTCCTTGTATTCGCTGACTATATGCGTGGCGCAATGCGTCTCTCGGCTTTGTCAGAAATTGGTGTACTGTACATCCTCACCCACGACTCCGTAATGCTTGGTGAAGATGGTCCTACTCACCAACCAGTAGAAACGATCGCCTCTTTGCGTGTCATTCCTAACTCCTTGACCATCCGTCCTGCGGATGCTAACGAAACCGTTGCTGCTTATCAAGTAGCGATCGCTAACCGTAAGCGTCCTAGCTTCCTAGCCTTCACTCGTCAAAATGTGAAGAATCTCGCTGGTACTTCCATCGAAGGCGCGAAGAAGGGTGCTTACACTGTTGTTGATGCAGCAAATCCTGACCTGATCTTGATTGCTACAGGTTCGGAACTTGAGTTGGCAACTAAGGCAGCCGCTATCCTCGCGGGCGAAGGTAAGGCAGTGCGCGTAGTTTCTATGCCTTGTCAAGAACTCTTCAATGAGCAATCTGATGAGTACAAAGAATCCGTACTTCCTGCATCTGTCAAGAAGCGCGTCAGTGTTGAAGCTGGTAGCACCTTTGGCTGGCACAAGTACATCGGTTCTGAAGGTGCAGCGATCGGTATGGATACCTTCGGTGTTTCGGCTCCTGGCCCTATTGGTTACGCCAAGTTTGGCTTCACCGTTGATAACGTTGTAGCAACTGCTCGCAAAGTTCTCGGTTAAATAGTAGAAGTATTTCCTTGAGAAAGATTTCCATAAAAAAGCGCACTAAGTGCGCTTTTTTTATGTCTAAGGCGATCGCTGGTTGATTGAAGTGAACTTGCGTTCACCTTAAATGATGTTAGACAAATGCTTGGTTTATGAGATTGGGACTAACTCGCTACTTGGATAAGTGCAGTAAAAGGCGATCACTTACAGTTAACATCTAGACTAGAATAAGCTGAGATGAGTGATCGCGGGAGAATCTCTAATGACTCAAACAATTGCAAAAAAAATATCACTTTATGACCAAGATCTAAATCTGTGGTTAGAAACGGTGATCGTGCAATTAAAGAGTGGTAATTTAGAAAACCTCGATATTGAAAATCTGGTAGAGGAGTTGGAAGGCTTGGCAGGTAGAGATCGGCGCGAGTTAAGAAGAAGGCTATCAACTCTTCTCGAACATTTACTCAAGCGTTGCTATGTTAGAAGCGAGTATGACTATGCAGGATGGGAAATCACTATTGATCGCACTCGATTTGAAATAATCGGTATTTTAAGTCAGTCGCCTAGCCTAAAAAGCTATGTAAATAGTGATGAATTATTTGAAGAAGCTTTTGCTCTTGCTTTGCGTACTGTAAGGAAAAATCAAGGGTTCAAAAATGTTGATTTCCCAGATAAGTGGCAATTTAGTCACGATATTGATGACATCTTAAATGTTGATTTTTGGGAGATTTTATAAAGTAAGCTCGCCTCTCAAATAATCACAAGGCGCATATTGGAACAGAATTGATGCTTAGCGGAAATAGTTTTGTGTCAAGGCTCATGGGTTTCCAAATAGTCTTGAATCCAGTTGTTGCCTAATTCCATCAGATGCGTCAAACTGAGATCCCATAAAATGACCTTACTATTGACACTAGCTGAGGCGATCGTTTTGCCATTAGGACTAAAGCAAACACTTCGCAAAGGCGATTGATGTCCTTGAAGAGTTAACAGTTCCTTTCCATCAATACTCCATATCTTAACTGTGCGATCGCTACTACCCGATACCAAAGCATTACCATCGGGACTAAAGCAAACACTTCTAACTTCGGCTGTATGTTCATTGAGGCTTTTTAATAATTTACCATCAAGGTTCCATAATTTAATGCTGCCATCTTTACTACTACTCGCCACAGTCTGACTATCTGGACTAAAGCAAACACTATAAACTTCACCCGTATGTCCACTAAAAGTATTTAACAACGTTCCATCCCAATGCCATATTTTAACCGTTTTATCTTGGCTTGCTGTCGCTAGCATATTGCCATCAGGACTAAAACACACTTGATAAACAGCATTGGCATGACCGATTAATGTATGTATCCATTCACCTTCTTTACTCCATAACTTGACTGTGCAATCAGCACTAGCCGAAGCAAATAGCTCTCCATCACTACGATAAGCAACACTGTAGATCGAGGCTTCATGTTCGTTATATATACTTTTAAGTAAGATTCCTTTAGAATTCCAAATTTTAATGGCGCGATCGCTACTAACAGATAATAAAAATCGATTGTCTGGGCTAAAACAAACACTATTCACACTTTCTTTATGTCCTTCAAGAGATGTAATCAATTGAGAATTAGCTAGCCAAATTTTAACCGTACAATCATTACTAGCTGAGGCAATAAACCGATTATCAGCACTAAAAGTAATGCAATTCACCTCATCAGTATGACCAACTAAACAAGGTAGAGAATTACCATTAGTCCGCCAAAATTTGATCGTTGTATCTTGGCTCCCCGTGATAATGGTACTGCCGTTAGTATTAAAGTTGATACTATGAACACTGCCTTTGTGTCCATACAAAGTTTTCAATAAATTACCTTTAATATCCCAAATTTTAACTGTGCGATCTCTACTAACTGAAGCTAAAGATTTGCCATTAGGGTGAAATCTCACTCCCAACACTTTATCACTGTGTCCATCAAGATCGGCGATCAGATTACCTTCCATATTCCAAAGTTTGGTGTCATGCCCACGGCTTACAGAGGCTATAATCCGCCCAGATGGAGAAATATCCACATCTTCAATAAATCTATCATGGGCTTTAATAGTTCTTATAATAGTTCCATTGACGTTCCAAATAATTAGCAATTGATCCGCACTACCTGTAACTATCCGCTCTCCATCAGGACTAAAGCAGAGACAAGTTATCCATTTGCTATGTCCGCCAGTAAAGGTGTTAAATGCAGTACCATCATCGCGCCATAATCTAACTTTGGCATCTTCGCCACAGGATGCAAATATGGCATCAGTAGGACTAAATCTCACTGCTAAGACTGGCGATTGATGATCCTTCAGGATTTGGATGGGTTGCTCAATATATAACTTTGTAAATCGATCCATTTTCCAAAGCCTAATCGTTCCGTCACGACTCGCTGAAGCTAAATATTGTCCAGTGCGGCTAAAACTTAGGCTAGTAATCCAGTTTGTATGTCCACTTAGGGTTTGTTTGAGGTTCCCTTTACTATCCCAAATTTTAATGGTGCGATCGCTACTTCCTGAGGCTATGAGATAATCATTTGGCGCGATCGCAATGCAAGTGACGGTATTTAGATGCCCCGTAAGGTGATTATATTCGCGCACGTTGTAAACGGTTTGGTGTAAAGCGGTAATCCCATGCATTCGGAGGCTTGCTCTTTCACCTGTGGAGTTTTCTAAGTCCAGTAACTGCTGCCCTGCTGCTATGGATTCTAAGAGCGCTTCAAATTGCTGATTGAGGATAAATGTTGCCTTAGCAGAAGCACTTTTGAGAACAACTTCAGCTTGCATTAAGCTAGCGTGCAGTTGTTGCTGCATCTCCACCAGTCTAATCTTGGCTTCTTGTTCCGCCGCCAGAGTTTTTTCTAGTCTTTGTTTTGCTGCTGATAGAATTTGATTTGCCTCGGCTTGGGCAAAGAGAGCTATTTCCACTTCGCGCTTTTCTAGTTCTTGACTCGCCGAAAAGAATTGGTAGTCATGATTGCTTAAATTTTTATCTGCTGACCATGCCAAAGCATCTTGCAAAGCTTGCCCACGTAACAATCTTGACTCATCTTGATAGTCCGAATCCATCCAAGCTTTGAATGCTTCACCATAGGGTCGTAAATTTGCTAGGGCTTGGTTTACCCAATTTTGATTGAAAATTGCTGCATAAACGGGATTGTAGACCCTCAGCTTTCCCTCTCGTTTAACCACTAGTCCTGTAATTCTTAACTCCGTTTGTTCAGGACTATCATCGGCAATAATTCCATATTCAAGCTTGTGTAAAGATGGCTCAGACTTCAAAATTTGTTGATATAGTCCGAGCAGTTTACCCTGGCGATTTTCACTGCTCCAAAGAATGCGATCGCGAATTGTTTTGAAATGTTCAGGCTGATCCTGTATTTCCCAGTTTTCGACTAGGCGCGATCGCACTAAATTATTCACCCAGACAAGTTCATGATTGAGAGGAATCGACTCCGATGAGGTCAGAATAATTTGACAAAGTTTTTGGGTGAGAAATGGTTGCCCACCCGTATAGGCAAGAATCGCTTTGAGAACGGCTACGGGATTTTGCGATTTTGCTAATAATCCTCGCATTAGGGGTTTTGCTTCTTTTAACTGAAAGCCTCTGAGTTCGATCGCTCGACCAATGTTAAAAGGAGTGCGTTGTTTATCACGAATCAGATCCGCAGGTGTAGCTACTCCAAATAGTGCAAAGGTCAGACGATTATAGGCAATGCGATCGGCGCGACGATTAAATAATTCACGAATCAGGGCAAAGAAATCATCAACAGCAAAATTTAAACTGAGAATACTATCAATTTCATCAACAAATAGAATTACGGGTGAAGATATTTTTTTGAGCAATCCTTCATCAAGAAACTTCCCAAAACGCTGCACTGGCGATAGTAAGCGGTTCCGTTCCCACCAATCCTCCAAATCAAAAGAATCATACAAATCCAAACTGCTGATAATGCTGTCAATTAGCCCCGCATACCACTGCTCTGGCGAAATATCAGATGTGCCGATCGCCGTAATATCGATCGCCGCACAGGTGAAGTTTTCTTCTTGGAGGCGTTTCATTGTGCGGACTCGGAGGCTCGATTTCCCCATCTGCCGTGAATTTAGAACGTAACAAAATTCTCCAGATTTTAAGCTTTCATAGAGATCGGTGTCAGCTTGCCGCGCCACATAAGTGGGCGCATCAACAGAGAGACTGCCACCAACCTGATATAGATAATTTGTAGTTCTTTCTGCAAGCATCATTCACCTTCTATAAAAACTAAAAGAAGAAAAAGGGGCAAACCCTTTTTCTTCTTTTAGTTTTTGCTCATAGTTTGTTGAAAATATCGATAATATAAATTACACATGGGAACTACCTGATTGCCGACAAACTTAACTAAACCGATACTCCTCAATTTAAAGGATATTTGACTATCTAACTGTAAAGGGCGATCGCTTTGCACTAGTTCTTTATAAGCTTCCAACAACTCAGGGTCTTCCTTTAAGTTTCCTAGTTGACGACGGAGATGATCACCATAAATGCCTTCTTCAGTAGGAGCCAATTGTAATAAAGTATCCCAATTTATCCGACCTCTAGCAATTTGGTAGAGTGCTTGCCTGACTAAATATGGATGCCCACCAGTAAGTAGCATCAGTTGTTTTACCTGAGCAGGTTGCCAATCTAGTTGATGTCGCTGTACCAAGTCCGCAATTTGTGACAAATTCAATTCTGGCAATTCAATCGGTAATCCGACATTAAAAGGTGACTGGTTAATATTTAAAGGGATATAAACTTCTTTAGAATGAACAATCACTAATCTCAACTTTTTCCAGACATCTTCATTCTTGGCTTTCTCATGCCAAGCTCTTAGCAAACCAAAAAAATCAGAGGCAATTTTGGGATATTGAAAGATTAGATCTACTTCATCTAGTCCTAGGACTAAAGGATATTCCGTAGCGGTCAACAAATAACGCTGAAAATATTTGGTACATTTGTTTTTGCTACCCAAAACGCCTTGCCAGTAAGGTTCTAAATTGTCGTCTAGATCTAGTTCCGAAGCAATACTGGCGCAAAACCATTGCAGAAATAAATCCAGATCATCAAATATAGCGCTATCTGCTTGTTGAAAATATAAGTGGGCAACTTGATAGCCCTTATGCTTGGCAAAGGCTAGAGTACGTGATAGCAAAGATGACTTTCCCATTTGGCGGGGAGCTTTAATCCGAATTAGGGAGCCAGCCCGCAGCATAGTTGCGAGACAGTCTTTTTCAATGGGAGGTCGCTGAATGTAAAAATGAGAACCTAGTTCTATTTGCCCTTCAGGCTCTTCTAATTGAAATTGTTGCTGTTGCTGTTGTTGCGGCGGTCTAGAAATAGTTGTTGCAGCCTTGGCATTGCGGAGAAGGTTCTCCAGTGCTAGCAGAGCCTCTGTCGCATCATGATATCTTTGGCGATAGTCATATCGCACCATTTTGTCAATAATTGCGGCTAGTCCTGAATTAATTTTAAGGTTGACCTGAGCAACAGCCAAGGCACAACTGTATTCATTGGTTTGTTTATCCTTTGGTAATTCTCTAAAGGAAAGCCCCGTGAAAGCCTGTAGGCACATTATTCCTAAAGCATAGACATCACTACAAAATTTTGGCTGCCCTGCTAATTGTTCATTTGGCATGTACACCAATGAGCCAACCACAACACTACGAGTCTGGTTTTCATCTTGCATAAAGCGTTCTAAAGAGTCTGGATTCAGGGCTTTGACTGCCCCAAAGTCAATCAGGACGATTTTGCGATCGCTACGACGACGAATCAAGTTAGCAGGTTTAATATCACGATGAATCACTTGGCAGCTATGGACAAAAGCGAGAACTTGCAAAATATCGTACAAACTGGAAATCAATTGAGCCTGTTGCCATTGTTTTCCAGCACCAATCTCCGACTCCAAGGTTTGACCTTCGACATACTCCTGCACTAGATAAAATTCACCATTTTGCTCAAAGTGAGCGAACAGCCTTGGAATCTGATCGTGAACTCCCAAGTCGTGCAAAGTCTTTGCTTCGCTATCAAATAGGCGTTTGGCGATCGCTAGTTCTTGAGGTTTAAGCAATTGCAGCTTGAGCTGCTTAACGACACAAGCAGGCTGATTGGGCAGTTGTAAATCCCGTGCTAAAAATGTTTGCCCAAAACCACCACCACCAAGCGGTTTTACAATTTGATATCTGCCTGCAAGAATTGCTTCAGCATTGGTCATGGTGATCGATATGAAAATAAGTTTTACGTATCATTTCTCTACATGATACAGCGATCGCTATTTCATGAAAGGTTCTTGGTTGTTTATTTGACCTATCCACTATTCCCAAAACTTAACAGTTAATTTCATTACAATAAATTATCAAACCCTTAAAGTTGCTCCCCACTGGGGCGCTACTTTAAGGGTTTTGCTTTGTGATTAATTATGCCTAGCTACTTAGCGCGACTTTGCCGCGCAATTAAAAATTGGATTCTGGTTTAAATTGTAGAATCCCGATATTTTCTTTGATCGATGAGGCTGATGCGTGGAGAGCAGCAAGTTCAGCGTCTGTAAGTTTCAGCTCAATCACTTTTTCGACACCTTGTCGTCCTATTTGCACTGGTACACCCATGAATATATCTGTTAATCCATACTCACCACTAAGATGAGCCGCCGCAGGATAAATTCGATGTCGATCGCTAATAATTGCTTCTACCATTACATAGGCGGCTGCCGATGGCGCAAAATAGGCACTCCCATTTTGGAGTAACTTGACGATTTCGGCTCCGCCATTACGAGTTCGCTCTACGAGTCTAGCGATCGCCTCCTCTGACAGTAGCTCGGTAATCGGTATCCCATTTACCGTCGATAGTCGTGGTAAAGGCAACATCAAATCACCATGTCCACCCAAAACCGTGGTGTAAATATCTGCCGTGGAAATCCCTAATTCCATCGCAATAAAAGTTTGAAATCTCGCCGCATCTAGCACTCCCGCCATCCCAATTACTCTCTGAGGTGGTAACCCACTTACTTGCCATGCGAGATAGGTCATCACATCAAGAGGATTAGTAACAATCAACAAAATTGCATGGGGAGATAGCGCGATCGCCTTCTGCACCACCTCCTTGATAATTGATGCATTAATTTTCAGCAGATCATTACGACTCATCCCTTCTTTGCGTGGCAAGCCTGCGGTAATCACAATGACATCTGAGTCTTTGGTGTCGTTATAGTCGTTAGTGCCGATAATTTGGCGATCGTGATTGGAGATGGTATGCGCTTGGGCAAGATCAAGGGCAATTCCCTGCGGTTTTCCTTGGACAACATCGCATAGCACCACATCTGCCAAATTTTGTTTGGCAATACGCTGTGCAAGCATACCGCCGACATTACCCGCACCGATAACGGTGACTTTAGGCGATCGATAATCTTGTATTTGTGTCGGCATGATTTTAAAACTGAGTCTAGATAAAGTTAAAGCGTAAAAGCTAAAAAAAGAAGAAGGCGCTTTGCGCCTTCTTCTTTTAGAATTTGATTGTGCGGCGATGGGCTGCCACAGACTCCACCAAACCGATCGCCATAAAATTAGCAATTAGTGCCGAGCGTCCATAACTGAGCCAAGGCAAAGGAATTCCTGTCACTGGCGCAACATTAATATTCATCCCAATGTTGACAAAGGTTTGAAATAGGATGAAAGAAAATACACCGATCGCCAAGAGCGAACCAAAGTTATCCCGTGCATTTACCGCAACCACCAACAAGCGCCAACAAACTCCCAAGAACAACAACAAAACACAAAGACAACCAGCAAAGCCAAACTCCTCTCCGATCGCCGAAAAAATGAAGTCAGTATGTTGTTCAGGAATAAAATTTAACTGTGTTTGTGTACCTTTGAGCCATCCTTGACCAAGGAGTTGCCCAGCACCGATCGCAATTTTGGACTGGATGACGTGATAGCCAGCACCGAGAGGATCTTGATTAGGGTCGATAAATAGCAGCAGGCGCTTTTTTTGATAATCATGGAGAATATTCCACAATAAAGTTCCTGCTTGGCCAGACACCAAGTTGACTACTACTGCAATCACTGTGCTGACAATCCGAAACCAAGGTAATGATACCCAAGCTGCTACACCCATCAGGATTACCCAAACAATCCAAGCGGGTAAATAAAGTGAAAATAGGACTGCGGACACAATTGGCGAAAATATAAGTACCAACCACCCTAAACTTGCACCCGCCCAATAGAGCATCCCAATTGTAATCGCGGCGAACACCAGAGATGTACCAAGGTTCGGTTGTAAAAAAATCAATATCCAAGGCGGTACGGTCACCCAAGCCACTTTAAAAGCATCGATGGGACTTTGAATCGGGCGATCGTGCATCACCGCAGCTAAGGAAATAATTATTCCGACCTTGGCAAATTCTGAAGGCTGGATATTAAACCCACCGATCGTAATCCAACGTTCTGCACCAAGTGCCGTTGTGCCAACAATCATCACCAAAACCAAAGAGATATTGGTGATTGCATAGGTGATCCAGTGCAACCGCAATAACTGATCGTAGTGAAAACGGGCGATCGCAAACATGGCAACCAGCCCAACCGAGCCTGTGACCCAATGCTGCCACCATTCGGTGCGCTGAGAGCGAAAGTCTGAACTATAAATGGCAATGCCACCTAAAATCATCAATAGGATCGGGAAAATCAGTAATAAAGGATCGGCATCACGCCACTCCCGTTTAATATTTTCCCAGTTGGGTAGTTCTAAACCTTTTACGATCATAAACGCAGCTAATTTCGCATCAATTCTTATTATGTATCTTAATTCCAAGATTTACATCAAGAGATAGCTAGGAACAAAAAGATGAGTGGCGGCGCTTCGCGCCGCCACTCATCTTTTTGTTCCTATTACGGGATGCTCTACTGCACAAACCTCACCTTGATTGTCTATGCAATGGCATACTGAAGGTAATAAACAGGTATGCAAATCACTAATGCATCTGCGCTAAACCTTGTAACGACTCTATCTACCTTTCATTTCTAGGCAGGACAACCGAATCAATGCTGATGTATACAGTTGAAATCACCCTCAAAAATAATCCGATCGCTTTGTCTGTACAGCGCAAGGAGCAAGAAAATGCTGAGGCGCTTTATCGTGAAATCGCTAATGCGATCGCTGACGGTAATACCAAAATCTTGGAATTAACCTGCGAAAAACAGGAAGGCAAGAAAGTCTCAGTACTTGCCAGCGAAATCTCGGCTGTGCAGGTTTCTGAAAAGTCAGGGGCTTCTGCGAATATGGGCGCAGGCTTTATCCGTGGCTAATCCTTAGAGTTGCGCCCCACAGGGGCGCAACTCTAAGGGGTTAAGTAATTTTTTGTACAAGTACATACCTGCTATTAACAATGCCCACCGATCAATCTGTAACCACCGCCATCAGTGTTCGCGATCTTAGCTTTGCATGGGCTTCAGGCGAAACCGTCCTCGATCGCTGCACCTTATCTGTACCAAAAGGGGAATTTTGGATGCTGTTGGGTACTAACGGCAGTGGCAAATCGACTTTGCTTAGGCTCCTAGCAGGTTTGCTCAAACCAAGCTGTGGCGATATTGAGATCGGCTCCCGTATTGGCTTTGTATTTCAAAATCCCGATCATCAATTAGTGATGCCAACGGTCGGCGCAGATATTGCCTTTGGCTTAGCATCCGAAAATCTTTCCTACATAGAAACTTTGCATCGAGTCAAAGAATCCCTGAGCGCGGTTAATCTAGAGCAAATGCTCCGTCGCCCCATTTATGCTCTCAGTGGTGGTCAAAAACAACGGGTGGCGATCGCAGGGGCGATCGCACGTCATGCGGAAGTTTTATTACTAGACGAACCTACAGCTTTATTGGATGGCGAAAATCAAACCGATCTGGTTGCTTCGGTGCGAGAGTTGGTCAAACAAAAAAATCTGACGGCTCTATGGGTTACGCATCGATTAAATGAGTTGGATTATGCTGATGGTGCATTTTTATTAGAGCATGGCAAAGTTATTGATCAGGGCGATCCCATGCGTTTAAAACAAGTATTGATAGAACGCAGTTAAAGTTTTTTGGTGGCACGGCAAAGCCGTGTCACCAAAAAATTGATTCTTACTGAATCATCCTAAAAAAGGATTTGGAGACCAAATCCCTACATATTTGTAAAAGTAGGGGCTTGGTTTCCAAGCCCAAATCTCAGAGTTTCACGCTCCAAGTCAAAAGAGAATGGCGGCGCTTCACGCCGCCATTCTCTTTTGACTTGGAGCTATAAAGCATACCAAAAAGTGAATTTTGTCAATTTTTTTGATGAAGACCTAACATTTGAGAAATGGGACAACGCAAAACTGTAAGATTGTTGCGACTAGCTTTACTTAATCATCAAAGGAATTGCTTAAAGTGACTAAAGGCACAGAAATCATTGCGATCGCAGCACGAGAAATCCTCGATTCGCGTGGCAAACCAACCGTTGAAGCGGAAGTTAAATTAGCAAATGGAGCAGTTGGTCTTGCCCAAGTACCCAGTGGCGCATCTACAGGTAGTTTTGAAGCCCATGAGTTGCGAGATGGAGACAAAAAACGCTATGGCGGTAAAGGGGTTTTGATCGCAGTTCGCAATATTACTGAAAAGCTGCTACCCGAATTGAAAGGAGTAGATGCACTCAATCAAGAACTCGTTGATCGGATCATGATCAAGCGAGATGGTACACCTAACAAATCTGAAATTGGCGCAAATGCCATCTTGGCAGTTTCTCTTGCAACTGCCAAAGCAGCTTCCGCAGCGATCGGGCAACCCCTATATCGTTATCTAGGCTCACCCCTATCGAATGTTCTTCCAGTCCCCATGATGAACGTTATCAACGGTGGTGCTCATGCGGATAACAACGTTGATATTCAAGAATTCATGATCGTGCCTGTAGGCGCACCAACTTTTAAAGAAGCATTGCGCTACGGTGCTGAAGTATTTGCAGCGCTTAGCTCGATCCTCCATGAAAAAGGCTTGTCAACTGCTGTGGGTGATGAAGGTGGATTTGCTCCTAACCTTGAGTCTAACCAAGCAGCTCTAGAGTTGCTGATCGACGCAATCACCAAAGCAGGTTACAAACCAGGTGAGCAAGTTGCTTTGGCGCTAGACGTAGCCTCTAATGAGCTATTCAAAGATGGCAACTATGTGATCGACGGCAAGTCTCTCACTCCTCAAGAGTTTGTCAACTATTACGAAGGTCTAATCTCCAAATATCCCATCGTCTCAATCGAAGATGGACTAGAGGAAGATCAATGGGCTAGCTGGAAAGCCATGACTGATCAACTCACCAATACTCAGTTGGTGGGCGATGATTTGTTTGTAACCAACAAGACCCGCCTAGATCGTGGTATTCGTGAGGGTTGCGCTAGTGCAATTTTGATTAAGCTCAATCAAATTGGTAGTTTAACCGAGACGTTAGAAGCGATCGCCACTGCTGATAAGAATGGCTATCGCTCAGTGATCAGCCATCGTTCTGGCGAAACCGAAGACACTACTATCGCCGATCTTGCTGTCGCTACTCGCGCAGGTCAAATCAAAACAGGTTCTCT
Organism: Phormidium tenue FACHB-1050; assembly: GCF_014696925.1. Lineage (GTDB taxonomy): Bacteria > Cyanobacteriota > Cyanobacteriia > Pseudanabaenales > Pseudanabaenaceae > Pseudanabaena. The sequence goes on along the minus strand of NZ_JACJQY010000004.1, from coordinate 169,499 downwards.
ATGCCGTAGTGAGCGTGTTGCTAAGTACAACCGTTTGCTGAGGATTGAAGCAGAACTTGGCAGTCAAGCTGTGTATGCTGGTGCTGTTGGTTTAGGTCCTTCTCGCTAAGTAATCGTAATACCAAAGCACAAAACGGCTTAGCCGTTTTGTGCTTTGAAAACCCTTCAAACCCAAACCAAAAGATTTTTTGAAAGTATTGCTTTGCAACACTTTCAAAAAATCTTTTGGTTTGAGCGCAAATAATATAGCAAAGCAAGTTTTGCTTAGGAAATAAAACCCAAGAATCGAGTGGCGGCGCGAAGCGCCGCCACTCGATTAGCTAACTCTTTTTTTTGCTATACAAATCCACGAAAGTGTAGCCACACTTTCGTGGATTAAAAACCAAACCCAGTAAGGGTTTTAAAACCACAAAATAGCGTAGCCTTTTGTGGGTAGCCATTTTGTGGTTTGGTATAAACTGGTCGCACAAAAAACAAAAGTAAAAGCAACGAAAGTATGGAAGAACAGCAAAATTTTCTCTACGAATATACTAAATTTTGCCTAGAGCAAGCTCAGCATGGAGTCGATACGCTAGGAACAAAACTCTCAGGGGTTATGGAAATTAGTGCATTACTATTGCTGGGTTTGCGTGTTACTTCTACCTTTCAAATCTATGTCAAACCAGATCAGGAAAACCTGTACTTTATCTATTTAAGTCTCAAACTTTCGGCATGTGTGGCTCTAGCGATCGCGATCGCCTTTGCTGTATTGGGACTATATCCTCGTAAAGTCGCAACCACAGGACTTTCTCCTGAAGTATTAATGCAAAAAAATGAAAGCTTGCAAACTGCAATTACCACTACATGGATGCAGCAAATCGAGGATTTACAAACCTATAAGGCTGAACGCACAGTTTTTTTGCGAAAGGCGATGATCTCCCAAGGAATTGGCATTGCGATCGCCTCTCTTGCTACTACTGATGCTTTTATGATGGCGATTAGTGCGGGACGCTAGTTATAATCGCGATTATTAGATAAACTTGCTTCAATCTTTGGATGCCACAAGCCTATGTTGACAGCTTTTTTAATGTCGCTATTAACTCCGATTACCCCAGTTTTACCTACAACAAACTCCGTAAACAGCCCTACTGTCACTAATAAAGTTGCTCAAGCTGCCAACCAACGCCAAATTATTCTAGATCGCCAAGAAATGCGTCCGCTTATGGGGCAACTTGACAATGTACCAATGTTTAATAGCAATAGTCCTGAGATTGTGCAAACAGAAGGAATTTTGCTGTCAGCTTTTCCACCTGAAGGGATGGCTCATCCCAAGGCGCATTTAAACTTTCCCTTTCAAGGTCGGTTCGATTTATTTACGCACCATATTTCCAAAGCTCCACCCCCAGAAGACTTAAGGACTTTGTATATTGGTGCGATCGCCTATAACCCCACCGATCAGCCTGTAAAAGTCGATATATTGTTAGGGGCTAGCTATCTCAGTCAGCCCGATGCGCCTTTTTACGATGCCCCTAGCTACTCCTTAAATAACAATGGTGAAGTGTATCGTGGTCCTGGCGATCGCGCCATGCTCGACATTTTGCGCGGTCGTCGGCAGGATATCTTCCCTGCTCAGATTGTAATTCCACCCAAGCAAAGCCGCATGTTAATGAATGTGCCGATTCCTGTAAAGGAATTAGAACCACCCTTAAATGGGCGATCTGGATTATCGCGGTTACGCAGTGATGGCAAGGTTTATGTAGCGACGCTCTCTCTCTATGCCCGTCTAAATCCTGATGGAACCGAACGCGCTCCTAATCTTGGAGAATGGGAAGAGATTCTCAAAAAAGGAGAACTAGCTAAACCTCGTGATGTCGTGCCTACGCCACCTGATTTGACGGAAGGAAGATTTGAATATAGCCGTGTGGCTGGTGTGCAGCTAGGTTCCCAATGGTTTGGGAATTTGACCGATAAGGATAGTAATGATCTAGCTATTCCCAAACGTGGTGAATCCTATTCTTATGGGTTGAGTCTCTTGCAATATGGCACGATGGGAACGGGGCAAGTACAAACAGCACCGCTAAAGGTTCGCTATCCCGATACGGCTTATTCGGCTCACGGCAATTATGGTGTGCAGTACAATTTGACAATGCCTCTGCATAACCCTACTAGCGAAACCCAAACTGTCGTTCTCTCATTCCAAAATCCGATCAAATACGACAAGCCAGTTGGTGGTTTGCAATTTTTTGAACCACTTCCTGATGATGTATTTTTCCGTGGTTCGGTAAGGGTGAGATTTCGTGATGATAGGGGCTTAGCACAAACGCGCTATGTCCATTTGATGATGCGTCGTGGTGAGCGTGGGAAGTCTCTTGTGACATTAACTATGCCACCAAGCGATCGCCGTGTTGTCCAGTTTGATTTTCTCTATCCTGCGGATGCTACTCCACCACAGGTTTTGACTGTAACGACTACGCCTTAAAAGTAGCGATCGTTTAAATTTTGGTGGTGCTGCTTTCTGCGCCACCAAAATTTGGTAGAGAAGGAAAATATTTGTAGGTTGTAGGGGTAGAGCATTTGCGCTGATATTTGTAAATTATCATCGAAATCTTTATACGCAAATGCTCTACCCTCTTTGCTGTCATCGATAATTTATCCCTGCGGTTTGGGGATGATCGATGAATGTTGGAGGTTTAGGGCAGAGCATTACCGAATGGAGGGGATCTGTTAATTTTATAAATTGTGACGGTAATGCTCTGCCCCTACGAAATGATGGCAAATTGCTATGATCCCAAGGTGGCTTGCCAGAAATTTTCGGATAATGGTGTGGTGATGGTGAAGAGGCTGGTGACAGGTAACGGATCTTGGAAAGGCGCATTATGTCGTAGCTAATTGTCGGTTTACAAAAGTTAATAAGAGTGTAAAACCTTTATGCCTTACACTCTACAAGTCTCGATGCGAGAAAAGAAGACTCCCCTCCACCCTACCCTTCCCTCATGGGTATAAGGGAGGTGTCCCTTCCCACTCATAAAATTATTCTTGAAAAATGGGTCTTTCTTGAAAAATGGGTCTGGATAGTCCACCCAATTACCCTCGCTTTTCCATGCGGTGCGATCGCAAAATTTATTCCAAGTCTCATCACTCGGATAACTAAAATCTAGCTTACCATCACACTCGACATAAATATCCTTCTGAACGCTAAAGCCAAACTCAAATCCATGTTTCTTGCTATATACCACCCACAGGCGATCGAGCGTAAATAAATCTTGGCAAGGGAAATTTTTAATATCTTCCGCTCTCACCCATCCATCTTCCTCTCGTTCCGTTACCTTAAGTATCAACTTCCAAGTTTCCTGATCCGCTTCATACCATTGCTGATTTTTGAGATATTCCTCTAATTGTTGATAGAGAGAGTTTTTTACCTCAACTTCTACAGCTTGTAACTGACGTTGTTCCTCTAGGGCTTGTAAATCTTTCTTAACCCCTGCATCAATCTGCTTCCTTGTCTCCTGAGTGCAAGCCAAAGCCAAATCGATCGCCCCTGCATCTAGCGCTTTTTTGATGAGACTACTAGGATTCTTCACCTTGCCCACATACAACAAAGTCACCTGTTTCCACCAATCCTCATGGAAATGTGTGTGTAAAATATCTTCCTTTTTGATGCGGATAATTTCCATCGCTGCCAGAAATTCTTGGAAACTCAAATGCGAAAACTCAAGCTCATCATCTTTCTGAACTAACAACTCACTAATCTCTTCTACTTGTTTAAGAAATTCACTCGCATTAACAGTTTCCCCCTGTTCCTTCAAATAAGCATCTAGTCTTTCTAGCAAGATTTCACGATCTATCCGTTCTTCCTTTTGCTGCATCATCTCTAACGCCAACATTTGCAAGATCACCTGTGCCTCAACCTCTCTAAGCATTGTCTCTAACTGTCTTGCATTGGGACGATCCTTGAGTTGCAAATTGCAGATTTCTTGATACAGATCCACTCTCCGCTTTGGCAGTTCCGCACTCGGATAGCGACGATGAAACCGTGCAATCATGGTTAACAATAGGGGATTACTCGCTAGTTTAGTTAATTCATCACGACTAGCGATTTGTCCTAACAATTCATTGGCTGCATCCGTTGCTTCTTTGCGAACTGCGGGAGTGTTTGTTTTGCCACAGCCATAATATTCTTGACACCAATACCACTTGCCCACAAATTCCTGAATCTGCGGGAGCGTAAAAGGCTGCACATGAAACACTGATTTTAGATCTAAGCGATTATTTGCAAAGGGTTGCTCAATGTAGGCTTTAGGACGGGATGACAAAACAAATAATGACTTGGGATAGTTCTGCATTTGTTTATTCAGCCATCGAGCCACCAAGGGGCGCTGTAGTTTAGGAACCTCATCAAATCCATCTAATAAAATTACCATCTTGCCTTTATTGAGAAGATCTCGCGCCCAATTTGTCGGCATTTGCAAATTAGCATTCAGACTAGGAATATGATGTTTCTCAATGATTGTTGGTAAGTCTTCAGGACTTTCTTGGGTGAGTAAATCGCGATACTTCCGTAATAGCAATAGCACAGGCACAAAGCGCTGTACATCTTGATTCTGTTTATTGCGACATAGGCGATAGGTAACATGGCGCAAGAGGGTTGTTTTGCCATAACCACCCCAAGCCAAGATCGCAATCTGCCGATAAATCGAGTCACTTTTTACTTTTGCTAGTAACTGCCAAATATCAACCGTGAAACGATCCTCTAGGTCTTTTGCATTAAAATTTTCAGATTTGACTAACTGAGCGAATTTCTGCTCATGGCGAAATCCCGCCATCCCCATATTCAGATTCAGGCTCAACCGCACAAACACATCCTCTAACATCGGTGTTGCAATGTTATCCATTTTCCCAACACCTTCAGTCCTACAAAGCTCACAGTCCGATGCCTGTGCCTCAAAGTAGCGATCTTCTAACGAGATCACTTTTGCAACAAGCGCACCACCAACACGATCAATTCCTTCATTAATTACCTTACCAAGTCTTTCAGCCCGTTCTTCAGTCCCTTTGTGAATCGGTTGTAATACTTTCGCGGCATAGGAAATTCCCACACCAATAGCTGCCGAAGCGATCGCTTTCGGAATATCACTCTCCTTAAACAATATCCAAAACGCATGAATACCACCAAGCCCTACACCACCTGTCCTTGTTGCCTTAAATAAAAGATCAACAATCTGTTCCTGTAATGTTAGTTTTGGTTCTGGTTCTTGAGTCATTGTGTTTAGGGCGATCGCATTTCAAGCATTGTAAACTAATCAAAATAAATTGGTATGATCGTAAAGTAACAACATTGAAAATTGATCCAAGTTGTATGCAAACATTAACAGTCGGCAATATTTTAGAAGCTATATCGGTTCTTGCCTTTGAAGATCAACTATTTGTAGCCGAAACCTTGCAAAAAAGAATGGTCGAACTACGCAGAAAACAAATTGCCTTAAGAATTCAAGAAGCCGAAGAAAACTATCGACTTGGTAAAGTTCGCACAGGTTCTATTGAAGATCTCATGATGGATTCTAGCGATGATTGAACTAACTTGGGATGAATCATTTGCGCGAATCTTAAAGAAATGGCGCAAAAAGCATCCTGAACTCGTTGCTCGATTTCAACAAAAACTTGAACTGTTCAAAAATGATCCATTTCATCCATCATTAAAAACCCATAGCCTAGTTGGAAATCTTGCAGGCTCTTGGTCAATCAGCATCAACTATGAGCAGAGATTAGTTTTTAGATTTCTATCCGATACCAAAGTTTTGTTGATCGATCTTGGTACTCATGATGATGTTTATTAGACTCAATTCGCTCTTGAGTCATGGTGTTTAGGGCGATCGCCACAACTAATTATCTTGTCTTCGCCGCAAGTCGATGCTGAATCTCCAGATACACTAGCAATGCATTCACATCCGCAGGATTCACCCCACCAATACGGCTAGCTTGCCCAATCGTCATTGGACGAATCTTGCTCAACTTCTCTCTTGATTCCTTAGAAAGAGTCTCGATCGCATTGTAATCAATATCCGTTGGTAACTTGCGATCGCTATGTTTCGCAACCTCCTCAATTTGATGCTCTTGACGTTGGATATAGCCCACATACTTCACTTCAATTTCCGCAGCCAGACGTTCAAACCGATTCAAGTTAGGATCGGCTAAACCATAGTGAATCAATTCCGCATAGTTAAACTTAGGACGACGCAATAAATCCGAAAGCGTAATTGCACCACGAATTATTTCTCCTGTTTCGGCAGTAATTCTTTGCCCAAGTTCATCCTTTTCCTTAACGCGAGTTCCATTCAGACGCTCCACTTCTGCATAAACACGCTCCTGTTTATCACAGAACAATTGCCAACGACGATCATCGACTAAGCCGATCTCGCGTCCAATCGGCGTAAGTCGGCGATCGGCATTGTCCGATCGCAAAATTAAGCGATATTCGGAACGGCTCGTCAACATCCGATAGGGTTCGCGCAATTCCTTAGTGCAAAGATCATCAATTAGCGTACCGATATAGCTGCTAGCACGAGGTAATACCACCATCTCTTTACCCTTTGCAAATAGCGCCGAATTCATTCCTGCAATCACCCCTTGAGCCGCCGCTTCTTCGTAACCAGTAGTTCCATTAATTTGCCCCGCACAAAATAGCCCTTCAATCAATTTCGTCATCAAAGTGGGATAGCACTGAGTCGCAGGAATATAGTCATATTCGACGGCATAGGCGGCGCGAAGCATGTGACAATTCTCTAAACCTGGGAGAGTTCTCAACATTTGCAATTGAATATTCTCAGGCATTCCCGTTGAGAAGCCCTGAATATAAAGCTCAGGAATCGTTCTACCTTCTGGCTCGATAAAAATTTGATGACTTTCTTTATCGGCAAAACGCACAATTTTATCTTCGATGCTCGGACAATAGCGCGGTCCCTTTGCATCGATGAAGCCGCCATAAACAGGCGTAAGGTGAAGATTTTCGCGAATGATGCGATGGGTTTCGGCAGTAGTACGAGTTAAGTAGCAATTCATTTGCTCACGTTCCACCCATGCACTTGGATCGAAGCTAAACCAGTTATGCTCAGTATCCGAAGGTTGCACTTCCATTTTGCTGTAGTCTACGCTGCGGCGATCGACTCTTGCTGGTGTGCCAGTTTTTAGGCGATCGGTGACAAATCCCAAGACATTGAGAGTTTCCGTAAGTCCTGAGACTGCAAATTCTCCTGCCCGACCTGCGGACATGGAGCGATTGCCCACCCAAATCTTGCCATTGAGAAATGTACCTGTGGTCAGGATGACGGCTTTGCAAGCATAACCCACACCAAACTGAGTTTCGACTCCAATAATTGCTTGGTTAGGGTCTAGCAAAACGTTAATTACTGTTCCTTCGCGAACGGAGAGATGCGGCTCATTCTCAACTACAGCTTTCATTTCCGCAGCATATTCGCGCTTGTCGGTTTGCGCTCGCAATGCCCAGACAGCAGGACCTCGTGAACTGTTGAGGATGCGTTTTTGTAAATAGGTGCGATCGGTGATTTTGGCAATTTCGCCACCGAGGGCATCGACTTCATGGACAAGTTGCGATTTGGCGGGACCACCAACGGCGGGGTTACAGGGTTGCCATGCAATGCGATCGAGGTTGAGGGTGAGGAGTAGGGTTTTGCAGCCCATGCGTGCTGAGGCGAGGGCGGCTTCACAGCCTGCATGTCCTGCACCCACGACGACGACTTCAAATTCATCAAGAAACTGAACTTGATTGGCTGAATTAATTGAATTACTCGTTATCTCGCTCATTGTCTAACAGCCCTGACCAACAAAACTTTATTTTAGCCCAAAATTAAGATGAATCTATCGATCGCAAATAACCCAAGAACTCAAGTTATTGGCTAAAAGCTAAAGTCCACTGAAGTGGACTACAAAATATTTCTTACTCCCTTCCCGCCCAAGAATTAGAGGTGTGGCGCAAAGCGCCACACCTCTAATTCTTGGGTTTTATGTCCTAGGCATAGCAAATAAACATTAATAGCTCTAGTTTTTAAAGCTTGATCCCCAAAAAGAAAAGTGCGATCGCGCATTTCTTTTTTATGATGTTACATATGCCTAGATTTCAAAGCCGACTTTTTAATTGGATTGATAGCTCATTACCTGCCCAACTTGGGCGCAGCGTAAGGCGATCGCTCGATCAAAAAATTCGACAGCTTGCAGGACTACCACTCCAAGAGTTGCCGCGCTTGCTAGCTTATCAAGTAGCCAAGGCAGCTCTATATCCTGTGTATCTGATTGCATCTACAGCAAAACGTGTTTTTCCAGCACTTGAGCGAGGCAAGGCTGAGCCTAAAGAAAAACTGCGATCGCAACCAGAGGCGGTGGGGCTTTTATCTGAATTTGATAGTCCAGATCTTGAGCCAAATCTTGATCAACCTCTTGAGCCAAAGCTTGATCTTCCTAAGCCAGAGATTCCTCTACTTTTGCGTCCATTAACTAAGTTTTTGGATTGGATTGATCGCACTAAAACTCAGCTAGATCGCAATATTGCGGCGATCGTTAAGCGCCAAACAGATTACCTTGCAACTTCTGAAAATCCAGACCTAGAACCCAATCTAAATGCTAATCGCATCTTTGCGGAAATCTGGCAACAACAGATAGCCCAAGCCGAACGGAACACCTTAAAAGAAAATAATGGACTCGCTGAAAATGTATCTCTGGGCAAAAATAGAAGACTAGAGCAATTACGTCGTTTAATAGAAGCAGCGATCGCTTACTTTTTTGGCAATCAATCCCCTTCTCCAGAATCTAGCCTAGACAATAAGGAAGAAAGCTCAGAAATATTTGGCACAGAATCCGCAGAAGCATTGCCAGACAGTCCCAAGTTAAGGCGGCGACGAGTCACTTCTGCAAAAGCGGAAACACTTAAAAAAAATGCCCCTCTAGTTGAAAGTAGCAAGCTAGACCGTCTGCGCGATCTGATTGCCGCCGCAATTGATTATTTCATTGGCAAGCGATCGCTAGGTGGTGATCAAGATAAGGCAGATAGCATCAATGGAACTCAGCCCGACTTGCTAGCAGAGCGACTAATTAATCAGCTTCAATCTAGAACTAACAGTTATCCCAAGCGTGATCCTCGTGGTGATCTTAATCAAGATTCCGAATTTTCTGACGCACTCAAAGTTGACTATCAACTAGACCGCTTACAAAGATTAATTGAAGAAGCGATCGCCTATTTCTTTGGTAAACAGCGATCGTCAACTCTAGAAGAAACCTCGGACATCACTCCCAGCGACAAAGCATGGTTAACGATGGAGGATGTATTTGGCGATGACAATGGTCCTTGGCCGATGCCCTTGGAATATGAATCCATTGCATTTAGTAAATCACCAGATCGAGTTGCCATCCATTCATCGGGCGAGTTAGAAAATTTTGAAACTACAACTACACAAATTTCTCAAGATCAACTTAATGGGAGTTTAGTTTTTGAAGAAGAACTATTGAGGTATCAACAGCAAAGTTCTGATACCGACAGCGATCGCCCTCTACGAGCTTGGATTGAAAACAAGGCAAATATTGGTGGGCGTTCCAATAATCCTGTAATTAGGTTACTGCTTTGGCTTGATGAAATCGTTCTCAAGATCGAAGATTTGCTCATAAAGTTTTGGAAAGGATTAACGCGTTTTCCCAAGCGCTTGATTAATTTCATGCGTTTTGGCAAGAAGCGTTAAATTACAGCGCTTTGCGCTCAAACCCAAACAAAAAAATATTAAAAGTGTTGCTTCGCAACACTTTTAATATTTTTTTGTTTGGCAATAACTAATAGGATTGCGCCCCTGCGGGGCGCAATCCTATTAGTTTGAACACAAATTTTGCCAATGTTTCCAAATAATGACCATTGCCATCGTATCAAGGCGGCAGTATTGATAGAGCAACTCTTTCCACTGCGATCGCATGGCTTGATTGTCCATTCCCCGATCGCGATTTTCGCCATACATCAGGTCTTGATAGGCTAGCATTGCGCCAGCACCCTCATTCACCACTTGAACGCGATCGCCTATTTGCAATTGCGGCAACACATCATAGGGACTCAGGATTTCACCATCAACTTCTCGATAGTATTCCTGAAAACAGGGAATTTTATGTAAGTAGGGATTGGTTTTCCAAACCGCAGGTAAAACACATTTAAGGGAAGTACGTCCTTTCATTAAGGGATGAAAATAATGATTAAGTGTAAGCGCATTCATATCAACTAGGTGCGATTTGCCCTTGCTTCCCAACTTAGCGGTATTCGCTAGCCATGTTTGTAATTGCGGATTTTGATAGTCATAGGCTTGCATTTGATAGTAGATATCGCGCAATACACTGTTTTCATGGGTTGCCCATGTCAAGATTGTGCCGCGATCGCCTAGGCATTCCATCAGCGATTCGGCAAATTGAAAATTCGGGAAGGTATTTTCCAGATCTAGCCATTCTGTTTGGATAGGATCTGCATCTGGCTCAGAAATTGTGTGACAGCTCCACTGAAAGGCAACCTGCTCATAGGGGCGCATCCCTGCACGATAGGGGATTGCCATGCGCGAAGTCTCAAAATCAATAAAATGAATGGGATATTCTATCTGCTGCACAATTTGGGGGAGATGCTCAGAAATCCATTCTTTGTTTTTTTGCGTGTATTCAATCTGAATAAGTTGACGATAGCTATAGGTCTCGTCAGTGAGTTCTTCTAAGGGAACATCAAACATACTGACTTGCTTTTGCTGAATCATTTCATTGACTAGAGGAGTCTCATGACCACCAATGCGCCCCATTTGATAGAGTTCGAGGACATGGTTCTCGACATCCGCTAAGTCACCCCAACATTCCTTAAAACCATCACGGGGATCGCGATCGCTAGCACGGTACTCACAACTTTTACAGCTTTTGCTAATCGGCGCAAATATTTCAGAAGATCGCTCTAGCAAATAGTCTAAATATTTCTGAGCAGAAGCAATTGTCGGCTCGATTAATTCTGCAACTTCTGTTTCGATACTAACTTTAGTGAGAAATTGATCTTTTTCTAGTTCCTGAATATCCCCGATAAAATCAACCTTAATTCCATTCATTTTGGAAAAGGAATTACGAGGGGTCGATAGACGCTGAATTTGGAAATAGGAAGCAAGATGATCTATGGCTGTAGTTTTGGCGCGATCGGGAACCAGTAAATAAGGCGCAATCTCTGCCGTGCAATCAGGTAAATGCTCGGCTAGCATTTCTTGCAAAATCCCAACTTGGTAAGCCACATCTTCGATGATATATCTCCATTCACCGCCAACATTTCCAGTACGTTTATTGCGAAAGAGAGAAAGATTGCGGTATTTGACTAAGTTTTCGTGAGCATTACTATCAAATCCTTTAGATCTAATTTCGATAATCTCAATGCGATCGCCTTGCTTGACGAGAATATCAGCTCGGGCTAGCTTATGGGATGCATAAAAAACTGGCTCAAAGAGAGTCACATTCTCCTGTTGTAAATAAGCGATCGTTTCTTGAGCAGCACTTGCAATGCTTTCATCGGAGTTAAGATTTGCCGAAATGTAGATGCCTTCAGGATAGAGAAGGTGAGCAATCTTACTAATGATGAAATTCCCATCGGCTAATATTCTGGTATAGGCATCAACGCGATCGACCGTGGGATAGCCCAACTTCTTGTAATAAAGTTTGGTTGTGCAACTGCGGGCAGTCTTGAGATCGGATTTTGTCAGATAAATAGGATGGGACATACTGCCTAAAAAACTTCGCTGTATCAATCTAGCATGAACGAACAAACCACAAAAGATTTTTTGAAAGTGTTGCAAAGCAACACTTTCAAAAAATCTTTTGCTTTGGATGGGAGCGTAAAGTTTTTGAGAACAGCGATCGCTCTATCCAAAAATTTCCGCAGGATCGGCAGATTGGACTTTGCGTAATGATATCGCACCAGAAATCACACACATCACCATCGTTAAGATCATCACAGGAATTGCCTTATCCCAGATATACAGAGGCAATAACGTGGCATTTTTGGTGAGATTGTACAGCCCAAAGGAAATTCCTAACCCAGGAATAAAACCCAAAATCGATAGAACAAACGCTTCTTGAATGACAACTTGAGCTAGGTATAAATTTCCATAGCCCATCGCCTTAAGCGTCGCATATTCTGCAAGGTGATCAGAAACATCTGTATAGAGAATCTGATAAACGATCACAATTCCGACAATGAATCCCATCACAGTTCCAAGACTAAAGATAAAGCCGATCGCCGTACTTTTTTGCCAATATCCTTTCTCAAAGTCAATGTAGCCTTCCATAGTCAAGATCCGCGTATCATCGACCGCCGCATCGTGAGTTTTTTTCAGATCTTCCACCGTGAGATCGGTCTTATAGACAAACACCTTATCTTTATTCTCTTCGCGAATCATTTTTCCATTTGCATCAATACTTTCTTTATACAAAATCTGAACTCTTTTACCGTCGGGTTGTAATTTTTCGCGAGGCAAAATCACATGATCACTGGGTTGACTCAAAATGAAGTTTCGCATTGCTTCGTAAGGTGATGCATCAGGTTTTAGATTAATCAAGCCGACATTAATTAATCCTGAACGACGACTATCAAAAATGCGAAGAAAATTAGTATCGCTAGTAATCACTGCACCATCAGCAGCAAAGGATGCACCTAGCTCAAATAAACCTCCAATTGTCAGTTTGCGATTGGCAACTTCGCGAGTGACGAGATTGTTACAAGCAAAAGCATCATCGGTGAACTTCGCCTTGAGCGCTAAAGTGCCACATTCTCCCACAATTGGACCAAACTCAGCACGGGAAGCCCGATCAAAGAGAACTACATCTTGAGTTTTGATATGATCAATATTTGCTTCTGCGCCCGCCATTTTAAAGACCTTTGCCTCAGGATTTGCGCCCAATACTAAGATATTACGAGTCTGTCCCGCAGGGTCTTCTTGGATTTTCCAAGCACCAAGTCCGATATATACTGGGTTAACTGAAGCAACTTCCTTCATTCCCAAAGCTTGATAAAGGCGACGTTGTGAGAAGTTCCGCATTCCCACGAGGTTAGTGGATTGAGGACTAATAATTACTAAGTCACCTACCAAATTACTTTGCAAGCGAATCGCACTAGTAAATAGAGCATCGCGGAATCCTAATTGTAAAAACATTAAAACTACCGCGAAGGTAATCCCTGCGATCGCTACCAGCAGTCGGCTTTTTTCGTAGGTAAGTTGTAGCCAAGCAAGAGGTACAGCAAAAATCATAAAATTTCATCTAGCGTTAAAAAAATTAGATTTAATTAAGAGTGCTTTGCACTCCCATTAAACCTCTACCTTGACTCTGACTTGCAAATTGGTAAGCCCTGAAACCTTGGAGCTGTCATCTAACTTGATCTTGACTTCAATAATCCTGACATCGGTTTTTGCAGCAGGATCGGTTCCCAGTACATCATTTTTGGCAATCCGCAACCCGATGCGATCAACTTTGCCAGTAATTTCACCTTCAAAGGCTTCGCTTTGGATGCTTGCTTTCTGTCCAATCTTGATTTTGCCGATATCAGTTTCATAGATTTCTGCTACTACATACATCTGACTGGTATTGCCAAGGTCAACTACTCCATTTGTCTGACTGACAAATTCACCAGTTTTCGTATTGATTTTGAGAACTTGTCCATCAATTGGAGCACGAACTTGGGCTAGATCAAGATCTACTTCAGCTTTTTTGACATTGACCATCGCCGTTTGTAATTGAGCTTCGGCAAACTGGATATCAGTGGGACGGACTTCTCTAACACTACTGAGTAATCCTTGAGATTGTTTTAGACTAAACTCTGCTTGTTGAATCTGTTGCTTAGTTTGTTCAAGTTGTCCTGCGAGAGTGACTGCTTTCAGTCGATAAGTATCCAACATTGACTCTGAAATTGCACCATCTTTTTGTAGCTGCTGAAAGCGATTGTAGTCTCGCTCAGCAATATCTAGTTCTGCTTTAAGTCGAGCCGCATTTACACTAATAGCATTAACATTTGCTTTAGCCGCTTCAACATTACCTGCTTGGGCTTCAATATCGCCACCCTTAGCCCCTGCGCGAACTCTGGCAAGATTACGATCGCTTTCTTGGGCTTGACTTTGAGCTTGAAGTAAAGTGGCGACTGAGCGATCGTAACTATCAAGAATGGCGATCACTTGTCCCTGCTTGACCATATCGCCTTCTTTGACCATTAATTTGACAATGCGAGATGTCCCTAGCGCTGAAGGTGAGGCAACTTTGACAACTTCTCCCTGTGGCTCTACGCGACCTAAGGCACTGATTGCTCTGGGTTGTTCTTTGCTACTGTTACCAGTGGTATTAGTTGCGGGAGATGTGGCTGATGATGGGTTACTACTAAAACGTCCGATCACAAACCAAATACTTACACCCAGTGCGGCTATTGCCAAAGCGATCGCAGGGATTAATAATTTATTGGAACTTTTAGGTGCTAGCGCCTTCTTCATATTAATAGTTTGATTTTTGGCTGAAGTACTTTGTGTATCTCCAGATATATTACTGACTTCCGTAGATGTTTCTACCTGTTTATCCGCCTGTTCATCCACCTGCATATGCTCTTTGCCTCTATATACTTCGGCTTAGAATTAAAAACTAGCCAATAGTGTATCAAGCTATAGCAGTTTGTCCATATCTATGACATCCTACGCTCAGGCTAGATTAAAAATAGACATTAAAAGCCAAGGATTAGCGGTGAGGCGCTTCGCGCCTCACCGCTAATCCTTGAGTAGTAGCTTAGGTTAGATTAATAATCTCCATAATTTCACGAAAACTAGCTAACCCTGCTTCGATATTTTCGATGATTTCATTGGCAAGAATATCGGGGTCGGGGAGATTATCAAGATCGGCGAGGCTTTTGTCCTTGAGCCAGAAAATATCGAGGTTAGTCTTGTCTCACGCCATGATTTCGTCATAGCTAAATCTTAAAAGGTGGCGTGAACCGCCACCTTTTAAGATTTATGTTGTGTATTCAGCGTTAATCTTGACGTAATCGTAGCTAAGGTCACAGCCCCATGCCGTGCCTTCACCACTACCATCACCGACACCGACATTGATGATTACAGTGTCATTTTTGAGATAGTCGCTGGCGGCATTGCGATCGTATTCCTGTGGCGTGCCGTCCTTCATCATCACAAAATCGCCCAGTTGAATATTCAACAAATTTTGATCAAAATCTACACCCGATCGCCCTGCGGCGGCGGCAATTCTACCCCAGTTAGGATCGTTGCCAAAGACGGCAGATTTGACAAGGGATGAACCGACGATAGTTTTGGCAATTTGCCGAGCGGCGACGGTACTAGATGCACCAGTGACATTCACCTCGATCATGCAGGTTGCCCCTTCACCATCACGGGCGATCGCCTTAGCTAAGCTCATACAAACTTCTTGCAACATCGCCTGCACCTGTTGCGCTGCATCAGAATTTTCATCATCGATAACTACGCCCGACTGACCATTGCTTAGTGCTAATACCATGTCATTGGTGCTGGTATCACCATCAACGGTAACTTGGTTGAAGCTGGCATCAATGGAACTAGATAGCATCTTTTGCCATAGCTTTGGCTCCACACCAGCATCACAAGTGACAAAACCCAGCATCGTCGCCATGTTGGGATGGATCATTCCCGAACCTTTACAGATGCCACCAATTCTCACGGGCTTGCCATCAATTACGGTTTCTAGGGCAATACTTTTCGGCACAGTGTCCGTGGTCATGATCGATCGCGAGGCATCTTCACCACCATCGGGCGAAATCAGGGGCGCAATTTTGGCAATACCTGAGCGCATCTTATCCATTAGCAATTGCTTGCCGATGACACCAGTGGAAGCAACTAAAACCCCATCGACTGTATTTAAAGCTTTCTGCACTAGTTCGGCACATTCCACTGCATTCTGCCAACCTTCTGCACCTGTACTAGCATTGGCTTGACCCGCATTGCAGAGGATCGCGCTGACATGGCAACCCTTTGCCAATACTTCGCGGTTGAAGTCTACACAGGCAGCTCTGACACAAGACTTAGTAAATACGCCTGCGGCGATCGCTGGGACATCCGATGCGATCAAAGTTAGGTCAGGTGCGCCAGATGGTTTCAGTCCTGCGGTGATTCCTGCGGCTTTATAGCCCTTTGCTGCGGTCACACCGCCTGCTATTACTTGCCAATTTGCCATGATTTGATTGAGTTCCTCAGTTACTGTGCATTTGCATCTTGCTTCGCAAGATGCAAAACTTAAATTCCCGTTAATTTGGCGATCGCCCCTTCCAATGAACTTGGTAGCGATCGCAACAACTTACGTTTTTCAAAATCTACAGGTACGAGGGTAACCACTGCTGTTACACATAGATCTGTTTCAGTACGAATTTGATATTCCCAGTTCAGGCGGACTTTATCTGGTACAAGTCGAGTCATTACGAGTACATCATCACCCATCCGCGCCGAACGGTGATAGCGCAAATTCATCTCGGCAACTGGCAAGTCCACACCTGCTGAGACTAATTCCTCAAAGCTCATGCCCACAGTTCGCAAGCATTCTACCCGCGCCTCTTCCATCCAAGTGAGATATGTACCATGCCACACTACACCCGCATAGTCAGTGTGATGAGGATATACGCGCACAGCATAGTTAAACCAGCCTCCGTTTTCAGAACTAGGCTCAAATTTAGTAATTGCGTTGGTTAAAGGATTAGAAGTAAGTTCAGCCGTCATAATTTATACCTAAAACAAACTCTAGTCATGTCATAAGAATGCGTCCCTTAGGGACGCATTCTTATGTCTTATAGTAAATTTTCTAAACGACGGCGCATCATCGCAATTACGGGATCTTCTACCTCAATTTCGTCCTCTGGTTCGGGTAGATTTTGATCGCGATCGGCTGACCAGTCCGTTTTATCCACATTTTTTTCAGGGGGGACTAATAGGGCATCGGTTGGTACGATGTTTAAGTCATAGCCTGCTTCTTCACAAAATTCTTCTAAATCTTTGCTATCAATGCTTTCTACTGTTGGCGACAAGAAGTCCTGTGCTTCCAATAAACCTGCATAACGAATTGCATCATCCTCTTGCTCAAAGGCGACAATAATATTACTGCCCTCAATTTCTAGAGTGTAGATACCTTCGTTATCGGTGTTGGCGTTAAACAGCAATACCCAAACTTGCATAGAAAAAACTCGACCATTAGAAAAGCTTTAATATTGTATAGCAATCAACATTACAGTTAAGATCTTAACCCTAAAAAATCAGTAATTCTCATCTAGCAATTCTCCTTATAAAAATCGGTTTTTTGAAAGCCCTTCAACGGCGGGCTTTCAAAAAACCGATTTTAATGTTTCCAGCGCCAAAGGCGCTGGAAACATTAAAATCGGTTTCATAATGAGAATTGCTGCTATCAAACTATGAACATTAAAGTTTTACGCAATTGCTCTATGATTGCGACAATTACTGTCGCACCAATGAAATATTAATGAATATTCTGGGCATCAATGCATATCATGGGGATAGTTCTGCAAGTCTCATCCAAGACGGTCAAATGGTTGCTGCTGTTGAAGAAGAGCGCTTTCAAAGAATCAAACATTGGGCGGGATTC
This sequence comes from Phormidium tenue FACHB-1050, assembly GCF_014696925.1. Classification (GTDB taxonomy): domain Bacteria; phylum Cyanobacteriota; class Cyanobacteriia; order Pseudanabaenales; family Pseudanabaenaceae; genus Pseudanabaena. The sequence goes on along the minus strand of NZ_JACJQY010000004.1, from coordinate 151,862 downwards.
CCATCCGAGTCAATTCGTTATTGCCTACAAGTTGGTGGTATTGATGTTACGCAGTTAGATCATGTGGCTCTTTCTTATAACCCTAAGGCAAATCTCAACCGCAAGTTACTAGTTACATTACAACAGCGTCCTTCTCTTAGCTCATTAATTGATCGCTTTGGTAAGCAAAGCAAAAGCTTAGGAATTCGAGATAATTTAGCGATCGCCTGCAATGTATTACCAGAAAAGATTAAGGCTGTAATTCATACTCTAGAGCATCACTCCACCCACTTTGCGAGTACATTCTTTGTTTCGCCCTTTGAAGAAGCTGCGATTCTATCGATTGATGGCATGGGAGATTTTGTGAGTACTCTCTCTGGAGTAGGAAAAGGGAATCAATTACAATATTTTGAGCGAACTTATTTTCCCCATTCTCTAGGATATCTCTATAACGCAATTACTCTTTATCTAGGATTTCCTAACTATGGAGATGAGTATAAAGTTATGGGGCTAGCTCCCTATGGAGAGCCTGAGTATTTAGAAGAGTTGCGCCAACTTATCTCCCCTCAAGGTGATGGGCTAGAACTAAATCTTGAGTACTTCAATCATCATAAAAATGGGATATCGATGAATTGGACTGGAGGAATACCCACAGTTTTACCATTTCATAGCCAAAAATTAGAAAAATTGCTTGGTAAACCTCGCCAGCCTCAAGATGAACTCACCGAAAAACACCAAAATATTGCTACCTCATTGCAGGTTATCACTGAAGAAATTATCTTTCATATCCTCAATCGCTTATGGGAACGCACTAAAAGCGATCATCTTTGTCTAGCTGGCGGTGTGGCGATGAACTCGGTCGCTAACGGGAAAATCACGCAAAAGACTCCCTTCAAGCAGGTATATATCCCAGTTGGTGCTGCCGATAATGGGACTTGCTTTGGTGCAGCTTTTTACGTGTGGAATCAAATTCTGAAGCATCCTCGTAATTTTGTGCTTGAACATGGCTATTGGGGTTCAGAATTTAGTGATGCTGAATGCTTGGAGGCGATCGCTAAACATAATTTGCGATCGCATTATTTACCATTAGATCAACCACGCGATCGCCAAGTGATGCTAGAAAAAGTTGTCGATGCGATGTGTGATGGTAAGGTCGTTGGCTGGTTTCAGGGAAGAATGGAATTTGGGGCAAGAGCCTTAGGTAATCGTTCTTTGGTAGCTGACCCTCGCCGTGCGGATATGCGCGATATTATTAATCTCAAAATTAAGTTTCGCGAGAAATTTCGACCTTTTGCCCCCAGTATTCTTGAGGAAAAAGTTGGTGAATATTTTGAGATTGATGAGCCGACACCATTCATGGAAAAGGTCTTTAAGATTAAGCCCGAAAAGCGATCGCAAATCCCTGCGGTGACCCATGTTGATGGGACGGGGCGATTACAAAGCGTTAGCTATAGAACTAATCCACTTTACTGGGACTTGATTAATACCTTTGCTCAACGCACAGGCGTACCCATGATTTTAAATACGTCATTAAACGAAAATGAGCCAGTGGTCAGGATTCCTAATGAAGCGATCGCCTGTTTTTTGCGTACTAGTATGGATGTGATCGTGCTTGGCTCGTACTATGTCGAACGTCCTTAGCAATAGTGTGAGGCAGCGCTTCGCGCTGCCTCACACTATATTTCCTACAAGAATGGCGACAGTTATATAATGGCTGTGATTATAATTAAAAAGTTTAAAATGACTTCTACCACTTCAGCCACTACTCCAAAAATTGGACTAGCATCCCGCTTAGTAAATGGCATTTTAGCGATCGCGCCTTTATTTAACATCGCTAAGCAACGCGCCCGCAACATGATGATCGAAAGGGCTGAGTCAATGGGCGTAAACTGGCGGCAAATTGTCGCTGATTTACAAAAACAAGATCTTGATAGCGAAATTGCCCAAGTCCAAAATCCTCATATCCAATATCCCGAATATTATCTCAAGCACTTCCATGCCTACGAAGAAGGGAATCTTGGTTGGTTGCCTGCAACGGAAGTAGAAGTTGCTGCCTATGCTGTACATTCACGCATTTGGAATGATGATCAGCCTCCAGTGGAAGGTGATGCACGTTTGCGTCAAAGTTATATTGATATTGTCAAAGAGAAGATCGCCACTCCACCTCAAGATATTCTCGATATTGGTTGCAGTGTAGGCATGAGTACTTTTGTATTGCATAAAGCCTATCCTCAAGCCAAAATTACGGGTTTGGATTTATCACCACATTTTTTAGCGATCGCTAATTACAATACGCACACCAAGCATCCTGAGTTAGCCGAAAATGGACAGGTGCAATGGATTCATTCTACCGCCGAACAAACGGGATTACCTGATAGTTCATTTGATTTTGTATCCTGTTTTCTGCTATTCCATGAACTACCTCAAGATGCAACGCGCCAAATACTCCGTGAAATTCGCCGTGTTTTGCGTCCTAATGGTTACTTCACTCTCATGGATATGAATCCCTATTCAGATATCTATGTCAAGATGCCTCCCTATATTTTGACTCTACTCAAAAGTACAGAACCCTATCTCGATCAATATTTTTCCTTTGATCTTGCCTCTGAACTAGTTGCCGCAGGGTTTGAGGCTCCCTGCATCACTGCGAATTCACCACGTCATCGCACTGTAATTGCGAAAGTAGCTTAAATCAACGTGAGTTCGATAAGCTATTTGCGGCGTGCGAAGCACGCCGCAAATAGCTTATCGAACTCACGTTAAATTATGTTTTATACTAATTCACAAAAGTGAGCCAACACTTTTGTGAATTAAAAACCAAACCCTGTAAGGGTTTTAAAACTAAAAATGGCGGAGCCATTTTTAGTTTTGGACTGTAAGGGCAATTCATGAATTGCCCTTACAGTCCATTACCGATCGCAAAAAATGCTGACCAATAATTTGGATGATTGTAATTTGGAGATTTAATCAGGGATATTTGGGCGCGTTGTAATGCTTCGGTGGAGGTGATATTACCTTTCTTGAGTTCTTGGTAAAATGCTTCCATGAGCACCTGTGTGCCTGCATCATCAACTTTCCAGAGTGAGGCGATCGCCTGTTTTGCTCCTGCCTTTTGGACTTGATAACCAAATCCTAAAACTTCTACTCCATCACCAAGCTTGCCAACACCAGTCTGGCAAGCGCTGAGTATAACTAAATCTATATTGGGAATTTGCCAATCGCTGATCTCATTTAAGCGGATTTTATCACCATTGCCAAAGATAATGAAGGAGTTGTCTGGTGCGCCAGTATTAAATTCGGCATGGGAGGCAAGATGGAGAATGTTGTGGTTTTTGAATTTAGACTCGAGCGCTTGGCGACTAAACTGATCTTCGGTTAAGGTAACGGAATTTTGGAATGAATTGGCGATCGCTTGGACTTCTTTGAGCGTAGCAGGTAATCCCAATTGTCCAAATCTTTTCTCCCCTGCTTTCCCACCAAACGCTCCTGCTAGGATATTAGGCTGAGTTTTAGGCTTTGGGGAAAAGTCAGATAGGCTATAGGCGATCAGGTTACTGATTTGATATTTTTCAATTAGCCATTTTTTGCCATCATATAGAGCGGCAAGGGGAACATATCGCATTTGCCCATCAGGTGCGTAGAGAATCGTCTTGGCTTTGGATCGGATGAGTTCTGCTTCGATGGGTTTGATCAGTAGATTGTAAAGGGCAACAGCCGCAGCTTTATAATCTTCAGAAGTTGTATCGAGCAGTCCCGTTCTATAATTATTAATTAAGTCTTTTAGTTCTTTTTGGGAGATTTTGACAGTGTGGTTGAGGGGAGGAGAATTGGGAGAGAAAAGGATTAGCTCAAGGCGATCGCTTAAAATCAATGGATAGAGCAGTACTGTACCTTGAGGAATTTGTTGCAGATAGTCGGGAATTTTGTTTAGCTCTGATCTAGGGATTTGGCGGATCTGATTAGCAAGTTGTAGATTGATTTCCGCGCTATCCTCCAACTTTAAAAGCGACAATTGACGAGCAGTCACTGTCTCTGGTTCTAAGAGCTTTACTCCTTGAGCTGTTCTATCATTCCCTTTCACATTTTTGAGATAGTCTTCTAGCTCTTGTACTTTCAGGAGATCGAGGACTTGTAGAGCTTCTATTACTCGTCCTTGCATTAGTAGTAGACTGGCAAGATGGCGATAGGTGCGGGCAACTGTATCCAAAAAAGACTTCTGTTCTTCTTTACTCAGTCCGCGCAGATCTTTGCGGATCGATTCTTGGATATTTACTGATTGCTTGTAAGCAAGGATAGACAATGTGGTTTGGTCGAGGTCGGCAAAGATTACCCCCAAGTTATTGAATACTCTCCCTTCTCCGCGCCGATCGCCAAGTTCGAGCGCGATCGCTAAGTCTCTCAGATAAAATGGGAGCGCTTTGTCGTACTGTCTGAGTTTGTTGTAAATAATGCCAAGCCCACCAACGGCTTTGCCCTCAGTGACACGATCTTTGATTGCATAGGCGATCGCTAGTTGTTGTTGGTGGAAGGTGAGGGCTTTTTGGTACTGACCCAGTTCGCGATACGCAATGCCAAGATTACCGAGGGTGCTTCCTTCTTCCTTGCGATTTTCAATATCGCGGAATATTTCTAGAGCCTGTTGATAAAAGGTAACGGCTTCTTTGTATTTCAGTAAATCACCATAGGCGATGCCAAGGTTGTTGAAAGCCCTGCCTTGACCATTAAGGTCTTTAAATTCGCGAGCGATCGCCAAGTCCTGTTCGTAAAAGGTAATTGCTTTTTGGTACTGACCTAATTCGCGGTAAACAATGCCAAGCCCACCGAGCGCTCGCCCCTCCCCTGCACGGTCTTTGATTTCGCGAGTAATGGTTAACTGTTGTTGATGGAAATTGATTGCTTTCTGATATTTCCCTAGTTCACGGTAAGCGATGCCAAGATTTCCGACAGCATTTCCTTCATTCTGGCGATCGTTAAGTTCTTGGAAGATCGCCACTGCTTGTTGGTAGATGGCGATCGCTTTTTCGTACTGTCCTAGGAGGATGTAGTTAAGTCCAAGACTGTCGAGGGCATTGGCTTCACCTTTGCGATCATTGAGTTCGCGGGCGATCGCTAAACGCTGTTGAAAAAAATTAACTGATTTGTCGTACTGTCCCAGCATGTAGTACGCAATGCCGAAATTGTTCAGTACTTTTCCTTCGCCTGCACGGTCTTTGATCTCTCGATAAATTTGCAGGGTCTTCTGCCATGTCTGAAAGGCGGCTTGAGTCTGATTATTGCGATATTGCTGCAATCCTTGGTTTAGCAATCTACCTGCTTCTGCTCTGCTGTCAGATGCTTCTTGCGCCCATAGGCGATCGCTACCTAATGTTGTTACGGACAAGCAAGACAAAAGAGTGACCAATGCGATCGCGCCCAAACCTTTATTCATGGCAAAAACTGTCCTCCTAAATCACAAAATTTGATTGCGCCTCACAACAGTCCATCTAAACTTTAAACCCAAATTGCTGTTCCGCTAGCTACGCTAGCGAAACAGCAATTTGGGCTTATTTTATAACTATGCTGAGATACTTAACAAATGACTACAACCCATTGCCGATCGCAAAAAATGCTGACCAATAATTTGGATGATTAAACTCTGATGATTTGATTAGAGAAACTTGCGCTCTATGTAATGCTTCTGTACTAGTAACATTGCCTTTTTTGAGTTCATCATAAAAGGCAACCATTAAGGCTTGTGTACCAGCATCATCAACTTTCCAGAGTGAGGCGATCGCATTTTTTGCTCCTGCTTTTTGGACTTGATAGCCAAATCCTAAAATTTCTACACCATCGCCGAGCTTACCCACTCCAGTCTGACAAGCACTCAACACAATCAAATCTATATTCGGAATTTGCCAGTCGGTGATTTCATTGAGACGGATTTTGTCACCATTGCCAAAAATGATGAAGGAGTTGTCTGGTACACCTATGTTGAATTCGGCATGGGTGGCGAGATGCAGAATATTATGATTTTTGAATTTCGATTCAATCGCTTGTCGGCTAAAGTTTTCTTCGATTAAGGTAACTGAGTTTGTGAATGAATTTGCGATCGCTTGAACTTCCTTAAGGGTTGCGGGTAAGGCTGTTTGTCCATGCTTTTGCTCTCCTGCTTTACCACCAAAGGCTCCTGCAAGGATGTTGGGTGAGTTTTTAGGTTGTGCGGAAAAGTCAAAGAGGCTATAGGAGATTAGATTACTAATGCGGTATTTCTCTGCTAGCCATTGTTTGCCGTCATAGAGTGCAGCGATGGGAATATATCGCAAGATGCCATCGGGTGCATACAGAATTGTGGTGGTTTTAGCTTGGACTAGTTCGGCTTCGATGGGTTTAATCAGTAATTGGTATAGTTGTGCCGCAGGTTCTTTGACGTCTTCAGAGCCAGCATCAAGGAGTGTGGCTCTAAAATCAGTCACTAGGGTTTCTAGTTCTTTTTGAGAGATTTTGACGGTGCGGCTGATGGGGGTGGTGTTGGGTGAGAAGAGGATGATTTCGAGTCTGTCTCCTAAAATCAAGGGATAAAGTAAGGCTGTGCCTTGAGGGATTTTTTGGAGATAGTCGGGTACTTTGTTGATTTCTGATTTGGGAAGTTGTTGGATTTTGTTAGCAAGTTGGCTGTTAATTTCAAGACTATTCTCAAAACTAACCGCTAATAGCTTATCGCTCATAGCTTTCTCTGGTTCTAAAAGTCGGACTCCTTGCGCCGATCTGTCACTGCCTTTGATATTTTTGAAATAGTCTTCGAGTTCTTGGACTTTGAGGAGATCAAGGACTTGGAGTGCTTCCACGATTCGATCTTGCTTAATCAACAAATTGGCTAAGCGACGATAACTACTTGTAATGGTGTTGGTATAGGATTGCTGTTCTTCTTTATTAAGCTTTTTGATATCTTTACGGATTGATTCTCTTACATTAACCGATTGTTTGTAAAAAAGAATAGCGAGTTCAGATTGATTTTGATTGCTAAGTAGAACCCCAATATTTTGGAGAACAATCCCTTCGCCATCTCTATCTTTAGTTTCTCGTACAATTTCTAAAGCTTGCGAATAGTAATCAATAGCTTTGTCATAATGACCAAGAACATAATAAGTAGCTCCGAGATTTCCTAGAGCCTGTCCCTCTCCTTGCTTATCTTTGAGTTCTCTTGCGATCGCTAAGGCTTGTTGTTCATATTTAATGGCGTTGTCATAGTTTCCGAGCCGAAAGTAAGAAAGACTGAGTCCTCCCAATGCATTTTTCTCTCCGAGTCTGACTTTGATTTCTCTTGCAATTGCTAAAGCTTGTTGATAGAAATCAATGGCTTTGACGTGGTTACCAAGTTTATTGTAAGAAAGACCAAGATTGCCAAGTGACTGTCCTTCTCCTCGTCTATCTTTGATTTCTCTTGCGATTGCTAAGCGCTGTTGCTGATAATCAATGGCTTTGCTATAGTTGCCAAGGGCATCGTAAGCAATACCAAGATTACCAAGCGATTGTCCTTCTCCTCGTCTATCTTTGATTTCTCTTGCGATTGCTAAGCGCTGTTGCTGATAATCAATGGCTTTGCCGTAGTTGCTTAGAGCATGATAAGCAAGACCAAGATTACCGAGTATTTGACCTTCTCTTTGTATATCTTTAATATCCCTTGCAATTGCTAAAGCTTGTTGATGAAACTCAATGGCTTTGTCATAGTTCCCAAGGGCATCGTAAGCAATACCAAGATTACCAAGCGACTGTCCTTCTCCTCGCCTATCTTTTATTTCTTTTGCAAGCGATAACTGTTGTTGATGAAACTCAATGGCTTTGTCATAGTTCCCAAGGGCATCGTAAGCAAGACCAAGATTACCAAGTGACTGTCCTTCTCCTTCCCTATCCTTGATTTCTCTTGCAATTGCTAACCTTTGCTGATGATAATTAATAGCTTTTTCGTAGTTGCCGAGAGAGTAGTAAACAAGACCAAGATTCCCAAGAGCATTTCCTTCTCCCAATTTATTTTTGATTTCTCTTGCAATTCCTAATGCTTTTTGATGATATTCAATGGCTTTTTCATAGTTGCCGAGAGAATAGTAAGCAAGACCAAGATTGCCAAGAACTGTGCCCTCACCTTGTCTGTCTTTGATTTCCCATAAGCTTGCTAATGCTTTTTGATGATATTCAATGGCTTTTTCATAATTGCCGAGAAAATAGTAAGCAAGACCAAGATTTCCAAGGACTGCTCCCTCGCCTTGTCTATCTTTGATTTCGTAATAAATGCTCAATGCTTGCTGCCATGACTGAAATGCTGTCTCAAACTGGCTAATTTGATATTGCTGATTTCCTTGTTGCAACAGTCGATCTGCTTCCGCTTTACGGTCTTGTGTTGTTTGTGCTTGGGCGCTCTCACTCATCACTATCTGCACTTGCCCACAAGACAAAAAGGTCAACATCGCAATGCCAACAATCTTCTTCATTGCCCACATCCTCACATTTACATCAAAACCCGTAGTTGCTTACCAGCCAGCATAAAGCGATATTCTCCAAAACAGGCGATCGTTACAAAAAAGATAACTGAGATCTTAACAACATCCTATCTATTGCCCTTCAACCCTCTCAAACAGGTGCAAGATCTGAGTGAACATTCTCTAAGCGCAACAAAAAATACCCTCCGCAACTCGCTAGCCTGTATATTCAAGTCTCCCTATCTTCGTTTCAATCTATCTAATCCCCCTAAGTCCCTCAATTCTGGGGGACTTTGAAATAATAATATTTCTTGTCCCCCTAGAATTGGGGGCTAGGGGGCGATTGATTCTTGATTTAGCTAGGTTTTAGGACTTGTGGGTAGTAGCCGCAATGCGGAGGGTATTCTTTAGTTAGGACTTTAAGCGTAATCCTGAAGCGCAGTTACAGAAATCGCTCCAGTTTGGAGAGAACGAATCGCCGCGATCGCTGCTTTCGCACCAGCAAGGGTGGTAATTACAGGAATCTTATAAGCAAGCGCTGTACGGCGAATCATCTTGCCATCGGTTTTCGCCTCTTCACCACTAGGCGAATTGACAATCAATTGGATTTGACCATTCTTCATCGAGTCACCAATGTGGGGACGACCTTCATGGACTTTGAGAACTTGCTTGGATTCAATATTGTTACGACGCAGGATTTTATAGGTTCCTTCCGTAGCCACAATTTTAAAGCCCAATTCGACAAAGGCTTCCGCAACCGAGGGGATGCCGCTTTTATCGCGATCGTTAACCGATAGGAATACAGTTCCCTCAAGAGGTAAATGAGTTCCTGCGGCGATTTGCGCTTTGGCAAAGGCGCGTCCGAATTCGGTATCAATGCCCATGACTTCACCAGTCGATCGCATTTCAGGACCTAAAATCGTATCGGTTCCTGCAAACTTCGCAAAGGGAAGTACAGCTTCCTTAATCGAAATATGTTTAGGAATTACCTCTTCCGTTAAGCCAAGTTCGGCAAGGGTGGCTCCAGCCATGATGCGAGATGCATAATTAACGAGGGGAACATTAATCGCTTTACTGACATAGGGAACAGTACGCGAAGCGCGAGGATTAGCTTCAAGAATAAAGACCTTGCTCTCTTTGAGGTTGTTATTATTCAACTGGACAGCATATTGGATATTCATCAAGCCAATTACGTTGAGAGACTTGGCAAGGCTGATCGTCCATGTGCGAATGGTGGTAAGAACTTCAGGAGGCAAAGAGAAAGTAGGAATTGAACAAGCGGAGTCACCAGAGTGAATCCCTGCTTCTTCGATATGCTCCATGATGCCGCCGATGGTGACATTGCCAAGTTGATCAGCGATCGCATCCACATCCACCTCGATCGCTCCTTCAAGGAAATGATCGATCAGTACAGGATGCTCTGGTTCGATGATGATCGCCCGACGCATATAGTCTTCGAGTTCGGTATCAGAGTAAACCACTTCCATACCACGACCACCAAGAACGTAGCTAGGACGGACTACGACGGGATAACCAACACGTTGAGCGATGACCACCGCCTCTTCTTCAGAACGCGCCAAACCATTATTAGGTTGCAGGATTCCTAGTTGTTGACAGATAGCTTCAAAGCGTTCACGATCTTCAGCAATATCAATAGAATCTGGCGAAGTACCCCAAATTTTAGTATTAGAGTTATTCTCTTCCAGATAACGCAGGAGCGGAACTGAAAGCTTAAGTGGAGTTTGTCCACCGAACTGAATGATCACACCTTCAGGCTGTTCCGCTTCGATGATGTTCAATACATCTTCACGGGTCAATGGCTCGAAATAGAGGCGATCGCTAGTATCGTAATCCGTGGAAACGGTTTCAGGATTGGAGTTAACCATGATTGTCTCGAAACCTGCGGCACGTAATGCATAGCTAGCATGACAACAACAATAGTCAAATTCAATCCCTTGTCCAATGCGGTTTGGACCACCACCAAGGATCATGACCTTGCGCTTTGTCGAAGGTAGAATTTCTGATTCTTCTTCGTAGGTAGAGTAGTGATAGGGCGTGAGCGCTTCAAACTCAGCCGCACAAGTATCGACAGTCTTGTAGGAGGGAATCACGCCGAGGGATTTGCGATAAGTACGAACTGCATCTTCATTTGTGCTAGTGAGGTAGGCAATCTGGCGATCGCTAAAGCCCATGCGTTTTGTTTCCAGCATCTCATCTTTTTTGATACTGTCTAGCTTCCGACCCTTGATCGAAAGTTCCACATCGGTGATCTCGCGCATTTTTTGCAAGAACCAAGGATCGATATTAGTCAATTCAAAAATGGCTTGAACTGATAGCCCTGACAAAAATCCATCGCGAATCGAGAAAATGCGATCGGGATTAGGAACCCGCAAGCTGTACTTAATTTTATCGAGGTCAGGCAATACTTCTTCGCGATCGCCACCAAAACCAAAACGACCAACTTCTAGCGATCGCAATGCTTTCTGGAACGACTCTTGGAAAGTGCGTCCGATCGCCATCGCTTCACCGACGGATTTCATCTGGGTAGTGAGCACTGGCTCAGATCCAGGGAATTTCTCAAAGGCAAAGCGAGGAATCTTAGTTACGACATAATCGATCGTTGGTTCAAAGCTCGCAGGAGTTTTCTTAGTGATGTCGTTAGAAATTTCATCAAGGGTATAACCCACAGCAAGTTTCGCAGCAAATTTAGCGATCGGGAAGCCAGTCGCTTTCGATGCAAGTGCCGAGCTACGCGACACGCGAGGATTCATCTCAATTACAACGACATCGCCGTTTTCAGGATTGATCGAGAACTGAATATTTGAGCCGCCAGTTTCTACGCCAATTTCGCGAATGATTTTAATTGAATAGTCACGTAAGCGCTGATATTCTTTGTCAGTCAGGGTTTGAGCAGGTGCAACCGTAATCGAGTCACCTGTATGAATACCCATGGGATCAATATTTTCGATGCTACAAATGATCACCACGTTATCGGCGAGATCGCGCATCACCTCTAGCTCGTATTCTTTCCAGCCAATCAGCGATCGCTCGATCAAGATTTGCGATACGGGACTAGCTTCAAGCCCAGAGGCACAAATTTCTTCAAATTCCTCTTGGTTGTAAGCGATGCCGCCGCCAGTACCACCCATTGTGAAGGCAGGACGGATAATTAAGGGATAAGTACCAATTTCATGGGCGATCGCGCGGGATTCTTCCATGGTTGTCCCCAAGCCAGACGGACACATGGCAACGCCGATTCGCTCCATTGCTTCCTTAAATAGTTTGCGATCCTCTGCCATTTCGATCGCTTCTAGTTTTGCCCCAATTAGCTCCACGCCATATTTTTCTAAAACCCCCATTTTAGCGAGGGAAACCGCCGTATTTAGGGCTGTTTGTCCACCCATCGTCGGCAAGATGGCATCAGGACGCTCTTTTTCGATAATCTGCGCGACAACTTCGGGCGTAATCGGCTCAATGTAAGTGCGATCGGCTGTAGCGGGATCGGTCATGATCGTAGCGGGATTGGAGTTAACTAGGATCACGTAATAGCCTTCGTCCCGTAAAACTTTACAGGCTTGGGTTCCCGAATAGTCGAATTCGCAGGCTTGCCCGATCACAATTGGGCCAGCGCCAATCAGCAAAATCTTTTGGATGTCATTACGGCGGGGCATAAAATCTTGTATTTCTTAGGTAACTCGCAATACATTTTATAGCGTCATGGTGATCTCTTAGTATGTAGCGCATGATGCTAATTAGTTTGTTGGCTACCAAGTGAGTCTATTTCTAGAACAATATAAGTTTTGAACCCATAAATAAAGGCGGCGCGAAGCGCCGCCTTTATTTATGGGTTTTTATTCTGCACAAAAGTTAGCAGCTTTCAGTATTTTCAATATTTACTAACTTATTTCTTCCAGATAAACCAATCAAAATTGTAATTTGAGATTTTGTCACACTAAAATTTTTGGCTAAAAGCTCAATTAGTTCTTTATTAGCTTTACCATCAACGGGTGGCGATTTTAAATGCACCGTTAGACTTCCATCTTCTTCTTCGATAATGGCTTGCTTTTTAGAGTTTGGCTTGACCTTAATCGATTTTTTCATTCATTTAGCAAAGGTGTAATCCACTGCGTGGATTACACCTTTGGTTATTTAAACTGTTGCCGCAGTACGCTTGCGTCTACCAGCACTTGCCGTGGCCGCACCTGTAGTAGTCACTACTTCACTAGTCGCCGCCGCAACGTTGCCATTACTTCCATTCTCAATCTTAGGAATCACTTTGCCGCTACCTGCTTTTAAAGTCACACCCAAAGCATTTGGCTTTGCGGCGGGAACAGGTGCAGATTGTGTAGAATTTGGAGGTGTTTGCAATAGAAACACGATTACTGGTTTGCTTTGGATTTGTTGACGCAAGACACGGGTGAGGTCGCGCTCAAGTTGTCCACGTAAGCCAGTCCAGTCAACTTCCAGAGAACCAACATTACGGGCAAAGTTACCCCAAGAATTAGCCAAGGAATTATCGATCGCCTTAGCAACTAAAGCAATAATTTGCGAATGTTCCATCGGTAGAACGACACCGCTTAGTTGAATATCAGGAGATGTGGCAAGCTTGCCATCCAGACCGACGGATACCGCGATCGAGAAGATGCCTTCACCAGAAATCTGTTGGCGATCGCGCAATACATCACCCTTAACCATGCCATCGCGAGAAGAATCGACTAGCTCAACACCCGAAGGAACCTTATCCACAATCTTCATGTAGTTTTGGCAAACTTCAACCACATCACCATTTTCGGCAATCACGATATTTTCGCTAGGGATGCCCATTGCTTCCGCCATCTTGGCATGTTGTCTGAGCATTCTCAATTCACCGTGAGCAGGGAAGAAGAACTTCGGACGTACAAGCGCCAACATCATCTTATGTTCTTCTTGAGATCCATGCCCCGAAACGTGAATACCTTTGTCATTACCGTAAATCACATTTGCCCCAAGAGCCATCAAGCGATCAATCGTCCGCACCACAGGAATCGTGTTACCAGGAATTGGATTGGCGGAGAAGATTACAGTGTCGCCTTGACGTACTTCCAATTGACGATGGCTGCAAAGAGACATTCTTGTCAATGCTGACATTGGCTCACCTTGAGAACCAGTAGTCAAAATTAGAATTTGATCATCACGGTAATGACGTAGATTTTGTAAAGGTTGGAACAGATCATCGCGGCACTTAATGTAACCAAGATTACGCGCATGGGCAATGACATTCAGCATTGATCTGCCAACCACGCCAACCACGCGCCCTTGTTTATCAGCGATATCCAAAATCATGTTCACACGATGAACAGAAGATGCAAAAGTGGTGATAATCACCCGACCTTTTGCCATCATGATGTATTTCTCAAGGTTAGGATATACAGCCCTTTCCGAAGGCGTAATTCCAGGGCGTTCCGCATTAGTCGAGTCACTAATCAAAGCCAATACGCCTTTTTCGCCATGTTCTGCAAGACGAGCAAGATCAAAGAATTCACCATCAACAGGAGTATGGTCAATTTTGAAGTCACCAGAGTGAATCACCATCCCCGCAGGTGTATTAATCGCGATCGAGAAACTGTCAGCGATCGAGTGAGTATTACGAATGAATTCCACAAAGAAGTTAGTACCAACACGAACAATATCGCGGGGCATGACACGGCGGAGTTCAGTACGATTTAGGACACCCGCTTCGCGAAGTTTGTCTTCGAGCAGAGCCATTGCTAAACGAGGACCATAAATAACAGGAATTTCAAATTGCTTCAAATGGAATGAAATTGCACCGATATGATCTTCGTGACCGTGGGTGACGATCATGCCCTTGATCTTATGTTTGTTTTCGCGTAAATAAGTCATATCAGGCAATACGACGTTTACCCCTGGCATCATGTTGTCAGGGAAAGACAAGCCCCCATCAAGGAGCATGATTTCGTCGTTATATTCAAATACCCATGTATTTTTGCCAATTTCATGGAGTCCGCCGAGGGCAATAATTTTGAGTGCTGGTGCGTTAGATGTAGTCATAGGTTATCTCTAATGTAAAGAAAAAAGTAAAAGGTAAAAAGGTAAAAATTGAATATTCTGAATACTCAAGGTGATTCAATTTAATGGGTGAAGCTAAACTCTGCGTTTATAAGTACTTAGATAGAATGACTAAAAAGGTGTATTCCCCCCCAAGTTCATAATTATCAGAAGTAATAAAACTCTATGTCTCTAGATTTGAAGTTGTCAGGCTTTACTAGGAAAGAATTCCAACTTTTTTTAATACAACTTTGAGCTTTGCTTCAAGTTCGTCATTACCAGCAACTAGAGGCGATCGCACTACGCCTGTATCTAATCCCAATAAGCGCAGAGCTAACTTGAGAGGGATTGGATTACTAGTTAAAAATAAAGCTTTAAACAAAGGAAAAAGTTGAATATGGATTTGCAATGCTTCTTGAACTTTGCCTGCGGCAAAGGATTGCATCATTGTTTGAAGTTGCTTGCCAACTAGATGGGAGGCAACGCTAACCACTCCCTTTGCACCCACAGCCATTAATGGCAATGTGAGAGAGTCATCACCTGAATAGATCGCAAAATCGGCTGGTGTGAGGGCGCGAATTTGACTAGCTTGATCTAAATCACCTGTTGCTTCTTTAATCCCAATAATACTAGGGATTTCAGCCAGTTTAGCAACAGTCTCAGGTTCCAGTTTGCAACCTGTGCGACTAGGAACATTATAGAGAAGAATCGGAAGCTCTGGTGCAGCTTCGGCGATCGCTCGAAAATGTTGATATAAACCTTCTTGCGGAGGCTTGTTGTAATACGGTGTTACTTGCAGTGTACCATCTAATCCGAGATGTGCGGCTTTTTGAGTAGCCTCGATCGCTTCAGAAGTGGAATTTGATCCTGTACCTGCCATGATTTTCGCTTTACCAGCGATCGCCTGCTGTAACACCGAAAACAATTTATATTCCTCATCCCAACTCAGGGTTGGCGATTCGCCTGTCGTACCACATACGACAATCGTATCAGTCCCCGTCTCGACCAAATGAACGGCAAGCTGTTCTGCTTTCGCATAATCGACATTCCCTTCTCTATCGAAAGGAGTAATCATTGCCGTTAGTAAACGTCCGAAATCGATTTCACTCATAGATACTCATAAATAGAAGCTTGCCAACCAAATTTTGCTAGCCAAATAGTACTTCGCACTGTTTATTGGACTTAGATGAGAGACTTAGCAATCACTAGTTCGGCGATCTGGACTGCATTTAAGGCAGCCCCTTTCCGAATTTGATCACCGCATATCCATAATTCCAAACCATTAGGGTGAGAGATATCTTGACGAATTCGCCCTACCAATACATCATCCTTACCGCTAGCATCAATCGGCATTGGGAAATAATTTTTCGTAAAGTCCTCTACCAACTCTACTCCAGCCGCTGTAGCTAGAATTTCTCTAGCTTTGTCTGGATTAAAGGGATGAGCAAACTCTAGATTAATCGCTTCAGAATGCGCTCGCAATACGGGAACCCGTACACAGGTAGCCGTGATCCGAATATCGTGATCGCCAATAATCTTGCGAGTTTCATTCACCATTTTCATCTCTTCCTCGCAATAGGAATTTTCTGTCATCGGTGAATTGTGGGGAAACAGATTAAACGCAAGCGGATAGGGCAGGATCTCAGGTATAGCAGGCTCACCATTGAGCATTGCTTGAGATTGCACTTTCACTTCTTCCATTGCTCTCGCACCTGCACCACTTGCTGACTGGTAAGTAGAGACGACGATGCGCTGGATTGGTTGCACCTGATGGAGAGGATATATGGCTACGGTCATCAAAATGGTCGTGCAGTTAGGATTGGCGATGATGCCTTTGTGCTGAGCCGCCGCTTCAGGATTGACCTCTGGCACAACTAGCGGTACATCAGGATGCATCCGAAAAGCACTCGAGTTATCAATGGAAATAGCTCCTGCCTTAGTGGCGATCGGTAACCATTTCTTAGAAATACTTCCACCTGCGGAAGCAAGCACAATATCTACATCGTCAAAAGATGACTCAGTAACAGCCTCAATCACTAAATCTTTGCCAGCAAAGGAAATCGACCTACCCGCTGATCGCTCTGAAGCTAAAAGCTTCAAATTACCTAAAGGAAAATTTCTTTCTTCTAGCAAAGCTAGAAGCTCTGTACCCACTGCGCCTGTCGCTCCAAGAATGGCAACGTTATATTTCCTACTCAATGAACCTCCAAAATAAAAACATCAAATTAGGTGGAAAACTTTTGCTAAGACGATGAAGTGACTTATGTATAGTTTCGTCATTTATGTCTTGCTTGATTACATAGTAACAAACTTTCAGAATATTGCTAATTTTTTTGGCTAGGGACCTGTAAAAATTGCATCTTCAACATCTTGGCGACTGAGGGAATAGGGAAATGCGCGTTGAATTTCTTTGCCACCATAGGCATCTTGGATATAGCGCACACGGATATCTTCAACATCCATCACGATTTCTGCTTGCCATGATGATCGCGTAACACGCCAGACATTAGGATTCGACTGATCTTGGTAACATCCCTGCTCGTCTAGCCATGCTTCCAGCGCAGGCAAGGGATGATTATAGAGTGGGGTTGTAGGGGAGGGAAGCGCCATAGCAGACGAGTTTATAGGAATTGTCAAAGAATTTATGAAATGTTTTACGGGAAGTAAGTCCAAAAAACTGATACAGGTGCGATCGCTTCAGGTAAAAGGCGATCGCCTCTTAGTAGGGCGACTAAAACAACTAACACTAAACAAGCAACTAGCGTAGCACCAATTAACAAGAGTGAAAATAGTTCACCACCAGATAATGGACGCTCAATAGGCAAACCGTCATCATCTGCCGTTTGGAGGTTTTTGGGTGTTTGATTTTGGGATTTTACACCATTATCAAAGGTTGCGTACTGAAATCGTGAAAACTGAATACGGCGATCATAGGCACTGCGGCGCTCAGCATTACTAAGCGTGGCATAAGCTTCGTTAATTTGGCGAAAATTTTCAACTGCCTCATCTTTAGGCAATTGGGTAGTATCAGGATGATAGAGCTTGCTAAGATCGCGATAAGCCCGACGAATATCGATTTCACTTGCCCAAGGAGTGACTCCGAGGATGGCGTAATAGGTTTTAGACATAGCACTTACAGATATAATCTACAGACAAAGCCTACAAGTAACAGCTACTTTCATTATGAAACCGATTTCAGGATTTTTAGAACCAAAGGTTCTAAAAATCCTGAAATCGGTTTCATCGTTGTCCACTTTCTCAGTTGTGCTATTTTCATGCCTTGGACTCGGATTATCAGTGCTTTATTAGTTATTCCCCTCGTACTAGCGGCGATTGCCCTAGGTGGATGGGCATTCACAGCCGCATTTGCATTGCTGGTGGTTTTTGGTGAGATGGAATATTTTGCATTGGTAAGAGCCAAGGAAATTGTCCCAGCCAGCAAGATCACTATATTTGTTAGTTTAGCATTGCTCATCGTTTCACAAGTAAGAGTTGATCTTGCTGATGCAGTAATCCCGATCGCGGGAACATTTATTTGTTTTTATCTGTTGTTTCAGTCACGCATCGCCACGATTTCTGATATTTCCGCATCGATATTGGGGTTGTTTTATGGTGGATACTTACCTAGCTTTTGGGTGAGGATTAGAGGGATCGGCGATAACACAATCTTTGAAGTCAGCGATCGCCTGCACCAGTTTGATTTCTTTAATCAATTACGCAATCTCGATCAGCTTTCGTGGCTGAAAATCACTTTTCCAGTATCCTCTGGGGCAGTTTATGTAGTGATGGCGTTTTGCTGTATTTGGGCTTCTGATGTGGGAGCTTATATATTTGGCAAAGTGTTTGGGCGCACTAGACTTTCGGATATTAGTCCTAAGAAAACCGTAGAAGGGGCGATCGCAGGATTACTATGCTGCTGCATTACGGCGATTATTTGGGCTTTTAGTCTCGGATGGTATGAATGGTGGCTATCGGGTGCAATTTTAGGCTTATTAATCGGGGTCGCGGGGTTGCTGGGTGATCTGACGGAATCGATGATGAAACGTGATGCTGGAGTCAAAGATTCGGGGCAGATCATGCCGGGGCATGGTGGCATTCTTGATCGTGCTGATAGTTATGTGTTTACTGCGCCTTTGGTGTATTACTTCCTGACTTTGATTTTGCCTCTTGTGCATAAAGCTTCTTGAGCATTTTTTGCTGTTTATTGTTTACGCTCAAGCCAAAGAAGGCGACGCTATGCGCCGCCAAGCTATAGCTAGGGATGAGTGGCGGCGCATAGCGCCGCCACTCATCCCTAGCTAGCTATAGCCCAAACCAACTTAGATAAGTTGAGAGAATTGACTTACCGAAAAATAGTGAAATCGCTCCGCCTAATGATAAAAAGGGACCAAAGGGAATTGGCTGTTGTTTTCCTAAATCTTTAGTAAATATGGCGATCATCCCCACAAGAGTGCCGATCGCTGAAGCAATCAAAAGTGTCAACAAGACATTTTGCCATCCTAACCACATACCAATCATCGCCGCAAGTTTCGGATCGCCACCACCCATTGCTTCTTTTTGTAGGAAGACTCTACCCGCAATTCGCATAATGTCTAACAGCCATATACCTAGGACGGCTCCACCGATCCCAAATAGTAACAGGGTGGGAAAAGCGAGGCGATCGCCAGTCTTAATCAAAGCTAGGCTAATTTGATAAATTAAACCTAATACCAAACCTGATTGCGTTAAGCAATTAGGCAATGTCATCGTATCAATGTCAATCATGGCAAGTGCTAGCAACCAACTGAGAAAGGCAGCATAAAAACACAAAATTATGACTGGTATCGAAGTTCCGAAAGATGAGGCTACACACCAAAACAGAAAAGCAGTTAACGCTTCGATCGCAGGATAGCGCCATGACACAGGTGTATGACAATAACGACATTTTCCTTTAATCAAAAACCAGCCAATAATCGGAATATTATCGTGGGGCGCAAGTTGCCGCAGACAATGGGGACAACGCGATGGCGGATGTAAAATTGATAAACCTGCTGGAACGCGATAAATTACCACGTTTAAGAAGCTACCAATACAGGCTCCGAGAACGATCGCTAAACATTGTAAAAATAGAGATTCAATTAATAGCAAAGGATTTGAAAAAGGTAGTTCAATAATAAAGAAAATGAGTCAAACAATGTTTGACTCATTTTCTTTATTATTGATTTATTGTGGTTTATTTAGGCAAACATATCGTGCGTGTTACTCTACAATTTACGCCATCATAATCGCGGCAAACTCTGCGTGCAGTGGCTTCGGCTTGTCTACTGCTCGTTGACCAAGCTGTTCCTGCTGCACCATTGCTACCCTCAGCGATTGACATACAAGCATTACGAGCCCACACCATCACCTCACAATCTCCTGGTTCAGAGCTACTTTCACATTCTTGTAAGGCTCTATTTTCAGCAGCAGCACGAGTTCGATAATTCCAAGAATAGCCTTTGTCTTGAGTTGAAGGAGAGCGAGCGATCGCACCATAGCTATTTTGAGCTAAAGCTTCTAGCGCTCCCACAGAAATTGTTGGAATTATAACAGCCGCAGCGATCGCTAAAGAATTCCAGAATTTTTTAGACATATACAATCCTCCCTAAACCATTGGTGACTCCCTATAATTTGTATAGTACCCCGCAAGTTATATTTTTCTTAACTGCGTTTAGATATTTGTAACACTTAAGATGATAATTAAAACTCGTAAAACCTTTGTTTAGAAATAGTTTTAACTATCTTTTAAGCAGGATTTAATTCTCAATAAAGCCACAAAAGTATCTCTTATTGAGAATTAAATCCTGCTTAAAAATAATAAATTGTATAAAAATGTAGGGATTTGGTCTCCAAATCCTATTTCAAGATGACATTGCAACATTATGACCGTCCATACTTGTTCTACGTAAAATAACTTTATAGTGACGGCTATAGCAACAAAAGAGTTAGCTAGTACAAACCAAAACCCAATAATCGAGTGGCGGCGCTTCGCACCGCCACTCGATTATTGGGTTTTATGTCCTAAGCAAAACTTGCTTAGCCATATATTAAAATGTCAATGAAAGAATATTTACTCTAGGAATTAGCAATTGCTCACTAGTACCAAAAATCCATTAGTTAAGCAACTACGATCGCTTGGTGAGAGTGCTAAAGATCGCAAAGAACAAGGACTATTTTTAGTAGAAGGAACTCATGCACTGACAGAGGCGATCGCTACAGCTTATCCGCTTTCAATAGTTTGTTGCACCGAAAAATGGATCGCCGCCAATCCTGATTTGTATGAACAGATTGCAGGGTCTGAGGAAATTGAAAGATTAGAAATTGTCTCGGAAGAAGTACTTCAAGCGATCGCCTCTACCAAAAATCCTGACGGGGCGATCGCAGCAGCACTAATGCCATCTCGCGAAATTGCCCAAATCCATAGCTTAGGTTTAGCCCTAGAAACTATTCAAGATCCCGGAAATATTGGGGCGATCGTGCGATCGGCGGTTGCCGTAGGACTGGACGGCATGTTGGTAAGTAGTGACAGTGTAGATTTGACCAATCCCAAAATCATTCGGGCTACCGCAGGGCAATGGTTTCGTTGTGCGATGCAAACATCTACAAATATCGCTGCGGATATTCGCAAATTGCAGTCTCAAGGGATAAAAGTAATTGCTACGTTAGCTAATGCGCCTAAAACCTATTGGGAATATGACTTTACGCAACCGACTTTGATTTTGCTAGGTAATGAGGGTAATGGGCTATCACCAGAATTAATTGAACTTGCCGATGAAGCGGTATCAATTCCTCAAAGCGATCGCGTTGAGTCCTTAAATGTGGCTATTTGTGCGGCTCTACTGCTCTATGAAGCAAAACGTCAACGATCTTATCCCAAATCATAAAATGGCGTAGCCATTTTGTGATTTTATAGCTGTCGCCAAGTGTATGAGGACATAAAACCAAAAAGATGAATGGCGGCGCTTCGCGCCGCCATTCATCTTTTTGGTTTTATGTCCGAAGCAAAACTTACGTTGCTATATAAATTGCTGTAAAAAGCTCTGTAAACCCAAAAATCGGATTACACTTTTTTTTGAAGCAGCACATCGAAATATGAACCTGACAAAAATCAACTCACAAGACTCTCCAATCCCTGATCGCCTAAACGTGGTTCCTTTCCAGTCCAGTTTAGAAGAGCATTCGCTACTAATAGCGTCTCAAGCTGCAATCAAGTTACAAACAAATTTACTCAAAAGTTCGATCTCCTATGCTCAGTCCATAAGTGGTAGCCTCATCCTTAAAGCTACGCTCAAACAGACTTTGGAAATTCTCACCCAATTTACTGATGCAGGTGAAGGGAGTATTTTTTTGATTAATGAAGATGGACAGATTGAGGAGAGTATCTTAGCTCGAAGCCCTGTGACAAGAGATCGCAAAGATTCTGTGATTTCTAAAGTCTTAGATGAGGGTTTAGCAGGCTGGGCTTTTCGCCATCGACAGATCGGCATCATCTATGATGCGGTTACTGACGACCGTTGGGTACAGTTGCCAGATCAGCCCTATGTTGCTCGCTCGGCTTTGGCAATTCCTTTAATCTATGGCATTGAGGCGATCGGGATTATTACGCTGACGCATCCTCAGCCGAACCATTTTAATGAAGAGCTCGGCATGATGATGCAGTATTGCATGGAAATCATTGCGGCAATAGTAGTTAATGCTCAATTACATGCTAAGTACCGTCCTTTAGATTTAGTCTAATGGGGAAGAGTTAAGGCTATGTAAATCGTCCAGCTATCCATTAGGAGTAATAAAAGAGTAAACATCAGCAAAATTAAATACATCCAAGGTTGAGCGAGAGGACGAATATCTCTTGTGTCAATACCTGTATGTTCTTCAACCTGTTTGACTAATTGCGTAAAGCCAACTACCCGCATTGGTAGTAAATAAGCCTGCTCTGAGTCCTTGCTAACAAAATAATAAACAAGGCCACCCTGACCAGTAATCCTTGGTTTGAGAGCTTTGATATTTTGCCAAGGCAATGACCACCCCTTACGCAATAAACTCGGAAACCAGCGTGGGTAAACCAAACTAATCCCTTGATCATCAAGAATAACGCGATCGCTAAGCGCCCCGTACAAAAACACAAACCCGAATACTAAGCCAATACTTAACCAAGAGGCAGGAATCGTCGCATGGGTAAAGTTGCTCAAAAAGGGCAAAGGAGCAGTGAGCGCGGTATATAACAGTAATAAAGTAATCCGAATCAGTGGTGACACTTTAAAAACATTGATCATATTCACTAGGGATTTTATGTTTTAGGCGATCTCAATTAACTTAACATTGTTTTTTAGGGGTAATCTGATAAATGATGAATATGATTAAACATCAAAAACACTTACATACAGTACGGATGGTGTAAAACGTGGGTTGGCGTGTACGTGGCGTTCGTGGTGCAACAACAGTTGAGGCAAATACATACGAAGCCCTAGAGAGGGCTGTGCTAGAGCTTATGGAGGAAATCGAGGCACAAAATGATATTGATCCGCGCGAAATAGTAAGTGCTACTTTTTCGGCAACAACGGACATTGATGTGGTCTTTCCTGCCAAAATCGCCCGATCGCGATCACAATGGGAAAATGTCCCGCTTTTAGATGTGCAGCAAATGTATGTTAAGGGTAGTTTAGAGCGCTGTATCAGAGTATTAATTCACGTAAATACACCGCTTGAGCAGCACCAAATTAAACATATTTATTTAAATGGCGCACGCGATTTGCGTCCCGATCTTGTTTACGCTCAAATTTGAGAAAATAGAGGGAGTGCTAAGTACTCCCTCTATTTTCTAGATACAATCAGTTCAAACGTAAGATAATAGCCCTATGGTCACAAGAATTTTTCTGTGTAACGAACAGACTGAGCCAGAGATTCGCGATTTTATTCGTGAAGCGATCGCCGATATCTCTGAGGGGGAGCAGTATATCGTTACTTGGAACTGCGGCAACATTCAAACGCTCAAGGCGGGCGATCGCGCTTACTTTAAGCGAATCGGTAGTGCCAATCAGGGCTATTTTGCTTCGGGAACTGTAGTTCCTGCGGATCGTGAATATCAACTCAAACTGCGATCGGCTCGTTATCGGGAACTGAGCGAAGCTTACGACATTGACTCACAATCTAATAATTTTCGGGTATGGGTGGCTTGGGATGCCTGTGTGAGCTTTGATGAGCCGCTTAGGACTGATTATTTAAAGCAGTTGCCACATTTTCAGGGAATGCCCCTCGAACCACAGAGTGATGCAGGTGTATTTCGTGAAGAGTATGTGCGAATGCTTGATCGCGAGTGGGAACGTCAAACCCAAAAGGCTTTTCGGGCTGGCAAGGGAATTAGTCTGATTGATGTTTATTACCGTTGGGGATTAGAGGATATTCAACAAGGTTTCCCTCAAGATGCTTTGGAGTCATTTCGGCAAGCGCTGAAACTCAATCCTAATTTTATCAAGGCATATTTGGGGCTAGGCGATGCCCATGTGAATTTGAGGGAATATGCCAAAGCGGTGGGAGATTATGGCAAGGCTATTTCCATGCGACCCGATAAGGCGAGGCTTGCCTACTATAAGCGTGGCGAAATTAATTTCTTGCTGGGACAGTTTCAGCAAGCGATGGCAGATTTTCAGGCAGCGATCGCCATTGATCCAAATTATGCCGATGCTCATTTTTCTTTAGGCAATACCTATTTCAAGCTTAAGAGCTACGAACAGGCGATCGCGGCCTATAGCAAAACCCTTGAGATCAGTCCTGAGCGAGATTTGGCAGTATTCCGACGAGGACGCTCCCATTATATTCTTAAGGAATTTCCTGAAGCGATTCGGGACTTTAGCCATGCGATCGAGTTGCAGCCTAGCAATGTTGATGCCTATTACTATCGTGGCTTAGCTTATTCTCAGCCTGACACTGCCGATGAAACCCTTGCTGGTGATGATTTTCGCAAAGCGATCGTCCTTTATCAAACTCAGGGTAAGCCCGAAAAGGCAAAAAAAGCGAAAGAATTGCTGGAAACCCTCGCAATTGATTCCTTGCCTAAGGCTAGACCAAGAAGCAGCTACGCGATCAGTGCTGCTGAACCTGACACCAATGCTGTTGTAGATAATCAGCCCGAAATTATTGCTGAAGTGCCGCTAGCTATGTCTACGAGTACTGATAGTAATGACGATCATGATGAAGAGACTAGCAGACTTATTATGGCGACGGAACCAATCTCCAATGAAGTCGCTATCTCTAACGCAGAAACTGCCATATCTGATTTGACTGAAGCGATCGAAAAGATTGTGGAAGTTGAGAAGATTGTGGAAAAGGTTGTGGAAGTGGAAAAGATTGTTGAGGTCGAGAAGATTGTTGAAGTAGAAAAAATAGTTGAAGTTGAGAAATTTGTTGAAGTCGAGAAGGTCGTCGATCGCGTAGTTGAGAAATTTGTAGATCGTGTTGTCGAGAAAGTTGTCGAAAAACCAATACCTTTCTCCATCGAAGATCCTAGCACTGCCGAAAAACTGGCGATGATTTCGGTGATGGCTCAGTATATGCGCGAAGGCTGGATGGTGCGATCAGTAGATAAGTCCCAAGTTGGATACGATCTTGAATGTACCAAAGATGATCTGAGTGAAGCGGTAGTAATTAAAAGCTTTACCAGCGATCGCGAGTCCTTTGCAATTTCGGCGATCGAGATTGAAAATGCCCGTAGCAACAAGGATTTTGTATTGTGGGTAGTCAGTGGTGCTGCTGAAAGTCCTGAATTACGCTGTTTACGAGGACGGGAACTATTCGAGCAATTCGACCTCGATCCGCTCGCCTTCGCTGCCAAAGTTCGACAAGCCGCAGTTCAACTAGAGTTTGCACCAGTTGCTCTCGAAATGCCACAATTTGAGTAGTAAGTTTAGTAGCTTCTGTTTAAGTCTGAATTAATTTCATCAGTTAGTGACATAAGGATAGGTTAATGGCATCGCAAGCAAGTTTATTTGGCTTGAACAATTCAAATCGAGATTTTACTAAAGCAGATGCTTGGGGCAAAAATCAATTTAATTCAAGTTTTCCAGCCGCTTTATCTTGTTATCTCGATCATCGAGGTTTTGCTGCTAATTACATATCCTTCGCCAATCAAAAGTTTGGGATAAATTTCATCGATATTACAAGTGTTTTCGGGATTAAGCCCAATCAAACAAACACATATTTTGCTTTTGAAGCCCAACATACCCCATTTCAAAAATATGTTATTGGAACTCTACCTAGAACTGACTTAGTTATTCAAGATAGTCTTACAGGGCAATGTTTACGAGGCTTAGAAGTTAAATTAACTGCATTACCTGATAACACGACTTGTAACTTGAGTGATGATAAATTTGGTTCTGAAATTGTGGTCAGACCTGACACGATAGTATATTTAGCAGCAAGTATAGTCAGCACAAATATTGAGATAGTTAGGCAACATATTGAAAGTACTGCTGTACTTATTGAGAATTGGTCAGATGCAAGAGAAGTAATTAACAGTATTACAAAAATTATTAACTGTATTTCTGATATTAGTATTGATATTGAGAAAAATCAATCTCCATTTCTTTTACATCCAATTTGGAAGACTGTTGGGAAATCACCAAAACTAGCAGAGAGTTGTCTTGATGTTTTTGTTTGGAGTGATGCTGCCTTTGCTTGGTTTATCTCACAAATATCTAAAAATGATAATGCAGCAACTCAAATAACACGCCAAACTAGAACAAGTATTTGGCTATATAAAATGCTTCTGGATATCTGTACACATGGCAGATGTGACTATAAAGACATCATTGATAAACTTTCTTACAACACTAAAAATGATAAAGCTTTTGCTTCCGCAGGGAATGTAACAAACCCATATATGTCATGCACAAATTTGACATCTCCCAGAATTACAAAAGACGAAATCAAAAATATTATTTTGGGCGGTGGACAAAATCTGCTAAGTCCAGAACGTAGATTTGACGCAATTATTTTCAATTCACCAGAGCTATTCTCATGATTACTGCTGTTGATTTATTTAGTGGTTGTGGTGGTTTATCTCTTGGTTTTCAGCAAGCAGGAATTGAGATTTTAGCAGCTATTGATAACTGGGATATTGCGCTAGATATTTATCGAGAAAACTTTAATCATCCAGCTATTCAACAAGATTTATCTGATGAAAATACCTCAATTAGAATAATTCGTAAATTTGCACCAGAAATGATCATTGGGGGATCTCCATGTCAAGACTTTTCAAGTGCTGGAAAACGTGATTTAAATGGAGATCGTGCTAATCTAACTTACAATTTTGCAAATATTATCTGTGAGATTAAGCCAAAATGGTTTGTGATGGAAAATGTGCAGAGAATTACTAAAAGCCCGATTCTTCAGCAAGTATCGGAGCATTTCATAAGATGCGGTTATGGTTTGTCAAGTGTTATTTTAGATGCTTCTCTCTGTCATGTGCCACAGGCAAGATCACGTTTTTTCATGATTGGTGAACTTGGCAGAAAACAAAATACTTTAGTAGATTTATTTAAGATTAATTTGGCTAATAAACCGATGACAGTTAGAGACTATCTTGGAGATCGATTAAATCTACAATATTATTATCGACATCCTAGAAGTTATGCACGTAGAGGGATTTTCTCAATTGATGAGCCAAGTCCAACCATCAGAGGCGTTAATCGTCCAATCCCTGCAAATTATAAATTGCATAGTGGCGATCCTCAGGATATTGATATCGCTACAGTTAGACCTTTAACAACTATAGAAAGAAGCTATATTCAAACATTCCCAGAGTCATTTAAGTTTTTTGGAACTAAAACAAATCTAGAACAAATGATCGGTAATTCTGTACCTGTGAATTTAGCTTATTTTGTAGGCTCTAACATTTTAAAATATTTCAAAGAAGAAATTGATTTATATGACTTAAATGATTGTATTAAGACTAATGCAGACAATTTTAGCAATATAGCCATCTACCATTAAGCTATATTTTCCCAACTCTTTTGAGATTGCTATACTATGGTGAAATCAAGGTACGTATTAGAGATCGAGTTTTATGACCCGCAAATCTTGGGATAGCTATTTAGAATTAGCCTCAGAATTAGGATTTTGGGATGGCGATAGTGACAAATCGAAAAAACATAAGTCTTTTCACCTACCAGGAGCAAAGCCACATTACAACCCCGATCGCCCAGGACAGGTCGAGCATATAGCCCTAGATTTGGTGCTTGATATTCCACAACAAGCGATCGCAGGTACTTGCAAGATTCGTCTGCGACCTGTGCGCGATGGCATCACTGATTTAACTTTGGATGCAGTTAGTTTGCGGATTGATCATGTCGCAATTACCGATCAAATAGAAGCAAAGCCCGATCCAGACAAGACTAAATGCAAATTTGATTATGATGGCGAATTTCTGAGGATTTATCTGAATCAGCCGACGAAGGCAGGTGTACCAATCGAAATTGCGATCGCCTACGCTGCTGAGCAACCTCAACGCGGGATTTATTTTGTCCAACCGACAGAGCATCAGCCCGATAAACCCACGCAAGTTTGGACACAGGGCGAAGATGAAGACTCGCGCTATTGGTTCCCTTGTTTTGATTACCCTGGGCAACTGGCGACTTCCGAGATTCGGATTAAAGTTCCTAAGGAATTAATGGTAATTTCTAATGGAGAGTTGATCGAAGTTAAGGATCTCAAAAAAGAGAAGATTTATCACTGGTCACAAAAGGAAGTTCATCCTAGCTATTTGATGACTTTAGCGATCGGTGATTTTATCGAAGTAAAAGATGAATGGAATGGTAAGCCAGTCACTTACTATGTTGATAAGTCTCGCACTGCCGAGGAAGCGATCCTGACGATGGGCAAAACGCCCCAGATGATCGAATTTTTTAGTGAGAAGTATGGCTATGACTATGCGTTCCCTAAATATGCACAGGTCTGTGTTGCTGACTTCATTTTTGGTGGCATGGAAAATACTTCCACTACGCTACTAACCGATCGCTGCGTATTGGATCAGAGAGCAGCGATCGATAATCGCTCTAGTGAAAGCTTAGTAGCTCATGAGCTTGCCCACCAATGGTTTGGCGATCTATTAGTGATTAAGCATTGGTCTCATGCATGGGTTAAAGAAGGCGCAGCGACCTACGCCGAAGTGCTATGGACAGATCATGAATATGGAGCCGAAGAAGCAGCTTATTACTTACTAGGTGAAGCGCGTCGCTATATTTCTGAAGATAAAGAGCGCTATCGTCGTCCGATGGTAACTCATGTGTATCGGGAAGCGATCGAACTATACGATCGCCATATCTATGAGAAGGGCGGCTGTGTGTATCACATGCTTCGCACCGAGTTAGGCGATGATTTGTTCTGGAAAGCAATCCATCACTTTGTGCAGACTAATGCCCATAAGACCGTAGAGACGATTGATCTGCTGCGAGCGATCGAGGAAGCAACTGGCAAAAACTGTATGTTCCTTTTCGATCAATATGTATTTCGTGGTGGACATCCCGAATATAAAATTGGCTACAGTTGGGATGGGGATAATAACTTGGCGAAGGTCACAGTTACGCAAACTCAAGATGAATTATTTGATTTGAAGATTCCCATTGGCTTTGGCTTTGAAGAAGTAGCCTCGAATCAAACTTTCACAGTGCGCGTATTTGAGAAAGATCAAGCTTTTTACTTCCCATTGAAACAGAAGCCTAAATACATCAGTTTTGATCGTGGTAATAACTATCTCAAGCAAGTCAGTCTGGAATATGGTATTGCTGAACTAAAAGCTGGCTTGCAGTCCGATCCCGATCCGATCGCCAGAATTCAATGTGCCGAAGCCTTGGCGAAAAAGGGTGGCTTGGAAGCGGTAAAAGCGCTCGGACAAGCCCTTATCGATGAGAAATTCTGGGGTGTGCGCGTGGAGATTTCTGAAAATCTTGCGGCGATTAAACTCGATCAAGCTTTTGAAGCTTTGGCTAAGGGATTGGAAGATCCAGATGCGAAGGTAAGAATGGCGGTAATTAATGGTTTAGCCCAAAACAAGGTACAGAAGAGTTTAGATCTGATCAAACCCTTCATCAAAAAAGGCGATCCTAGCTACAACGTAGAAGCAACCGCCGCAAGGTTAACGGGTGACTTGGCAGCAGCTTTAAGTTCAGAGCGAGAACCTTCTAAAGTAGTGAAGCTCTTACAAACAGTTCTCAAAGAGAGGGCTGGCTGGAATGAAGTGGTGAGATCGGGCGCGATCGCAGGTTTAGCTAAGCTCAAAGATTCCGACGAGGCTCTGGAAACGGTTCTCAAATATACGGAGCCTGATGTCCCACAACCATTGCGTTTAGCCTCAATCCGAGCTTTAGGTGCAATGGGTAAATCCCAATCAAAACCGAAGACTGAGCAGATTCTCAATCGCTTAAAAGTAATTGCTCAAGAAACCTTCTTCTTAACACAGATGGCAGTTGTCGGCGCTCTTGGTCAAGTGGATAGTGCAGCAGCAATCGGCGTATTGCGATCGCTGTCTGATTCTACCCCCGATGGTCGAGTGCGTCGTGTTGCTGATGAAGCAATTCAACGAGTGCAGAGGGCGATCGGTAAGGATGCAGGACTAAAACAATTGCGCGAAGAACTGGATCAACTGCGTAAGGACAATCAAGATCTCAAGAGTCGTTTGGAGGCGATCGAGGCAAAAGCCAAACCGTGAGAAGAAGAAGCACCCTTTGGGTGCTTTTTCTTTTATAGAATTTTTCGCTCTCATCAACAAGTTACTGTAATGGAGGCAATGCTGAAACAATATCGAGATCGCTACCTACGGCAACCTACCTCAATAAATGTCTCTAGAATCAGTGACAGCCCAAGTTAGAGTTGTTTTTATAGTAGTAATCTAATTTGCGATCGCAAAACAAGTAAAATGAGAGGATAAAGAAAAAAAGCAGGCAAGCCATTGCGCTTACACGTATTTACATCCAAATTGATCGCGAGTCCAGAATATTGAACTTGAGAGGGCTAGAAGATTAGGGATTTGCGATTTAATAAAGTCCCAAATATAAAACCAAAATCAGTGGAGCTACGCCGCCCAACTGATTTTGGGAGGTCTGGATTAGTAACTTATTTTCTCGCAAGCCCCTTAGTCCTTGGTAATTAGTTAGTCCTTGGTTATTATTCGTTAGATAAATGCTTGTATGCTGATTTCAAAAGTTCAGGTATTAAACTACAAATCTTTTCGTGATTCTGGATGGATAGAGTTTCGATCAGGAATAAACATTATTACAGGTCAAAATAGCGCAGGTAAGACTGCTCTACTCGAAGCTTTGGCACTGAATTTCCAAAACGTCCCTCATAGAAGTATTAGTATCTTACCTACTCCATTTTCTCTTCCAAAAGCGCAATCTCAGACAAATTTTTCCCTGAGCTTTACAAAGAATGAACGTCAGAGCATACTAGCGCAAATCCCACTTCCGTATTTAATACCTACTCCATCAGCGATAAGTTCAAATGAGGCGTTGCAACTATTTCAAATATGGTTGGATAAGCCAGAAGATGCAATGTTGAGTGCGTCTACATTTGGTGATTCAGCTATCTTTTGGGAGATATTTGACAAAAAATCAGCCTTTGGTTTGTACGAGGCAAATATTCCGTTAAATTATAATGATGCATGTCAACACATACAAACCCAGCGTGATGCAACTGGGGATTTAGTCAATGAAGGAACTGCAAATCAAGTATTAGCGGGAAATTCATTTACTACTTTTCTTGGTATTTCTCAGCAACGAATTTATCGTTTTCTTGCTGAGAGACTTAATGTTGGAAGCTGCGGAAGAACTTATAACCATGAACTTTTACCTAATACATCTAATCTGCCAGAGGCGCTTGGCATATTGCAAGGCAAAAATCCAGAACTATTCGAGCTTTTTAATGAATACGTCTCAATAATATTTCCTCAAATCAAACGAATTTCTATTTTGCAGGGCGCTCAAATTGAAATTAAAGTTTGGCATATTTCCCCTTCCACCTTTAGAGATGATCTATCTTTCTCTCTGTCTGCTTGTGGTACAGGAGTTGGTCAAGTCTTATCCATTTTGTTCGTCATACTTACTGCCAAATTTCCGAGAGTCATCATTATCGATGAGCCTCAATCTTTCTTGCATCCTGGAGCAGCAAAAAAGCTTATAGAAATTTTCAAGGAGCTAGGTAAAAATAGTAGATTTCCAGAACATCAATATATTATTTCTACACATTCACCCACGATAATCGCTGCTGCTGAACCTGCAACTATCACAATGCTCAGATATGCAGAAAGTTGCGAAACATTGGTTTCTACAATGAATTCGGAAAAGGCAGGGGAATTAAGAACTCTTTTGGATGAGGTTGGAGTTAGCCTTTCTGATGTATTCGGCATGGATAAAATACTTTGGGTCGAAGGACCGACAGAAGAAAAATGTTACCCATTAATCATTACCAATATTCTCAAGAAACCTCTTAGAGGGGTTCAGATCCTTGCAGTCAAGAATACAGGTGATCTTGAGGGAAAACGGGCACACATTATTTTTGATATTTACGATAAATTAAGTGGAAGCCAAAATTTATTTCCTCCAGCCGTAGGTTTTTTGTTTGACAAAGAAGAACGAACAGAACAGCAAATGAAGGATTTGCGAAAGCGAAGCTTAAACCCAGTTGAGTTTTTATCTCGACGGATGTATGAAAATTATTTACTACACCCAGAAGCTATAGCAAGCGTCCTGAATGATTTAGACACAAACCAAGAGAAAGTAGTTGAGTCTTCAGATGTTGAGGTAATTCTATTGGAAAGTAAAAAAGCTCACTTTCCAAAAGGAATCGCAGATGTCAGCTTAATTGATGGGGCAAATGTCCTAAAAGATATATTTCCGAAGCTATCGAACAGTAGGGTAACATTTTTAAAAACTAGAGATTCTCTAAAACTCACAGAATGGCTGATTACAAATCATCCTGAATCTTTAATAGAAATATCTGAAATTTTAGATAAAATACTCTATCCTATCAACGCTTGACAAGTAATCTCTAGATGGGTTTTGGTGGCTGTGGGATTAAATGAGAAATGGATATAGAAAAATCCATCTTCAGAACAGATGCCCAAAATTTTGGCATAGCTGTCTTCAGTGTTTTCGTAATTTGACAGCCTATGAAGTCATCGACATTTTGAGTTGCTATCGCAGTTTGAGATGGGATGAATTTTTGCTAGAACTGTGGTTTAGCGGGTGGTGGAGTAATGAAAATAGCGATCGCATTATGTACAGGAGCAATTTCTGTTATAGGACGATTGAGAATTTCACCACCTAAAAACAAGCTCGAAGAACTACCACCATCAAGATTAAGCGCATCAACTGCTCCCATCTTTTTGAGAACTTCCGCAGTTTGCAAGAGATTAGGAGCAACGCCTTCAGGTGCAGCTTGAACAGTAGCAAGGATTAGTTTGCCTTTCTCTTTCGTAGTAGCGATCGCACTACGATTAGCCGCTTGAGTATCAAATCCTGCCTGAAATTGTTCTAATTTTCCATCTAAGGAAAGAGTTCCATTTTTAAGTAGTAGTGGACCTGCGCCAATTAAGTTAGGGAAATTCGCAAACTTATCAGGAATGAAAGCCTGACGACCACGGACAGTCATGCCAATAGGTAATTGTTTAGCCGCTTCAGGAGTTTGTCTAGCCACTAAAACATAGCCGTCGTTAGGAATGGTGATTTGCCCCACGCCCACTGCACCGCCTTGATATTGAGCCACGACGCGATCGCCACGAACTACAATTAAAAGTTCATTTTCGGTAAGTGGTGAATATACACTGCCCCAATTAGGAGTATAGCGAGCTATGCCTCTTTGGACATAGCCACTATTGAGATTAGTCAGTGCAATCGTGATTTGACTGGCGGTACTGATTTCTTCTTTGAAATTTAGCCGATCAATTAGCGTTTCACCCTTCTCATTCCAAGCGATCGCCCCTCTAACTAGTGCTGTTCCTGCTAGCCAACGATTTCCTTCACGAATTGCGCCAACGGGTAACTTCCGAATCCGATTAAAAAATCCGCCATTAATCGCCCCTACCGCTTGCGCCTGTTGCACCATTTGCGGCAGAGGCATCAAACCTAAGATTCCGTTAGGGGAGCCATCGGGATTACTCCAGATAGCGCGTAATTTTAATTGTGGAGATTTCAAGTCAACTTCTAGAGCCGTCACCGCAAACTTAATTGTTTTCGGATCTTTATCAGTCTTTGGTCTATTGGGAATTTCCACCACTCGTTCAATTCTTCGCAATCCCTCCGCCCATTGCACAGTTAAACTTGGTGGTACATAATCACGGCGTAAATCGATCACAATCTTAGGGGTTGGACTACTGAGCATCTCGATCGCAGGATTAATCGGCGCATTCGTTTGAATCTGAATCTGGGTTAATTTGCCCTGTGGCTGCACATTAACCGACTTGACTAAATTACCTGCGATCGCATTTGGGCCAATGGGTAAATCCGCAGCTACCTCAGCCGATACAATTACCGTAATCACATTGCCCTGCTGATTAACGCGCCAAGGAGTCCGCCGATTTAGATCGATCACAAGGCGATCTCCCCAAGGCTGTTTACTGCGCCGCACAGCTTGCATGGTCACATTAGGGGTGTAAATATTCAGGGCATTTCCTGCTATTTCTGTTCGCCATTGCTCAGCGAAGGGTGCAAGATCGAGATAGCGAAATCGTCCTGTACTATCAAAGGCAACTCGCGAAAATGTAGGACTCGAAAACCATCGCAATCTTTGGCGATCGGCTTTGTCCGAATCCAGCATCTGTACACCTAAGCCACCTGTTAGCCAATCTTCCTGCACATAGAAGCTTTGTTGCCCTTGCTCCACTCTTTTAATCCAACGTCCTGACCAAGGCTGTCCATTTAATTGAATTACATTTCCACTATCAGGTATGGTTGCTGAAGGTGCGCTGTCAGCTATCAGGATTTGACAGCTAACGGCAGCAAGAAAGGAAATTAGGGTTTTACGGTATGTCATTTTCATGAGGCTAAACAGGAACTATAGTTTGAATAATGTTTAGACATAAATAGCTATACCAGCAATTCTCATTATAAAAATCGGTTTTTTGAAAGCCCGTCAACGGCGGGCTTTCAAAAAACCGATTTTGTTGTTTTCAGCACCTTCGGCGCTGAAAACAACAAAATCGGTTTCATAATGAGAATTTCTGTAGCTAGACATAATTAATGACAAAGCAAAACCTATAAAGTTGCGCTCCGCAAGAGCGCAACTTTATAGGTTTGGTAATTTATTTTGCACAAGTACGTAAAGTGTCTAAACATTATTCAGAGATAACCTAAGATACGGGATTAAAGTAGCGAGAGTGAACGTCGTCAATTTCCACCAAAATCTCCGCATCTAATTGAATATTAGCACTGTCAATATTTTCCTTAAGCTGGGTCATCTTCGTCGCACCAATAATTGTACTTCCCACAAACCAACGGCTTCTCACAAAAGCTAAAGCTAATTGCGTCGATGACAGATTATATTTTTGAGCGATCGCCACATACTTTTCTGTGGCTTCATTGACATTAACTTTTTGATAGCGCTGTCCAAAGGTCGGGAATAGAGATATACGTGTATTTTCTGCTGTACCTTGAACATACTTACCAGACAAATGTCCAAAGGCAAGTGGACTATAGGCTAGCAAACTTACCTCCTCTCGATAACAGGCTTCCGCAAGGTGGCTATCAAAAGTGCGGTTAAGCAAACTATAGGCATTTTGAATCGATACAATTCTTGGTAAACCGAATCTTTTCGCTGCATGACTAAATTCACAGATGCCCCATGCAGTTTCATTACTGACCCCTAAGCAGCGAATTTTACCCGCCTGAATTAATTCAGCAAAGGTTTCTAGTTGCTCTACAATACTGACCATCTCTCGCTCTTGCTGAGGATCAAAGCCCACCTGTCCAAACATTGGTACATTACGATCAGGCCAGTGAATTTGATAGAGATCGATGTAGTCTGTTTGTAAGCGCTTGAGGCTATCATCAACGGCTTGCAAAATATTTTTTCGACTGAGTGCTGCGATCGCATCATCTCGCAGCCATTTGTAATTACGTCCCGAACCAATAATTTTGGTAGCAATAATTAATTTATCGCGCTGTTGCTTAATGTGTGGTTGTGATAGCCATTCGCCAATATATTTCTCGGTTAGACCTTGGGTTTCGGCGTTCGGCGGTACTGGATACATCTCGGCAGTATCAATGAAATTGATCCCTTGGGAGATCGCATAGTCTAGTTGTTCATGGGCTTCGGCGATCGTGTTTTGTTGTCCATAGGTCATTGTTCCTAGACAAATTTCGGACACCAAGAGTTCACTTGTACCTAGTCTTCTATATTCCATGTTGAGTGCATGTATACCACAAACATAACAATACCATCGCTTAAAGAAGAAAGGCTCGTTAACGAGCCTTTCTTCTTTATAAAATTAAGCGTTCTTTTTCAGGATTTCTACTTTATCCAGACGTTCCCAAGGCAGGTCTAGATCATTGCGTCCCATGTGACCATAGGCTGCCACATCTTGATAGAAACGCCCCTTGCGATCGCTTGGCAAATTTTGCAAATCAAAATTCTTGATAATTGCCGCAGGGCGCAAATCAAAATTGTCCTTGACTAAGCGTAGTAGAGTTTCCTCATCAACCTTGCCAGTGCCGAATGTTTCGATGTGCATACTGGTAGGACGCGCCACACCGATCGCATAGCTGATTTGTAACTCGCACTTACTGGCAAGCCCAGCTGCCACAATATTTTTAGCAGCATGACGAGCTGCATAAGCGGCACTGCGATCGACTTTTGTGGGATCTTTGCCTGAGAACGCACCGCCACCATGACGTGCATAGCCGCCATAGGTATCAACGATAATTTTGCGTCCCGTCAGCCCCGAGTCACCTTGTGGTCCACCAATTACAAATTTACCTGTGGGGTTAACTAGGTAGCGGGTTTGGTTATTAGGTTTGATCGATGTATCAGCAAAACTAGGCAAAACTACATGTGTCCAGAGATCAGCTTTGATCCGTTCTTGGACTTTGGCTTCATCGCTAATGCCATCGATCGCCGCATCATGTTGAGTCGAGATCAGGATCGTATCGATCGCCACAGGCTTGTCACCTTCATAAACCACGGTGACTTGAGTTTTACCATCGGGACGTAAATAAGCCAAAGTGCCATTTTTACGAACCACTGATAACTGACGCGCTAAGCGGTGAGCGATCGCGATCGGCATGGGCATAAACTCAGGCGTTTCGTCGCAAGCAAACCCAAACATAATCCCTTGGTCACCAGCACCAACTGCTTCGAGGGCTGCATCTTCTTCTGCACCAGTGCGGGCTTCAAGTGCTACATTCACGCCTTGTGCAATGTCTGGAGACTGCTCATCAAGCGCGACCATTACTGCACAGCTATTTGCGGAAAAGCCATTATCCGCGTCGGTATAACCAATTTCCGCAATTTTTTTACGAGCAATATCGACGTAGTTGACATGCGCTTTAGTTGTGATTTCCCCTGTGATCAAGACTAGACCCGTGTTAACTACAACTTCGGCTGCGACACGCGATCGCGGATCTTGAGCCAATAAGGTATCGAGAATCGTATCGGAAATTTGATCACAAATTTTATCAGGGTGACCTTCCGTAACTGATTCAGATGTAAATAAGAAGCGACTAGCCAACTATGTTTCCTCCTAAACGTAAGAAGTGATAAGGCAAAATTTTTGTATCTCTTAAGATTTATCCATCATAGTACAAGGCGTGTTAGTGCTAAATAGGTAAGGATGGGTAGCGCTTTGCGCCGCCCATCCTTAACATAATAAATTCTTTCCTTTTTAGGACTAACCCTTTTTGAGTTTTCATTTGAAAATGTGGCTGTGTATAGGTATAGTCTGATTAATCTAATTAAATATAAAACCCAAAAAGCTGTGGCGCTCGCGCAGCGAGCGCCACAGCTTTTTGGGTTTTAGCTTTTATTCTGCCACTATCACAAAGTGTTTTCAACTCATGGAGGCTAATAACTTGAAATTTCAAACTACTGCTCAAGAAGCCTGTTATGAAAAAGTAGTAACGTGGATGCAAGAGATATTTGGCAAATGTCCTTGCGCTCGCCAAGATATCCCAGGATTAGGCGTATTTATGGGTTCAGCATTAGTAGAAGTGCTAATTTTTCCTTGGGACGAAGATGATGCAATTATTAATACACGCTCTTATGTAGTAGTTGGAGCCGAATTAAAGCCAGACTTAATGCGATATTTACTCGAAGAAAATGCCAAAATGATTTTTGGAGCCTTTGGGATATCGCCTGATAGTGAAATTCTTTTTGAGCACTCAATTGTTGGCTCGACTTGTGACATGAAAGAGTTAGAGTCTTCAGTGAGAGCCGTGATGGAAATTGCTGACGAATATGATGACAAAATTGTCGATCGCTGGGGTGGTAAACGAGCCTTAGATCGCATTCATGCAGGTACATTATCCAGTAATGGTTGGTCATTATAAAAACAGAGGGGATGCTTAGCGTCCCCTTTGTTTTCTATGAGAGCGCAAACCGCTATATTCTAGGTAATATCAATTCACGAAAGTGTTGTCACACTTTCGTGAATTAAAAAACAAACCCAGTGAGGGTTTTCAAGTTAAGAAATGGCTACGCCATTTTCTAACTTGATGTAACTGCCATTTAGCAAAGTCCTATGCCTCAAACGATCGCTGATATTAATGCCAAAATCAAAGCTGGTAAGGCTAAAGTCCTCACGGCTACCGAACTTAAAGCCCTTGTCGCTGATATCGGTGTCACCCAAGCTGCCAAACAAGTTGATGTGATTGTGACAGGCACATTTGAGCCGATGGAATCATCGGGGGCAATTCTGAATTTAGGGCATACCGATCCACCGATCAAAATTCGCACTTGTTGGATTGATGGTGTACCAGCCTATGCAGGATTTGGGGCTGTTGATATTTATTTAGGTGCAACCCAAGAAGCTGATCCTACCGATGAAGCACCCCAATATCGTGGTGGTGGGCATGTAATTGCGGATTTGATCGCAGGGAAGATGGTGAGCTTTAAGGCGATCGGGCATCCTAATGATTGCTATCCTCGCGCCAATTTTGAAACAACGATTACCAAAGAATCCATTAACCAATTCTATCTATTTAATCCCCGTAATCTCTATCAAAATTTTATTGTCGGTGTCAATGGTGGGGAAGAAACTCTCTATACTTATCTCGGTCCCCTGCAACCCCGTTTAGGTAATGCTGTTTACTCCAACCCTGGGGCAATCTCACCATTATGGAATGATCCCGATTTGCAATTAATTGGGATTGGTACACGCATTTTTATGGGTGGAGGGATTGGCTATGTGGCTTGGGAAGGAACACAACATTTTCCATTACAAAAGCGTTTGGAAAATCGCACACCGATTGGACCTGCGGCGACACTTGCTCTGATTGGTGATGCTAAGCAAATGACTTCTGAATGGGTGCGTGGCTGCTATTTTCGTAATTATGGTGCATCTTTGATGATGGGTGTAGCTGTACCATTACCTGTAATTAACGAAGAAGTTGTTGCAAGAGCCGCTGTACTAGATGAAGAACTAGTTGCACCTGTGATTGACTTCTCAATTCCGCGCCGAGTACGCCCGATTTTTGGTTCTGTTTCCTATGCTCAACTCAAGTCTGGCAAAATCACGATCGCTGGTTCCACAGTTCGCACCGCCCCTCTAGCAAGTCTACATTTATCAGAAGAAGCTGCTAAAACCCTCAAAGATTGGATTATAAAGGGAGAATTTACACTGACTGAACCTGTTGCGATGTTGCCAAGCGATCGCGCGTTTTTACCGCAAGATGTGCGTGGGTTTTAGGTTATGAGTCGTGATTGATGGGACGATTGTCCGATCAATCACGACTCATAATATTAGCGATCACTTCTAGAGGATAGATTGTTAACTCGATCACTATGACGACAGCATAGGGAGTAAAAAATGTCATCTTCTGAACCAATCAATATTCATCAGCTTTCCGTAAAAGACCTAGCATTAATGGAAGAATTATTGACTGTCTTTGGGGAAGCTTTTGACGAAGTTGATACCTATAGCTCATCTCGTCCGAGTGATGTTTATCTCAAGCGCTTGCTAAGCAGTGATTATTTCATTGCACTTGCCGCATTAAAAAATGGAGCAGTAGTTGGAGGGCTTACTGCTTACGAACTCCAGAAGTTTGAGCAAGAGCGTAGTGAAATTTATATTTACGATCTGGCTGTTGCAGCAGCGCATCGACGGGAAGGAATAGCCACTGCATTAATTCAGGAATTAAAGAAGGTTGCTGTAGCGAGAGCAGCCTACGTTATTTTTGTACAGGCTGACTTAGGCGATGACCCTGCGATCGCACTTTATACAAAGCTTGGCGTGCGTGAAGATGTGCTTCATTTTGACATTGCCGTTAACGATAATAGCGATCGCCCTAATCAAAAAGTTTAATCTACCTGTTGATAATCCTTGCCCAGTCTAAAAATATAGCAATGTAAGTTTTGCAACCCAAAAGATGAGTGGCGGCGCGAAGCGCCGCCACTCATCTTATTGCTATAGATATCAAATCCCCAGAATTATTGGCGCTTCGTGAAGTACCACTAATTTCTGGGGGAGGAAGGGAGTACCAAACCATCTTCATTTTTAGGTTAGAAAAACGCTATATTGATCATGTTTAATCATCCTGTGCGCGAAGCTCATGTCTGAACCTATCTGGTCCTATGTCACTCCTGGCATTCCTGACGAATTATTCGATCGCTTACCAGGAATACCAATGAGCAAATGTGAAACAAGGCTGTTAATTGTTGGACAATTGCGGCTTAAGGCTGACTCAGTACTATGGGATATTGGCGCAGGTACAGGGACAATCCCCATTGAGACAGGCTTGCTATGTCCTCAGGGCAAAATTGTGGCGATCGAGCGTGATGAAGATGTGGCGGGATTGATTGCTAAGAATTGCCAGAAATTTGCGGTGAATAATGTCGAAATTAAAATTGGTAGTGCGCCAGAATGTCTTACTAGTCTGACGACTAATCCCGATCGCATTTGTATTGAAGGTGGGCGATCGGTATCGGAAATTCTGGAATATTGTTGGGAGCGTTTGCAAATTGATGGCAGGGCGATCGCTACTACTAATAGTCTGGAAGGTTTGTATGCTATTTCTGAAAGTTTTGCCAAACTCCAAGCGCGAAATGTAGAAGTAGTGCAGTCCTCAGTGAACCGTTTAGAAACTCGCGGCAATCGTCAAGTTTTTGCAGCTGTTAGCCCTATGTTTATTATTAGCGGCGAAAAACTGTAATCCCCCTCTAATTCCCCCTTGCAAAGGGGGAAAACTAGAAATTGCGTTCCCTCCCCTTTGCAAGGGGAGGGTTAGGGAGGGGTTAGGAAATTTC
Organism: Phormidium tenue FACHB-1050; assembly: GCF_014696925.1. Classification (GTDB taxonomy): domain Bacteria; phylum Cyanobacteriota; class Cyanobacteriia; order Pseudanabaenales; family Pseudanabaenaceae; genus Pseudanabaena. Next base: position 110,925 of record NZ_JACJQY010000004.1, on the reverse strand, counting down.
GCGAATTTGAGGTTTTCCGTCCTTAAATTCACCAACTAAAATGAGATCGGTAACGCCAACAAATAGACCATTCTCGACTACACCAGGGATGTTGTTCAAGGTCTTCTCCAGTTCGGCAGCATCCGCGATCGCATCAAAGGTGACATCTAAAACCATGTTGCCTTGATCGGTAATGACGGGACCATCTTTTTTGACACCCATCCGCAGGTCAGGCTTACCACCCAATTTTTCGACAGCCCTAGTTACTGGAGCAACTGCCATCGGCAAAACTTCGATCGGTACGGCGAAAGTGGAGCCAAGCTTATCGACTAGTTTAGATTCATCGACTACGACAATGAATAAAGCCGCGAGTGAATCGACAACTTTCTCACGGGTATGAGCAGCGCCGCCACCCTTAATTAAAGTTTTATTGGGGTCAACTTCATCCGCACCATCGATCGCTACATCCACGCGATCGACATCATCAAGACTGCGGATGGGAATACCATATTTTTTGCCCAAGACTGAAGCTTGGAAAGAAGTGGGGATACCGACAATATCGGTTAACTCACCTGTCGAAATGCGCCGACCTAACTCCTCGATCGCAAAAGCAGTTGTCGAACCAGTACCTAAACCAACTACCATGCCCGACTTGACGCGCTGCGCCGCCGCAATGCCAACTTCTTGTTTTAACTTTTTAATATCTTCAGCAGAAATACTCATGGGAAATACTTATTTATAAACTTAAAAGCAGTAATTTTAATCCTATCGCAACCTGTGAGCAGCAACTGAGAATCCGCTTAAACAAAATGTACTGTATGATACATTTATATGGCGTGCTGATCCAAAAACAGTTACGCTGTATGGCTGATTACACTGCTGTCATTATTTAAGTTACAAGTAAAGTGGGCGGGCTTAAAGATTAACTTTTTATCTAATTTCACAGAGATTGAATTCTTTTGTTATTTAAAATATCGCAATTTTATGAAAAGGCTGACCTATATTAGTAAGTTCGCGCGATCGCTAACTACAAAAGAAATTGAAAGTATTGGCAGTGTTTCCCAAACAAATAACTCTAGGGATGGTATTACGGGAGTATTGCTATCTTGCAGTGGCATATTTTTTCAAATCTTAGAAGGTGAAGAAGATAGAATTGATAGCCTTTACACAAGAATCTTAGAAGATGATCGTCATAATCAGATTCTTTGTCTCAAATCAGAGCAAAATGTCTCACAGCGACGCTTTCCAGATTGGTCGATGGAAGTAATTGCTTTAGATGAAAACAACGATATTTTGCTACAGCCCATCAAGATTTTGCTGCAAACCTTGGGCGAATCACAAACAATTTTAGCGAGTTATACGCAATCAGGAGTTTTGCAAGCAATAGAGAAAGGAATTAATCCACTCACCCTTACACCCCGTTACGCCGAAAAAATCATTTTTTTTGCCGATATCATTAGCTTTACCAGCATTACCGAAAAGCTAGAAGTAACTGAAGTTGTGGATTTACTCAATCAATTTTTTACAATCTGTACTAAAGCGATCGCAGCTAGAGGTGGCGAAGTTACGAAATTTATTGGCGATTGTGTAATGGCGTATTTTGATGGCGATCGCGCCGATGAAGCAATGCAAGCAAGTTTAGATATTCTTGCCGAACTAGAAATTTTACGCAATCAAGCACCCGCTCATAGTCCTTTACGAGTTCTCTATATTGGCATCGGGCTCTCGAAAGGAACAGTTTTGGAAGGAAATATTGGTTCTCAAACTAAAAAAGAATATACAGTCATTGGTGATGCGGTGAATGTTGCTTCAAGGATTGAAGCTCTGACTAGACAGCTAAATCGATTTTTGGTGTTTTCGGCATCTGTACGGGAGGGACTAAGCGATCGCTGGCGAGCGGTAAGGCTAGGGGATTTTAAAGCAAAAGGAAAAGAGGCGATCGTCGAGGTGTATTCGATTGATGATGTGTTAACTTTCCAAAAGTCAGACTTTCAGAAGCTAAAACAAGAAATTAAGCAACATCTTGAACTAATTGGCAGTCAAACCCCAGAGTTAGTGTAGTAAATGCAGGTGGCGCGAAGCGCCACCTGCATTTACATTTTTTGAAAGCGTTGCTTGACAACGCTTTCAAAAAATATATTGTGTTTTACTACAGCGCAAAGCGCTGTATGCTGTACGATCGCTAATAGCGATGAATATAACCTCATGATGTCAAACCTTTTAGATAACCGCTATCGCGTCACTAGCGTCCTAGGCAGTGGCGGCTTTGGGGAAACCTATTTGGCTGAAGACACCAAAGTACCCTCCAACCGTCGATGCGTAATTAAGCAACTTAAACCCGTTGCTGACAATCCCCAAATGTATGAATTACTGCAACAAAGGTTTCATCGCGAGGCAGCCGTCCTCGAAACGTTGGGAGAAGAAAGTCGCTATATTCCCAAACTCTATGCAAACTTTACGGAAAACGGATTATTCTATTTAGTTCAAGAATGGATTGATGGACTAACTCTAACCGAAACTATTGAACGTAGTGGCAAATGGAATGAAGATGCGGTCAGACAATTACTGATTAGCATTCTGCAAACGCTAATCTATGTGCATGATCGCGGCATTATTCATCGAGATATCAAGCCCGATAATATTATTTTACGTTCTGGTGAACCAGTTCTAATTGACTTTGGCGCAGTTAAAGAAACTCTCAATGTCAGCACAATTCGTAGTTCGGCGCAGCAAGCACATTCGATTGTGATCGGTACACCAGGATTCATGGCTTCCGAACAAGCGGCTGGCCGACCATTTTTTGCTAGCGATCTCTATAGCCTTGCCTTAACTGCTATTTTCGCGCTGACGGGGAAATATCCTCAAGAACTCGGAACTGATCCGCAAACAGGAGAAGTTCTCTGGCAGCCGCTTGTACAGGGAATTAGTACAGATTTAAAAGCCATATTTGCGAAGGTATTGCAGTTTGATCCACGAGATCGCTATAGCTCGGCAAGAGAGATGCTAGAAGCATTGCGCCCAACTCAAATACTCAATCAATCTCCTCCTAAACAAGTTCCCAAATCTCCAGCTCTGTCAAATATGCAGACTGTTGCCGTAACGCCTAGAGGCTATATACCACCTACAGTTCCTGATCAATCTGTTTATGTCTATCAACCTCAACAAAATCCCAAGAAAAAGATCTTTGGTCAGTTATTAGCAACCATGATTGTTGGTGGCACAGTTGGAGCAGCGATCGCTTTTGGTGTGGTTGTTTCGCAAAATGGTGGCATAGTCGCATTATGGAATAAAATCTTTCCTGCTAATCAGTCTGTTGCCAAAACACCGTTTTATTTTCTTGCCGATTCTGCTTTTGAGGAAAAAGACAAAGCCAATCTCAGAGTAGAAAAATTAAAGTCTTTAGGATATACAGATGCAGGCTTGTTCTGGATACCTGACTATCCTAATTTAGGAAGCAATAAATTTCAGCAAGTCTATACAGGACGGTTTCAAGATCTTGAAAGCTGCAAGACCAAACTCAATGAACATCTCAAATTTGTAGATGATGCCTATTGCGCTTTTGCTAGTCCTAATGCCAAAGATCCAGTTCAGAGAATTTCTAAAAGCGATTTGCCACAACCTACAGCTTCGCCTACACCTACGCCAACAGCAACTCCATCAAAAACGCCAACGCCAACTCCTACACCAACTAGACCCTCTCCAGAACAAGCAATCAGAGACTATTACAGTCTAATTAACGATCGCCAATTCCAAAATGCATGGCAAAGTCTGACACCCAAGTTTCAACGCGATCGAGCTGGTGGCTTTAACACTTTTACTGACTGGTGGGGCACTGTTGATCAAGTCTCAGTTAATGGAGCACGTCTTGTTGAAACTAAAGAGAATTCAGCGATCATTGATATTGATCTCACCTACCGAAAAGATAAAGCTACTTTTCCTGAGACTCTTCGTATGTCTCTAGTTTGGAATGAGTCTGCTAAACAATGGCAAATCAGTGAAACACAGAGACAGTAATCCGCGTATATAGCGCTTTTCAAGCAAGCGAGGTACATAGGTTTGCTTCCCCGCCGAAGGCGGGGAAGCAAACCATACGTCACTAGACTGATAAACGCTATAACTATATAGAATAGAAATGTAGGGGCAAATCATTCCCGTCACAATCTATAAATTTTTAGATAACCTTCCTTTGGGAATGCTCTGCCCAAAACCTCGCAACTCAGGGATAGATTGTCTGTAAAAGCACAGAGGGCTTTGCATTTGCGGATCTATATTTCTGTGATGAGTTTTAAAATTGTGGCGCAAATGCTAAGCCCCTACTATATTCCATTTATATAAAAGCCGAGAATATGCTAAATCAACCACTAGTCAGCATCATTATGGGTAGTGATTCTGACCTACCAACCATGCAAGGCGCGATCGCAATTTGTCAGCAGTTCAATATTCCCCACGAAGTCGCGATTATCTCTGCTCATCGAACCCCTGAGAGAATGGTGGAATTTGCGAAGAATGCCCATATGCGAGGAATTAAAGTAATTATTGCAGGGGCAGGCGGGGCTGCTCACTTACCAGGAATGGTAGCGGCGCTTTCGCCTTTGCCTGTGATTGGTGTGCCAGTCTCGACTAGACAGCTTAGCGGTGTTGATTCTCTCTATTCGATTGTGCAAATGCCCAAGGGAATTCCTGTCGCAACTGTGGCGATCGGTAATGCTGATAATGCAGGGCTGCTAGCAGTACAGATTCTCGCTAGCCATGACTCTCAACTTCTCGAAAAAGTAATTGCTTATCGTCAATCGCTAAAAGATATGGTGATGGAAAAGCAAGATAAGCTAGATGAACTAGGAAGTGAAAAATATTTGCAGCAAATGTAGTGTGATGTAACGCACCTTTCGCAGATAGAATTCCTGCGATAGCAGAGGTTTGGGGCTGGCACGGGGGCGCAGCGCCTACGGAACAGGAATTATTCAGGTAGGGGCAATCCCCCCGTGGTTGCCCTGCTTCGCTATCAGCAAGAGATTCATCGTCTGCGTTCTGCGTAAACATCAATGATGTAAGTCTTGACCAGTTATGGCGATTTCGCTTAGGATTGAGTAAAGGCGGCGCAATGCGTCGCTTTTACTTTTTGAAGCTTAGAGATATTACATTGACTACTGTTTCGCTATCACATCGCGCTATTCAAATTAAAGAATCCCAAATTCGCGAAGCCTCCCGTTACTGCGAAAAGTTTGGCGCAATTAATCTTGCTCAAGGTTTACCCGACTTTCCTGCACCAGAAGCGATCAAAGAATCCGCAAGAGCCGCGATCGCTTCAGATTTCAATCAATATGCAGATAGTTGGGGTTGGGACAAGTTGCGGGTGGCGATCGCTGAAAAAATGCAGCGAGACAACCAAATTACTGTTGCTCCTGATACAGAAGTAACGGTCTGCTGCGGCGCGACCGAAGGGCTAAATATTGCCCTGATGACCTTAATCAATCAAGGCGATCGCGTTTTAATTTTTGAACCATTTTACGAGAATTACATTCCGAATCTAGCGACTGTAGGCGGGATTCCTGAATTTATTACCCTGCAACCACCACAATGGGAAATCACTCAAGAAATCCTTGAGCCTGCTTTTAAAAAAGGAATTAAGGCAGTAATCATCAATAGCCCTGCTAATCCTACGGGTAAAGTGTGGACGAGGACAGAACTAGAACTCATCGCCAAACTCTGCCAGCAGTATGATGTCTATGCGATTACCGACGAGATTTACGAATACATTATCTATGAAGGCGAACATATTAGCCTGATGAGTATTGAAGGAATGCGCGATCGCACCATCGTCGTGAATGGTTTCTCAAAAACCTTTTGCATCACGGGCTGGCGGTTAGGATATACTGTGGCAAGTCCTGAACTAACAGCCGCAATGCGGCGGATTCATGACTTTATTACGATTTGCGCTCCTGCACCTTTGCAACATGCCGCATTAACTGCGATGCAGTTTGGGCGCGAATATTTTACCAAGTTAGCGTTAGATTACAAACGCAAGCGCGATATGCTTTATCCTGCTTTGGTGGAGCTAGGTTTGTCCCCTGTACTACCGAGAGGCGCATATTACATCTGGACTGATAGCTCCGCGATCGCCCCAGATGCTGACAGTGCAGCCTTTCGCTTAGCCAAAGAAGCCTTAGTTGCTGCTGTCCCTGGTAGTTGCTTTAGTCATCCTGATCGCGACAAGGTAAATGGCTTAAGATTCTGTTTTGCTAAGAAAGATAGCACAATTGAAGCAGCGGTCAAAAATTTGAGTAAACTCAAACTATAGGCTATCAAGACTCATCGATATTTAGCTTTATTTCTAGATTAGGCAAGAATTTCTAGATCAGTTTTGCTAGATTTTATTTAATCTCGATGGTCGGGAGTAAGGCTATGTTTGAAAATATAGAAGATAAAGCGATCGCGAAAGTATCCCAGCTAATTCATGATTATCCAGAGTTTAGGGATTTACCAACTCTGGATATTTCTACATTTCAAGAATTGCGGGAGACAATTGGCGACGATATAATTTTTTCAGATTTAGTTACGATTTATCTTAATTCCGCCGAGAATTTAATGATGTCGATTCAGGCTGCTTTTACTGATCAAGATGCGAGTAAATTTGCACTGGCTTCGCATTCTCTAAAATCTACTAGTGCTAGCATTGGTGCAACTAGACTCTCTCAACTCTCCAAGTATCTAGAGAAAATTGGCAAGTCAGGGGAAATCACGATTTCTTCTGAGTTTTTAACCATCCTTGATAACGAATATAATGAGGTAATTAAGGCGATTAAAGTCTGTATCCTTGAGTTTATGTCACAATAATCACACATTCACGCTTATTGCTAATCTATGCAAGTTCCTGCGATCGCTACCACACCATTTTCTCAAAAACTAAAAGCTCCGTTTCTAAAACATCAGATCTCCATATTGCAGATCAATTTGGGTAAAATTTGTAATCTCGCTTGTACTCACTGTCATGTCGAAGCTAGTCCAACTCGTACCGAAGAATTAACTCCAGAAATTTGCCAACAGTTAATCGAAATCATTCGTCGGTTTCCCGAAATTCAAACAGTAGATCTGACTGGGGGTGCGCCAGAGATGCTGTATGGATTTCATGCATTAGTTAAGGCGGCGCGAGAACTTGGAAAAGAAGCGATCGTTCGTTCTAATTTGACGATTTATTTTGAAAAGGGATATACCGATATACCCGAATTCTTTGCTCAAAACCAAGTGCGAGTTGTTGCGTCTATGCCTTGCTATCTTGAAGACAATGTGGATAAGATGCGTGGCAAAGGTGTATTTGATAAATCAATTCAAGCTTTACAATGGCTAAATAGGCTTGGCTATGGTTCTAATCCTGATTTGATTTTAGATTTGGTATACAACCCACCTCTTCCCAATTCCAATAAATTTTCCCTTGCTCCTAATCAACAAGGTTTAGAAATAGCTTATAAAACCCATCTGCAAGAGCATTTTGGGCTTGTGTTTAACAACCTATTTACAATTACCAATCTTCCCATTGGCAGAAGTAAGTTCCATCTGAGCCATCGCAAGTTAGAAGAAGAATATTCGCAGTTTTTAGAATCTCATTTTAATCCTGACACTCTCGATCGCTTAATGTGTCGAAATCAGCTTTCAATTGATTATCAAGGCAATATCTATGATTGTGATTTTAATCAAATGGAGAATTTGCCAGCGCGATCGCCTAATGGTGAGGCACTGACCGTAGCAAAAATTTTAGAGCTAGGTTCATTAGATATCATCCAAAAAATTCAAACCGATGACTATTGCTATGGTTGCACGGCAGGAAGTGGCTCTAGTTGCGGTGGTGCGTTGTTATGACTATCTTTCCCAAAAAGCAGTTCTCCGAACGGGATATTTGTACCAAATACATTACTCCTGCCTTAGAAAGGGCTGGCTGGGATATCGCTACGCAGATTCGCGAAGAATTTGGTTTGACTAATGGGCGTGTCCTTGTGCGTGGGCAGTTACATACCCGTGCTAAAAACAAGCGTGCTGATTATGTATTGTTTTATAAGCCCAATATCCCGATCGCAGTAATCGAAGCCAAGGATAACAATCATTCTTTGGGTGATGGAATGCAGCAAGGGCTTGGTTATGGGGAAATGCTTGAGGTTCCCTTTATATTTAGCTCCAATGGTGATGGCTTTTTATTTCATAACAAGATTGCCCTTGATGGCATTATTGAGCGAGAAATCAGTCTAGAAGAATTTCCTTCTCCCAATTTGCTCTGGCTATGGTGGTCTGCTCATCGAGGACTAACGGAAAATCAAGAGAGCCTCGTGACGCAGGATTACTATAGCGATGGGTCAAATAAGACTCCGCGCTACTATCAACTATTGGCGATTAACAAGACGATCGAGGCGATCGCTAAGGGACAAAATCGCTTGTTGCTGGTGATGGCAACGGGGACTGGCAAGACATTTACGGCTTTTCAGATTATCTGGCGGCTGTGGAAGTCCAAGAAAAGAAAGCGAATTCTGTTTTTAGCCGATCGCAATATCTTGGTCGATCAGACCATGACGAATGATTTCAAGCCATTCGGCTCGGCGATGACTAAAATTCAGAAGCGGCAAGCGGATAAGTCCTATGAAATTTATCTGTCGCTATATCAGGCTGTAACGGGCAACGAAGAGGCGCAGAATATTTATAAACAGTTCAGTCGTGATTTTTTCGATTTGATCGTGATCGATGAGTGTCATCGGGGGAGTGCGGCTGAGGATTCGGCATGGCGGCAGATTTTAGAATATTTTTCTTCGGCGACACAAATCGGGCTGACAGCAACGCCAAAGGAAACTAAGGAAGTTTCTAATATTGATTATTTTGGGGAACCGATCTATACCTACTCTCTGCGTCAGGGGATTGATGATGGGTTTCTTGCGCCCTATAAAGTGGTGCGGATTGATTTAGATAAAGATCTGGCGGGTTGGCGACCCGATCGCGGCATGGTCGATAAATTTGGCTATGAGATTGAGGATCGCATATATAACCAGAAGGATTTTGATAAAAATTTGGTATTGGAACAGCGCACGAAGTTAGTTGCTAAGAAGGTGAGCGAGTTTCTGAAAGCTACTAACCGCTTTGATAAGACAATTGTGTTTTGTGAAAATATCGATCATGCGGAGCGAATGCGTCAGGCATTGGTGAATGAAAATGCCGATCTTGCTGCTGATTCTCGCTATGTGATGCGGATTACAGGTGATAACGAAGAGGGCAAAGCAGAGCTTGATAATTTTATTTTTCCAGAATCAAAATATCCTGTAATTGCGACGACATCGAAGCTCATGACTACTGGGGTTGATGCTCAAACTTGTAAATTGATTGTGTTGGATCAAAGGATTCAGTCGATGACTGAGTTTAAGCAGATTATTGGGCGCGGTACTCGCATTAATGAGGACTATGACAAGTTCTATTTCACGATCATTGATTTCAAAAAAGCGACGGAGCTGTTTGCCGATCCTGATTTTGACGGCGATCCAGTGCAGATCTATGAGCCAAAATCGGATGAATCGCCAGTGCCGCCAGAACTGCCAGAGGAGGATGAACTCGCCAGCCGCTATCCAGAACCAGACAAAGGCTTGGGATGGACTGCTGAACCCGATGGTTCTGAATATGAGACTGGAGTTAGGCGCTATGTGGTGGCAAATGTTGAGGTGAAGGTTGCGTCTGAACGAGTTCAGTATTTCGATGCTAACGGCAAACTGATTACTGAATCGCTCAAAGACTATACGCGCAAGGCGGTGACTAAGGAATTTGCCTCACTGGATGACTTTCTCAGACGTTGGAGCGATGCTGATAAGAAACAGGCGATCGTTGATGAACTAGCTACTGAGGGTGTATTCTTTGAGGCTTTAGCCCAAGAGATCGGGAAAGATTGCGACCCCTTCGATCTGCTTTGTCATGTTGCTTGGGATATGCCACCGCTGACCCGCAAGGAACGCGCCGATCAGGTAAAAAAGCGCAATTACTTTACTAAGTATGGAGAGCAAGCTAGACGGGTGCTAGAAGCACTACTACAAAAGTATGCTGATGAGGGGGTAGCTCCGATTGAGGAAACACAAATTCTCACGGTTTCGCCTTTCCCGCAATTTGGCACACCGATGGAGATTGTCCGCGCTTTTGGTGGGCTGGATGCCTACCGCTCAGCTTTGCACGAGTTGAAGCGCTCGCTTTATAGTGCGTAAAACACTCTTTCTGTCTACGTTTCGATTAATCAAGCCCCCTAAATCCCCCTATTCTGGGGGACTTTGAAAGACTATTATTTTCTTGTTCCCTAGAATTGGGGCTAGGGGCGAAAACTCTATAATTACGATGCAATTTTAAAGGACGCTCATGGCAATTGGCACACTCATCAAAAGTATTCAGGACATCATGCGGAAGGATGTGGGCGTTGATGGTGACGCTCAGCGCATTAGCCAGATTGTCTGGTTGCTTTTTCTGAAGATTTTTGATGATAAGGAACAGGAGTGGGAGTTTACGATTTCGGACTATAAATCTCCGTTGCAGAGCCGTTTTCGTTGGACAAATTGGGCAAAGAATCCAGAGGGGATAACGGGTGAAGAGCTGATCGACTTTGTGAACAATGATCTCTTTCCTTCGCTGAAAAAACTTGCTACTGCGGCTGGGGTGTCGCCACTAGGTAAGGTCGTAGGGGCGGTGTTTGAGGATGCCTATAACTACATGAAGTCGGGGACTTTATTGCGTCAGGTGATTAATAGCATCGAAAGCGATGTGGATTTTAATTCGTCTAGCGATCGCCATTTGTTTAATGACATCTACGAAAAGATTTTGGCGGATCTGCAATCGGCGGGGAATGCGGGGGAATATTACACACCTCGCGCTGTGACTCAGTTTATGGTGGATATTATCAATCCTAAGCTGGGTGAAAAGGTACTTGATCCTGCCTGTGGTACTGGTGGCTTTTTGACCTGTACAATCGAGCATCTGAATCCGCAGATCAAAAATCCTAGCGATCGCACTTTGCGGGAGGCGACGATTCACGGAGTGGAGAAAAAGCCACTGCCGCATATGTTGGCGATGACGAATATGATGTTGCATGGGATCGATGTGCCTAGCAATATTCTCCATGACAATACCTTGAGCCGTCCGCTTAGGGATTACAGCCCGAAGGATCGGGTGGATATTGTGATCACAAATCCACCTTTTGGGGGCATGGAGGAGGATGGTATTGAGAGCAATTTCCCGAAGAAGTACCAGACTCGCGAGACTGCCGATCTATTTATGGCGTTGATTATGCATTTGCTCAAGCCTGATACTGGACGCGCTGCGGTGGTGTTGCCCGATGGCTTCTTATTTGGTGAGGGAACGAAAACTAATCTGAAGCGGGAACTTCTGGAAGAATTTAATCTGCATACAATCGTACGTTTGCCAAAGGGTGTGTTTAGTCCCTATACGGGCATTAATACGAATATTCTCTTTTTTGAGAAGGGTGAGCCGACTAAGGATGTCTGGTTTTTTGCCCATCCATATCCTGAGGGCTACAAGTCCTATTCGCGTTCTAAGCCGCTGACGATCGCGGAGTTCGATCGCGAGAAAAAGTGGTGGGGCGGGGCGACCAGAAAGGGGCGCAAGGTGAATGAATATGCTTGGAAGGTATCAGCGGCGGAGATTGCGGCTCGGAATTATAATCTTGATTGTAAAAATCCCCATGAGGTGATGGTCAATCATGGCGATCCTGAGGATTTGATGTTGGAATATTTGGAGATTGCCCATGAGATGGAGAAGGCGCAAAATGCTTTGAAGCAGGAGTTGATCAATGCTTTGCAACAAACAAGTGGTGGCATTTAATGGAGTCTAATCGGGTTGAGTATAAAAGGGAATTGACCGATGGTTTCGAGCGAGAGGCGATCGCTTTTCTCAACTATCGAGATGGTGGGGTGATCTATATCGGTATTGAGCGAGATGGTGCGGTGGTGGGTGTTGCTGACTGTGATGCGGTGCAACTGGCGATTAAAGATCGGTTAAAAAATAATATTTTGCCGTCCTGTTTAGGTCTTTTTGATGTGATTCATCAAGTCCGCGAGTCTCAGGACATTATCAAAGTCACTCTAGCCAGTGGTTCAGAAAAGCCCTATTACTTGCGAAAGTATGGGATGTCTGAGAAGGGCTGTTTTATGAGGATTGGCAGTGCATCTGAGCCGATGTCGGGGCGGATGATTGAGGAGCTTTTTGCTAAGCGGACTCGTAACTCTTTGGGGCGGATGCGATCGCTTCAGCAAAGTCTCAATTTTGAGCAGCTTAGAATTTATTATGAGGAGGCGGGGTTTTCGTTAGGCGATCGCTTTGCGGCGAATTTGGAATTGCTGACTGAGGATGGTGCGTATAACTATGCAGCCTATTTGCTAAGCGATCGCAATGGTAATTCGGTGCAGGTGGCAAAATATCGAGGTTTGGATCGCTATGATTTGATTGATACTAATGAGTATGGGTATTGCTCGTTGATTAAGACTTGTAAGCAGGTGCTCGATCGCTTAGATGTAGAAAATCGCACGGCTACAAAAATTACAGGCAAAGAGAGAATCGAGCGGCGGTTGTGGAATGTAGTGGCGCTGCGCGAGGCGGTGATCAATGCAATTATTCACAATGATTACACTAATGAGGCTGTGCCTAAGTTTGAGATTTTTGACGATCGCCTTGAAATTACGTCTGCGGGGTCGATTCCTGAAGGGGTGGCGCGTGAGGAGTTTTTTGCTGGTTATTCGATTCCACGCAATAAGATTTTGATGCGGGTTTTCAAAGATCTCGATATTGTGGAATATCTGGGTTCTGGGATGCCTCGTATCTTGAGAGCCTATCCAAAGGAGTCTTTTATTTTTACGGCTAATTTTATTAGGACTGTGTTTCCGATTTCGCTAGAGGCTCTAGAGCTAGAAAGGGGAGCATCAATACAGTCTGAGGGGCAAGCTGACTTGCGGCTAGAGTCGAGGCTAGAGTCGAGGCTAGAGTCGAGGCTAGCAACAAAGGTGTTTTTGCATCTGGCACAGGATGCTGACAACAAGGCTGGTATGTCGAGAATGTTAGGTCATAAGACAATTTCTGGAGAACTGAATAAGCAGATCAAACGTTTACTCTCACTCAATCTAATTGAAATGACTATTCCTGATAAGCCTAATAGCCGTTTACAAAAATATCGCTTGACTCCAACGGGGCAAGCCTTGCTTGCAAAGGAAAAAAATCGCCATGAATAACGAAACAATCTTGCTTTTAGAAAAATATTTTGATGTGGCTTTTGCTGCACCTGATGGGGTGAAGAACCTGCGTGAGTTGATTTTGTCGCTAGCGATGCAGGGGAAGTTAGTTCCACAAGATCCAAGCGATCAGTCTGCTAGGGAGTTGTTGAAGGAGATTGAGGCGGAGAAAAGTAGATTGGTGAAGGATGGGAAGATTAAGGCTTCTAAGCCTTTGCCTGAGATTAAGCCTGATGAAGTTCCTTATGATTTGCCGAAAAGTTGGGAGTGGGTGAGATTAGGAGAAATTGCTACTCAAATTACAGATGGAGTTCATCAAACACCAAAATATCTCGATACTGGAATCCCATTTATCTCTATCAAAGATATAAATGGCAAAACAGTTTCATTTAATGATTGCAAATACATTTCTCAAGAAGAACATCAACAAATAAATTTACGCTGTAATCCTGAAAGAGGAGATATATTGATTTGTCGTATTGGAACATTAGGACGCGCAACTATAGTTGACACTGATAGATGCTTTAGTTTGTTTGTTAGTGTTGGATTATTGAAGTTTCCTCAGCATCTCATTATCCCAATATTTACCCATAGAACCCTAAGCTCTCCTTTCTTGATTCGACAGTATGATCAAATAAAAGCGGGTGGGAGCCATACGAACAAACTTAATTTAGGTGATATTCCTAGATTGATTTTCCCACTTCCACCACTTGCAGAACAACGCCGTATTGTTGCCAAAATTGATGAACTAATGGCGAGATGTGATGAACTGGAAAAACTGCGCCAAGTCCATGCTCAAAAACAAATCACCGTCCATAATGCAGCGCTGAATCAATTACTGACAGCCAAAGATCACAACGACTTCAAAACCTCATGGCATTTCATCTCCCAACATTTCGGCGAACTTTATTCTGTTAAAGCAAATGTAGCAGAACTACGCAAAGCTATCCTCCAACTCGCTGTCATGGGCAAGCTAGTACCACAAAATCCTAATGACCAGCCAGCTAGTGAGTTGTTGAATGCGATCGAGGTAGAGAAAAATAGATTAGTTAAGGAAGGAAAAATTAAAAGAGAAAGTAAAATCCCTCTTCTTCTAGAAAAAGAAATCCCTTTCAATGTGCCTAAAAGTTGGCAATGGACTAGACTGGGATTGGTCATGGAAAGGCTTACGGACTACCATGCAAATGGATCATATGAAATTTTAAAAAAGCATGTTGAATTATTAGACGAACCCGATTTTGCAATAATGCTCAGAACTACTAATTTCAGCGAAAAGTCTAGAGAGAAATACAAATATATAACAAAAGAAGCATACGAATATCTAGAAAAATCCAAGGTTTTTGCAGGAGACATAATTATGAATAAAATTGCCGATCCTGGAGCCACATTTTATGTAGACGATAGAGGTAAACCAATGTCTTTGGCAATGAACTTATTTCTATTGAAATTCAATCCCAAAAACATGCTGAGTAAGTTTGTATATTTTTATCTCGCTGGAAATTATGATTACGTTGTATCTTTTTCTAGCGGAACAGCAACACCAACTATTACAAAAGATGCTGTGAAGTCTTTACGATTTCCTCTCCCTCCACTTGCAGAACAACATCGCATTGTTGCCAAAATCGACCAACTCATGACCCTTTGCGACGAGCTAGAAAAGCAGATAGATATCGCCAATAGCAAAAAGACCAACCTACTCAACTCCGTGATGACCAAGGTTTAGCTCAAAACCTAAAAATTTTGCTAGACTACACAACAAAGCCTAATCATATTCCTATGAAATCAATCGATCCAACCATTCAGTCAGCTTGGACAAATGAAGCTAAAACTAGACGTGACGCAGTGCGAGATGACTCTGTGCAGACTATTTCAGGAGATGATGCCCTAGCTCAAATAAAATGTACTGTAGCCGAGAAGTTGGATATTGGAAGAATAGAAAAAAGTAACTCATTAATACTGCATTAGCTTTTATGACCATCTCACCCAAGTGATTTCTAGAGAAATGATTTGGTGGCGATCGCACCGTAGATCTAGTGAAATGCGATCGCAATCAAACCTCAAATCTATAATTAACTGATGTTGCGTGGAACACAGATAATTAATCTCTTACTGCAAGCATAGCAGGGCAACCACGGGGGGATTGCCCCTACCCCAAAATTTAAGGGTTATCGTAGGGGCTGTGCCCCCGTACCAGCCCTAGACCTATGCTATGGCAGGAATTCCTTCCACGTAACATCAGTAATTAAGGAACAGGCACAACATCTAGTAAGCGCTGAATGATCTTCTTTGGCGATCGCCTTCCTGCGGTCATAATCCGATGCCCTAAAACAAATGGGGCAAGGAACTTCACATCATCAGGCAGAACATAATCAGACTTGCGATTAGGATCAAGCATTTGTTGAATAAAGGCATAGCTCTGAACTGATCGCAATAAAGCGCTTGTACCTCTAGGACTCACGCCAAGGGTAATTTCTTCATCGTTACGAGTCGCGCGGACAATATTCACAATGTATTCGCTAGTTGCGTCACTGACAGGCACTTGAGTGCAGAGTTGTCGAATCTCTAGTACTTCTTCAGGAGTGATACATGCTTCTAATTGAGCCGAACCAATTTTCCCAACTTGCATCCGCTTCAGCATTTCTAGCTCTTCCGCTTCACTGGGATAGCCAATACTAAAGGACAATGCAAAGCGATCGAGTTGCGCCTCTGGTAAGGGGAATGTCCCTTGATATTCAATGGGGTTTTGAGTGGCGATCGCAAAAAACGGTGAGGGAACTTTCCGAGATATGCCATCAACGGTGACTTGACTCTCTTCCATTACTTCGAGCAATGCTGACTGAGTTCTTGGTGTTGCCCGATTGATCTCATCAGCTAGCAACACATTTGCAAATACTGGCCCTGGCAAAAACTGAAATTCACCTTTTTGAGGATTCCAAATATTTGTACCCGTAATGTCGGTGGGTAGTAGATCAGGCGTACATTGTACGCGCTGAAATTTACCAGAAATAGAAGCAGCTAGGGATTTGGCGAGTAAAGTCTTGCCTACCCCAGGCACATCTTCGAGTAGGGCGTGACCTCCTGAAAATAGTGCTACTAAGACCAGTTGAATGGCTTCATCTTTGCCAACGATCGCCTGCGCCAGATTGTCAACTAACTGTTGTACTTTAAGTTGCTTTTCCATTTTCCCCATCAAGCTTGTGAAGATCGAGTTTTGCAATACTTTTCATACTAACTTATCGCGGTTCGCTTACCCATGAAAGCAGCAGAGACAAAATTTAGGGTTGTGCTGCGCCTTCGGCGCAGCACAACCCATGAAAGGCAGTAGAGGCAATTCATGAATTGCCTCTACTGCCTTTCATGGGTTGAGATCTGCTAAAATCAACAGCGTGAGGACTCAGGAGTTACATGGCTGGATATACGCTGATTTTAGCGATTTTGATCTTAGGAGGCATAATCGCGACGCTAGGCGATCGCATCGGCACTAAGGTTGGAAAAGCGCGGCTTAGCATATTCAAATTGAGACCGCGAGATACTGCTACAGTCGTGACGATCGCCACAGGGGGAATGATCTCTGCATCCACCTTAGGGATTTTATTATTGCTAAGTGGTCAGCTAAGGGATGGATTATTTCGTCTTGAAAGTATTCGCTCAGAACTAGCTAGCAGCCAAGAACAGAAGCAAAAAGTCGAAACTGAGCTAAATGCTGCGAAAACTGAACAGGAAAAAGCACAACAACGTCTAGGGCAAATTAATCAATCCTTAGTCCAAGCTTTGCGAAAACAGTCAGAGACACAAGCACTGTTGCAGTCAGTAGAGAGCAAATTTGAACAAGCTAACGAACAACTGCAAAAAGCCTCACAGCAGGAAGCCGATCTGCGCGATCGCATCCAAAGTTTAAGTGCTGAGCAAGAAAGTCTCCAAGCCGAAAGTAACCAACTGCGGGATGAAAAAGATCGAATTTCTACTGAGTTAGCCAGTATTTCCCGCGATCGCGAAACTCTCAAACAAAGGGTTGATGAATCCGAACAACGCTTGGTAGAAATTGAAAAACAACGGGTAGCCCTTGGAGCAGAAGTTGCTTCCCTCGAATCGGCTCGTGAGCAATTGCTCATTAGCCTTGAGGCTCTACGCAAAGGTAACGTGGCTATTTTCGCGGATCAAATTTTATCGATCGGAGTTGTGCGCCCAAATCTGAGCCAATCTGAGTTACGTCAAGCCAGCACCCAACTATTGCAACAAGCCGAGCGCAATGCCCGTGAACTGTTAGATTTTCTCCCCGATCAAGCTCCCAAAGAACCAGTCATCAAAATTACGGAAGCACAAATCGAAGGGTTGCTAGATCGGATTAAAGACGGACAAAGCTATGTGATCCGCATTCTATCTGCGGGTAACTTCCTCAAACGCGAGACCAGAATTGCGATCGCTGCCGATGTCACCCTAAACCGCCAAATATTTGCCCCTGGAGCTGAAATTGCTTCCTTACAATTTACCCCTGACCTATCACCACAGGCTCTTGCATCAAGAATTGAGCAACTATTTTTGTTAGTCAGTTTTCGCGCTCGCCGTGAGGGGGTGCTAGCTAATCCACTTACAGGGAAAGTTGGTAATTTTCCTCCTGAGGCTCTGACTGAGCTTTTTAAAGTAGTGAGTGAGCTGAAGACTCCCTATGAAATTAAGGCTGTAGCCAAGGAAGCCATTTTTCCCGCGAGTTCTCTGATTTTAGAGCTAGTAATTCGTCAAAATGGTGTTGAAATTGGGCGATTTAGTTAAAGCCCAGAAAGCTTAAGGTGGCGCGAAGCACTACCTTAAGCTTTCTGGACTTCAATAAGTGGCGGCGCTTCGCGCCCCCACTTATCTTTTATTGCTACAGCAAAAAAAGAGTTAGCTAGTACAAACCAAAACCCCAGAATCGAGTGGCGGCGCTTCGCGCCGCCACTCGATTCTGGGGTTTTATGTCCTGAGCAAAACTTGCTTTGCTGTATCTCTTGCGCTGTTAGGCGAAAACTATAAAATATACCTATGGCAAAAATATCTTTGTGCGATCGCTGTAATTTTTACTCTCACAGCCAATTTTTGGTTTGTGCAGTACATCCTTACGGGCCAGAGTGGGGGATTTGCTCTGATTTTGCCTCAGCAGAATTATGGGAACCTGATGATCCCCACAGCTATGATCCTGACATGGAATCAGAATGTGGCTGGCATCCCATCTTTACAGGAAAATGTCCAGAATGCCGCACTCCTTTTTCACGAATGCGGATACCACCTGAGCAATGGCGTTGCAAATGCTGTGGCTGGGAAGATGATTTGTAGTTAGTATTTGCGTTGCAAATTTTGATTACTCCTTGCGATCGCTCCAGATATCACGACCTTTAACGTTAGCAATGGTAGTCAATACCGCCGCTGCCGCCGCCATAATATCGCGTTCCTCACCACCGAGATATAAACGCCCAAAGCTACCTACCGCAACAATTTCGAGAATATTAATGGAGGCAGCTTTTTCGGCTTCATTAGCCGCAAGAGCCGCATAGGCGGCAGGCTCCACTTCCATAATGTACAGAGTTTGCCCCGACAACAACATTTGACCACGCCGAAAGCGATTAATTAGCTGGGTTTGATGCGCGTCTACATTACGAATAATTTGACTAGATAACAATCTTGGCTTAATCCGATCCTCTTCAGTTACGCCCAACATCTCCAAAATGGCACGACCTGCGGCTTGGGTTTCGCCTTGACTTGCCGAATGAATTTCTAGTAATCCGTACAAGCGCTCAACAATTTGCACACCTGGGCGGACGGACGTGGATTTCAGCGCCACATCGGTAATGCGATTAATTTCAATACCTGGGGAAATCTCGATCCAGAGGGAGGTGTCACCTGGTAATGGCAAAAATCCTTGTGCGATCGTTCCTAAGTAAGCAGCATGTTGTTTCTGTAAGTTGTCTAAATAAACGTAGCTGCGTAAATCGATACCCAAAAATTTTTTCTCCCACGAGGCTTTGACTGGGTTTTACTAGCTGTTTAAATCAAGAAATTAGTTAGCTACCCAACATGTAATTTTATAGCAATAGCACCAAAAAAAAGAGAGGACGCAGCACGTCCTAGCAATTCTCATTATGAAACCGATTTTGGTGTTTCCAGCACCTTAGGCGCTGGAAACACCAAAATCGGTTTTTTGAAAGCCTGCCAACGGAAGGCTTTCAAAAAACCGATTTTTATAAATAAGAATTGCTGTCTGAGTCCTCTTTTTTTTGTGCTATTGAGACAAGGGGCTTAAGCCCCTTGTCTCAAAGAAATCTATAAACCAGCTTGGGCTTTAGCCACTACTTGACCATCTTTAAACTCAATGATGGCATTACTACCCTGAGGATTTTTCCACGAATAAACCTTTCCAATACTATTGTTGGAATTATTCTCGGCAATAACCTGACCAGATTTACCAAGAATCTTTTCCACCTGCTCAATGGTCATTCCTTTTTTGATGCGATTAAACTTTTCTAAATTCACCAATTCTGGTTCTTGCACACTTAAAGTCGGAGCGATCGCCTCAACTGATAGCGAAGGATCGACTTTAGTAGATGGGGTAGTGAGGACGGATGGTTCAATCGTCTGAGTAGAGGTGGGTTTAGTTGTAGCTGTTGGATTTGTTACCACCTTGTTTTCCGTAGATGAGTCCGAAACTGATGTAGCAGAACTTGCCTCAACTACCACCCTAGAGGTGATGGCTCTAACAGAAGCGCCAATCCCTAAACCTAACAAGACAATCGATAGTCCCACCAATACCAACTGCCAATAATTACCAATTGACTGAGTTTTTTGCTGATGATGATTGGTACGCACAAGGGATGAACTGCTTACTCTCTTAGATGGAGCAGGCTCTAGATCAGAATTTGGTAAATGATTTTGAGCTTGATTATGGGTTGGTGCAATTTTTGAAATCGCTTGTTGCAAGACAGAATGTTTAGAAAGTTTTGGCTCTGGCGCTCTTGTTTCTGGCGATCGCGTACTAGCCACCTCTGGCTCTAGGTCAGAAATGTTGCTGGGTGATGATTTAGGCAAATCTAGCATAAATTGCTCCGTCCATAGTAGGCGATGCTCATGCATTTCTTGATCATTGCGCCAACAGTGAATTTTAAATTTAGCTACTGATTTTACATGCAAATTTTGAAGTTTGCTATGGACTAATGTCAGCAATTTTTCTTTGTCAATGGCAGAATCTGTCCGAATTTGTAGCTCAAGGCTACTATCGACAATTTCCACAGCCACATCAAGTTTCTCCATGTCAAGGGGCTGTAATTCCTGACAAATAATTTCGGCGATCGCCTTGGGATCTCGTTTATGGGCAAGTTCGGCAATCGAAAGCATACTTGACTAATCGTCCTAGGCTAATAGTGAATAGCTGTATAACTACTTTTGGCTATTCTTGGCTATCTTAATTTCAATACATTACACTTGCCAATTGAAAGCTGCGATCGGCTAAATTGCGTGATTGTATCAAATATTCATTATATAGATTATTCTCAAAAAGTCGAGTCAGCAATTCTCAGTATGAAACCGATTTTGGCATTTCCAGCGCCGAAGGCGCGGGAAATACCAAAATCGGTTTTTTGAAAGCCCGCCAACGGCGGACTTTCAAAAAACCGATTTTTATAATGAGAATGGCTGAAGTCGAGTGGGGCACTTTGCACTCCGCTCGACTTTTTGACAATAATCATCAGACTCTAAACACTCTATGTATTTCTCGACACATACAACTTAATAAATTTCGGTCTTGTGCATCACAAAGGAGATAAATCCTGATAGGGTTAATTTGGAAACTGTAACTCAAAATTTTTGTAACCCACAGAATTCATGAAAGTACTGGTAATTGGTGGCGACGGTTATTGCGGATGGGCGACAGCTTTACATCTTGCTAATAAGGGATATGAAGTTGGAGTATTAGATAGCCTAGTTCGCCGACATTGGGACAATGAGTTAGGTGTTGCAACTCTCACACCGATCGCCTCTATTCAAGAGCGGATATATAAATGGCAAGCTGTTTCAGGTCAGAAAATTGATTTGTTTGTAGGCGACATCACTAACTACGCATTTTTACAGAGTACATTTCGTAGTTTTGAACCTGACGCACTAGTGCATTTTGGAGAACAGCGTTCAGCCCCATTTTCCATGATCGATCGCGAACATGCAGTCCTAACCCAAGTCAATAACGTTGTTGGTACGCTCAATTTACTGTATGCCATCAAAGAGCATAACCCTGACTGCCACCTAGTCAAACTTGGCACAATGGGCGAGTATGGCACTCCCAATATTGATATTGAAGAAGGCTACATCACCATTGAGCATAACGGTCGTAAAGATACCCTGCCTTATCCCAAACAACCAGGCAGTTTCTACCATCTCAGCAAGGTTCACGATAGTCATAACATCCACTTTGCCTGTAAGACATGGGGATTAAGAGCGACTGACCTAAACCAAGGCGTGGTCTATGGTGTACTTACGGAAGAAACTGGCACTGATGAGTTACTGATTAATCGTCTTGATTATGACGGTGTATTTGGCACAGCCCTCAACCGTTTTTGTATCCAAGCAGCGATCGGACATCCTTTGACAGTCTATGGTAAGGGTGGACAAACTCGCAGTTTTCTAGATATTCGCGATACAGTGCGCTGTATTGAATTGGCGATCGCGACACCTGCGGAAGCTGGCAAAATGCGCGTATTTAACCAATTTACTGAGCTTTTCTCAATTCGCGATCTTGCGTTTATGGTGCAGAAAGCTGGACAAACTCTAGGAATCAAAGTCGAAGTGCAAAATATCGACAATCCCCGTGTTGAGCTAGAAGAGCATTATTTCAACGCCAAAAACACCAATCTGCTCGATCTTGGCTTGCAACCTCACTTCCTATCTGATGCGCTAATCGACTCACTGCTCAACTTTGCAATCAAATATCGCGATCGCATTGACCAAAAGCAAATTTTGCCAAAAGTAAAATGGCGAGCCTAGTTGCCTAATGTAGCTGTCGTCAATTACCCAAAAGGAAAGTAGCACCGCTACTTTCCTTTTGGGTTTAGTCCCTGCGGTAGAAGCTTTAAATTCAGAAAAGAGGTATCTTTAATTACATAACAAAGTAATTGTCAAGCCCTTCTTACCGAACCTACCATGACATCTTCTACAAAAACTTTGCGCGTTTTGGTGGTGGATGACCACGAACTGACACGGTGTACTTTACAGCTAGCACTTTCACTACAATCTTGTATTGATGTTGTTGAAGTTGCAACTAACGGCAAAGAAGCGATCACTAAAGTACAAAACAATGAACCTGATGTTGTGGTCATGGATTTACACATGCCTATAATGGATGGTTGGACTGCTTCCAACGCCATTAAAACCAAATATCCTCATATTAAAATTGTCGCTTACTCAGCCGCTGATGGTGGCAAAGCTCAGGCTCTTTCCAATGGCGCAAATATTGATGCTTTTTGTGACAAAGGCGCTTGTACTCGTAGTTTGCTAGAAGCAATCAAAAGTGTGGCTTAAATACCAATAAAAAAGAGTCGGCGCTTTTGCACCGACTCTTTTTTATTGGGCGGTTTTACGGGGGGCTAATAACTTTGCAGCAAGGATGCCACCAATAAAACCAAACAAATGCCCCTCCCATGAGATATATGATCTTGTTGGCAATACTCCCCAAATCATGCCTCCATAGCCAATTGCGATCGCAATCGAAATAGCGATCGCCACAAAGCTTCTTTCAAAATAGCCGCGAAATAGTAGATAGCCAAAATAGCCAAAAATTACCCCACTTGCCCCAATATGCACAGAATTAGGTCTACCAATTAACCAAGTCCCCAGACCGCCCACCAATGCCGACATGAAAGATACAAAATAAAAGTCCTTGGTGTTTCTCAACATCACCATCCAGCCCAAAATCACAAACGGGACAGTATTTGCTGCAATATGATAAAGATTTCCATGGAGAAATGGTGCGAATAAGATCCCGCGCAACCCGATAAATCTATGCGGTAAAATTCCCAGAGCATTAAGTCTGCCCCCAAAAATTACTTCATTTAAGATAAAAACAATCCAAAAAGTCGCTACCGAAGCTGCCAAGATTTTAACTTGAGTTTTTAGCTCACCACCAATAGCTTGCAGATTTAGCTTCATGATTTTTACACCGAATCATAAGTTGATTGCATCTTTACACAGTCTAAATCATAGCAATCCTAGCTTAAGATGCTTTACGGCTATAGTCCAACGCATTCCCCGAATGGCATATAGCAATCTAAGTTTTGCTTACCCAAAAGATGAGTGGCGGCGCGAAGCGCCGCCACTCATCTTTTGGGTTTTATGTCCTAAGCAAAACTTAGATTGATATAAATCCATAAACTTAAGGCTTCTCAATAATTCGGATATTTACGTATTGATCGTTTTTCATCTTTTCTTTGATACGTTTTTCAATTTCCTGTTCTTGCTTCTTTTGGGCATCATTGAGAGCCTGACTAATCCACAAACAGTAACCAACGATTATAGCGCCAAAAAATTCCATGTAAATTCCATGTAAATTTATGGAAATGGATAGTACAGTAGGGCAATTTTATTAGTCAAGTAATTAGCTATAAAAACATTAGAACTTAACATTTAGCAATCAAAAACAACTTAAAGCTAGGGCTACTGCCAAGCAAAAGATTTAACTGTATAGCTTTCAGGGCTTCATCAATCTAGCGATCGCGATATATTTAGCTTTGGGGATTGATTGAATTTTGATACTTTCATTACATTTTATTTTAACGACAAGCATTTTGTATGTTATGTTGTTACATGGCACAAGAGTGTCATATCAATTTGATTAATCGCAGGTAGCACGTAATCAATAGCTCCAATTTAAGCTAACAAGTAGCAAACAAGTTTTTTAAACAAGTTTTTTGTAGCGGCTGCTCTAGTCACCTGCTGAAGATTTTATAGCGTAGAGGTTTTCTATTATCATGTCCATTCGCCTTTATGTTGGCAACTTGCCAGCAGAATTAGATCGCCAAGCTCTAGAAAAAATTTTCAATGAATCAGGTGATTCAGTATCTTTGAAAGTTATAACCGATCGCAAAACAGGCAAATGCCGTGGTTTTGGTTTTGTGACTGTCGGCTCTGATGAAGTTGCTGACATCGTCATTGAGAAATTTAATGGTTATGACTTCAATGGTGCTGTATTGAAGCTAGAAAAAGCTTTGCCTCGCACTAAAGGCAAAGCCGAAGATGGTTCTGATTTAGAAGAAGGTGCTGATGACTCATCTGAGTCAAAGAGCGAGTCTTCGGTAACAAGTACAGTTGATGCTCCAATTAAAGCAGCAGCGAAACGCAAAAAACGTAATAACAACAACAAGAAGACCACTGGCAGCACATCTAGCTCCAGTAGTTCTTCCGAAGCGCATCAACCCGATCCCCGTTGGGCTTCAGACCTAGAGCGTTTGAAGCAGCAACTTCTAGAAGCTCAGGGTGCAGCTAAGTAAGCACCATAAAAAGCATCGCTAAACGATGCTAAAAAAAGAGAGTCGGCGCAAAGCGCCGACTCTCTTTTTTTGAAACTAGATAGGCTGTTTAGGATAGTAAGGGCGTTCGTCTGTTAAGGGAGGACGCAACCAAAATCTAAGTGTGTAAAAGACTAATTCTTTGATTTCTGTCCATACTCGTTCAGACTTAACAAAAGCTTCGGCATTAAATAGAAAATATTGTGGCTTGAGTCTAAACTGTTTACCAATCGGCCAAGGACATTGCTCTGCGAGATTACTATGGCTCTCAGAGGGATAACTAGCTGTTGTCAGAGAGGCATTAAGGTCTTGGTTTCTAAAAGACAAAAAAGCACGAGTTGCTTCAGTAGGAGAAGTAATTAATAAAATTCTGCGACTATTACGGGTATCCTCGGCGATTAGCTTATTTGTTTCTAGAGATTTAATTAGCTTACTAATTTCCTCGCCACTACTGCGGATAGTCATACCTGATGGCTCAATAATCACAAAAGGGCGAATGAAAGAAATATTTGGAAAACTAGTCAATGCACTACACATTTGATCAGCTTCGGTGAGATCTACTTCAGGAATACCTTCGCTAGGACTGGCGGGATTGGTAAAGAAGCCTTCATAGCGTGGGTCATAGCGCAATCCAACGTTGGGTAGACCTGCACGAGTGGCAATCTGATCTCTGACATTTTCTTTAGTGCGCGTTGGAGGAGAGGGTGGTGATGTCAAGCATGGATATCCTTTAGTGGATGGATAAGATGTACGTCTACCGCCACTTAAGATGATGTATGGTTTTTTCTGCATATCAGCTTCATTCCATAATCTGATCGCTTCTTGGAGCCGTGGTTCATAGGGATGATTTTCCGCAAGGACAACAATGAGATCGTAGACTCCGCGTTTAAAATCCAGCAGTTCTTGATCTGACAAATTGCGAACTGGGCGACGGTAAGATTGCTCGATCGCATTGGCTCCTTGCTGTTCTAAATAGCAGGTAAATAGTTCTGAGGTGGCGTTGTTTGTGGCGATCGCAAAGATCAGTAAAACTATTAATATTTCCTTGGTAACTGTGGCAACTTTCTCCGAAGCGCCTTTATTATCAACCTTATCACCACTTTTAATTTTTAGATCCTTGAGCCTTAACCAGAAGTTAAAGAACAGCAAAAGTAGGATAATTCCCACTAGCGTAAAGGGGAACGTGAGGAAATCAACAATAATTCTGGGGATCGGTTCTTCAACAAATCTGAAGTTCGCAAAAATAATTGCGATTAACGCCGTAAATATGACTAACCCAAAAAGACGAAACCAGTCTTTGGGAATAGCTCTAAACAGAATTACGAAAATTGGGATTGCAATAATCCAAATCAGAATATTGGTTAATAGATCAAACACTACCCCTCCAAAATTCTTTACTATTGCTTGTGAAGTAAAAAACAAGAGAGAATAAGGTGCAAAGCGCCTTATTCTCTCTTGTTTTCTGCTTGTGTCCCATGCATCATGACGGCTATTAAAATGTGTCAGTGCAATATGCTAGTCAATAGGGTTACATCTGTAAAGGGTTTTAGTCAGGTTTTATCAGACTTTTTCTGGCAAATGTATAAATTTAGACTTAGTACTTTGCTATGTATAGCTATAGCCGCCTGTATCAGGACAAATCAAAACCCAAATAGTGTGAGGCGGCGCGAAGCGCCGCCTCACACTATTTGGGTTTTATGTCCTACTAAGAATGACGACAGCTATAACTGTGCAAAATGAATTAAAACCCGTAAAGTTACGCCCCTGTGGGGCGTAACTTTACGGGTTTTAATTTGTGATTAATTATGCCTAGCTACTTATGGCGCTAAATTTATAGGTTTTAATAAGATAGGCACTTCGTGTCTCTTTTATTTTTGATATCAACAATATGTCCGCTAAAGAAGAGTTACGTTTACCCAGTTGGTTGCGCCCACAAATCGGCAAAGCTGATGAAATCTCTGAAGTTCAGCAAATTATTAAGCAGCGAGGAATTCATACTATTTGTGAGGAGGGGCGCTGTCCCAATCGTGCGGAATGTTATGCCCAAAAGACGGCAACTTTTTTATTAATGGGGCCAACTTGTACTCGTGCTTGTGGATTTTGCCAAGTTGATAAGGGGCATAAGCCCATGCAACTTGATCCTGAGGAGCCGAAGAAAGTAGCCGAAGCTGTAAATTTATTGGGGTTGGATTATGTGGTGTTGACTTCGGTGGCGCGGGATGATTTGGCGGATCAGGGGGCTAGCTGTTTTGTGGATACGATGCAAGAGATTCGCCGATCGCGTCCTAATGTCAAAATCGAAGTACTAACTCCCGATTTTCGCGGCGATCGCCGTTGCATTGAGACGGTAGCTTTGGCTGCGCCTGTGTGCTACAACCACAATATCGAGACAGTAAAACGTCTACAGGGTAAAGTACGACGTGGGGCGAAATACGAGCGATCGCTGTCGGTTTTAGCGATGGTAAAAGAGATTGATTCACGCATTATTACCAAATCAGGGTTAATGGTGGGGCATGGCGAAACGGTGGAAGAGCTGACGGTGACAATGCAAGACTTGTATGCGATCGGTTGTAGTTCGCTAACGATTGGACAATATTTACGTCCATCCCTTGAGCATTTGCCTGTACAGAAATATTGGACTCCTGAGGAGTTTGATGAGCTAGGGGCGATCGCTAAGCAGATTGGGTTTGCCCATGTGCGATCGGGAGCTTTGGTACGCAGTTCCTATCATGCCAGCCAAACCTTATAAAAACGCTCCCTACGGGAGCAGCAATTCTCCTTATGAAACCGATTTTGGTGTTTCCACCGCCTTCGGCGGTGGAAACACCAAAATCGGTTTTTTGAAAGCCCGCCAACGGCGGACTTTCAAAAAACCGATTTTTATAATTAGAATTGCTGCTACGGGAGCATTTTTATCGCAAAAAAATAGCGGGTCATGGCAACGTCAGTAAATCCACTTCCCGCTAACTCTTGTTCAATGAAACAATTGAGACGCATGTATAACTTCCCACGAAGCGAAAAGGGTTTTCATCAGCTAAAGCGCTTATTTGAAATGCTTTCTATATAAGCATTTTGGCTTGATTCAGAAATTTTTAATACTGTATTAAGAACCAAGGGGCTTAAGCCCCTTGTTACCTAGTGATTTCTAATTGCTGTACCAAATGCTTTCGATGCGATCGCTAATATCTATAGCCCTATCATGAGTCTCAGACAAAATTGTAACGTGACCAAGTTTGCGTCCGACTGAAGAACTCTTCTTACCGTACCAATGAATATGAGTATTAGGGAAACTAGCAATCACCTTGCGTTTTTCTAAATAATCAGCATCTATACCCAATGTCTTCTCAAAACCCAGCAAATTGACCATCACAGCTACAGGAGCAACCATCGAGACGCTACCTAATTGCATCCCACTAACAACCCGCAATAACTGGTCAAATTGCGAAGTTTGACATCCTTCGATGGTGTAATGTCCTGAGTTGTGTGTACGTGGCGCAATCTCATTAACGCTGACTTCGCCTTCTGCGGTTAAAAAGAATTCGATTCCAAATATTCCGATCGCCTTTAGGGTAGTCAAAATTTGTTTGGCTATGGTTTCCACTTTTTTACTAATAGTGGGGTCAACCCTTGCAGGGGCGATCGTGCGACGACAAACTTGATTGGTTTGTAGCGTTTCGACAACAGGATAAATGGCGATTTCACCTGATTCTGATCGCGCCGCAATCACAGCAAGCTCTCGCTCAAAGGGAATGAAGGCTTCAGCGATCGCAGGGGCTTGATGCATACTTTCCCAAGCCGATCGCAATTCAATTTCATCAGCGATTACCCAAGTACCTTTGCCGTCATAGCCATGTCTTCTAGCTTTGAGGACTAAGGGATAACTTAATTTTTCAGCCGCCGCTAACAGTTCTAATTCTGTCTCCACGCTATAAAATTCGGGTGTGGGAATATGATGTTTGCGAAAATGTTGACGTTGATTTAGCTTATCGACGGAGATCGCCAAGGTTGCTAATTTTGGTAAAAACAATAAGCGGCGCTCGCCTGTACCATCAATCAGTTTTTGTAAAGCAACCAGATCGACAAATTCATTCTCAAAGGTAATCACTTGGCAATGCTCGGCAAGCTTGGCGGTAGCACTAGCGTCATCAACCTTACCGTAAATCACGCGATCGGCAACAGTTACGGCTGAGTCATCAGGACTTGATGCTTGTACAGTTAGCTCAATGTTAAGATGCTTGGCAGCGATCGCCATCATCCATGCCAGTTGTCCACCACCAATCACCCCGATTTTTTGTCGAGTACCCACTACAAAATCCCTAAATCAATATTCGTATGACAAATAGCTTCTCATTATAGCTTTACTGTTCACACTGAGATACTTTCGGCGTGAACAAGTAATTCTCATTAAGAGGTGTTTCCAGCGCCGAAGGCGCTGGAAACACCTCTTAATGAGAAAGCCGTATTTCATCGTAGAGGCAATTCATGAATTGCCTCTACGATGAAATACGGCTTTCAAGTCACTCCTGCTTAGCCAAATAAATGACATTGCTATACTAGAAGGATAAAACCCATAGATCGGGGCGGTAACGCACCACTCACTCTGCCCCAATCTATACTTTTCCAAGCTTTCAGTATCTCTTGGCTTTGTCGTTGCCCAAATTTTACTAAGGGCTATGGAATAATCACGACAAATTGAGATTTTGACTTTAGAAAATATGCCAAAACCACCTTTAGAACAACTTTTTTACTCTAGTCTAGTTACTGAACATATTGTGCCTAAAGGTCGTGACTTCGCTTTTAGGAGATGGCATACTCGCCTAGTGGAAATTACCAAACACTATGATGGCTTTCTGCGCTGCGATCTATGTCCGCCACTCAGGTGCAAAGATCCAGTTGTAAAGTGGTATTACATTATCCATTTTGATTCGCCTGAGCATCTTGATCAATGGATGGAGTCAAGCGATCGCAAGCAGTTATTAGAATCAGGACAAGAAATATTTTCGGCTTATCGATTTAAGTCTTTTACTACGGGTTTAGAAGGCTGGTTCTCAATGCAGTCAGGTTCTTCAGAAAATCAAGGTTTAGGTCCGCCGCGATGGAAACAGATTTTATCAGTGGTATTAGGGCTTTATCCTGTCGTTATGGTTCAAGCTATTCTCTTTTCAGTGCTGAGAATTATGCAATCTTGGTCATTGGCTAGCTCAATGATCATCAATAATTTAATTACTTCGGTGATCTTGAGTCTATTTGTGATGCCTTTCGTATCGCAACGTTTGAAATTTTGGTTACAACCCGCCTATCTACCGATATCACGCAAGACTAATTTAATCGGCACAGTCATTGTATTTACGAGTTTAGGATTGATGGTACTTGTATTTACTGGAATCTTGGGATTGGTTAAGCAATAATCAAGCCTCGCATAGCGAGGCTTTTAAAACCCATAAAGAAAAGGCGGTACGAAGTATCGCCTTTTCTTTGTGGTAGACATAGGAGTTAGGACGTAAAACCCAAGAATTGAGGGGTGGCGCTTCACGCCACCCCTCAATTTGTACAGGCATTAAGCAGGATTTTCTTGAGATACAAGAACTTCTTCCTTAGATCTCGGTAGCAACCAACTGAGCAGAATTGCTGTTAAGCCACCTGTTGAGATAGCAGATCCAAAGAGATTGCTAAAAATTGCAGGCTTATCAACAAAAATCTCAGGAGCAAATACCACTCCTAAGCCTAAACCTAAGGAAACAGCAACAATAATCATCGAACGACGATCCAGTCCTGCGGATACCACAATATTCAACCCAGCTACAGCGATCGAGCCAAACATAACGAGAGTTGCGCCGCCCAAAACGGGTTGAGGAATTGCTTGAAATACACCACCAATAACAGGTAACAATCCTAAGATGACAAAGATTCCAGCAACAAAGAAACCAACATAACGGCTTCCTACACCTGTCATTTGGATAACACCATTATTTTGACTAAAGGTTGTATTAGGAAATGTATTTAGCACTGCCGCAATCAATGAATTAACGCCATCTCCTAATACGCCACCTTTAATACGACGAATATATACACCACCCTTAACAGGTTCTCCAGATATAGACGAAGTAGCAGTCAAATCACCGACGGTTTCAATTGCAGTCAAAACGTAAATCAAAATGAAAGGTAAAAAAGCTCCAAAGTCAAAACTGATCCCATAACGGAAAGGAACAGGAAGCCTAAAGAAAGGAAGTTGACTAAGAGAGCTAAAGTCAATGATACCAAGGAATAGAGAGATAATAAAACCAACTACTAGCCCGATCGCGATCGCGCCCATTCTTAAAAATCGATTACTCGAAAGAGTTAAAAAAAGCACAATCAATAAAACAGTTCCGCCAAGGGCTAGATTTTGCAAACTGCCAAAAGAACCATCCTTTTGAGCTAAAGCCACAGCCCCACCAGCTAGGCTGATCATCCCAGTTTTAATTAGCCCTAAGCCAATGATCATCACTACCGTTCCTGAAACAACTGGAGTAATAATTTTGTCAAAGAGATGTAAAAATTGGCTCAAAATAATTGCTACAAAAGAACCAAACAAACAAACTCCAAAAATTAATGCTAGAGCTTGTTCTGGTGAACTTCCTTTTTGTAAGGCAACGGTTCCTACGCCTAAAATGGGACCGAGAAATGCAAAGCTAGTTCCTTGGAGACTCAGTAAACCTGAGCCAATTGGTCCAATTCTTTTACATTGAATATAAGTACAAATCCCTGAAGCAAAGAGCGACATGCTGATCAAATAACTAGTATTTGCTGCATCTAATCCCAAACTACTACAAATAATAATTGGAGGCGTAATAATCCCCACAAAAGCAGCAAGAACATGCTGAAAAGCTACAAAAATAGCTTCAACAACTGGTGGTTTATCATTTAAACCATAGATTAATCCTGATTTAGTTACCACGGGTGGCTCAGCAATATCTTCACCTAGTTGTTCTTCTGGGTTCAGTTCTTTATCTGCATCCATAATTTCTTGCTTAGATTGCTTGGAATATATGCTTGTATACTGTATACACTCTCGCAAAACTATTCCGCTAGAATAACTACAAAATCAGAAAATTAGATATGAACAAAAAAGCGGCGCGAAGCGCCGCTTTTTTGTTCATATCTATAAGAAATGCCACAATAAGGCTACGCCTTGTTGTATAGCTATTCAAGGGATAGCTAGAACATAAAACCCAAAAGATGAGTGGCGGCGCGAAGCGCCGCCACTCATCTTTTGGGTTTTGATTTGTCCCAAGCAAAACTTATGTTGCTATGGTTTCCTAAAAAAAACTTGAGCCTAATCGACGAATTAGATAAATTGACTCATGCCAAAGATGCTGAGGTGTAAGTCCAAAAAAAACTTTGGCTACAATAAGCCCGATCGCAATAACTACAAATGGAACGAACAGCGATCGCGCAACTTTCTCTAGCGAAGAAAATATAACCATTGAGGCAACTATTGCAGCTACCAGAAATAGCCAATCGGTGAGACGATGGGACATGAAGCTATCCATGCTTATTCTTTTTCCTCAATAGCCTTCATTTTTGCGGTAACTTTCTCGACTATTGACTCAGCCGAAGGCGCTAAGGGTGACTTATCCTTTGCCATTTGCATACCAGCAGTTATTTTTGCCCCAATTTCGGCGGAACTAGGAATAAATAGCTGTTTATTTTTCAAAAATAGTTGTTTCTTTTGAGCAGGGGTAAGGGTAGCGAAGATATCCTTTTTGGGAATAGCCTTAAATACAGTACTTAGCTTAGTTTTTTGGGCGGGGGTGAGAGTTATTGCCTTAAAAGCCTTACGAAAACTAGTTCCTGCGGCAATTTTAGCCGCAAAGTCTTCTTGTTGCTCTGGGGTCAAGACACTCTCAATTTGAGGCAAAATCTCAGTTTCTAATTGCTTAAGTAAGTTCGTTGATTCATCAACAGCTTTAGGCGCAGATACAGCCACAGGTTCAGATGCTTTAACTTCAGCCACAGGTTCAGATACTTCAGACTCTGTGGGAGATTCAGAAACATCTGCTACAGCGATGAGAGTTGTTAAATGCGAAGAGAGCGGATCAGCTTGAACACTGTTACCAGCAAACAGTCCTAAAAGAACTACCAAACTGATACAAATTGCTAGGAGACGTTGTTTCATTATTTTTCCTATGAAATTTTAAATGTTGGATCGATGAGTTTTGTAGTTGGAGTGAAATTTACACAGCGGTTCGGCGGCTATGATCGACAAATGCAGCGATCGCTAAAATTGTAATGATAATCAAAGGCAGAGACAGGCTCCACCAAGACTCAGAGACTAAAACAAAGCAAGCGGCAAGCAATCCACCCAAGGCAAAACCTGCGATCGTAGGAACAAATCGGCTAATTCTTTCCAAAGATTCCGATGCTTCTGTTTCCGTTGCTTCTGTTTGGGACTTTGCCAACTTCGCGCTAAGAAACTGCACCACATCAATGGTTAGTTGCGTAGTATTTCCAGTCATAACTGTCGTGGGAATGTAGCTCTTAAATACTCCTCTAGCTTCCTTCATCAAGGCATTTTGAATCGCCATGGCAATTACACCAGAGATACCAATGGGCAAGATTAATTCTTCTTGTACATCAAGTAAAAGGGCAGGTGAAAGGGTCATGCCCAGAGAGAGAAAAACCGCTAAAGCGATCGCCTCCGCAGTCAACAAAACTCCAAACACGCACCATTGCTGACTGCGAGAATAACGAGCTAGTAGAGATGTTAAAGCGACAGTTACTACAAATGTCGGCAACATCAACAAACGAGTAATAGTTGTCTCAGTGTCAGCACTAACAAACGAAGAACCAGCTAATGCAATGTTGCCAGTCACATGGGCTGTGAACAATCCAAACAAAATAATAAATGCAGAAGTGTCAACGAAACCAGCTACCCAGCTCAATAGAAATCCTGCTGGCCCGTCGCTGATTAAGTAAGCACTAAGGTTGAACTTGGACTGCGATCGCGGAATTGCCGAAGTCATTTTCTTGCCTTGAATTTAGATCTGAATAGATTATTTATCAAGTGCTAGGCGAAGCTGGTAAGTCCTTCTATCCCTAGCACTTAATTTAGAAAGCAAATAAAAACTCAGTTGTAAGACTAAGGGGTAACAGTGGATTCACTTTCTACAGGTGACTCTGTTGATGGCTCTACAACTGTTTCTTCAGTCTCTTTCAATTTATCTTCAGAAACTTCTTCAGCCGCTTCTTTTTCTGCTTCTTTAGCTTTCTTGGCTTCTAGCTTAGCGGCTTCTTTAGCTTTCTTGGCTTCTAATTTAGCAGCTTTCTTAGCGGCTTTTTCCGCAGCTTTAGCTTCTGCTGCTTCTAGATCAGCTGCTTCCTTCAGTTTTTTTGCTTCCAGTTTGGCAGCAGCTTTTGCTTTCTTTGCTTCCAGTTTGGCAGCAGCTTTTGCTTCAGGGGTTTCAGCAGTTGCTTCAGGTTCTACAACTGCATCTGCAACTAAACCAACAAAAACAGCACCATTTTCAGTCAATTGAATTGAATTTGTTAAGGATGCTTGTGCGTGAATAGGGTTGCCAAAAAATACACTCAACATTAGAACTAATGATAAGCACAGACTGTTAAATCTAGTAATTAGTTCAGAACTAGGTGATTTAAACATCTTCATAAATTTGTTCTTAAGCATACTTTTGCTCCACTGATTTTTGAGTACCGAAACTAACTAATAAGCTTAATCTAAAGGTGGTAGTTATACCACTTATTCACTAACATTAATACTGTTGAAAAAATGTCAGTGTAAAATAGATTGAAAAATTGTTTGCATGACAAAGAAGAGACATTAAATCAATGTACTTAATTTGCCATACAGATCTCATTACAACAGTATATTTACATAACAACGGTATTCTAAACTACTTTTTTGTTTAATCAACTAATTGCATTAGTGGCTTAAAATTTGTTTACATGTGGATCTCTAAAAGTAGTTAGTGTTAATTGATTTTTTGTGATTTTTATTAGAAATTGATTTTATGTGGATTAGATCTTAGCAATTTACTGGTTAATCAATGATTTGAAATAACATTAATTAATCTTGAATATTTTTTGCAATAGATATGAATACAAATTGTATTAAAGATCTAATGGTTGCAATTTTACAAATTATTTAAAGGTGCTACATTGCAATTTTCAATAGTTATTAGAATCAACATCTCAAGATGCTTTTGATATTCGAGCTAAAATTCGCTACACAATATTTAAGCCAGTAAGTAATAGCCAAGTAAGAACACTAAGAATAATGCCACTATCGTCTACAAAGGCTGAGGTATGGAAATCATCATAAATGTCGCCAATCTGTCTAATCAGAGCGCTGATAGTAAGAGCTGATTCAATCTACCCATTATTAATTAGGAGGTAGTAATGCCAATTCACGAAGGTGTAGCAATACTTTCGTGAATCAAAACCCAAACCCAGAAAGGCTTTTAAAAGCACAAAATGGCTTAGCCTTTCTATGCTTTGGCATAATTTACCTAGATAGCCTATGTATACTGTATACATAAAAAGTTGATATGGCAATATTTAGCCCAAAAGAATAAAGGCGACGCAAATCGCCGCCTTTATTCTTTTGGTTATAGCTACCGTCGATTGTGTTAGGACAAAATCAAAACCCAAGAAGAGAATGGCGGCGCGAAGCGCCGCCATTCTCTTCTTGGGTTTTATGCCCTCATACACTTGGCGACAGCTATAGGTAGTGTGTTTAACACTGAATTGTCGTAAAGTCTGACTCGTCGCCAAAATCCCTGAGATTAGAGACGGAATAATTCGGTATAGCAACTGTATGCTTGATACTATGCAAAATTTCTTGTGCTTCAGGTGAGTTTACCTGCGCTAAGGCTCTTAAAATAGCACTGCGAACTGAGCGATCGCGATCTTTTAGAGATTGAGAAAGATAGAATACAGCATCATGAGTGCCAATTTCCCCCAAGGCTAGTGCTGCGTCACAACGGACATAGGCGTATTCATCATCTCTTAGGACTTGAGCAAGCAGTGGTACGACCTCCTCCATACCAATCTGCCCTAAGGTACGGGCGGCAACGCTGCGCGTATGGCTAGAAGGATTGCTGAGCATTTTTGCCACAGGTGAAATTGCGGGAACACCAATGTTCTTGAGTGCTTGCACAGCTTGAGACTGAACACTAATATCACTATCAGTAAGTAAAGTCGCTAGGGAATTGGCTGATAGAGGGGATTTGATCTGACCTAACGCCCAAGCTGCTTCAAAACGAACCGATTTACTACCATGCTCAAGAGCTTCGATTAAGGTGGTAACCGCTAGGGGTGAACTAATTTGCCCAAGGGAGTGAGCAGCATGAACTTTTACCATGTCATCACTATTTTTTAAAGCCTCAACTAGGGGCGATACCGCAGGTAAACTTGCTCGACTCAGAGCTTTGGCGCTGGCTGCTTGAACTTGAATGGATGGATGATGTAATAGCTGTACGAGAGCGCTGATTGCCTCTGTACTACCAATCCAGCTTAGGGCGGCGGCGGCTTGCCAGTGAATTTGACGGTGAGGATTTTTAGTAGCGGCAATCAAAGGGGGAATCGCTACAGGCGATCGCAAATAGCCTAAGGCGATCGCCGCTTTTTTGGATATGGCAACTTCATCGCTTTCGAGACGCTCTAGCAACGCTGGTAAGACATTGTCACGGCAACGGATCAGTTTTTGTAAGGCTAGTGAAAATTGGTCAGAACGCACGGCTGCGTCGAACTCAGCTAAAATTGCTGACTCGCCCCCCAAATCTGGTGCAGACATCACATAACGATCTTCGGGAAGTGCATATCCGGGAGACACAGGAATCCGATAATCTTCTAACTTAGGTGGAGTGATTTTAGAATTGTTAGGGATTGCGGGTAGTTGCGGATCTGGTGCGGTCATAGTGGCTGTGTCCTATTAAGCATTGGTGCATGGTTTAGTCCCGTTACCCATTGCAGCAAACTTGAGCTTTACTGCTTTAACATTACATTTTACGAGAAGAGTCCCAAAAATTTTAAAAACCTACAGTGTTTTATGAAGATTGAGGACTTAGATGATCTATAAAAGTCAATTTTTACAAAGCTTTCAAAGCCAATCGATGGTTCGAGTAATTCTATAAAGCTTTGGATAAGCCCCTATAATTGTTAAGCTAAAAATTAAAATCAATAATCCAGCACAGGCTTTATCCCAATCCACAAAAATGTATAAGCACTTTTGTGGATTGAAAATCAAACCCAGTAAGGGTTGTAAAACATAAAATGGCTATGCCATTTTATGTTTTGGTATTAAAGCTAAAGCATAGAAATCAAAGGGGGTGCTTTGCATCCTTATAGATAGCTAGTCTCTGGTAGTGTGTAATCCCCAACTATGAACCAACTTCTTAGCGCCTTTACTTTGTTTTTAAGCCTCCTTGTGGAAGCGATACCATTTTTGTTGATGGGGGTTTTGCTGTCGGGAGTTTTACTAATCTTTGTAGATGAGCGGAAACTGATCGCGATTTTACCCAAAAATCCATTTTTAGGCGCATTAGCGGGTAGCCTACTGGGATTTATGTTTCCTGTGTGCGAATGTGGCAATGTGCCTGTGGCTAGGCGGCTAATCTCGCAGGGTGCGCCAATCTCAGTGGCGATAAGTTTTTTAATGGCTGCGCCAACGATCAATCCTGTGGTGATTTGGGCAACTTGGACAGCCTTTCGCGATCAGCCTGAAATTGCAGTTTTACGAGTTGTGCTGTCATTTATGGTTGCCAACATTGTGGCGATGGTATTTAGCTCTCAAAAGGATTTACGCGCCATTTTGCAACCCAATATTGCGATCGCTTTACCAGCACCCAAAGTCAAAGCAGGTGCTGTGCCTGTGGGGACATTCTTTTTAGGTGAAGATCGTAGCCAACCTTTAGATTTTGCGGGTTATGTATCAACTAGCAATCAAGTTGTAACTAAATCCTTGCCCGATCGCCTAAATCTCTTATTAGACAATACCCTCGCAGAAACGAGAGAATTAGGGGCGATTTTGGTAATGGGTAGTGCGATCGCCGCCGTTATCCAAGTCTGGGTTCCGCGCGATATTATTCTGAGTTTAGGTCAGGGGCCAGTTAGTTCGATTTTAGCGATGATGATTTTGGCGGCGATCGTTTCGATCTGCTCGACGGTGGATGCATTTTTTGCTCTATCCTTTGCCGCAACCTTTACGGGTGGCTCATTGCTTGCATTTCTCGTTTTTGGCCCAATTATCGATCTCAAGGCGATCGGCTTGATTTTAACGATTTTCAAAAAACGTGCAGTCATCTATATATTTTTACTGACCGCCCAGTTAACGTTTTTAAGCTGCCTATTCATCAATTTTCAGGTTCGCTAAAGAAAATCCAAGAACTCAAGCTCTTGGCTAAAAGCTAAAGTCATCTAAAGATGACTGAACAAAATCAACCCGTTTAACCCGTTTCAAAGGGTTTTATAGCGAACGCCCTGCACTTGAGTGCAGGGCATTCACAATATGTGTGATAGAGAGACAAGTATTGGGACTGAGGACAAATCTTCTCTCTGCGTAAGGTGAGTTACTATATGAGACGGGCAACTTTTATGTTGCTTGTGTTGCAAAGTTATTAAATCAAAGGTTGTCTGTGTCCGTGAGCGAATCTGTACTCGAAACAATTTCCGTTGCCTCCATTCCCAATGAAGCTTTAGTCAGTCTTGATCTAACAGATTTTTCGCTTAACTTGCCAGATCCTAATGATGAAGGTTTAGCGGAAGGTCAATTTTTAGCTGAAGTTGATCAGGCTTGGCAAGTATGCGATCGCTTTGATTTGCAGACCGATATTTGGCGCGGTAGAATTTTACGGACTGTACGCGATCGCGAAAAAGCGAATGGAGAAGGGCGCGGTACAGGATTTTTAAAATGGCTTCAAGAACGCGAAATTAGCAAGTCTCAGGCTTATTCATGGATTCAACTAGCTAACAGTGCCGATACCTTAATGGCGGATGGTCAGCTAGATGCGGATGATATCCGTCAATTTAGTAAGAGAGCTTTTTTGGAAACTGCCCAAGCTTCTACGGAAGTACAGCAATTGATTGTGGATGCGGCAAGAAATGGCGAAAAGATTACCCGTCGCGAAGTTCGGCAACTTTCCGATGAATGGACATCAATGAGTTCTGATCATCTTCCCGATGAGCTAAAAGAGAAAATTGCCGCCCATACAATTCCCACACGCTACGTTGCGCCCCTAGTACGCGAAATCGATAAACTGCCTGAAGCCTATCAAACTCCACTCAAACAGGCGATCGCCGATGGTTCTGATTTGGATAATATTAAACTTGTCACGGCTGATGCTCAAAGGCTAACTAAATATTTGACTAATACTGGTCAAGTCCAAGCGATCGCAAACCGTTCCGTTAATATCGATCTTGCCCTCGAAGAAGCCCTCAGATTGGGATGTCTCAAACTTGCCTCGGATTTAGTTAGCCAAGCCTCACAACTGGAACAGGCGATCGCAAAGCTATACAGCACATGGAAGCGTGTCTCGACATCAGCCGATCAGTTATATGTGGAAGCGGGTGCAAGTACACCGAATTTAATCGATTTGCTTAACTCTCTTGATTCCTTAGCTAGCCAAAATGTCGCGGTACAGATTGGGAATGATCGCTCAGGGCGGACAATTCGTTTACAAATTATTGAAGAAGATCAATAAATGCGGAGATGGAGCTTCCCGATTTTTTTCGATCAAATCTTTAGGTGAAAGAACCAAATTTTTGATAGGGCAGCTTCGCCTCGCTATCAAAAATTTGGTTCTTATTTTACGGCTAAGCCCTAATTGTTTGAGCCACTGCCGAAGGCAGTGGTTCACTTGAAAACCGCTATGTTAAAATCATCATCAATACAACCTAACTGGGTTAATCATGACTATTACGGTTAGCGCAAAGGCAAACGATCCAAAAAATAGCGTAGAAGTCAAGCCAGAAATTGAGTCTGATGTTTGGTTAAAAGCATCTTGGGATAAATTTCTAGCTCTTACTGAAGAGCCAAGCTTAGATAAAGCCCGATTTTACTACGACCAGAATTTAATGAGGATTGAAATGTCACCCGTTGGACCAATTCACGCTCATGAGAACTCGATTGTTTCTAACGCAGTTCGATTGTTTGCGACCCTTGCCAACATCATTATCTACGAGTATACAAACTGTAGTTTTCGGAAAAAAAATAGTGCTGAATTTCAGCCAGATATAGCTTTCTACCTAGGTAATGGATTAAAAATTCCACCTAGGAACAATTCTCCAGTTGATTTAAATGAGTTTGATTTGCCAACCCTAGTTGTGGAAA
This sequence comes from Phormidium tenue FACHB-1050, assembly GCF_014696925.1. GTDB lineage: Bacteria > Cyanobacteriota > Cyanobacteriia > Pseudanabaenales > Pseudanabaenaceae > Pseudanabaena. The sequence goes on along the minus strand of NZ_JACJQY010000004.1, from coordinate 70,861 downwards.
TTTCTGCAACCACCATTCAAGATGATTTGAGTTACAAAAGACTACTCTATGAACGTTTAGAAGTTCAAGAATATTGGGCAGTGAATGCCAATACCTCAGAAGTATTTGCCTTTGCGATCGCCAATGGTCGTAGTGGTAGAATTTCGCAATCACAAGTTCTTGAAGGATTAGAAATTAACATAGTCGAAGAAGCCTTAAAGCGTAGCCAAAAAGAGGAAGATGATGGTGCGATCGCCCGATGGTTATTACAGACTTTCTCAAAATCATAATTTATGACAAATAGCGATTCTCTACAGCAAGCGCTGAAACAATATTTTGGGTACGAATCCTTTCGGGCGGGACAGCGCGAAATTATCGAAGCAAGTCTCGCAGGGCGAGACACTCTAGCGATTATGCCTACGGGTGGCGGTAAATCGATTTGTTTTCAATTACCTGCGTTACTAAAAACGGGTGTAACCATCGTCGTTTCGCCATTAATTGCTTTAATGCAAGATCAAGTGACAGCGCTCAAAGAGAATGGAATTGGCGCGACTTTTCTGAATAGTACCTTATCAGGAAGAGAGACTAATCAGCGATCGCAAGCTATTTTGAATGGAGCAATTAAATTAGTTTACGTTGCCCCCGAACGCTTATTTGCCGAACAGTTTCTCGAATTTCTAAATATTATTAAAAACAAAATTGGGATTGCAGGATTTGCGATCGATGAGGCGCATTGTGTCTCAGAATGGGGGCATGATTTTCGTCCTGAATATCGTCAGCTAAGTCGAATTCGGCAAATATTTCCTGATGTACCGATGATTGGCTTGACAGCTACGGCTACCGAAAGAGTACGTGAAGATATTAGCCAGCAGTTAGAACTAAAAAATCCCTATATTCATGTTGCCAGTTTCAATCGTTCTAATCTCTATTATGAAGTTGTTCCGAAGCAGGGTAATGAGCAAACCTATGTCAATCTCTTACGTCAAATCAAACGCCTACAGGGTTCAGGAATAGTTTATTGCCTCAGTCGTAAGCGCGTCGATGAAATAGCTAGCCGTCTCCAAGAAGATGGCATCGAAGCAATTCCCTATCATGCAGGATTAGGAAATAAAGAACGGGAAGAGAACCAAACACGATGGATTCGCGACGATGTACAGGTAATGGTAGCAACTGTTGCCTTTGGGATGGGAATTAATAAACCTGATGTAAGGTTTGTGATTCATTACGATTTACCACGCAATATTGAAGGCTATTATCAAGAATCTGGACGGGCGGGACGTGATGGTGAGGATTCTCACTGTACTTTATTTTTGGGCTATGGAGATCTAGAAACAATCAAGTATCTCATCGCTCAAAAAGTCGATCCGCACACTAATGAGCCATTAGAAGCGGAACAGAGAATTGCTCAACAGCAACTACGACAAGTAGTAGACTATGCCGAGGGTGTCGCCTGTCGCCGCACGATTCTCCTGCGCTATTTTGGCGAACATTTTCATGGAGATTGTGCCAATTGTGATAACTGCCTCACACCTAAGCCAATGGAAGACTGGACAGTGGAATCTCAGAAATTCCTATCCTGTGTGGCAAGGACAAAAGAGCGATTTGGAGCAGGACATATTATTGATGTATTGCGAGGTTCACGCAAAGAGAAGGTATTGCAGCATGGACATGAGAACCTCTCAACCTATGGTATTGGTAAAGATCGCAGTCTGGATGAATGGCGGCAATTAGGGCGATCGCTAATTCATCAAGGTTTCTTAACTCAAACCACTGATGGTTATGGCATTCTCAAGCTCAACGATCGCAGTTGGGAAGTAATGCGAAACCAACGAAATGTATTGTTACCAATAGAACGGGATACTGAGCCTGCCTCTGTTGCTGATCGCGAAAGCGTAAAAGAGAGATCCGTTGATGTTGATATTCTCTTTGAGAGATTGCGATTACTACGTAAAAATCTTGCCGATGAGCAGGAAGTACCGCCCTATGTGATTTTTAGTAATGCGACGCTTAATCAAATGGCAGAGCAACAACCCACTAATCGCAAAGATTTCGCTAAATTGTCAGGGGTTGGTGCGAAGAAGCTAGAGCAATATGCTGATGACTTCATCGCGATTATTCTCGAACATCATCTCAAATATCCGCCTGCGGAACCTACTGAATCAACTGTATCTAGAGTTAAACAGGAATCTACACCAAAATCAAAACTATCAAAAGCGAGTACACAGCGCGAAACCCTAGCCATGTATGAGAATGGCTTAGATATTGATGAAATTGCCCGCGATCGCGGACTGAAACCTGCAACAGTCTGGACGCATCTCGTCCAATTAATTGAAGCTGGTTATGCAATTAACTGCGATCGCCTTGTGCCACCAGAACGTCAAACCGTAATTTATGAAGCATTAGATGCGATCGGTGGGGATTCCTTACGCAATCTCTTTGATCATCTGCGCGAGGAATATACCTACGATGAAATTAAGATCATTCGCGCCATTTGGCAAAATGAAAAAGAACCTTTATAGCTTTAATTCAGCCATTGTTGAGGATCGAGGCGATAGTATCTCTGTAGTAGTTCATAAAGAGATGGATGCTTTTGATATAACTGATTTGGCTTCTCGAAAAATGTCTCCGTTGCCACTGCAAAAAACTCCGCAGGACTAGTTGCGCCATAACTATCAAGGACAGTCTTTTGACCATTCTCGACGCGATCGCATAGTTGCAAATATTCCGCCGACATTACCTGTTTCCATACTTCATAATCTAAGACTCTCGGCAAAATTGGCACGCCCTCAGCTTGCCCATCCTCTTGATCAAGCTGATGAGCAAACTCATGCAAAATCACATTATGTCCATCTTTCCAATTGAGAACATCTTGCTGTATTTGCTCCCAAGAGAGGACTAATTGATCTCTTGTCCATGACTCTCCTAATCTAGCGACACGGCGTTCTTCCACTACATAGCTGTTCATTGTTAGCTCATTTACAATATAAGCATGGGGATATACAAAAACGGAGCGTAGGTTTGGGAAGTAGGTCTTGTGATCGCTAAATAACAACAAACAAGCGATCGCTGCGATCGTGACTTTAATCTCTTCCGTAATTTGCAATCCTAGACAGCCAATAAATTGCTTCTCTTTCAGAAATACTTGTATATAGCCGAGCAATTCCTTTTGCTGTTCAGAAGTCAAACACCTATAAATAGAAAGATTACTTTCGATAATGCTTAACCATGACTTAGGAAATTGCTGCGCCATGAGGCGATCGCGTTGCCACTTTACAAACAATGGATAGCACAAAATCCCTATGGCGATCATACTAACCACAATAGAAAAAATAATTGCTAAAACACTAGGAGGAATCACAGAAGTTAAATTAGTAAAAACTAGAGGATTGCAAGAAATTCTGACAATTCCCAAATCTATATTGGCATAATTGGCATATGTATTGACGACGACAAGTGTTTGTTAATCAAAAGTTTTATCGTAGAAATATCCCACAAAAACACAGAGTATCACTTAAAATAACTTTAGAAAACTCAATACTTGCTCTCTTCACGACTATGAAAGCTTTTTGGATATTAGCCACAATTACTAGCTTAGCGGGCGTAACTGCGAGTTGCACTCAAAGCACTAAAGATGCCTCTCAAGCTCAAGTACAGAGCCAAAAACCTGCTATAGCTGTAGATGTAGCGATCGCTAAGTTTGATTCTCTCCAAGCTGAGACAGAGTACACAGGCACAACTGCACCAATAAGGGAAGTATCGGTAAAATCCCGACTGGAAGGGCGTTTGCTAGATCTGAATGTGGATGTTGGCGATCGCGTTGCCGCAGGACAAGCAATCGCCCAATTGGATGATGCAGTTCTATCTGCAACTGTGCTACAGGCTGAAGCAGAAGTTGCGGCTAGGGAAGCAGAAGTATCTCAAGCAAGCGCAGCCGTGGGTAATGCCCGTGCCCAAGTAGAACGAGCTAGAGTGGAATATCAACAGGCTCAAGCCGACGCAAATCGCTTCACCCAATTGGCTAAAGATGGAGCCGTATCTTCTCAAGCTGCGGAGACTGCGAGCACTCGTGCGCGATCTGCCGAACAATCATTGCGATCGGCTGAGCAACAAGTTAGTCTTCAGCAACAGACGGTGGGAGCAAGTTCACAAAGAGTTTTAGCTCAAGAAGCGATTAGATTAAGGGAACAGGAACGTCAATCCTACACTACGATTACTGCACCGATTAGTGGTGTTGTGCTAGAGCGCGTTAGTGAAACTGGCAATCTTCTATTCGCAGGTAATGACGTTATAAAGTTAGGTGATTTTAGTCAAGTTAAAGTAATTGTACTGATTTCAGAATTGGAAATTAGCAAAGTTCGTTTAAATCAATCCGTTGATGTGCGATTTGATACCTTCCCCAATCAAAAGTTTACAGGAACAGTGAGACGGATTTCGCCAGTGGCGGATCCCGTAGCTCGTCTCATCCCTGTGGAAGTTGTAGTTCCCAATCGTGACAATAAATTGGGGAGCGGTCAGCTAGCGAGAGTTCAGTTTTCAAGTAATCAGGCTCGCCAAATTGTGATCGCGGAAACTGCTCTAGAAGCAGCAGGACGACCGACTCAAGCACCTAAAGATACAAATACCCAGCCCAATCAACCAGCAAAGCCGAAAACAGATACCAAGTCTAATGCTACTGAAAAAGGAAAGCCGAAAACTGGCTCAGTTTTTGTGATTACGGGTGATCCGAAAGAACCCAAAGTGGCGGCAAGGAAGGTTACTCTTGGCGATCGCCGTGATGGCAAAGTTGTGATTCTCTCTGGTTTGCAAGAAGGCGATCGCATTGTGGTCAGGAGTGGTGGCAAGTTACAGGATGGTGATGCCGTCAAGCTCAGTGTGTTATCGGAATCTTCTAAATAAAAATGTAAGGCGCTTTGCACCTTACATTTTTATTTTTTTTAATTATTTTTAAGAGGTAACTATGAGCAACCAAAACTCGTCCAGTCCCAAGCCGACAGGATTTAGTATCAGCGCTACAGCAATTCGCCGCCACATCGGTACGCTGATGCTGACGATCGCCATTTTTGTGATGGGCGCATTTTATATAACTCGCTTACAAGTGGATTTGCTACCATCAATTGTTTATCCCCGCATCGGCGTACAGATTGATGTTCCAGGGATTTCTCCAGAGGTGGCTATTACCGAAGTCACTAAACCGCTAGAAGAAGCTTTAGCAATTACGGAAGGTGTGAATCAGCTTTTTTCGCGTACTCGCGAAGGACAGGTGCGAGTTGATTTGTTTTTTGATGCAGGAAGTGATGTTGATCAGGCTCTGAATGACGCAGTGGCGAGCTTTAACCGTGGTCGGAGTCGTTTGCCTGATGTCGTCGAGAATGAAAGAATTTTTAAATTTGATCCGTCACAATTTCCCATCTATGAGTTTGCGCTCACATCACCTTCCTTATCCTTGCCAGAGTTGCGATTATTTGCTGATGAGGAGTTGGGACGTGAACTAGCGATCGTGCCTGGGGTTGCAGGTGTTGATGTAGTTGGCGGTGTTAAGGAAGAAGTACAGGTTAATCTCGATCTCCCTCGATTACAATCAGCAGGCGTGAGCGTTAATGAGGTTTTGAGCGCATTGCGCGATCGCAATGTTGATATTTCAGGTGGTAGGTTACGCAATGGTGCGGTGGAGCCACTGACTCGGGCGATCGGCAAGTTTAAAAACGCTAAAGAACTAGAAAATCTATCCTTTGTTGTCAGCAATCCATCGGCTACGACCCCGCCTAGACAAGTTTATCTGCGCGACTTTGCCGAAATTATTGATAGTACAGAAGAACAACGGGTTTTCACGACTTTAAATGGACAGGAAGCAGTACGGTTGTTAGTAACGAAGCAGCCCGATGCGAATACGATTGAGGTGGTCGATCGCGTCAAGGAAAAGATTGCCAACCTTCAGGAAAACGGCTTAATTCCCAGTGATGCGGAGATAACGGCGACCATCGACGAGTCAAAACTAATCAGAGTTTCCGTTGCCAACGTTACATCCTCTGGCATTATGGGAGCCTTCCTCGCGGGAGGTGCGGTGTTGCTATTTCTTGGCTCAGTGCGACAAACTCTGATTATTACGCTGGCAATTCCTCTGGCTACCCTTGCCTCAATTATCTGTATGGGTATTTTCGGATTTTCGCTTAATATATTTAGCTTAGGTGGTCTGGCTCTGTGCGTGGGCGGTGTCGTAGACTGCTCAATCGTGATGTTAGACAATATCCTGATCGGCGTTGAGAAAATGCGAAGGAGTAATGGAGTTCAAGATACGATCGCTCAGTCCCAAGCCAGCAGTGCCGAAATAGAATCAGCGCTAGTTGCTTCCACCAGTACCAACCTCGTCGTAATTTTTCCGTTTTTATTGTTGGGTGGATTTCTATCGCTATTATTCAATCAACTGATTCTGACGATTAGCTTTGGGAATATCGCCGCGATCGCGATCGCCATCACCGTAGTACCAATGCTAGCCTCACGTTTATTAGCCGTCCCTTGGTCGAGTGGATTAAGTGAAACATGGTTTATGCGTGGATTTCAGCAACGATTTGAAGCGGCGACCTTGGGCTATGCAGGTTTCTTAGCAAAGATTATCCATTATCGTCTGTTGGTAGTGATTGGACTGTTTGCTGTACTTGGTGGTGGTGGCTTCTTCATGGCAAGACAACTGCCGCAAGAAATCATTCCTCAAGTTAAAACAGGTGATGTCAGCGTCAATGCTCAATTCCCCGCAGGCACAACCCTCGCCGAAAACCGTAGGGTGATGGAAATCGTCGATGAAATTCTGATTAAGCAGCCTGAAACTGCCTATGCTTTCTCTACTATTGGTGGTGGTTCCTTTGGTAATAACGTTACTGCTAATCCCTTACGCAGTGGCAGTACGATTACGCTCAAGCCAAATGCCGATCTTACTGGTTTTGTGAGTCGCGTGAATCGGGAAATTGCCAAGTTAAATCTTGCAGGAATCCGAATTCGGGTTAACCCTGGACAAGTACGCGGGATCATCGTCAATAATTCCCCTGTACCCAGAACCGATATTGATGTCGTTTTGCAAGGTAGTAATCCCGAACTATTGACGCAAGCAGGTTTAGAAGTTCTTGGAGCCTTGGAGAAGTCAGTTAAAGGCGCGAACTTCCGCCCCGACACCGATGCCCGTCAGCCTGAAGTCCAAATTATTCCTGATTGGGAACGGCTGCAAGCGTTAGGACTATCCACCCAAGCGATCGGCTCAACTCTGCAAACTGCTATTACAGGTTCAGTCCCCACGCAATTACAACGCGGCGATCGCCTGATCGATGTGCGGGTACAGCTTGATCCTGAGTTACGCAAAAACTCTTCGCAATTGCAACAAGTCCCTCTATTTGTTAGCAATAATCGCCCTGTTCGCCTTGCGGATGTGGCAACTCTGCGCGAAGGTCGCGCCCCAGGGGAAATTCAACGCATTAACCAGCGTCAAGTTTATCTAATTCTCGGTAGCATGGAGCGTGGTGCAAGTCTCAGTGGTGCGCTCCAACAAACTGAACAGGCGATCGCTGAGGTTAAGTTGCCAGATGGAGTAACGGTACTGCCCAGTACTGCTAAGACAGCTAACGATAATCTCTCAAAATCTTTTTTAGTGTTGGGTTTACTTGCTTCCTTCTTGGTATTTGTGGTGATGGCAGTGCAGTACAACTCACTGCTCGATCCATTAGTAATTATGCTGACGATTCCTCTTGCCCTTGCTGGTGGTATTTTTGGTCTATATGTGACCAGTAGCTCGATTAATGTAATCGTGGTAATTGGGGCAATTTTGCTAGTTGGTATTGTCGTAAACAATGCGATCGTCATGGTGGAGTTCGCCAATCAATTACGAGAGGAGCAGAAATGCAGTCGGATTCAGGCTATTTTGCAAGCTGCACCAATCCGTTTACGTCCCATTTTAATGACCACAATTACTACTGTAATTGGAGCTTTTCCCCTAGCGTTGGGCGGTGGCGAAGGCGGCGAGTTCCTACAGCCGCTAGGTATTGTCACTTTTTCAGGATTGGCTTTAGCCACAATCCTGACCTTATTCCTAATTCCTTGCTCCTATGTATTGATGCATGAGTTGAGTTGGGCAAAAGTAAGAAAGTTAGTACCAGCAAAAGCATCATCAAGAAATTAGTAAATATAACTGTCGCCAAATAGTGTGAGGCGGTGCTTCGCACCGCCTCACACTATTTGGGGTTTATGCAGGTGGCTATAGCTATAAAAAGCGGCGCTTTGCACAGCTTTTTTATTTACGCCGTAAGTTTCTCCAAAATTTCCGCTGTTCGCATTCCTTGCTTTACAAAACCCTCAACTGGTTGAACTTTACTAGTTATCCCAATCAGAAAGCGCGTGTAACTCTCCTGTTTAGAGGAGTTATCAACCTCTGGCTCTGGTGGCGACGACCAGTCCGTTGCACAGGCGCAGATATCCTTACCTGCCCAGCGTGAAAACCATGCAGCAATAAATCCCGCTTGCAACTGATGCCAAGGCAACTTACTACCCGACTGTAAGCCAATTTCACTCCCTGTCGTTAGCACAGAATTTTCGGTAGTTACGACAATTAGTCCATGTTGTCGATGGCTAAAGTCAATAGTTATAGTTCCCATGCCATGTACTGTCCAGAGTTGGCGCATTGTAGCGAGAAATTCCACCGCATTAGTCGCCATAATTGTCGTGCCTTGATAGGACTCGATTTCGCTACGAATGTGATCGTAAAAAGAGCCGCCCCAGCCAAAGCCAAAGGTATAGAGTGCTAGAGTACCTGCTTGCCCTGCCTCAGAATAAAGCGATCGGTGGATACTCCGTAACAAGAAATCTGGCACAGCCACAAGGCGATCGCCTTGTCGAGTAGAGAGCAGCCCCGTCGCAGGATCAGACTTAACGTAAAAGCGAGGGGAAAAGTAATTACTAGGAATTGAATTGGTAATCATTGGCTTAACCATTGGTGGGCGATCGCAAGGTATGGCAGTAGCAAATCTGCATTTTCTTTAGGAAGATTTGCTTGAACGGATTTCTGCAAGGAACGATAGACAAAATCATTCACCCGTTGGTTTTTTAAAGCCAACATAATGTTCTGCATCCAATACAGCAACCTATCTTTGAGCAATTCTTCATCTTGCAATAACATCGCTGTGGCACAGTATCGCAGCACCAAAGCCATGTCCCGATTACATTTATTACCACCATCAACAGTCACTTTTGCCGCTACATCAGGAGCCGTGTTAATAATCTGTTGCATGACTTGCTCAAGAATGACATTTTCCTTAGTCTGGAGCAGATCATAGGTTTGACGACGCTGTTGCCATGATGCGATCGCTCCATCCAAGATTCGCAAATCTTCGGGTGTAATGTAGGAGCCATCGGCACGATCTAAAACATTTTCTAAAAGAGTAAGCATAGTTTTAAAATTTTAATTAAAAGATTTTTAAAATAAATGGGCTTTTAAATGTGCTTTGCACATTTATTGTTTGATGGGATTAGGAATCAGGAAAATTAACAAGCAAATCCTCCAGCAAAGTCAGATCTTCCTCCTTCGCAATCAAGACTTCCTGACTTTCAGCATTCCACTCGATTTGCTCAATTAACTCTTTGGTCGTTAAAAATTCCAAATTGTCAATATTGTCTAAACCCAATAAAAAGTTGGCAGGACGCGAATTCAAGATAGGGGGGGCACTACTCAGAGGGCTCTGCCCATTGATATCTGCGTAGTGTTGCGATCGCAGCGATCGCTTAGAAGGAGAACTACCTAAATCCCCAGTGAAAAATATTCTGAGCGATTTAATTAGTGAATTCCATAGCTTTTTAAGCCAATGTAGCCAATTTTTTAATGACCAATTTTTTAAAGTGTGATTGGCTCGATGATTACTTCTTTTTCTCAACTTAAATACCTCCTGTATCCATTGACTGAGCTATAGCCCTTTTCTTATAAGTAGTTATTTCTCCGTCGAAAGCAGAGAAATAACTACTTTGCTACAGTCCATTACCATTAGTAGAATCTTGATCAAGTAACCTTGCTTCAATTTCTTGAGCCGTAGCGCCAGAACTTAGCCAAAATTCGGCAGCCTTAATCCGAGTTTCTGACCCAATCAAGAAACGGCAAAAGTCATTCCCCATCGAATAGCATTGAATTTCAGTACTACTCAGACCGCGATTGAGCATCACTGAAAAGAAACCTGCTAACAATCCTGCATAAAGAAAACATACAGGCTTACCAATGTTTCCCATCGATTTTGCTACTGCCGAATCAAATAGATCAACAAAAATGAAACCTTCCCGAATCGAACTGAGATCAACATTCCATTTCCCCCAGCCCTGAGCTGTCAACGGCCACCACCAAGTTTCTAGGGCAAAGCTCAGGCTAGATTTATTAATACTGAACCGATAATCTCTTTCAAACCAGATTTTAAAATCTTTGGCATCCTCAGTTCCCCAATCTTTGCCAATCAAGTACATCAACCAGCCAGAAGCTTCGCCAACTTCATGCTCTAGTCCTTTGAGCAATGACACAATAAAATCATCACTAGCTAACACATATTGGTGTTGGTTCCAGTCTCTAATTTGTCCATGAGACTGATCAAATTTAAAGAATGTATGGCGACTATAATGACAAACTTGAGATAAAGAATTTAATTGAAGAATCGCTTCTTCATTAGTATTACTACGAAAGGTTGATTTGGTCATTTGCAATCCTCAGATTGATGCAGATTGATGCAATGGAATAGATATAAATTTGCGATCGCAGAGATTCAGTAATGTTATTTACCTGAAGACATAGATTTCTCTGGTGGTAATAAAATTTGTCTTAAATCAGTACTGAAAGAAGAATCAATTTCAGTCATTTTTTCTAAGGCTGAACGTAAAATCAGCTTACCTTCTTCAACTAAAACGTCACCAGTTAAAGGATGGATCAGATTTTGCTGAGCACGTTTTCCGATTAAGTTTTTTAATTCTCCAATCGAACCAATATACATTCCTTGGGGAACTTCAATCACGATGCCATCTTGCCAAACCTTTGCCTGACAAGCCAGACGTGAATTTGCTTTAGATGAAGTGATAAAGCTAAGGGTTAGTATTTCCTGTTCGCTTTTGGGACTTAGAGATTTTTCACCAGCTTGAATATATACATGACAAGTTGCACATCGTCCCTGACCACCGCAGGCTTGAAGTACATTCATCTCCTGTTTAATCAAAACACTGAGTAAAGTACTGTCAGTTGAAACCTCCACATCTTGATTTAAAGGTTGTAATTTTATCTGTTTCACTTCGATCTCATGCAACGGGGAAAACTAGCTTGGAAACATCGGCAGATAGAGATTTGGCTTGTAATATCTGCGAGAAGTCAACAATAACTCGCTCACATTCTTTCAAAAAAGCTCTTACCCATGTTTGAACATCCTGCAATTGAACAGGATTTAATGGCTCAATCTGCTCAGAGATAAATGGACAGCTTATTTGTCCTTGATAGTCAACTTTCCAATATTCAAGAGAGGGATGGAGTGAAACGAGACTAGCATGGCTTTTTTTCCAATAGTTGGCGATCGCCAATGGTCCCAAATAACTGGAACTGTACTTAGTCAGTCGGTTTAGGGCTACTAGGGTTGCCTCCCAAGTGAGAGTGTCAGATTTGTCAGAATTAGCTTCTTCATCAATGTTTTGATTGTTTTGGCTAGAATCGGCGATCGTAATTTTCAAGATGTTACGAATTAATGCTTTCTGAAATTGATGTACATTTTGAGGATGCACACTGATTACGTCACGCACACCCCTATCAGTCACCCACTTCCGAAAAAAGTCGCTAACCTCCAGTTGATCAACTAGTAAAATGATCGGCAAATTCTGCCATTGTTTGAGACATCGGCGACAAACCTCTAACCAATTTAAATCTTCCAATTTACCCAACAAAATTAGATCAGAAGATTGTTGAGTAACAGTTTGAACCAATTGCTGATAATTGGAGCAGATATCGGGAACCCAACGGTTATCTTTTTTGATTTCTTGAAGAATAACTTGCGATACAGTTGGTTTTGATTCAGCTAAAGCCAAATGGATAAGCTGCTTTTTTTGATACGGCTTATCCACCAATTCTTCAAAAAAAGAATTAGAATTGTTCATTGTTAATGTCTGCATTTCAATTTGTTATAGGTTTTTATTAAAAGTTTTTATTTTTATAATATTTAGAGTTTTAAATTGGATTAATGACAAAAAAATGATTTTAAAATTAGAATAACGTTTTTAGAAAATCCCCCAATCCGAAACATACAGGTTTTCAAGTCTGTGATTAACAGAGATGCTCTGCCCTGAGGAGTTCAGGACAAAACTTGGTTAATTCATAAATCATGAAAGATGCAACAGTTAGAGGTAATAATTTTGTTAACCAGTCTATAACCTCTTAAAAGACAAGTATCTAAAAGTTAAAAAAAATATGTAATTTTTAACACTAGATCAATCCTAAATAATTTATGAAGGTGTGCTGTAAAGTGGCACACTTTCATAAATTATTTAATCTCACGACTCTTTTATAGCTGTCGCCAAGTGTAGACATAAAACCCAAGAAGAGAATGGCGGCGCGAAGCGCCGCCATTCTCTTCTTGGGTTTTGATTTTGTCCTAACACAATCGACGGTAGCTATAAGATTGCTATGTTTGTTTTTCTAAACATAAGAGGCGGCGCAAAGCGCCGCCTCTTATGTTTAGAAATCACTTAGTAACCGTTCTAAAATCTCTTGTGTAATTAGGTTCCCTTCTTGAACTAATAACTCATTGGTGATGGGGTGATAGATATTGCGAGGAGCAATGCGGTTTTTGAGACGTTCAAAAATTTGTGCTAGTTTTTTGTCGGCTTTGTTATCTAAGTAAAAAACGACTCCATCATCTAAGACTGAGGCTTGACAGGTCAGACGATAAAGCGATAAATCACGACGCGTATTTTTGAGGGTAACTTGTTCTAAGGTTTGCATGGTGCTGAGGCAGTTTGCTCCCTCAAATACTCTCAGAGCGCAAGTGCCGCAGGTTCCTTGTCCTTGACAAGTTGCGACTAGTTCAACCTTGGCATGTTTAAGCGATCGCCACAATCCATTTTTTGCGGAGACGTTGATCGTAATTCCTAGAGGTTCGAGTTTAATACACGGCATAGAGATTAAATTGTGCCGAAAAAAGTTTAGTGGTCTGAGATGACCCGCATAGTGCGTTGATGATCCTAACCTTTTTTGGACAAGTTTAATAAATTTTGGTATTTCCATCGCCTTCGGCGATGGAAATACCAAAATCGTTTTTTTATGAAGTTGCGATTGAAGGCGATCGCAGTTCTAATCCCAGAACTTGCGTATGCTCACCCCTTGCTTGAGTTACACCAATTGTCCGTTCTGATGCCTCGATCATTGGGCGACGCAAACTGACCACAATGAATTGGGCAAGATTAGCTTGCTTCCGTACCATCTTTGATAGACGCTCCACATTCGAGCCATCGAGGAACATATCAACCTCGTCAAAGGCATAGAACGGCGATGGACGATAGCGTTGTAGAGCAAAGATAAAGCTGAGGGCCGTGAGAGATTTTTCCCCACCAGACATGGATGCTAAATGCTGAACTTGTTTTCCTTTAGGATGGGCAACTAGAGTTAGCCCACCACTAAGAGGAGCATTAGGATTTTCTAGTTGTAGATATCCATCGCCATCAGAGAGTTCGGCAAAGATCTCTTTGAAATGCCCGTTGACCGCATCAAAGGCTTGCATGAAAGCGCGTTGACGGAGGGTCGTAAAGTTCTCAATTCTGATTAAAAGTTCAGTGCGTTCTTGGTTAAGGGTTTCCAGACGGTTGCTAAGTTCCTCAAGACGCTGAGATGTTGCCTCGTATTCAGCGATCGCCATCATATTGACTGGCTCCATGGACTGGATGCGCTTGAGCAAGCGGCGTTGCTCTAGTTGCAGTTGTTCTAGAGTCATGGTTTCAGGAACTTCAGGAATAATATCAGGAAGTTCAATTTGATCAAGTTGTTCCGTGAATTGAACAATTTGCTGTTCGAGTTCGGCTTGACGTTCGCGATTTTTTTGGAGTTGCCACTGCTGCTGCTGTTGTTGTTGTTGCTGAGTACGCAGCGATCGCTCACAGGCATCACGTTCTTGTTTTGCGGAGCCAATGGTTTGTTCGAGAACTTCTAAACGAGATTGATAGGAGGCGATCGCAGCTTCAGTTTGTTTGATTTGATGCTGAATTTGCGATGTGCTATTAATCAGTTCAGCTTGAGTACTGCGTAATTCTTGGAGACGAGTTTGACGTTGTGCCATTTTCTCCAAGGCTAATTTATGCTGATTTTCTAATTCTCCTAACTGTTGCTTGGCAGTGCGAAGTTCAATTTCCGCCGTATTGAGCAGCGCTTCTTGACCTTGTAGAGCATCTTGAGCTTGTAGCCAACGGGTATGGGTTCCCGATTTTTCGAGTTCCGTAAGTTCGGCGCGCTTGACTAAAAGTTTTGCTTCTAGTTCCGCAATGTTGCCGTCTAGGGTATTTAATTGTGACTGCCCTATCTCAATGGCAGTGCGAGTTTGTTGAATTTGGTCTTGCAAGCGAGAGCGATCGCGACTATTGCGTTCGATTTGTTCGTAGATGCGATCGCGTTTGAGTTGGGCTTCGCGATGTGTAGTTCTTGCTGCTTGCAATTGCTCTTCATATTTTGCAATTCCCGTTAATGCACCGCGCAAACGTTGATTCAGACGCGCTAACATCTGATCAATTTCCAACAGGCGATCGCGTAGTTGCTTTGTTTCCGAAGATTCCGCAGGTTTAGTATTACCAAAATGGAGACTGGTATGCAAAGGAGCGCTACCACCTGTCATCGCCCCTGATGTTTCTAGAATTTCCCCTTCTAGGGTCACCATACGGTATTTACCGATATGAAATCGCGCTTGGTCAAGATGCTCGAATACGAGGGTATTTCCAAACACGAAGGAGAATACATCTTGATAGCGATCTTCGTAGGTAACGAGATTGAAAGCATAGTCGATCGCCCCTAGCTTTTGAGCTTCTATACGCGAAGGGAACTTAGCGGACTGTAGTTTGTTTAAAGGTAAGAAAGTAGCCCGCCCTGCACGTTCACGTTTCAGCAGTGCGATCGCTTCGGCAGCAACTTGATCATTTTCAACTACTAAATTCCCTAAGCGTCCACCTGCACAGATTTCCAGAGCCAATTGATAGCGAGGTTCGACTAGTCCCAACTGAGCAACTAAGCCATATACTCCTGACAGATCCGCTTCGATTACTACCTGTGAAGCTTTGGTTCCCTGTACTTCGCGGCTTGCCTGTACCTGTGCCTCCAATTTATCAAGTTGGCGAGTTTTGACGCGCTGTTCTTGAGTAATTCGATCAATAGTCTCATTCTGAAGTTGCACTTCTAATTGAGCTTCAGCAAGATTTTTAGCAAGGGTCTGGACTAAAGTCTCGGCTCCACTTACTTCCGCTTCTTGCAGACGTAATGCATCTTCAAGGGACTGGTTAGACAACATGTCAACTGCATAGCGACCTTCGCCAGCCATGACTTCTTGCAGTTCGCGCTCTTGCGATTCTAATTGAATTGAACGTTGGTTAAGAACTTCTCTAAGCCTTGTCTGCTCTTGCTTTTGAGGATCAAGTTCGGCTTGAGCATGATCCGCATCCTGACGCAGTTGCGTTTGTTGGCGCACCCATTCCGATGAAGCTGAGGCGATCGCTTGCACTTCCTTACGATATTGCGAAACAATCGATGACTGTTGATCGCGAGCTTTCTCCGCAGTAATTACCGATTCTTCTTTAAATTGCTTTTGTGATTCTAGTTCTTCAGCTTCACGTAAAAGGCGATCAATTTCCTCTTGGGTGCTGACAATATGGTTTTGATTGTTTTGATAGGAGCTAGTTAGAGACTGTTGTTGACGTTGTAAGCCACGTAGTTCCGCCTGTTGTGCCGATAAGTTACTAGAAACCGAGAGATATTCTTCTTCACCGAGAGTATGGACGCGATCGCTTAATTCATTCAGTTGGACAGTACCTGTCTCAATCACCTGTGATAGTTCGGCTAGAGACTTTTCTAAATTGCTACATTGTTCCTTATTATTAACCAGCTCAACATTGCGAAGCGATTGCTGATAAAGGATCTCACGCTGCTGAAGAACTGCCTCAGAAGCTTCCATCCGTTCGTATTCTAGCCGTAGCGCCTTATATTTTTCCGCTTTGACGCGATCGCTTTTTAGTTTCTCTTTATTGGCAATTAGTTCTTGCTCCACAATCCGAAATCGCTCTTCCTGAGCCTTGACATCATCTAATTTATCTTTGGCCGTAGAAATTTTGCGATCAAATTCGCCCACACCTGCTAATTCGTCAATAATTTCCCGCCGTTCTCGTGAATTCATCGAGATAATGCCCGTTACATCCCCCTGCAAAACAACGTTATAACCTTCAGGATAAATACGGAATTTGGCTAATTGTTCATGCAACTCACTTAAGTTACAAGGAGTTCCGTTAATGTAATAGGTAGAAGTGTAAGTCCCCTGACTAGTCACCCGCAACTTTCGCATCACTGTCCATTCACCCACAGACTGCCCCTCTGCGGTAGGTATTTCTACGCCTTCAGCCTGTAGAGCCGTCACTTCAGCATCTTCAAGGGCAAAGGTAACCGTAACGATCGCCTCGACCATTCGACCTTTTTTACTATGGGCTTGGTTTACTAAGTCTGGTAAGCGATCGGCTCGCATCCCCTTGGAGCCTGCAAGTCCCAGCGCAAATAGCAGTGCATCAAGAATATTAGACTTACCCGAACCATTGGGACCTGAAACAACCGTAAACCCAGTCATTAATGGGATGGACACAGTTGAGCCAAAGGACTTAAATCTGGTGAGTTCTACATTTTTAATGTACATATGCAATATACGCGATAGCGATCGGGGGGAGGTAAGCTAGTTTTTGGCAGCACGAAAGTGCCAATACGTTATCATAACTTGGCAAAAATGGCATAAATATTCTTACGATTACCCAAGGATTAGAGGTGCGGCGCGAAGCGCCGCACCTCTAATCCTTGGGTAATTCGATTTTGATGTTTCCAGTGCCTTTGGCACTGGAAACATCAAAATCGGTTTCATAATGAGAATTACTGAAATATGATTGTGTACCTTGCAATACTAGTAAGCTTAATATAAAGACACACTACAAAACTTTATATACCTGTGAATTACTATTTTCCCTCTGATCCACCATATTTTTTGTTTGCTATTTCCCTCGTTGCTGGACTCGCTTGTGGGCGATCATTTGAAGTAACTTTACGCAATCTAGTTAACATCTGGTCTAGCAGTAAGTCTTCTCGCGTCATGCTGGAACTAAAGAGTGCCAGCATCAAAGTCCCTTATATAGGTATGACCATCAGCATCGCTGTCTTTATGTCAACAGGGCTAGAAGTGTTTGGGTTGCCGACCCTATTTGGTTATATCGTTGCGATTCCTATTACCGTCGGTATTGCTCTGCTCGTTTGGCGACAACTAGGACAGATGTTGATTGAGCTAGAAAAGGGAGGCTCCGCAGCATTAGATCTTGATTCGTTTGAAAGCTAAGTAATGGCGGTGCTTTGCGCCGTCACTAATCTTGTGGGTTTTATGTCCCAAGCAAAACTTGCATTGCTATAAATTAATTTTTAGTATCAATCCCCGAAAGTGTGGCACCACTTTTGGGCATTAAAGACCAAACCCAGTAAGGTTTTAAAAACATATAGCTGTCGCCATTCTTGTTAGGACATAAAACCCAGATATTATGAGGCGGCGCGAAGCGCCGCCTCATAATATCTGGGTTTTGAATAGCTATAAAATGGCGTAGACATTTTGTGTTTTAAAAAACCTTACTTTATAGGGCTTTTAAAAATTTGTTTGTACAATAACTAATAGACTTTTGCCAAGGCTGATCAATTAATGGATGCTAAAGAATTTTTGCAAATCTATCGAACGGGGCGCAAAGTATTTTCTAACGTTGTTCTAGTGGGAGTAGATTTACAGGCGATCGATCTGCACAAGGTTGATTTTAGCCACGCCCTCATGAGCAAAGCTAACTTGGCGAATGCTAAACTTTGTCGCGCTAATCTCACTGGGGCAGATCTGAGTTATACCAATTTGAATAGTGCTGATCTCCATCGAGCTAATTTGCGTCATGCCAATCTTAAGGGTGCAGATTTACGCAAAGCGGATCTACGTGGGGCAGATTTGAGGGGCGCGAACTTGAGTTGGGCTAATTTGCAAGATGCTATTTTTGATGGCGCTCAAATGACTAATACCAATTTATACAATGCCAAAACCTAGAAAGTGGGACACAAGGTGTCCCATTTATACCAATTCACGAAAGTGTGACAACACTTTTGTGAATTGAAAACCAAACCCAGTAAGGGTTTTAAAAACACAAAATGGCGTAGCCATTTTGTGTTTTGGTATTACTTAAGCTTCACCTGTGATGGATAGTCCTTCGACCCAAATCTGGGGCGCGACACCTGAAGGTGTAATTTTTACTTCTGGCTCGACATAGGTGATCGCCTTTAGCAAGTCCAAAATATCGCCCGCTACCGTAGCTGACTCAACACTAACGCGATCGCCTTTATTGATCAGCCAGCCGTCAAAGGGCAACGAAAAAGAACCCTGCGAAGACTGCACACCTGCATGGAGGGCTTGGAGATCGTCGATTAAAATTACATTCTCAGCCGTTGCCAAATCGTAGACCTTCTCATTGGATACATTAGCCTCGCTACTACGCTCAACATGGAAGAAGTTAGGACTGACTGAAACCTTCGAGCCAATGCTACCATTGCCTGTGGGTTTAGCATCTAAGCGTTTTGCAGTAACAGAGCTATGTAGGAAATTGGTTAAAACTCCATTCACAATTAACAGAGTGCGGCGTGTGGGAGTGCCTTCTCCATCAAAAGTTGATGCACCCACATTTCCCACATGAAGTTCATCGTCGCTAACATTTAGTAGTGGTGATGCGATCTGTGTGCCGATGGACTCAGGACTAGAGAGACTATTTTTGTCGAGAATGCTTTGGGCATTGAAGAGACTGGAAAAAGCACTGATTAGACTTAAGAAAGCTTCAGGAGAGAATGCAACTAAATATTTGCCAGATTTGATTTTGTCATAGTTTAAATGACTAATCGTTTTCTCCGCAGTTTCCTCAATGCAACCCTTGACATCTAAATCTTCAAAACTGCGACTCACGCGATACGCACCAGCACTGCGAGGTTTTCTATCTTCCTCTTCCGTTTTAGTATAAAGATAAATAGAGCTATAGGAACTACTCTCATTTCGCATTGCCCCAGCACTATTCAAATAGAAGCGACTGACATCGCGTTGAGACAAACCATTATAGGGAACACCTGCGATCGCTGTATGTTTCGCTAGTAATTCTTTTTCTGCGCCCAAGAGGGTTGCAACTAGCTGCTCGATCGCTGTTTGTGGTGCAGTCTGTGATTCGCGAGAGGGGATATCAGCGATCGCTTCGGGACTAAAATCAGGAATATTTTCCTTAGCTCCAAAAAAGCTTGCCTCATGGGCGCTTTGGAGTGCAAGTTCTAGACCAAGGCGATCGATATTGGTGGTAGAAGTTACGCCAACTGTCCCCTGATCATTCCAAACCCGCACGGTGATGCTAGCGCGGTTAGAGGCTGATACTTGCTTAGGTTCGCCGCTATCGACTTCAGCACTAGTTTCATCGACGATTGCGCCATAAATATCAAATTTGTCGATTTTTAGCTTGCTTGCGGTCTCTTTAGCATCGGAGACTAATTTTTCCACACTGATCGCTGATGACATAAACCTTTTAATCTTTTTAGTTGTTTATGTCATTCTAGCAACTATAGCTATAGCCACTTATGCCAAAGCACAAATTGACCAAGCCATTTTGTGCTTTGGTATAAGTGGTGTTACGCAGAACCCAGTTATCTTATAGCTGTCGCCAAGTGTATAAGGACATAAAAACCAAGAAGAGAATGGCGGCGCGAAGCGCCGCCATTCTCTTCTTGGTTTTTTGCTTTTGTCCTAACACAATCGACGGCAGCTATAAAAGAGGATTTGGAGACCAAATCCCTACATAATTGTAAAGGTAAGGGCTTGGTCTCCAAGCCCCAATCTCAGCCTTTCACTCCATATCAGTTAATCAAAGTCGGCGCTTCGCGCCGACTTTGAACCTATAGCCCATTGCCAATTAGAAAGAAAGCAGACCAAAAATAAGGATGATCGAATGGCTCACCACCTCGAATTAATGCTACTTGTGCTAAACGTAACGACTCGGTAGCGGAAATACCTTTTTTAAGACTGGCATAAAAGGCATCCATTAGTTTCTGAGTGCCACCATCATCAACTGTCCATAGAGACGCAATTACGGCTCTTGCACCAGCATTCTGAAATTGATAGCCCAATCCTAGTACTTCTGTTCCATCGCCTAATTTGCCGCCAACTCCTGTCTCGCAAGCACTCAAAACCACTAAGTCTACGCCTTTAAGCGCCCAAGTCTCAATCTCTCTCAAAGTCAGGCGATCGCTATCTCCAAAGATCAAAAAAGATTCATCTGGTGTACCTGTATTAAATGAACCGTGGGTAGCTAAATGAATGATCGTATGGGAACTTGTACTTGTTTTGGTTGAATTTTTGGTGAAACTTTGATCCACTAGTTCCGTTACATTTGGGAATATACTGACAATGTTTTTGACTTCCTTTTGGGTAGCAGGAATAGCAACAAAGGAAATAGTCTTACCTAACACATTCACACTATGAGCGGTGGTTGAAGCTCCAGCAAAGACTTTAGGTTGATTTATTGAAGGTCGGTTAAAGTTCGTTAGTGAACTAGCCGTAATATTATTGATTTTGTATTTCTCAACCAGAAACTGTTTACCATCGTGGAGCGTCGCAATGGGAATATAGCGCAATCGACTATCAGGAGCATAGATGATTGTCTTCACATTGGCTTGTTGCAATTCAGCTTCAATGGGAGCAATCAGCCATTTATAAAACTGTTGCGAAGTATTTTTAAAATCAAAATTACTAGCATCTCGTAAGTCTTCACGAAACTTTTCGACGGCAGCACTAATTTCTCTCTGTCTGACTGGAACTGCACGATGTATGGGTGGAGATGAAGGAGTGATCAATACAATTTCCAGCCTGCTTTCCAGTACCAGTGGATAAATAATCACTGCATTTAACTGCTTGAGTTCTTTTTGGAGGCTAACGATCGCTTTGAGATTCACATTTTGCTGTTGGATATCGTTATTTAGTTCCGTAGTTAGTTTCTGCACTTCTGCACTATTCAAAAAAGCGTTGAATTGTCGATTAGCTTCTTTCTCTTGATTGACGAGAGAGGTGAATCGTTCCTTTTGCTGAGCAGTGAGCTTGTTCTGATTTTCTAATACTTGTAAATCAGCAAGTTCTCTATTCAAGTTGATCATTTGCATTTCTACAGGCTGATACTCTACGCCCTTGGCAGTTTGTTCATTGCCACGGACATTTTTGAGGTAGTCATCCGCTTCCTGCACTTTGAGTAGATCAATCACTTGCTGTGCCTCGATCACCCGATCCTGCTGTAAAAGTAAATCTGCAAGCCGACGATATACTGGTGCAATTGTGTCCGCGTAGAGTTTTTGCTCCTGTCGTGCTAGGGAATTGAGGTCTTTCCGAATCTCTTCGTAGATATTGACTGACTGCTTAAGATAGGCGATCGCCAAAACATTTTGCTTCCGTTCTTTGAGCAGCGAACCAATATGCTGATAAAGCTTAGCCTCACCTGCGCGATCGCCTGTTTGCCGACTAACTGCTAGAGCCTGTTGATAGTAACCGAGTGCGATTTCAAACTGTCCTTGGCTGTTGTAGAGCAGTCCAATATTGCCGAGAGTGATACTTTCATTGACCCGATCCGCTAACTTCTGACTGATTTCTAGGGATTGCTGATAACTTTTAAAAGCCTCAGCATTCAGCCCACGCTCATTCAAGAGAAAGCCAATGTTGTTGAGAATTACGGCTTCACCTGCGGGATTTTTGCCCGATTCTTTGGTCAATGCTAGAGCCTGTCGATAATAATCTAGAGAATTGGCATATTCTTTATTGTTGCGATAGACCAGTCCCAAATTGTTAATTGTTCTGGCAATACCAAAGCGATCGCCTAATTTTTGTTGAAGTTTGAGGGCTTCTTGATAGAGTTTGATCGAGCGATCAAATTGACCCAAGTTGCGATAGACGATGCCCATGTTGTTGAGAATGCTGCTCTCACTCAATGCGTCTTTGATGTCTTTGCTAATTTTGAGGGCGCGTTCATAGGATTCGATCGCCCGTACAAACTGCCCCAAGTCGTTGTAAACAGAGGCTATACCATTCAATGCTTGAGCCTGTCCAGCGCGATCCTGCTCTGCTGTGCTAAGCTTCAATTCTTGCTGAAAAGCTTCTAATGCGGAGTTAAGTTGTCCTTTTTTCTGTAATGCACTCCCATTCTTTTGCAGAATGTCAGCATCCGATGACTTTGTTCTTAAAGTATTTTCTGAACTTTCTGGTGAGCTAATTTGAGCCATTGCCGCAGATGTTAGCCCCAGATGCGTCCAAGTTCCGTATATACCAATCGAAAGGGGCAACAACCAAACAGAAGCGCAGAAACCTTTGTGTAAAGCCTTAAAGATCATATTGCTGTACTTATTCGCAGATAAATCAATAATGTAGTGCATTTATATAAAATAAATGATTGTTTACAATTTGATAGGTTTGAAAAATTTAGAATTACTTATAATTTAATTAGTTTTAGGATTTTATTGTGCCTATCTTCTCTGTCTATCGCCGAACAGTTTTGAGGTGGATGTCACTATTCTGTATTGGTTTACTGATTTCGTTTCTTTTTGTTGGTCAAGCTGAGTCTCAAAATCAAACTAATTGCATCAAGATCCCCGAAGTTTCTTTGGGCAATGCGGAAGCAATTGAAAGAAATAGACGTGTGGCTGTGCTAATTCAAGCGGATCGATTGATTCAGAGTAACAATCTCGCTGAAGCGGTCAAGTTGCAACAATCTGTAAAAAAAGCTCTCCCCAACGTAGCTGCGCCTAATCCGCCGACAAGAAATGTGGATAATCTAGCGAGTGGCGCTAAGGTATATTGGCAGAATGCTGAAGAAGGACTAGAGGCTGGACTGTCAACCAAATCATTAATTGCTTTGGAGAAGCTATCCGACAATTATCCTGAATTCATTACTGGACATATCAAGTTCGCGGAGGCATCCCTCCGCTGGAATCAACCAGACAAAGCGATCCAAACCTTAGATCGCGCCTATGGCATTTATCCCGATCGCGTGGATTTATTAGAGCCATTACTCAAACTACTCATATCCAAAAAGATGGAGGTAGAGGCTTCCATTGCTTCCCGTCAGTTTGCGCTTAACTATCCCGAACATCCTGACGCTCCTAAATATAAGAAGCTAGCTGATGATTACATGAATCAGTTTATTAATGATTTCAAAAATGAGTCATTTATTTCAGCACTTATTTCGGGCGATCGCAAAATCATTGAGCAGATTTTTAAAGGAGAATCGGGGTTTGGCGAAGAAAGTGCTGCCGAAATCAAACAGAGTGTGGCGTTAGTAACTGATCCGAAACTGACGGAATATATCAACAACCTTGGTCAGAAATTAGCAAAGCTATCGGGTCGTGATGATTTCAAATATGAGTTCAATATCATCCAAGACAACTCCCTCAATGCTTTTGCTCTACCAGGAGGCAAGATCTTCATCAATACAGGTGCGATCGCCGATATGGAATCGGAAGCTGAGCTAGCTGGTATTCTCAGTCATGAAATTGCCCATGCGGTCTTTTCGCATTCCTATCAAAAAATTATTACCGAAACTAAAGCTAGAGCTTTAAAAAAAGTAGGGTTGATCAATACTTTTCTAGAGTATCTTAAACCAGAACTTGCATTTGGGCGATCGCTTGAACAACAAGCTGATTTCCTAGGCACACGCATTCTCTCTTCGGCTGGCTATTCTGCTGATGGACTATATCGCGTGTTTGATCGCTGGCGTGGTTATGAGAAAGATCGGCAGACAGGTTGGCTAGATAGTCATCCTGCTTCTTCAGAGCGGGTGAGATACTTACAAGCAGCCGTCCAGAATCGCAACTACAACCGCTACTCATTAGAGAATATTGAAGCTCTAATTGCGGCGCGGGGTGCTTTCTGTAAATCGGAAGCTAAAGATTCACGCCCTACAGATGCTCCAACTCCTACTTCTAAACCCAGTAACAAGCCAACTTTAGGCAAGGTGGCTGTAGTTGCTGGGCAAACCAATGACAATGTGAGCATTAACATTAATGGAGGTAAGGTTGAGTCGAGCGGTAAATACATAATGAATGTAGAAATCGTCAACAATAGCAGTCAGTCCTTTGGATTTGTGCCTATATTTGCGAAA
This sequence comes from Phormidium tenue FACHB-1050, assembly GCF_014696925.1. Taxonomy (GTDB): domain Bacteria; phylum Cyanobacteriota; class Cyanobacteriia; order Pseudanabaenales; family Pseudanabaenaceae; genus Pseudanabaena. The sequence continues at coordinate 46,441 of NZ_JACJQY010000004.1, read as the reverse complement.
ACAACCAATGCTGATGGAAAAACAGTTTCGTCACAGTTCATCAGTGCTTCTGGCAAAAACGTTGTGAATGCGGGAGAAACTGCTAAAGGCACTCTCTCGGTCTTCCAGCAGCCTTGGCGAGATACTGGCGATCAAGGTTTAGTTTGGCAAGTCACAGAAAGTACTGGCGGTGGTCGAGTGTTTCGGATTCCATTCTAATTTGATTAAAAAAAGCCTTGCTTTGCAAGGCTTTTTTTAATTATTTATACCTATACTTGTCGATTTGATATTTGCGATCGCCTTGAAGGAGATATCTAAATCAGTCTCTAATCAAAACATTCATATTAACCATTATATGAAACAAAGAAACTTCCATCCCCTCACGAAGATGAATCGTTTCTGTAAGTCTAATTTCAGGAAATATATTATAGCTGTCAAGTTTGTTAGATTGAATTAAGTCATAGGGGTAGTTTACTTCTTTAATATAACCGCAGTATTTTTTCCATAATTCATTAAACTTTTGTGCTGATGAATAGATTAAAATCATGTTCTGCTTAAGTCCAAGCGTATCGTAGCGAAATATTTTTTCCAGATGTAAATCAATATATTTTTTGTCAAGAGAATCTAGATTTAATGCCTCAACAACAGCAAATGGTCGCCCATTTTGTAAAGTGATGAACATATCAAGTTCACCTGCCGATTTTCCTTGATACGATAGCCCTCTTCTAGTCTGATCTTTTACAACCCAATCTTTAGTATTGAGGATACTTGCAATAAATGTATTTCTTTCATCTTCACTAGCTTTTGAATAGATTTTATTGCTTTGTAGTTCAATACAAGAATGAAGACAAGAATCTAAAAATAACTCTGTACTAGGCTCTTTTAATATATTAAATGCTTGAAAAAGTTTATTCACATCGCTTTGATTTGATATTTGAGACAAAAGAGGCTCAATCAATGAGAGGTCTCTGTCTGGAAAAAGTTGCAAAAATTTGTTTGTTAGCTCCTCAATGCCAATTTTTTTTTTGCTATCTGAATTACTTCCTAATTCTTTCAAATAGTTTAAAAATTTATATTCCTCAGAATTAACACTTACTTCCTTTAAACGTACATCAATTTTAGCTAACTCATAATTAGGACTAATTAAAATATAAGGATCAAAAAAACTGGCTATGCAATATTTGGAAAATTCTTCTTTTAAAAGACTCTCTGACAACCTATCTTTAAGTTCGTCATTCTTAATTTCACAGTAATAATAATGAAGTTTTGAAAAGTTTTCTCGATAGTCTAACCATGAAGGCTGAAGAAGTTCTTCTACTTTTGATATAGACAGTAAAACTTTGTAAAAGCTAACCCAAAATGGGCTATTCACATTAGATATTGATAATATGTCTCTACGCCACAATATATCGGTTAGTCTTGACAAATGATAATTACTCGATTCTTTCCGTCCTTCCATTAAATCTAAAATAAAGTTAATTATTGCCTTGAAAAACTCTGCATCTATACGATTTTCAATAATTTCAAATGCAGAGTCAAAAGCAGAAAGACTATCCTGTAACATTTTCTTGAATTCAGATTTTTCTGACTTCAAAGCTGAAAGAAAATAGATTAACCCTAAATAAAAATAGGATTCTGCTTGAATCTCCACTTCATCATTATGAGTACCCAACTGATATATTTTCTTTATGTCACTTTGTTCTAATTCATAGAATAGAAATAAATCTTTTAATCTGCGAACTTCTAAAAAGACATCCTGCGTCTTTTCCCAAGATGAAATCAAAATATCTAAAGCATATCTGGGCTTGAGTTTACTAATTAAGATATATTCCGTGTGAAGTTCTATTGCTTTTTTCCGAATATTTGTATTTTCTTTTTCATTTAGAATGATTGACCGAAGAAAATTGTATATTTCACGTTCTTCAAAAGATCCTAAGATTTCATGAGCATTACAACCAAAAAAGTGAAACTTCTCTGGTGTTGTAAAAATACTATATTCATTTAAAAGGCTATTTATATCCTTCATTAGAACAAGTATTCACCACTACTTAGGATTTTTTCATTCTTGACAATTCCTGTAAGTTTCCTTTGGGCAGTACCGATCAAAATCTGAAGTTTATCACTAAATCGATTTTCTATATTCTTCAGCAATGTTGATAAACCGTCAAGATAAACTGCATCTCCTTCTTCTTTGCTGGGACTATCAATTATCAAAAATCTAGTGTGCTTCCCAAAATTATGTCTCACATCAAGTTGTATCAGGCTAAGATAAAGAGAAATTTTAACCCGAAGTTGTTCACCTTCAGCTATTTGATTAAATCGAACAAAGTTGCCATCTTGCTTATAAGAGATGTCAAATTTCTCTGATATTTGAATTGCCGTAATAGTTGTAAGTCCAAGCAAATGTAACTCTTCAAGCATTAAGTTAGACAAGTCATTCAGAATATTCTTATCCAAATTATATCTTTCCTTCTCTAGAAGGTTAATCGCAAACCCCAATATTTCTATTTGACTCGCTAATGAATCATTATCTACAGATGTAATCTCTATGCTTGACTGGTTTAGCTGAAATTCTGCTACTGCTTTTTCGCTGATCAAATCCTCTAATTGCCGACTATGAGAGAGAATTTTATTTTGATACTGGGCTAAGATATTTTCTAGATGCTCCAACTCGACTTGAAGAGACAATATACGAGAGTTCTTCGCCTTCAAGTTATTTGTTAAGCTATCGATTTTCACTTCTTGTCTTTGACATTCTTTTTGCAAATCAGTTAGAGACAACTTTCTATCTGTCTCTAACTGAAGGATTTTTAACTTCTGTTGATTAAGCTTTTCTATCTTTTCTAGATGTTTTAATTGGCTTTGAGTTCCCTCTTCAGAATTAACAATGTCATGACAAAGAATACACTCAACCTCATTTTTCCTAGATGAAATAGGAGTTCTAGACACTTTTTTATTACAACATGGACAATGCTTGATTTCAAGATTTGAGAATAATCTACCAATATCTAAAAATTCTTGCAAATTCTGTACTTCTTTTTCTATTTGAAGTATGTTTTTGCAGATTTTGTTCAGTTCTTGCTCTACTCTTCGATATTCACCTTCTATTGTATATAATTCTGTACGAGCTTCACGAAGATCGGATTGCGCTTTGAAATATTCATTATCTACCTGAGTAATTTGGTTGCTAATAGCTTTACGTCTCTCGGAGTATTCTTCAAAATTGATTCCATTTTCTATAAAAGATCTCGACTTATCAATTTCAATATTTAGATTTGCAATCCTAGTTTCAAGTTCTTTTCTATCAATACTTGAAGACTTCGCTATAAAAACATTTGAATCTGATTTTCTTGCTTTTTCAGACTCTTTCTTATCTTTTTTGATTTTCAAGCGATTAATCGGGTATGTGAGATGCAATCCTAATAGCATCTGAAAAATTTTCTTTTCTTGGTCTCCGTAATCTGAGTTTGTATCTTTAGATTCTAAAAATATAGATTTAAAGTATGTATGCCAACTTGCCTTACATTCAAGAAGTTCGTTTGAATTCTTATTAGGAGATTTTTGAGTCCACTTGAGATAATAATAAGAAAATTGACCAAAGAAAAATGACTCCATCTCTTTGCTAAATTTATCCTCACTTCTTTCGTTGAAAATCGCAGAAATTCCCGACAATTCTATATCTTCTACTGTTCGGAAATTGTTAGAGTAGAGACTCCCAGAAAGAACATTAGATTCCATGTTCATGTAGACACAATAAGCTTTCTCACTAATCTTGAAATTTAGAAGAATTAAATCAAACAATTTCTTAATATCATTTTTAAGTTTACTGTTACCTGTTAAAGCAAATTGAATTGCCTTAAATATACTAGACTTCCCTCTTAAATTATCTGCAATAGTAATATTTATACCCTCCTTAAATTCTTGAAAAAAGTTTATTTCTTCTCCATTACTTTTTTTCCCTTTAATTGTCAAATCCATTAAAATCAATCTCCTACCTGTAGACGTAGGCGTGTCTCTACTATAATTGCCCTCATCTCCTAAATCTAGAAGATCATCTATAGCTGCTTCATCAAGAATGTCATTATACTTTTGAATAATTGTATTTCTAAACTTCTTATAATCAAAACTCATATCAGTTGCTCTCCAAATAATTCAAAGTACTTATTAACAACCCGCTCCGAAATTCCACCTATGTATTCTCCATATTTTGTATCCCTATACTCATCAATTCTATATTGCATAGCCTTTAGCTGAGTTCCTGAAAGATTTCCAAAATATTTATGGATATGACTACAACGATCTAAATACCATTTTAGAGAGGTTTTATCTATCGAATAATGATTAACTTTTGTTAAAGCATAATTGGTTATGTAATATTTTTTACTTACTGTTTTTAGTTCAGAATCTTTTTGACTAGTGAAATCAATAAAGTCAATGCTCTTCAAAAATGCAATTACATCATCTATATCTTCATAAGCGCCAAAAAAGAACTTTTCCATTTCAATTCGCCTTAATTCAGGTTCCTTAGAATTAAATATTTCTTTAATCAATATCTTGATCTCATTCCTTTTCGAGTCATTCTCTCTTGCATAATGTAATAACTCATAGGCAAAATAGTCTGGATTTCTTAAAAGAAAATCCAATTTTTGTATTCTTACTTCACTTTCAAAGATTTTCTTTCTTTCTGGAAAATTTGGATCTTCATGCTCATTGCTAAAACACAACAAAAGCAAAAAAATCCGAATCCTATCTTGGTATTGACGAATTAGAGTAGCTTCATCCATATAAATTTAGTCGAGAAATCTACAATTAAGCAAACTCGGACGCGCTAGAAGATTTATTAATCAATCCAAACAATTTATTCATATATTACACATTATTTAACCAGTTTCAAACAAAATTATCGTTTTTTAGAAGAGCTAGGTTTAAAGCGATCAACTAGAACTCAAGAATCACAGTAATTGTGATCGCCTTGAGAGAATAGATTGATAAAGCTAGTACAAACCAAAACCCAAGAATCGAGTGGCGGCGCGAAGCGCCGTCACTCGATTCTTGGGTTTTATGTCCTAAGCAAAACTTGCTTTGCTATACAATTCACTGGCAATGATGCTTTATAACTTGTGTAGGAGCATCCTTTTGACCTGCTCTTATACCAAAAAACAAAATGGCGTAGCCATTTTGTTTTTTACCCTTACTGGGTTTATTTTTTAATTCACAAAAGCGTGGCAACACTTTCGTGAATTGGTATTACACAAGTTATTTAAGATTGTTGCGTGATTCTATTAGCTTCTCTCTCCCCACTCAATAAAGCACCATGCACGGTTCCTATATGCTTACCATAAGTTGCCTCACCTGCGAAAAACACCCGATCGCCTATGGGTTCTGCCAAGCGATCGCAGTCTTGAAGAGAACCATTGAGCGAAAAAGTAGAGTAAGAACCATAGGCAAAAGGATCATTATGCCATTGAGTCAATAATGTTGCCGTGGGTAACGGAATATCTTTGCCAAACATCGATCGCAAATCAGACATGATGTTCTGGATTGCTTCAGATTTAGGCATTTGTGACAGCGATCGCGAAAAATCACCGCTAAACATGGCGGCTAAAATCGGCTGCTGAACATATTTCTGCCAGTTGTAAAATTCAACATAGCGATCGGGAATGTTGCCGTTGATATAAGCCATCGTGTGAGGCTGTGATGGCCAAAACTGTTGAGGAAATTTTAATACTAATCTATTTAATGCGCCCATACCCAATCGTTCAATTGCTGCTAACTTCTCTTCAGGTAATGCTGGCGAGAACTTGATAGAACCCCGTTTCAGCACACCCAATGGAACCGTAACAATCACCTGCGAACCACTAAAAACTTCGCGATCGGTCGTCACTTTTACGCCAGTATCATCGTAGGCAATCTGCTGCACAAGATGTTTAGTCCGAATATCCAAATCTTTGGATAGAGCCTGTACAAGCTGGATATAGCCTCGCGGAAAAACTACATCTGCTCCTGTAAATTCTGAATCTTCCTCAAAACCCTTGATTCCTAAATTCGCAATATCTTCTCCAACTTCACTCTCAATTGTCGAAGATAGAGTTGCCCGAAAGCCCTTAAGAGTAATTCCTGTAAGTTCTTCTGATTCAATTATTTGTTGAGCAATATCACCTAGAGTAATCTGCTGCGATGATCCAGCGTTATTCTTTAACTCGGCAACCCTATCTGTAAAGGCTTGAAAGGCTTTGCTGATCATGCGCTCTTCTGATTTACTTAGGAATTGATCGACACCTTTATAATTCCATTGTGATTCAAGATCAGAGACCACAGTCTGAATCCCAAATTTTTTGACTAATGGCGAGATTGGATTACCATCAATGGTGTGAATCCATGCAGCACCGAGATCTAAAGGAAACCCTAACGAATTATCTGTCCAAATTCTGCCGCCAAGGCGATCGCGTCCTTCTAGAATAATTACCCGATATCCTTGAGCCTGTAATTTGTTTGCCGCCGTGATACCTGCAATCCCTGCTCCTATGACAATGATCTGTTCATTATCTTCACTATCGTCTGGCGATGGCTTAGCTGATAGATTGTCAGACTTACTAAATGCATTTCCACAGCCGCAGAGCCAACTTGTTGCTCCAGCGTAGGTTAAGTTGCGAGCCTGAAGTAAAAATTTTCGACGATTATATTTGTCCATAAAAAATTTAATTGCTACTTCATCCAAACCACAATAAAGCGGCGCATTGCGCCGCTTTATTGTGGTTTATTCAACTGTTACAGACTTAGCAAGATTTCGGGGTTGATCGACATCTAAGCCGCGATGTGCCGCCACATGATAGGACAGCAATTGCAAAGGAATCACGGTGAGAATTGGCGAGAAAATCTCGTCAACCACAGGAATCGGCAAAATGTAATCAAATACCTCATGCGCCGCAGGATCATCAAGAGGTGCAACACCAATCAATTTCGCATCTCTAGCCTTTGCCTCTTGAGAATTTGAGAGAACCTTCTCATATACAGCCCCAGGGGTAGCGATCGCTACCACAGGCACATCCTCATCGAGCAAAGCGATCGGTCCATGCTTCATTTCCCCTGCGGGATAGCCCTCTGCATGAATGTAGCTAATTTCTTTGAGTTTGAGAGCACCTTCGAGGGCGATCGGGAAGTTAATTCCACGACCTAAGAAAATAAAATCCTTAGTATGGGTAAATTGACGGGAAAGCTCCTCAATGTAACGCTCTTGGCTTTCGAGAATCCGTTCCATATAGGCGGGGAGTTGTCGCAATCCTTCGATGATTGCTTGAGCTTTCTCTTCGGTTAATGTACCTTTGGCAATACCAAATTCTAAAGCTAGTAAATAGAAAATCAGTAGTTGAGCCACAAAGGTTTTCGTCGCCGCTACACCAATTTCAATTCCTGCTTGGGTATCAATCACCGCATCAGAAATTCGTCCAATCGAACTTTCCACACGATTGGTAATACCAAGGCAGCGATCGCCTCTTGATTTGGCAAGTTCTAAAGCTGCTAATGTATCCGCCGTTTCGCCAGATTGAGTCACACCGATGACGAGGGTATTCTTTAAAGAAGGAGGTGGCGAATAGCGATATTCTGAAGCATATTGGACGCTAGTCGGAACACCCGCAAGCTGCTCTAGCAGATACTTGCCAACTAGAGAAGCGTGCCAACTAGTTCCACAAGCAATAATTTCTACTCGCTCGATCTGGTCAATAAAACCAGTTGGCAAACCTAGCTGAATATAATTTGTTTCGCTGATGTAACTCGCTAATCCTGCACGAAACACCCCTGGTTGCTCATAGATTTCCTTGAGCATATAGTGCTTGAAGCCTTGCTTTTCCACCATTGTCGGATTCCAGTTCAGAGTCTGGGGCGCACGGCGGAGGCGATCGCCTTTAGCATTAAACACCTGCACCGATTCCCTAGTTATTCGCGCAATTTCACCATTTTCTAAGGGAATTACGGTGCGGGTATAGGCAACTAATGCAGGAGTATCGGAAGCACAGAAGTTCTCATCTTTACCAATCCCAATCACTAGAGGAGCCTGTTGCCGCACAACTACTAATTCGTCGGGATAGTCAGCATGGATAACGGCGATCGCATAGGCTCCTTGCAATTTCCCAACCGTTAGTCGCACAGCTTCAAATAGCACCGAAGGCGACTTGTCAGGAATAATATTACTTTGCTTCTCCAGTTGTGAGAGAAATTCCGCAATCATATGGGGAATCACCTCTGTATCTGTTTCACTGACAAAAATATGACCCAGCGCTTTTAAATCAGTTCGCAGTAGGTGATAGTTCTCCACAATCCCATTTTGGACAACGGCTAGGTTACCCATTGTATTGGTATGGGGATGGGCGTTATGCTCTTCGGGCTTGCCGTGAGTTGCCCAACGAGTGTGACCAATGCCAATCGGTGCTAGAGGCGCGGTATCAGCATTTAATTTTTCTTCAAGTTGGATGAGCTTGCCCTTAGCTCTGACCCGATGCAAACTGCGATCGGTGGGTAGATCGAATAGGGGAATTGTGGCAACGCCTGCGGAGTCGTAGCCGCGATATTCGAGTTTGCGTAACCCTGAGATTAAAACTTCATTTGCCGAGCGATGTCCGATGTAGCCAACAATTCCACACATAATGCTTAGTTACAAGTATCTAAAATTTCAGTGATTAATTTTTGGTGCAAAGCACCAAAAATTAATCACTAACAAACTGTCTGTATTTAACCACGCGAAGTTCCTACTATAGCCAAGAAAAACTTTGAAAGCGTTGCGAAGCAACGCTTTCAAAGTTTTTCTTGGCTATACGAAATAAGGAGCGCAAAGCGCCCCTTATTTCGTTAATATCCTAAACTTTCGTTATTTTTATCTTTTGGTAGCTCAGACACATTAGACGGAACTTCACGCTTGGGGCGCAGAGGAGCCGCTTGTAAAAAAATTGATTTTTCAGGACTCTCGCGCACTAGATCCCCAGGTTTTTTTTGCACCGATTGCAGCATCTCGTTATCAAAGGAGCCAGCCGCATTGGTTAATTGTCTTTCTTGGCGCTTGAGTTGTTCGAGCTTTTTATATTGTTGATTCCACTGTTCTTGAGCATATACAGTCCAGCCGTAGATGACAAATACTGAAATCGTGAGTAAAACAGTTGCAGCGATCGAAAGTTTTTGCGTAGTCATCAAAACTCGCAACCACAGAGGCAAAGGAAACGAGTTAGTCTTTGGCAGCCGCTTGACGTTGCGATTATTGGCTGGCTGACGACTCGCTTGCCCTCGTTTGCTCTTGCGATCGAGAGGCTGAGGCGATCGTTGTGGTTCAGGGCTTCTCGCTCTGCTAGCTGTCATTTTTTTTACTCTTCTTTCACTCAAGATTCACCACTGCTACTTTTAGCACTTTCGGGGAGAAATTACTAAGTAGTTTTGAACATTTTGGGATTTATTTACTTTTTAATAAAAATATTGCTTTGCAAGATCTTTATTAAGCCGCTAGACATAATTAGCAATAATAAATGCAAAACCTATGGTGAACATGCAGCGATCGCGACAAGTTTTGAGTTTTGATGTCTAATTGTGTCTATAACCTTACAGCAAATAATTTCAGACTCTAGAATTATAGTGGTCATTGATTTTTTGGCAACAAGAATTTAACAGAAATCCGATCGCCTTCTTTTAAACCAAGTTCTTGGGTCAGCCCAGCCCTTACTTCAATCACATTATCAGCGACGACACCGCCCTCAGGATAAATTGGACAGGGATCGCTTTGGCAAGTTGTCGCATTGCGGGCGATCGCTTTCACTTCACCATCAAGTAAGAAAATAATATCGAGGGGCGAAGGTGTATTTTTCATCCAAAATGCAGTGGGACGTGCAGGCGTAAAGGGAAATAACATGCCACGATCATCAGGTAAAGGGGGGCGAAACATTAATCCTTTTTCCTGCTCCTTGACAGTACTGGCTACCTCTAGCTGAATTTCGCGTCCTGCAATTGTAGCTGTAGCAGTAATTGGCAAGTATTGAGCCAGTTCAGAGACTGGTTTGGGTTTAGTTTGTGGTGCAATCGTCTGAGGAGCAGGTGATGATGTAGTAGGAGTTGCTGATGTAGTAGCTGTCTTAGGCACTTCGGTAGCAGCAGGTGCACAACCCATCAGGCAAATACTGAGGCTAAACGTACATAGCTTTATACAAAGTATTTGGATCGAACTAGGATTAGGTGTGTCACAATTTCTAGAAGTATCGCCAGTCATATTGCCAGTCATCCTATGTCATATCCTCTACATATCGCATTTATCTGGCACCAACATCAACCTCTCTACAAAAGCGCGATCGCAGGCAAATATCATTTGCCTTGGGTGAGGTTGCATGGAGTAAAAGATTATTTAGATTTGGCGTTGATGTTGTCAAGATATCCAAAACTACATCAAACAATTAATCTAGTGCCATCTCTTATCTTACAACTGCAAGATTATGTTGAGGGGAAAGCATTTGATCCTTATTTAGCATTGACCCTGACCCCAGTGGATACCCTAACGCGATCGCAAAAGCATTTTATCGTTGAGCATTTCTTTGATGCCAATCATCAGACCATGATTGAGCCATATCATCGTTATGCTGACTTATTGGCGCAAAGGCAAGCCTACGGGATCGAGTGGTGTGTCAATAATTGGCTAGCCCCAGATTTTAGCGACTTACTGGCTTGGCACAACTTGGCATGGATTGATCCCCTCTTCCGTGAAGCCGATCTTGAAATTGCTGAATGGTACGATCGCGGCAAAGATTTTACCCTTGCTGATCGCCAGAGGATCTATAGCAAGCAGCGTGAGATTATTTCGCGGATTTTGCCACAGCATCGGCTCATGCAAAAAAATGGACAACTAGAAATCACGACTACACCTTACACACATCCGATCATGCCGCTTCTAGCTGACACGCAAGCAGGACGGATCGCTGTGCCACAAATGTATCTGCCCAATCATCGCTTTCGTCATGAGCCAGACATTACATTACATTTAGAAAAAGCCAAGGAAGTCTACCGCCAACACTTTAGCTGCGATCCCAGAGGTTTATGGCCCTCAGAGCAGTCCGTTAGCCCTGCGATCTTGCCCCATGTTTCTAAGCAGGGTTTCTCATGGTTGTGTTCCGATGAAGGCGTATTAGGTTGGAGTTTAGGACATTATTTCCGTCGTGATGAGCGGGGAGCGATTGATGCGCCGCATTTGCTCTATCAGCCTTACCGTCTCGAAACTGTTCATGGTGACTTGGCTATTATTTTTCGCGATCGCCTGCTCTCGGACTTGATTGGCTTTAGCTACGGAGCCTTGTTGCCCCAAGCTGCTAGCGATGACCTATGCGATCGGCTGATGACAATTCAAAAACAGCAAAATGAATATTTAGCCGCGCATCCTGAAGGTCAGCCTTGGCTAGTGACGATCGCCCTTGATGGCGAAAACTGTTGGGAATTTTATCCTCAAGATGGCAACCCTTTCTTGCAGACGCTATATGAGAATTTGTCTAACAACGAAAATCTGAAACTGGTAACGCCTTCGGAATATTTAGCCAAATTCCCACCAATCGATAAAATCCCACCGCATCAGTTGCATAGTGGCTCATGGATTGACTCTAGCTTCACGACATGGATTGGTGATCCTGTTAAAAATCGGGCTTGGGAATTGCTCGCTGAGGCTCGGCATGTCTTGGCAGATCACCATGAAGCGACACCTGAGAATAATCCTGAAGCATGGGAAAGCCTGATGGCTGCTGAAGGCTCAGATTGGTTTTGGTGGTTTGGTGAAGGGCATAGCTCCAACGATGACGCGATGTTTGATCGTCTATTTCGTGAACATTTACAGGTAATTTATCGCGCCCTCAATGAGCCAGTACCCCATGCTTTGCTTTATCCCCTTGAGCCACACGATGTGTCTACTAGTGATCGTCCTACGGGCTTAATTGAGCCGTTGATTAATGGCAGGTTTGAAAGTGATGATTGGCAAGGTGCTGGCAAAATCGAAATTAGTGGGGCGAGGGGCGCGATGCACCAAAACACGCCTGTCAAGCGTCTATGGTATGGTTACGATCATTTTTATTGCTACTTGCGCCTAGAATTTAGTAATCTAGAGAGCATCGCCCAAAGTAAACTACACTTGTTGTGGTTTTATCCTAGTCGGATTCATCCCAACAGTCCTGTAGAACTTCTTGATGTGCCTGACGTATCGCCGCTAAATTATTTATTTCGCCATCATCTAGCGATTAATTTTGCTGATAAGTCAGTCAAACTTCAAGAATCCACAGAAAAATTTCAATGGGAAACTATCGCAACTCACACAAAAATAGGTTTTGAGCAGTGCCTAGAAGTTGCTATACCTTGGAGCGATTTGGCAGTTAAGCCCCAGTCTGTGGCACGGCTGGTGATCTTGCTCAGCCAAAAAGAGCATTTTCAGATGTCTCTACCTGAATATACGATTATTCCTATTGAAGTACCTTAGTGTTGCGTTACTAAAGAGATAACAGTGGAAAAGCTAGAAAAGACCAGCATTGAGTCTATTGTCGAACAGGCTTTACAAGATGGCTACCTGACTCCTGCGATGGAAGCCGAAGTGGGGCGGATTTGCGATAGCGCGTTTGAGCTATCAGTTGAAGAGTATATGGCTCTTGATCGTCTGATGGGCGCATTGCTTACGGGGGAAGTTGTTGCTGTACCTCGCAAGCAATTTATCAACGTCATGGAAGAATTGGTTTTGAGTGAAGCTGTGGCAAGGGTCGCTGAGATCGAAGCCAATACTAATAAAGTTTTGGATTTGGGGGATATTGCGGCTTATGCGCTCAACCGTTTACCGCCTTTGTACGCCACTACTGAGCAAGGGGCTAATTATCAACGGGACAGAGCGCTTGCCGATCTCCAACATTTGATCGCCCAGCAGGTCAAGGAAGTGATCGATCGCAACCTAGATCGTCCTGAATTCTTCCCCGATCGCTCTACTTTTGGCTCGGTAAACAAAGATTCAGTGCTTTCGCAGCTTAGTAACCTCCTCCAAGCCTATGCTCCTGACTTTGAGGAAAAGGCTTAGGCGTTGATTATTTCTTGACTATTTGGTCGAGCGTCTTGATCGATAAATAGAAATGAAAGGGGATAGCTGAGGTTAGCAGCAAATCCTAAAATGCCACGATCGCGATGTTCATAAACCAATGCATTTTGAGCATCAAATAAAAATGTACCGCCGCGTTGTGTCATGTAAGATGCATCGGGTACATAGGCGTTCCAATTTCCTAATACTTCCGCCATATTTCGTAATCGCAAAGTGGCTAGTTCAAAGGGGCGTTGGAATCCGCTACCACCAGCCCATTTAAAGAGAGAGCCTTTTAATGCTGGCAATGGAGACGCTTTAATTATTTCTTGATCGCCAATGAGTTGTGGGGCAAAGCGATCGCCTCGATAACCGCGAAAAACTTCTTTCAAAGTTCCTTGGCTCCCAATTCCTGCACACATTAGCATTAGATTGATCCAAGCACTTTGACCTGATGATAATAGGGGGAATTTAGTAGTTAGTCCTGAGTAAAGATTTAATTGTCGATGCAGTTCTCCCGTAGCATCGACAAACATCCAACTAGGATCAAAGCCTGTAAATTTACAAAAATATTCTCCTGATTGGCGATCGCCGATACCAATTGCCCGAACTGCAATTTCTGCTAATTTCAGGCGTTCGATGTCTCTCTGTATCCACCAAATATATTCGAGACTATCAAAATCACCTAGTTGGGGTAAAACTAAAATTAGTTTGCGAAATGCTGATGGACAATTATCAAAAATTGAGGCAACCTCGCCATCACTAACACGCTGTCGTTGGGTTTGACTCAGAATTTCGTAAGTGGTTTGCTGCATTGGATTTTATTAAAATTGCGATCACAAGAAAAATTATATGATCGCGAAATGACAATCTCTTGATGTAATACCAAAATACAAAATGGCTAAACCATCTTGTGTTTTTAAAACCCTTACTGGGTCTGATTTTTAGTTCACAAAAGTGTCGTCACATTTTTGTGAATTGGTATATAAAAAGCCAAGAAGTGAGGGGTGGCACTTCGCACCGCCCCTCACTTCTTGGCAGCAATTCTCATTATGAAACCGATTTTGGTGTTTCCAGCACCTTCGGTGCTGGAAACACCAAAATCGGTTTTTTGAAAGCCTGCCGAAGGTGGGCTTTCAAAAAACCGATTTTTATAATGAGAATTGCTGACTTCTTGGCTTTTATGTCCTAAGCAAAACTTGCGGTATAGTAGCAAAATATGTGATGGTAAAGTCAATGAAGCCTAACTTTCACCTTTTAGTGTTTCTTTTTCTGGCAATAATGCCCAGTGCTGCATTGGCTGAGCCAGTCACTATCAAAACAACTCCAGCTAATACGAATTACTACCCTTGGATTGTGCAACTCTCCCAAAGTCCAATTGATTGGTTTGCAAGTGATGTCAATGCAAAGGTTCAAGGAAAAGCTTATCGAGTTGTCATTCTGCTTGAGGATATTTATAACAGGGTATTTATTGAGCAGGTAACATTTGGGACGGAAGGTTGCTGCAAGAAAGTAACCAATGCACGCATGGTTGACCTCAAAACTTTTGTTGCAAAATTTGGCTTCACAGGTGAGATTAATGGATTTCGGTTTATGCGCTGGATCAGTCCAACATCATTCATCTTCCGTTACAAAGATCGCCTTTTTGTAATGACGGCGATCGATAGTCCCGAAGTTAAGGTCGAACCATATACTGATGATTAATAACTGATTTTGTAAAGGTAGGGGTTTGGTCTCCAAGCCCCAATCTCAGCGTTCCACGTAACATCAATTAATAACAAGGTAAAATATAGCTAGGACATAAAACCCAAAAGATGAGTGGCAGCGCGAAGCGCTGCCACTCATCTTTTGGAAGTAAAGCTTACATTGCTATAACTGACTTGAGCCAAGCTTTGAGATGGGTTGGCACTGTGGTGAAATGGACATAAATTGTTTTAGTAGATGGCGATCGCGGTTGGGCATTATCAGAGATCAGTAGCTTTTTATCTAGTATTAATGCCTCAGATGTGATTTGTTCTAGTAGCTGATGATGAGGTTGTTGAGGCTTCAAAACTTTGGCATAGATTTCACCTTCAATCTCTAGTTGTTGGGCTTGGTCATAAACTTGAAGATGGAGTTTGAGATTGGTTAATACAGGAACATCCTGATCCGAGAAAATCTCTGCTCCATAGGGCGATATCTGTAGTAATTCTCCCGTAAATATTTCTGTGCCTAGGTGCTTCTCTTCTAAAATGCGGTAGGTAATCGGAATAGGCTTAGGTAATATTTGCAACGAATCACTGAGAGAAGGAAGTTCGAGATTATAAGTACCACCAATTCCGCAAATATCGTAGATCAAAATCGGATGTGATACACCTTTAGGCTCTACTTCCATAGAGCCATTGGTTTTGGCAATTTCCCGTATTTCCTTATAGGTAGTTTCCGAAATCAAGATTTGTCCTCCCACAGTATAGGATTCGATTCTGGCGGTGAGATTGACATGATTGCCCACCACGGCGTACTTAGCGCGAGATTGGGAACCGATGTTACCTGCTACGACTTCACCTGTGTTAATGCCAATTCCCATTGCGATTTCGGGCAACTGCATTTGAGCGAGTTTCTCATTTACCGATCGCATTGCTAATTGCATGGCGATCGCACTAGCCACAGCCCTTGCAGCATCATCTTCCCGATAAATCGGCGCACCAAATAAAACCAGAATTGCATCCCCAATAAACTCATCAATTGTGCCTTGATAAGTGGAGATCGCCTCGGTCATCGTGCCAAGAAACACATTGAGAATTTCCACAACCTTTTCGGGCGGCATTTTCTCGGAAATCGTGGAAAAGCCACGCAGATCGCACATGAGGATGGTTACTTTGCGGCGATCGCCTCCTAGTTTTAGCCCTTCAGGTGTTTCTAATAAACTTTTGACCACAGCATCAGTCAAATAGCGGCTAAAGTAAGTCCGAATCTGCGCCGCCGTGATTGCTAGATAGCTAGTGACAATCACACCGCCGCCGAAAAAGGCGATCGCCGCAGGGACGAAGGGTAACCACCAGCCATAGGTTAGCGCGATTAAGCAAGATGCAAATAGACTGCTTGCTAAGACTAAGATGCTCAGCGATCGCCATATAATTGCCTGAATTTTGCGCTCCTTGATATTGGTATTGCGCCATAGCCAAATCAAGGTGGAGCCAACTAGTGACCAACCAAAAATCCAAAGCCATTCCCAATGTTCTTCCCATGACTGAATTGCAACTCTGCCATCAAGGGTACTACTGAGAATATGGCTCACAATCTGAGCATGTACTTCCACCCCCGATGTCAAAATTCTGGTACTACCTAGCCCACCGTCAAGGGGAGTGAAGAACCAATCTCTCAAGCTAACCGCCGTTACCCCAATCATCACGATGCGATCTCGCAAGAGATCGGGGGCGATTTTTCCTTCTAAAACATCTGCCATTCGCACAGTCTGAAAGCCTTGAAGCGATCGGCGGTAGTTAATTATAAATTGATGAGCACCCGCATCAATGCGGTTATAACCACCATCATTTGTTTGTAATTTGGGTGGGTTAAGAGCTTGTTCAAAGGGAACTATTGTTTCACCATCTAAGTAGAGTAAAGCTAGCTGCAAACCAAAACTAAGCCCTACTTTACCGTCAGGTAGCGTCAAAGATAGTACGCCTCTCCGAACCCGTCCATCATTATCCATAGGAAGATTGACTGCGCCAATTTGATCGACTTGGGCAAGCGCAGGCGGCGGTTTAATATCTGACACTGAGAAATTTGATGCTACTAAATCAGGTGTTTTATAGACTCCAATTAAATTAGGAGTAGTCTTAAATAGCTTCTCTAATTTTGGGTATCCAACATTATCGGTCTTGTCACGGGAAAGATCTAAACCGATTGCACGAGGTTTTTGCTGCCGTACTTTATCCAATAATTTAGTTAGTAGAGCATCATCAATCGGCCATTGATATTGACGGATATCAGCTTCGTCAATGCCAATAATCACAATGCGGCGATCCTCTGGCTCAGGCGATCTCCATCGAAAAAACTGATCGAGCATGGCTAATTCGAGTGCTTCAAGTCCGCCAATTAGCCGTAAGCCGATCACCAATAGGGAAATTGTGGGCGCAGCGATCGCAATCCCGCGCCATTTCCACAAGGTATTTTTTAATCGAGATCCCATCGCTATTTTCAAGTAAAGATTTGCTAGATAAAATCTCGAAGTCTATTTTGCCCACCCAGTGTTGGCATAGACTTGATTATGCTTTAGCGTCTTGTACTTGCTAAGAGCCATATTTTTTTGTAGGTTTTGTTGGCTCTAAAGTTCGCTCAGGTATGGCAACTGGGCTGTTCAAGAAAGTAAATGGAATCACCCGATCTAACGTAGCAGATTTCAGTAACTCAGTCCATTCGCTGACAATTTCTGGCTTTTTATGAAGCCCTTTTTGAGCCTCAGCCAAAGTTTGCACAGTTTCAAACCAGATCCCCTCTTGAGCAAATAAAGCTGCACGCTCCAACGGTAGGAATGTCTTTTTGAGTTGATCAACCAAGTTTTGACTTGGCAAAACTCGACGTACAGAGCCGCTCACAGTCTCCGCATCTGTTAAATCACCAACTACAAACTCCCATACGTAGTTTTGATTAGGCTGTAAAATTGGAGCATTATCGGGCATCTTAAAAGTAAGAATACCTGCTTTATTTTTAATTTTAAAAGATGTTCGGTAAACTCGTTTACCTTTAGTTAGCGAGCTATCAGATTCAAAAAGACGAAAGTATGCTTGACCATCAATTTTTGGGATCAGGAAATAAAATGTTGGACGTTCTGCAATCGTCTGAGGGACTGGAGAAGTTTGTGCTACTAAATCTGGCACTAGCCCAATTAGACAAGCTTGCTCGGTACAACCAGCGCTACGAGTAGCTCCTGGTACTGAAACAGTAAGAGTGCCAAGATTTTTAGGTGGAATATAGCGCACCCTGCGTGACTGAGCTTGGGCAGAAGGCATAAAAAGACTAAAAGACAATGGCAAAGCAATTACTGAACTAACAGCTAAGCAAGAGCAAGCCGATGCTATCAAAAGCTTTTTGGATGAAAATTTCTGTAAAGACATGATGCGATCGCCTCTAGAAAAGTGATCTTTGTAGGTATGGTATGCAGCTTAGATTACTACTAGCACACCCACGAGATAGTTTTGTACTAATAAAGATTGCATTTCTTAGCAAAAAGTTGCTATGGACATTCGACTGAACTTTTTTAGTGTTTCTAGCACCTTCGGTGCTAGAAACACTAAAAGCAAGTTTCATAATGAGAATTACTGCAATGAAGTTTCGTCGCTTTCTCTTTGGCACGGTAAAGCGTATTATGATACTTAGAAAAATTTATTTAAATCGTTACAAAACTATGGATATTTTGTCATTGGGTTGGTTTGGTGTGCTTGGCATGTTTACACTTTCGATCGCTTTTGTCGTCTGGGGACGCAACGGTCTATAAGAATTAAGAAAGGGGCGCTAAGCGCCCCTTTCTTAATTCTCACCGATTAATGTAAAAGCTGCCCAATTGAGAGGATCGGGGTACTTTGCTTTGGTGGAAAGCATAGCTTGTCGTATTGCCTTAGCTTTGTTTGGTTCAGCCTGAAATTTTTGATAAAACTTAGTCATCAACAGGGCCGTCGGATCATCAGGAACCGCCCATAACGACACCACGACACTAGGCACTCCTGCGGTAATTAGCGATCGCGATAAACCAATCACACCATCCCCCGTTAATAAACCCTGTCCAGTTTTGCAAGCACTTAGTACCACCATCTCCGCACTTAGGCGCATCGTCACAATTTCGCTAGCCGTCAAAAAACCGTCGTCCGTTGAGCTAGGTGCAAGAGCGATCGCCCCTGGGATATCCCCTTTGCGGTATTCCTCTAACAAGCCATGGGTGGCGAGATGCACAAATCGAGCAGATTTCATTTTTGTGACAACTTCCGTCTTTGTGGCTTGGTCACCTGTTAAAAAAGTCGTATTTAGTAAAGAAGCGATCTCTTTAGCTTCTTTTTCGGCTCCTATCAAAGTTGGTAATTGGATCGGTGGGTCTCCCAAACTAGGCATCGTGGGATTGCCAACAATTAGAGTGGCTTGCAAATTAACTTTTTGCACTTGTTGGCGGAGTTGATGAGTGAGATCGAGAACTTGAATTGCTGGAGCAATTTGCATTGTATGCTTCTCAATTAAGAATTGACCTTGAGGATTAATCAGAGCCGCGAATGGAACTAGAAAGAGTAATCCTTGTGGTAAAAAAATGACTCTCGTATTCTCGTCTTGAGGGAGTAAGTCTTGAATTGGCTGGATCAGAATCCCATGTAATGTCTTCAGATCGGCATACTTATCTAATACTTCCTTGGGGTCTTCGGCGATCGCCCCTGAGTCATTAAACAAGCTACGGACATCAGCAATAAGATCACCTATGGTAATATCCAGTTTTGTGAGATCAACTTCCCGAAAGGCGATCTCACCTGAAGGTTGGATTACCCAAATATATAGTTTGATATATTCACCCTTGAGCTTTCCCTGACCGATGAAAGTTGGATCGGCAATCAGAGAATATTCCACCATTACAGCGTTCTGTTGTTTGGCAATGCGACGAATATCCGCAATATCCAAATTTTTTATAGAAGATCCATTTTGCGGGGCTTCTATAAAAAGCTTGGGTTTGGTTTCAATTTGTTGTGAGTCAAGACGACGGGAGAGAAGTTCTGCAAATGCACGGGCACGACCTCTCTCGGCAATCTCTAGGGCGGATTCAGGTTTGTTCTGAGCAACCATAATCTGTTGCAGTAAATTAAAGGCATGAAGCTGTGTATCAAAAATGGAAACTTTATCGCCATCACTTAAGTTAGAACGTAAAGATTCCAATAAATTTAGGCTAGTGAGAAACTTTTGTTCTGCCTCTGAATACTTTTGCGATCGCCATAGTGTATATCCCCAATTGCTTAAAGTCATTGCTTCGAGACGACGATCTCCGATTTGCTCAGCTAATTTCCAACTTTGCTCTTGTAGAGATAAAGCCTTATCGTATTCTTGTAAAAATACATAGGCTAAACCCATCCCGCCGATTGCCGCGCCTTCAAGGCGAGGATTTTTGATTTCCTTGGCTACTGTTAAAGCTTGTTTGTAATAGGCGATCGCCTCTTTATATTTGCGTTGCACATGGTAGCTAGAGCCGATATTATTGAGCGCGTTTCCTTCCGCTTCCCGAAAACCGATTTTTCTAGCATTATCAAGACTTTGCTGGTAGTACTTAATAGCTTGAGGATATTCTTCTTCTGTACCTGCGATCGCGCCTAAGCTATTCAGCAAAAACACAACTCCACTGACATTACCTACCTCTTTCGCAATTTTAAGACTACGCTGATAAAAATTAACGGCGATCTTGTAGTTGCCAAGGTCATAGTGAATATTACCGAGGCTAGCTAGAACCTGTCCTTCTCCCTGTTTATCTTTTAGTTCTTCTCTAATTACTAATCCTTGGTTCTGAACTTCTAGCGCCTTAGCATAGCTCCCAATCACTCGATAGCTGTTACCCAGATTGCCGAGGGCATTGGCTTCCGTTTGGCGATCGCCTAGACTTTGTGACAAAGCTAATAACTGCTGCAAATAAGCGATCGCCTGTTCGTATTTGCCAAGCATTTTTGATGCTTCTGCTAAAGTCTCAAGGACATTGATCGCGCCTTTGTGATTCTTTTGCTGTTGATAGATTTTTAGAGCCTGTTGCCAACTAGCGATCGCTAGATCAAACTGTTTAGCTCGAAACTGCTGTAACCCAGTTTGGACAAGTTCATCTGCTGGAGATTTTGGTGGGATCGCAGGCTTAGGGTTGCTCGGTGCGGCAGCCCATGTTGATAGAGGTGTTACCAGCAAAATTGCACTAGCGATCGCAGTGAGATAGATTTTGTTTTTCATATAGCAATCCTAACTAGTTTGTAAGATTACGTCCCTTTGGGACGTAATCTTACAAACGGTTTATTCTTTGCAAGGCGGGAGTTTAGAGGCGGTAGAACTTTGGGCGGCGCGAGTTGGCACTGATGGCAATGAGGCGGTAATTGTTAACAGTGGTTTCTTTGTACCTGTGGGTTCACATTCCTGTACATCACCAGCATTTGCTTGTAAGTCAGCCGTGCGAGCAGTAGCGATCGCTTCTCCATTTAATCCTCCATTCAATGCATTAGCAACCACATTACTATTAGAGCTAAAAGATTGATCAGATAGAAGAACTAAGACGTTTGGGGGAATAGACGAAACACCTTGGGAGATAGCTCCATTAGTACCACTTGTGCCAGATAGGATCGCCCTTGGGTAAACAGAAAAAGTGGTATCTTTGAGGATGTTTATGGAAATAATTGGTATGCCACTTCCAGCGATCGTGCGCGGAGCAGTATCACCTGGTAACTGAAGTTGAACACTGCGGGCTGGTACTCCTGTAAATACTCCAGCAGGATCATTTGTAAAAGCTGCATAGGCAATCAAACTAGTAGGGTTCTGCTGACCGTTATTAACAAAGCCTGTTGCATCTCCAACATTAACGAAATTCGCATTGGAAGTTAAAGGATTGATAGCTGTAAATCTTTGAGCGGTAATTGTAATCTTGCCGTCATTAGTCGCGCCGTTAGCCGTACCAGCTTGAATGAAGCCATCAAGTAAAATTTCCCCGTTATTAGCTGTCAACGATACATTAGAACCAGTGGCGGAAATTGATTTAATAGAACCAGTGGAAATATTTCCATTTGTACTGGTGATGGAAACGTTGCTTGCTTCTATAGCAAGAACAAAAAAATTATTTCCCTGCGAAGCGATCGCAATATTGCCTGTAGCATTCAGGCTAACTAACGGGTCACCACCATTATTGTTAAGTCTACCAGCAATGTTCATGTTTCCTGCCGTAAAACTAATCGCACCATTATTTGTGCTAACACTCACTCCCGAAGAAACAGTTAAGGTATTTCCCGCCGTAACTGTCAATCCGACACCATTATTATTGAAGAAAACATCGTCATTAAAGGTAACATTGTTCGATGCGACAAGCGTCACATTGGCTAATGCATTTGCAATTGTTGCAGGATCGATCGTAAAAGTATTAGTAATATCTGCTCCATTAGATACTTCTAACAATGTTGCTAAACCTCCATTTGCTACAATGATGTTAAACGGATCGAGCAACCAGTTACCTGCATTACCATTAATAGCAGAAGCATCAACTGATGCATTTTGAACGTTGAGATAGTTTTTCCCAGAAGTCTCAATGAATCCCCCATTGCCGCTATCTATACCACCACGCGCTAATATTTTGCCACTAAAACTAGTTTTATTGTCTGCCCAGACAATCACTTTACCGCCATTTCCCGAACGCAATGCATCGGCTTTAATTATTGATGCTTGGTCAACGAAGGTGATTTGGGAATTTGGAACTGTCCCTTCACCTAAATAATCACCGCCGATGAGAACAGTGCCACCACCGATCGCACCAGAAGCATTGAGATTTGCGGAAACTAGACCAACGCGATCGCCTAAAACATTAATCTCTCCGCCTTTGTTCGTATTACTAGAGACATCGAGATTACCTGATGCGATCGCTGTTCCCGCAGTCTTGGGAATTACTGTCCCAGATACAAGTACATTACCTGAACTGTCCACATTCAAACCCGTTATATTCCGAAGACTTGCCGAGCCAGTCAGCAAATTCGGTAAATCCTTTGCCTGAACATTTGACTGCGCTAATTGATTTTGATCGGCGATCGGTAATTGTAAACTTAGCAGACTTCCTTCGGGTGTAATTTTGACATACTTCCCATCAGGTACGGCGGCGATCGTGATTTTGCCTGATTCTGTGGAAATCGTACCTGTATTAATTACCAACCCGCCAACGAGCGTAATACTCTGCCCTTCTTTCGCCGTGAGATTACCCGCATTCGCGATCGCGGCGACTGGTTGCTCACTAGCAACAATTGAAGTAGAACTAGCGAAACCAAAAGCTTGAGGAATGCCAGTTAACTTTTTGACATCATCAATTCCTGTATTCACACCAAACCAACCATTTCCCACTTGAATTCCATTAGCTGTAGTTGCTGTGAATGCCGCAGGAACATTCAAACTAGAATTTGCGCCAAAAATAATTCCCGCAGGATTTAATAAATAGAGATTAGAATTCCCACCCGTAACCTGAATTAGTCCATTAATCACTGAAGCATTTCCACCCGACACCCGCGCCAAAATATTCTGAATGCTGGGGTTGGACATAAAGTTGGCAATTTCTCCTTGAGTTAAGCCAAATTGCTGGAAGCTATGATAAAGATTGGCAGCAGCTTGTGTTCCGCCTGTGATGTTTAATTGCTGGGCATTATTCGCATCGGGAGAGACTTGTGTGCCTAGATTCCCGACTCCTTGAGTTGGCACAATTGACTGAGCAAACGCTTCACTACTCATAACAAAGGGTTGCATCAGTAGTAGTGCGATCGCTACTCGTCCAATTTGCGCGAAATTACTCTTGACAATTGCAGACATTTTGATTCTCCTTTGTTATGAGTTAGGAACAAATATTGATTACTTTCAACTGCTCTTTATTACTTTAATTGACTACTTTAATTTAGAGGATGTTTGCACTAAATCTCTAATATCTTAAACCTTTGATTCCTAGAGATCGTTAAAGAACTCTTATAACATTTAAATATCTGAGATATCAATTCTAAATGGATCGCGAGAAGCTAAAGTTTATAACAATTAGGCTTTTTGCCATTCTTAATAAATGATTTGGGATTGCTATACAATATGTCAAACAATATTAATTTTTGTATATTGAATATGAGATCCAAAAAAAAATCTGTCTTAAACTTACGATCTCAAGTTATTCTTTGTTGAACTATCGCTAACCAAAATTGATATTAGTATCATGAGCTTCTTCAAACTAATTAGTCATTATCGATCGCATTTCTTGATTTTTGGCTGTATCCTGCTTAGCTTGGTAGAAACGGTAGCAGCAGAAACGATTAATTCGAGCAGTTCTCTAACTACACCAACGCCCATAGCTTCTTCTCCAATTGCTCAAGCGATCGCTGTTAAAAAAGTTGAAGTTATTGGTAGTACGATCTTAACTAGTGCGGAGCTAGCGACAATCTCTAAGAGCCTAGAAGGTCAACAAGTAACTCCCGAACAAATCCAACAGGCTGCCCAATCAATTACTAAAATCTATGCCGATCGCGGCTACATTACTTCTCAAGCAGTAGTCGATCCTCAGAAAGTAGTTGATGGCATAGTCACAATTCAAGTCATCGAAGGGCGAGTCGAAAAAATTGAAATTGTAGGCTTAACTCATACGAACCCTGACTACGTGCGATCGCGAGTAGAGTTAGGAACTGGCACGCCTCTCAACACCGCTAAACTTGAAGATCAACTGCGATTGTTGCGTGCAGACCCCATATTTAGTGATGTTGAAGCAAGCTTAAAATCAGGAGGTCAAGCTGATAGCAGTATTCTCGTCGTTACGGTGAAAGAAGCGAATCAGTTTGGTGGATTTGCTAGTATCGACAACTTCTCACCTCCCGCAGTCGGTTCAGAGCGTTACGGTGGAGGCTTATTCTTTCGGAATCTCTCTGGTAATGGTGATACATTCACAGCTTCCTATTATGGAACCACAACGGGAGGATCTAACCAATATGATCTTTCCTATAGTATTCCACTCAATCCGATGAATGGAACTTTGTCATTACGCTATTCTCCTAGCAACTATCGAATTACGCAGTCTCCTTTTGATATATTGAATATCCGTGGAAACAACAATTTATTTGATCTAAATTTTCGGCAGCCGTTGGTTAGAACCAGTGTAGAAGAATTCGCTCTATCCCTTGGCTATAGCTATCAGAAAGGACAGACATTTGCCTTTAACGATCTTGCTACACCCTTTGGGATTGGACCAGAAGCCGATGGCACAACCCGCACTAGTGTAATCAAGTTTGGGCAAGACTATACATTACGCGATTTATTTGGGGCTTGGTCTTTGCGATCGCAGTTCAGTTTAGGAACAGGTTTATTTGGTTCTACCAGTGTGACGACCCCTAGCGGTTCTTTTCTAAGTTGGCTAGGACAGATTCAGCGTGTGCAATCTTTGGGAACTGATTCATTATTAATCGGTGCTTTAGATTTGCAATTATCTGCTGATCCCTTGTTATCTTCACAACAATTCACCATTGGTGGCGGTCAGTCTTTGCGAGGGTTTCGCCAAAATGCTCGTACTGGCGATAATGGGTTTCGCTTCTCCTTAGAAAATCGATTTGTAGCACTTCGCAATGAAAAGAATGCGGCTCTGTTGCAGGTGATTCCCTTTCTAGATGCTGGCGCAATCTGGAATCATGCCAATAATCCCAACACATTACCCAGACAAAACTTTCTGGCGGGTGGTGGAATAGGTTTACTATTTACGCCTTTAGAGAAGTTAATTATACGCCTAGATTACGCTATTCCCTTTGTGAACCTTAGCGATCGCGGTACAAATTTACAAGAATCTGCCTTTTATTTTAGTCTGAGTTATCAGTTCTAGGCATGTTATACCAAAAAACAAAATGGCTACGCCATTTTGTTTTTTTTAACCCTTACTGGGTTTGGTTTTCAATTCACAAAAGTGCTGCCACACTTTTGTGAATTGGTATTATACGAACCCCAAGAAAAATTTTGAAAGTGTTGCAAAGCAACACTTTCAAAATTTTTCTTGGTTCTGATTTGAGGGCAAATTTCTGTAAAAAACAGAGGGACGGGGCTTTGCCCCGCCCCTCTGTTTTTTATGACCCCCCATTGGGGCGAATCAAAACTATTGGAGTCTGTTCCGCAGCATTCCCCGCAGGATTCATTAATAGTGCTTGGTTGAGAAGTTTTTCGGATGCCCCTGATGTGGCTGCTAGTACTTTGACACGTCGTAAATCATTGACATCGACGATCGCTGCTTCTAGTCCTGTGCCTGCTTTAATCTCATCAACCACTGCTTGAGGATCTTTAGGACCTAAAACGATAAATTGATCATAGGGCGGTAAAGTTCCTGTTACATCATCAATCAGTCGCGCCTGATCGCCAGCCAGCATATAAAACACCCCAGGCACACGCAGAAATGCTTTGGCTAAAGCACCGACAATAAAGGCAAAAGCCACTCGCCAAGCCCCTGACTCATTAATCAATGACTGTAAACCACAGGCAGTAGCTAGGCTAGATGTACTTTTAAAGTAATAGCAAAGACGTTTCGCTAACCATTTGGGCTTAATGTCACTGGGATGATAGAAATTGCCTTGCATAATTGCAATTGGAGTTTCGGCGATCGTCACAATATCACCCGCTTGAGCATGACTCATCACATAGCGCTGCATTACCTCTACAGGATTATCTCCCGCCGATAAAATGTGAGTGCGGATGGGCAACACATCTGCGTCGGGTGTGGGTCGCCAACGTTCCCTTTGATTGGCATCAGGAAACTGTAATGGGATAATGCAATGCTTGACTTTTTCTTCGCGTCCTGCTGGCCCGTAAATTGTGTAATGAACTCGTACCCATACAGTTTTTAGTTCTTCTAAGTTTTTGCCACTCAGGTCAATCTGAATTTCAATCCCTGTACTGTGATTAGGGGTAACAATATAGGACTCCCAATAGTTGTCATTTCGACTGGTGACATTAGGATGGCGCGATCGCAACTGCACTTGGCTATTGATCCCATCAAGGCTGTTACTAGATAATATCGAGATTACAGGATCTACTTCGACTAGGAATACATCTAGATTACGAGTTTTGTTTGTGGCTGTTAGGAGCAATTCCAAACGATAGTGATCAGGCTCGTAGGTTAAAAACTGCCAAATTCCACTATCAAACTCTAGTAAGTTGCCTTGACGGGTGGTGTATTGCCACTCAAACAATAACCACAACAACGCAACTAGACCACCCAAAACCGCGATCGCAATACCCACACCAATCAAAATATTCATAAGCCTTAAATACCTACTTCCTAATCTTTAAGCCCAAGATTAGCGATTAATTTTTTGTGGCGCGGCGAAGCCGCGCCACAAAAAATTAATCGCTAATCTCTAATCTCTACTAATAGATTGCTTGAGAGTTTTACAAAGTTCCGCGATCGCATGTAAGCCACCATCAGGCTCAGCAAGTTTCCGCACCATCGCACTACCGACGATCGCCCCATCGGCATTCCAATCGATCACTTGTTTGGCATGTTCAGGTTGCGAGATGCCAAACCCAACAGCGATCGGTTTGTCTGTGATTACTCTCAGTTGCTCAATCATTGTCTTGACACCCTTAGCAACTTCAGTACGCACACCCGTAACACCCGTAGCACTGACCACATAGATAAAGCCCTGAGACTTTGCGGCGATCGCCGCTACGCGATCGGGAGGGCTAGTGGGCGCTACTAATAAAATTACTTCAATACCTGCTTTTTGAGCGGGTTCTAACAAAACATGGGATTCTTCAAGAGGTAAGTCGGGTACTACCAAACCGCGAACACCAGCTTCATAAATTGTTTGTAAAAAATTTTCTATACCCAGATTCAAAATTGGGTTGTAGTAGGTAAATAAAATAATTGGCGATCTCAGTTCAGGCGCAACGACTCGGACAACATCTAAAACTTTTTCTAGGGTTGTCCCATTCTGTAAGGCTCTTGTCGCTGCGGCTTGAATTACGGGCCCATCGGCAAGTGGGTCAGAGTAAGGTACACCAAGCTCGATCATGTCCGCACCATTTTGATCCAAGACCCGCAAAGCTTTTGCTGTTGTCTCTAAGCTAGGATCACCAGCTGTAATGAATGGAATAAGAGCAGGTTGCCCTTTAGCTCGCAGTTCTTCAAATCGAGCGGAAACGGATATCATGACGTAAAAATTCCCACAAAATGTAGTCCCGTATTATAGTAGCGCCTCATGGCTACTTGTTACTGATACCAGTTCAAGCCAATAGGACTGAAGTCGTTGCTTCGCAATGACTTCAGTCCTATTGAGGTTTGCACTTCCCAGCACGAATTAGACCGACTCGTTTGGCGATCGCTTCACCTTGAGAGGCAAATGCGCCCCATGTTTCTACAGCATTTAAAATTTCATCACTGCGATCGCTGTTGACAATTTCGCAAACACCAGTATCACGCTTACAAATGAACCACTGGTTTGAGGCAACGCGATCGTAGGGATTTTGTGAATTGTTAATTTGAGTAGACATAAGTACCTGCACAGAATAAATACCTAAACCCTTAAGGTTGCACCCCTGTGGGGCGCAACCTTAAGGGTTTAAGTTTGTAATTAATCTCTCATGATTTGTGTAAAGTAGCAGCTTGCATCATGTCCCTAAACGTAGTAAAAGAAATCATAGATTTGTTAAGGTTTTGTAAAATATTGCAACCTACCTAAGAGATCCTCAATAAATACAAACACTAAAAAATGGCGTTAACTATGGCGCAAGTCTTTGGAGAATTTACAGAAGATTTTTCGGAAAGAAGCGAATTTTTGGTTCTGGGATTTTCTCCATCCTCTCTACCTATCCAACTACGTTGGAAGACAAATGGGCTTTCGGCTGATTTCCTAGGAGACTATGTTAAAAACTTTTTCCCAGGCGATACTAGTGCTGCTTTAAATAAACAAACTGAAGTGCGTCATGCAGTTAGTTTTGTCGCTAATGAATTGCTGGAGAATGCAATGAAATATAGTGATAAATGTGCAGGACAACCAATTAATTTGGAAGTACATTTGTTCAGCGATCGACTAATATTTATATCAAAAAATAGTGTTCACCAAGATGCGATCGCCAATTTTCAGTCATACCTACAAACCCTTACCGCTGGTGATGTTGGTGAAATGTATATTAACCAAGTTGAAAAAAGTGTTGATATTGATGAGTCTGAAAGTTCGGGACTTGGCTATTTGACGATGATTATGGACTACGATGCTGTCCTAGGATGGAAGTTTGAACAGATTTCTGGTGATAATCCCGCTACGATAGTAACCACGATGGTACAGTTGCCTCTCTAGAAACGTATTCAACAGAAACTATTAGAGTCTTTTCTAGTTAGTGTTACTAAACGCATTAATCAAATTAATCAAGATTGTATTAGGAGAATTTCAAAGAATGGAAGTTAAAGGAGATGATTATCGGGTCTGGTATGAACAAGTAGATACAGTTATCTATTGTCAAGGATCTTTACGTCTAGCAGGTACGGAAGAATATGCCCCAATTGTCCAAATTTTAGAAAATGTAATTGGACAAAACCCTAAAAAGATCACTCTAAATCTCTGTCAATTAGAATTTTTAAATAGTTCAGGCATTAATGTTCTATCTAAGTTTGTGATCAAAGTTCGCCAAAAAGAGACTATTAAGATTACTGTACAAGGATCGGAAAACATACCTTGGCAAGGGAAATCTTTAAAAAACTTGCAAAGATTAATGCCTTCTCTCAATCTTGATTGGATTTAATTAACTGACTTCCTTCAGCATGTTTTTGCTAATTTTGCAGGTGATTTCGTTACGAACAATTCCCAAAAGGCTATTAATCACGGCTGGTGAGACATGTCCAGTATCCACCTCGCGCCCCGAAACTTGTGATAAAAATGTCAAAATCTGTTTTGGCAAAATTAATGTCAGTCCATTTTTGAGATGTAGTTCTAATTTATAAACTCCTGTAACCACAGGATAAACGCTGTATTGATCTAATCCATTGATAGCCTGTCCACCAGCATCAAAATAACTCAGTTGTACATATCGATAAGTAGGCGGCTGGCTACTATAACCATAAAGCTCTTGCTTAATTAATTCCGAAAGGTCAATACAATTATTAACCTGTGCGAATGCCAAACATTGCTCTAATGCTCTGGTTAACGGCAACTTATTAATTGCTTCTTCTGATTCCATCTGCAATTCTAGAGCCGAGAGGATATCGTTTAGGCTGGGGGCAATGCTAGTTTGAGTGGCTGACATGGGGATTCGCGCTAAATAAATCTATTGCTAGGTAGTTCAGCATAGTCAAAACCCAAAACCAAAGTTTGAGCCACCTGTATCAGGCGGCTCAAACCTCTCGGTTTTAAGCTTACTTATGCCTAGTTATAGCTATAGCCACCTGTATCAGGACAAATCAAAACCCAAATAATGTGAGGCGGCGCGAAGCGCCGCCTCACATTATTTGGGTTTTATGTCCTAACAATAATGGCGACAGCTATACTAAGTAAAATTAGGGCATAAAACTCATAAAGTAAAGATGATGCCAATGTGACCTCTGCTGGATGCAGTTTTCACATTGGCATACACTTATGATAATCGGCTAAAATGAACTTCAAAGTTATTCTTGCCTAAAGTCCATGCTCACTTCCGATCGCACTGTTAAACAAGAAAATACATCCGCCATTATTGATGTAGATGTCCCCAAACGAGGGATGCCCGTTACGATCATTACAGGTTTTTTGGGCAGTGGCAAAACCACTTTACTCAATCACATTTTACAAAACCAACAGGATTTGAAGGTTGCAGTTTTAGTAAATGAGTTTGGGGATATCAACATTGATAGTCAATTACTAGTATCCATTGATGAAAACATGATGGAACTGAGTAATGGCTGTATCTGCTGCACCATCAATGATGGCTTGGTGGATGCTGTTTACAATGTCCTTGAAAAAAGCGATCGCATTGATTACATGATTGTAGAGACTACAGGCGTTGCTGATCCCTTACCGATTGCTCTCACTTTCTTGGGGACTGAGTTGCAGCATTTGACTCGCCTTGATTCGATTTTGACAGTGGTTGATGCTGAAGCCTTTACCTCTGAGCATTTTAATAGCGAGGCAGCCTACTCCCAAATCATGTATGGCGACATTATCATTCTCAATAAAACCGATCTAGTTGGCGAAGAAAAGCTGCAAGAACTAGAGGCTTACATTAATAAGACCAAAACTAAAGCTCGGATCTTGCGATCGCAGTTGGGTGTTGTGCCACTGCCATTGATTCTGGATGTCCAGATTGACCAATCAGCGATCTTTACTACTGGGTCGTCCACTCAAGAGGCTGAGCATCACGATCATAGCGATCACGCCCATCACGACCACAACCACGCTCATGCCCATGAACACAGCCATGATTCCGATTGCCAGCAGGAGCATCACGATCATGATCATCATCACCATTCTCATCACCTAGATAACGACGGGTTTATCTCAAT
Source organism: Phormidium tenue FACHB-1050 (assembly GCF_014696925.1). GTDB lineage: Bacteria > Cyanobacteriota > Cyanobacteriia > Pseudanabaenales > Pseudanabaenaceae > Pseudanabaena. Next base: position 15,206 of record NZ_JACJQY010000004.1, on the reverse strand, counting down.
TTCATTCCAAAGCGATCGCCCCTTTGAGCTTGATAAGTTTCAAAACTTTTTAGACAAGCAATTACCGATTGATGTTTTCCGAGCCAAGGGTATTTTGTACTTTGCAAATATTGACAATCGCTATGTCTTCCAACTGAGTGGCAAGCGCTACGAACTCAAAACTGATAATCGTGGCAATTCTTTAAATAATCAACTCGTGATCATTGGGCGAAATTTGCATCGTGAAGAACTATTAGCACAGCTTACTGACTGTCTTGTCTAACAAAGAACCAAATTTTTAGTGGCGCGGCAAAGCTACGCCACTAAAAATTTGGTTCTCTATTTTACTGTGCGTCTCTTGTGGGCGCTTTTTAGATTAGGCGTGAACAGCTAAGCGATCGCATAGTTGATCGGCTTGAATTACCCCCTCAACGCGATCAACAGGTGCTCCATCTTTAAATAGAACCAGTGTTGGCAAAGCATAAACTTTGTACTGCGAGGCAAGATCGGGGTAATTATCAGTATTGATCTTTACAATTTGAACTTTATCTTTCATTTTTTCACTAACCTTGTCCAAAATCCCTGTCATCAATTGGCAAGGACCACACCAAGGTGCATAAAAGTCAACCAGAACAGGCAATTCTGAACTTTCTAATAGTTCATCAAAACTACCAAACTGCTTTTTTACTGACATGTAGCGATCACTCCTCTAAAAACTCAATTCTATAACAATTGCTATAAAAGTAGGCGTTGCTATTTTTGTCGGCACATAAAACCTCAAAAGACAAAGGCGGCGCTTCGCGCCGCCTTTGTCTTTTGAGGTTTTAAATCATCAGTAGAATTTCTCCAAAACCCGATTTATACCTATCGCCATTTTAGTCAAAAACCAAAACCCAAAAAAGAGTTGCAGCGCGGAGCACTGCAACTCTTTTTTGGGTTTTGGTTAGGTTTAAAATTTTTTTGTCACAAAGGTTACATCGCTAGGATAAAATTGTCACTGGCTATTACTCAATCTGCAATGATCTCTAGTAACGATTTTCGACCCGGCGTAACAATTGAACTTGATGGCGAAGTCTGGCGTGTAGTTGAATTTTTACACGTAAAGCCAGGCAAAGGTTCGGCATTTGTCCGCACTACTCTCAAAAGCGCCATGACAGGTAAAAACCTAGAAAGAACTTTCAGAGCTGGGGAAATGGTTCCTCAAGCTGTTCTTGAAAAAAGCTCCATGCAGCACACCTATAAAGACGGAGAAGATTATGTCTTTATGGATATGCAAAGCTATGAAGAAGCTAATTTGACTTCGGCTCAAATCGGTAGCCGTGTCAAATACATCAAAGAAGGCATGGAAGTCAATGTCGTGCGCTGGGGCGATCGGGTAATCGATGTGGAGTTGCCTAATACGGTCGTACTAGAAGTAATCGAAACTGATCCCGGACTCAAGGGTGACACAGCAACGGGTGGTAGCAAAGCTGCTAAGGTTGAAACTGGCGCATCGATCAATGTTCCCCTATTTGTGAATATCGGCGATCGCATTAAAATTGATACTCGTGAAGACACGTATTTGGGGCGTGAAAATTAGGTGGAATTTAGCTTAGATCAAGTACGTGAATTAGTCACGATTCTAAATAAGACGGATATTACCGAGCTGACGCTAGAATCAGGCGATGTCCGTCTGAGTATCCGTAAAAGCGAAACTAGAGTTTCGACAATGCCAGTAGCAATGCACTCGGTCGTCTCCGCCGTAAACCCAGCAGCGATCGAGCATACTGCTACAAGCCCTGTCGTGCATACCACCACAGTTGCTGACTCTCTTCCATCCAAAAAACTTGTTGAGATTACGTCACCGATGGTTGGTACGTTTTATCGTTCGCCAGCCCCTGATGAAGCTCCGTTTGTAGAGATTGGTGATACTGTCAAAAAAGGTAATACAGTTTGCATCATCGAAGCGATGAAGCTAATGAATGAGATCGAATCAGAATCTTCTGGCAAAATCGTCGAAATTTTAGTGGAAAATACTCAACCAGTTGAGTATGGTCAAGTTCTAATGCGAATCGAAGCAAATTAAAACAAAAAAATTATCAATTAGATTCTTTTTTAACGTTAGTTCTGGATAAGCTACAAAATTTTAAAAGCCAAAACAGTAAAAGCCTCGCTTCGCGAGGCTTTTACTGTTTTGGCTCCTAGAGAGGGTTTGCGCCGCGAACCCTCTCTATAGCAAAGCAAGTTTTGCTTAGGACATAAAACCCAAGAATCGAGTGGCGGCGCAAAGCGCCGCCACTCGATTCTGTACTAGCTAACTCTTTTTTTGCTATAGGAGCTAGTCTGCAATTAACCCGAAATGAGATTTTTTAATCTGAAAAGGCGGTACTATATGTGTCGCCTTTTCTATGTCCTGCGATATTTATAGTCCACACTTAAGAGATATTGTGTCAAATTGTAAACAATTGTTAAGATAACTGCATTAAATGACTAGTAACTTAACCAGCGAATTCAAATCTTAAGGAGTAAACTATGGAAACCAAATTTGACTTTAGTGGCGAAAAACTTTTCACCCCGATCGCTTTTCGTGAAGACTTTAATCGATTTGCGCGTCTGAGTGAAACTCAAGCTTGGTCAATGTTTTTTACAGCAAGTCGGGAAGATAATGCCCTTGGTTTCAGTAGAGCCGTAGGAAGATTTTGGACAGGACTATTAGTCGCGACAGTTGTGGAATCAATTCTTGGCGTTACAATTTTTCATGTATTTTAATTTACTCTCTTACTTCTCAAATCTTGATAGCTGCGCTACTAAATGCTTGTAGTTCCCTAGACAAATAAAGTTGCGACCCGCAAGGGTCGCAACTTTATTTGTCTAGGGCGGCAATTAATTACGTTCATCTAATTAAGCGGCTTCGAGAAAATGGGGAAGACTAAGAACCACGTACATTTTTGATCAACCAGTTAAACTTGGCTTCGGCTAATTCTAAGTTACTGAGCATAGACTGACCAAACCCACCTAAATGAGATTCTAAATCATCTAGATCATAGCCATATCCAAGACGGCTTACAGTACCACGTAGGCGATCGGAAAGGCAAAGACAGATAGCGCGATAAAGTCTTGAAGAAAAATTTGTATCCTGTTGTAGTTTCGACAAAAGTTGCACTCTTGGGATTGACAGTACGATGCTTTCTTCTAGCGATCGCACACTAGCAAGGGGAGGTCGAGTGTCGATAAATGATACTTCACCAACTATTTCTCCTTCAGATATTCTGGCAAGTTCCTTATGATCTTGAGACTCAATCGCAACACTAAATGATCCACTCACAACAATGTACAGAGCTTCACTGATCTGACCTTCGCGAATTAATAAGCGATCGGGTGCAATTGTTTCCTTTTTGCCTTTCTGGACAAACCAGTCAAGGTCACTATTATTGAGTTCGCTAAAGAAAAGTAAAATTTTCTTCACATTTAACCTCTGTAACTGGATAAAACGTAAGAAGTCATATTCTTGCAGATTCTTTTGTAAAAATAGTAATGCTAATTCAAAAATTTATGAAATAGTGGTTTTAAGATTTCTAAATATAGCTGTAACCAATTGCCTTAGACCGAATCAAAACCAGAAGATTAGTGGCGGTGCGAAGCACCGCCACTAATCTTCTGGTTTTATGTCCTAGCAAGACTGACTACGGCTATATAATACCAATCGCCAAGAGTGTGATCACATTTTTGGGGATTAAAAATCAAACCTAGTAAGTTTCTTAAAAACACAAAGCGGCTTAGCCGTCTTATGTTTTGATATGTGGATTTACAAAATTAACATCATTTTTAAAGTTGTTGGTTTTGATAGGTCTCCTTCAAATAGAATTTTGCAATTGGCATGAAGATGACGCGCAATGTGATACAAAGACTCAATCTCATCTAAAGCATTTATTCTGCTCGCAATTTCCTCTAGGGAGAGAGAGACATCTGATGCTTTCAGAGCATCAACAAGTTTCTTTTGTAAAGCAAGTACTTTTGCGCCAGCTTTTTTGCCAGCCTCAACACCTGGTTGATGATAAGCATTGATATTCACCAACGAAGCATAAAAGCTTACAGCACGTTCATATAGCGCAATTAATGCGCCCACAGTAAGCTCAGAAACACAAGGGATCGTCACTGTAATTGAGTCTCTACCATTTTCATAGAGAGCGCTACGTGTACCTTGCAAGAACCCTAACAAATAATCGCCCGTGACAACACCTTCTTCTACTTCGGGATGAGGCTTAGCTGAGTCCTGTAAAACTTCGATAAAAGTTGCAAAAAAGTTAGGAACCCCTTCCCGCAGTTGTTGTACATAGGCATGTTGATCCGTAGATCCTTTATTACCGTAAACAGCGATACCCTGATACACCGTATTGCCATCAAGATCATTCTCTTTACCGAGAGATTCCATTACCAGTTGTTGCAAATAGCGACTAAACAACAGGAGCCGATCTTTATATGGCAAAACTACCATGTCTTTTTCGCCCTTACCGTTGCCCGTAAAGTACCATGACATCGCCAGAAGAGCCGCAGGATTTTGACGAATATCTTCAATGCGAGTAGCGGCATCCATTAAACTTGCTCCGCGCAACATTTCGCGAATATCAATGCCTTGTAAAGCCGCAGGTAATAAACCAACTGCCGATAGTTCTGAGGTTCGACCGCCAATCCAGTCATACATGGGGAACTGATCCAGCCAACCATTGGCGATCGCGTATTTCTCCAAAGCACTGCCAACACCTGTAATCGCGATCGCCTGTTTTGCAAAATCTAAACCTGCTTGCTTAAAAGCAAACTCGGCCTCTTTCATGCCATTAGCGGCTTCAGGAGTACCGCCAGACTTAGAAATTACCAATACTAATGTGGTGCTGAGGCGATCGCCAAGTAGATCCAGCACTAAGTCAATCCCATCGGGATCAGAGTTGTCGATGAAACTGATTTTAAGGGGGACATCCGCCTTAGCAAAGCATTGAGCGACAAATTGGGGTCCTAATGCTGAGCCACCGATACCAATTGACAGAATATCCGTAAACTTTGCAGCCTTTGGTGGATGGATAATCCCTTCATGAATCTTCTTGGTAAAGTCTTCGATGCGATCAAGAGTCTCAGTAATATCTTTACTCAATGCTTCCGTGGGGGCAATCTCAGGCGATCGCAGCCAATAATGTCCGACCATACGTTGCTCATCGGGATTGGCGATCGCGCCTGACTCTAACGCTTTCATATCCGCGAAAGCTTTGACAAACTTGGGTTGTATCTCTGTCACAAAGTCTGGCGTAAACCTGATCCGACTGATATCCACGTAAAGACCTAGCTCTGAATGGTAGTACAGCCAGTCTTGATAACGTTGCCACAGTTCCACAGCCGAACTCATACGAACCTCACTTTGCTCTTTGTGAATAGCTTAAATGTGTATACCTTAAGGTTTGTGCGACTTAATAAAAAACGATTTTTTGTGGTGCGACTTTACCGCGCCATCAAAAATTTGTTCTTCATTTTACTGCGCGTCCCTAAGCAGATGCACAGTCCCAATCGTAAGTGATAAATAGCAACCTTGTTTGATGTTATTTCTACAGATTGCGATCGCTTAGGATTTTTAGATTTATTGTTTTGAGCGCTATAGGCGATAAAAACGCCAAAATCGGTTATTAAGTCTACGTTAAGAAGTGCATCAAAGTTGGTTTGCTAACACCTGCAAAGTGTTATGGTGATCTCATAGCCAAATCAGCTATTCGGCGCAGTGGGGTAATTAAAAACAAGATTGCGCGTGTCAATTTTATTAACTGATTTGGAACTCAGAAGCGAGGTCATAGAGATGAAACTTGTAATTCAAGGCAAGAATATTGAAGTCACGGAAGCCATCCGCGAATATGTTGAGCAAAAGATCGACAAAGCGGTGAGCCATTTCCAAGCATTAACCACAGAGGTAGATGTGCATCTATCTGTGGCTCGTAACCCTCGCATTGCTTCGAGCCAATCGGCTGAGGTAACTGTCTATGCGAACGGATCTGTGATCCGTGCGGAGGAAAAGAGCGAGAATTTGTATGCAAGTATTGACCTAGTTGCTGACAAGATTGCTCGTAAGTTGCGGAAATTTAAAGAACGCAAGAGCGATCGCACTGCTGCGAAAACTAGTATCGCTGTAGTTGAGCAACCACCAGTGCCTCTGCCAAACGACAATCGTGTGGTTGAGTTGCCTACTCAAGTGGTGCGAAATAAATACTTCGCTATGCCTGCTTTGTCTGTGGATGAGGCTCTGGAAAGGTTGGAGTTAATTGATCATGATTTCTATGTTTTTCGCAATGCTGATACGGGGGAAATCAATGTGGTGTATGAACGTAATCATGGCGGTTTTGGTGTGATCCAGCCCCATGATGTCAAAAAACATTAGCCACAGCTTGTAGAAGAGCGCTTTGCGCTCTTCTATCTTCTAAAAAAAGGAAGGGCGCTTTGCGCCCTTCCTTTTTTTAGGTTTAAATTTGCTACGCTATAGGGATAAGGGATGTGCAGTAAAATAAATAGCTGATTTCTGTTGCCTCGGCAACAGAAATCGGGCTATTTATTTAAAGCTCAAAGCCCTAAAGCAAATTCTTGCTCAGTTTCATTCTTTTCATTTTTTATTTTTTATCTCAGGGCAGACATGACTGTTAAGTACGGCGAACAAGCGATCGCAGAAGCAACCCTCACTACTTTTCCGAACCCACGCATCGGCAGGGATTACAACATTCAGATTACCCTTCCTGAATTTACTAGTAAATGTCCATTTTCAGGCTATCCCGACTTTGCCACAATCTATATTTCCTATACACCTAACCTTGTGCTGGTGGAACTCAAGGCAATTAAGCTATATATCAATAGCTACCGCGATCTCTTTATTTCCCATGAAGAGGCGGTCAATCAAATTCTGGATGATTTTGTAAAGGCTGGAGATCCGCTCAGAATTAATGTCAAAGGTGATTTTACGCCTCGTGGAAATGTGCATACAGTGGTGGAAGTAAATTATTCCAAACCTCAAGAAACTATCTAGTCTTAAGAAACAATCTAGCTTTAGATGCGTCACATTGATATGAGGGCAGTTGATTAATGAAAATCCATAAAAAACACCAATCATCGGCTAGTCCTGAAATCAATCTAACCGCTTTTTTAGACGTGGTGTTTACAATTCTGGCGTTTTTTATCTTGTTGTCAGCCGCCTTGACTTTGCCAAGTCGGGTTGGTATTGATTTACCAATTACCGATCGCAGCAGTCAGGGTGACTCAAACTCAGGCGATCTCCAGCCAGCAGATGTTTTCATCATCACCCTTGATCCTACGGGACAAATGTTAAAGGATGGAAAATTGATTCCACCGCAACAGTTGGCGCAGGAGATTAATGGTTTCCTAGGCTCCTCTACGCGAGGTATGGTCGTACTGAGTGCCGATGATTCAACTGTCTCTTATCAAATCGTCATTAGCCGTCTGGCAGAGTTAAGGGCTATTGCAGGTAATCGGGTGGCGATCGCCACGTCTCGATCTTGATTCAAGTGCTTTGCTTAGTAAATTTATACTTACAAAATACTTAACACAAAACCATGTTGCCGACTGAACCAAAGAGTGAAATAACTGTAAGTCAAACAGAGCAACCCATGTTGAACTCTAAAAATACAGTTGTGGCAAATAATCCGATGCGTCAATTTGCGAATAAAGCAGGCGGACTAATCATGAAGTACCCATTTTGGGTACTTGTGGTGAGTTCTCTCGGCATCCATACCGCCTTTGCTTTGGTTGCACCAAATCCACTCAAAAAACCAGAACCCCGTGAAGTTGTTGTCTCAACGCTTCCAGTTGTCAAGTTACCTCCCAAGACATTAACTACTAACTCAAAGACAAATAAATCACTCATTGATAATTTATTTGTCAAATCTGCACCCAAAACTAACTCACCCCTGAATCCATTTCCCGATATATCTAGCAGTAGCCCATTAACTACCTTAGACCTAGATAGCTTCAGTAATTTTGAGGATTTACCACCAGTTGCCGACCCATTCTCGATTTCTCCATTGCCCGATGATCCTGAGAAACCACAGTTTGTAAAACCGCAAACTCCTGCATCGACACCACCCAAAACTCCATCTACCCAGCAGCGCTTTACTCAGTCTGGGCAGATTGATAACACTAGTCCTCCTGTTAAGCAAACAGATAATATCAAGCCTGAGTATCAAAATAGTGGTCTCAAAAAGGACGTAACAGCATCTCCTGCGCCGACCAAAAAATCTAACAATAGCAAAGACACTGATACAAAAAATTTGCAAGGAGCTGTAGCAGCTAACTCTTCTAATAGCGATCGCAAAGAAAAAGAGATTGGTAACATTTCGTCACTTTATACTACCGACAAGCAAATCATTGATTTACTGTCTAAAAATTTAATTAGGAATACTCAAATTGCTCCTGCTGATGCCTTGATATCTAATCCTGATCTCAATAGAGAAAGAGGGGTGACATGGATTCCTCCGAAAGTTGCTAATACTTCTGGCAAAAGTGGCTCCGTCACATTTATGTGGCTTGTTGATCCTAGTGGTGAAGTCCAAACTAGGTTTTTAAAGTCTAGTGGGATTAAGGAGTTAGATGATATTGCTAGAGAAACGGTTAAAGACTACAAATTTAAACCAATTGAAGATCCTCAAAGTGGTAAGTATCGTCTTGTGACAGCTAAATATGATTTTCCTTAGAAGGCGGAGCAAAGCGCCGTCTTAAAAAACAAAATTTGTCGCTTTATGACACCTTTTGTAACAATAAATAGTAATGGCGGCGCTTTGCGCCGCCATTACTACTTTTCAAGCCTTGCTTAGGGATAGATAATGGGGAAATCTTGGACATAATTGCCATCACAGGCATATTTAGCACGATATTCTTGTAAAACCATGCGATCGCCTTCTAATTTATAAAGAGCCGATGAGCCACAATCACCAACCCCTCGAAACTTAGTGAAATTGGTTAAGGTCTGCGATCGCACATTAAATCTTGGCAAACCTGCGATCGAGCGCTCCGTGATCCGTTTAGGCTTTTCGCCTTCTTTTGGCTCTTGGAAACTATCAAATTCGAGAGGGATCACTCGAGGTTTTGGAGACTCATTGCTCCACAATACATACTCAAAGTTGCCTTGATAAGCAGCTAGGAAACACTGAATTTGGACTAAATACTTCTTGTCTGAGATTGGGAAAGCTTTTGAACCCATGCCATTTTTTCCATCTTCGGCACGGAAATTATCTTTGCAAACTCCTAAACTTTCACGATTTTGAAGTACATATTGCAATGGATCGGCAGGGGAATTTGTTGCTGAAGAATTGGATTTATTAGAACGTGTAAGGTAGCGTAATAGCTGCTCTTCTGTGAATTTTTGATTGGGAAAAGTCACCCGTAATACAGGTTCAGGATTTTGAGTGGTAGGTGATTCGAGAGTATATATATAACCTTCATTGTTAAACTCGATCGCCCCATCTTTCTGAGGATTATAATTCTTTGCCTCTAAGTCCAAACCACCACTACCATCTTTATTGCGGCTGATGTAATAGCGTGGGCGATTAGGTTCTTGGGCATCAGCACAAATATAGACTCGATAATTGGAAGTCTCTCCGTAGGCATAAATCACTCTTGTTTTGCCACAGATGATATCGCCTTCAAGTTCTTTGATATCACCAACGGCGATCGCTTTTGTTGAGGCTTTTGAGGAGGAAGCAACAGGTTTTTGGGGATTCGCATCAGGAGATGGAGTCACTGTTTTAGAAGTGTTTGTCGTGGTGATTGTGGTTGTGGACTGCGAACTATTGGGGGATGAGGCTAATGAGTTTGGGGTTTCCTGATTGGTACATCCCAGAAATATCAGACTAACCATTGCTGCCGTTAAGCCAAGTCGATTTTGCAACATGAACCTTCTCCTGATAATTGCTCTCTAGTATAGCGATCGCTACTTTACAGCGCTTTGCGCTGACTTAAAACCCAGAAATATTTTTGAAAGCGGCGCGAAGCGCCGCTTTCAAAAATATTTCTGTAATACGTAAAGCTTCAATAAACTGTATCGCGATTTTGATGTAGACAAGATAAAAAACGTAAACCCTGACTATGATTGTTTTTTCATTTTGCAAAGCCCTACAGTTTAAGACATAAAACCCTATAGAGAGTTCCGATCATTTTTGTAATGAATTGCCGCACGTAGTGCGGCAATTCATTACTTTTTTCCTATGTAATTCTAGCTGCCCCACGTAATTGCTTGGAATACCATTGGGAAACTGGATCTAATCCTGATAGTTGACTAATCTTAATTCCATTATGTCCATGCTCTTTTCCTGAACTATGAATATATTCATCATTACCGACATAAATACCAACATGAGTTGCTTTTGTCGGATTCCCAAAAAAGATTAAATCACCAATCTGGATTTTTTCTAGGGGCACTGCTTCTGCAAATGCTTCTTGCTGATAGGCATCGCGCGGAATCTGAATACCAACCGATGCAAAAGCCGCTTGCATTAATCCTGAACAATCATAATTGGGGGCAACTGTCCCCCCCCACAAATACTCATTGGGTGTTGCCATTGCTTGTCGAATAAAAGTGATCACATCGGGAAAGCGATCGCGTATTTCGCTAGCACTTAAAGCGGGCGGCAAATTATCGATAAAACTTTGGCGATCGCTTAGTTCTAACTTCTCAACATCTTGGCGATCAAGTAAGCCCGTATAGTTATCTTCTAGTAGTTGAATTTTTAGAAAACTTCGCTCAGATGCTAGTACTTCTAGATATCTACCCTTTGCCATCTGTGTCGCTAGGCGATCGAGTTGGGGTGAATCATAAATATTAATATCAGCCAAACTACGATAAATCATAACTAGATCCCAAGGGTATGTCTCAAAGCTTGATCAATTTCAGTCGTTGGCAGTGAGCCGATCACATTGTAAATTGCGGAAGTTGTGATCGTTGTTAGGTTGTCGGTCATTATTACTGAGTCAGTGAGCAAACCAGATTGCTTTCCTGCGATCGTATTCAACATTACCAAGACCCGACTAGGATGAATACTCCTGATCATCCGACTAGTAATCATCGCCACCACTACTTGTGGCAGTCCTGTTTGCAAGTTATCAGCTTGGACAATTATTGCTGGTCTTGTTTTGGCTGTAGTCAAATTTGAGTTTGGGAAAACTACAAGAACAACATCTCCACGTTTAATGTTTTTTAGCGACATCGTAATTATCGTAAATACTCATTTCGGGACTATCCCATTCTTCTGCAAAAGTAAATAAACTAGCTCGTAATATTTGAGCGTCAGCTCTATTAATGCCAAGGGATTCTAAATTAATCTCATCTGACTTTAGAAATGTAACGATAACTTTTGTGCCATCGGGTATGCCTGTGGGCAGATCGGTGATCTTGATCTGTCCATTACGGTAAAGACCTTCAAAACTGGTGAGCATAGCAAGCTATTCCATAATTTTGGAGCGAAGTTATCTTTTAAGATACCAAAAAGAGAGGCGGCGCGAAGCGCCGCCTCTCTTTTTGGTATCTTAAAACAATTTAGTACGAACTACGGGTTGCATTATCATACTTTGCTGCTAGTATGTGTGCATCAAAATTGAAAACTTATAAAGTGAGCTAGCAATAGCCGTGACCGTGCAGCTTCCCCCCCTTCCCGAAATTCATCACCCTAAGATTCAGGCGCTTTTCCAGAAGAGCGATCGCGAACTCGTGACGCTATTTCAAAGACATCCTGAAGAGGGTCAATATTTTGCAGCGATTTTTTGTCGCTATGGACAGGTGCTATATACCTTAATTGGTACAGCAACGCGATCGCCTGTGCAATCAGACTACTTATTTGTAAAGACTTGGGAATATATCTACCACGAGATGCGAGTGCTAGATTTGCGGGCTAACAAACCGCATCTTTCTCTGCAAAGTTGGCTGATTAATATTGCCGCGATGATGATCAATCGTGCCGAAGTCCCACCCGTTGAAGACATTCAATATTCTCTCAAAGATACGCCGCCTGTATTTTGGTGCTACCTTAATCAAGCGCTAAATCAAATGGCTGGTAACCTACGTCTGATACTATTGTTGTCTCAAACTTTTCAATGGAGCCACACGCGCATCGCGGCTTACTTACATGCTGAAGGCGAAAACATCTCTGCTAGTGATGTTAAGCAGCTTCTAGTTAAGGCATATCACGCTTTAGAAGAAGCCCTTCCCGAAGATATCCGAGACATTTACCTAGCTCAAACCGCTGTTACTGCCTGAGGTAAAGATTATTATGCAAACATTGAGTCCTACCATCTCTCCAACGATTTCTAAAACAAGCAACCAAAGAGTCACTAATTCAGAGACTGATCTTTTGCCTGCGATCGCTCAGTCTTCAGGCTTGCAAACAGCGTTGGCTGGTTTGGATGCGAGCCTCAATGACGAGCTAGATCGTTATCGCCATTGGCAATCTAATGGTCAAACCATCTCTTATCTCAATCCCTTTAGACCCCGTGCCGTCTCGACTCAATCGATTTGGACTTCGCCGAGTTTGTCGGATGCACTCTCCCCGATCGCTCCAATTGTTGATCCAACTACTAATGGCGATCGACGGACGATCCAGATGCCTGTAATGCCACCCCTAGGAGCATCTACAAATCCATCAATCAATATATCTACTGCTGAGTTAAATAATTTCCGAGGGCTAGAAGCTCTCCAGAGTCTTGAGAATTTGCATGATGCTGGTGTAGAGACAGATTTACCCTATGCTCAAGACATGAATGGCTATGGTGAAGCCACTAGCGGTAGTTTGAACTCGCCGACGATGGCAAAAATACCTGCCCCTGATGATGATGACATCCTGCAAAGCTTTGCCAATGATTATGCAGATCACTATCAGGAATCTGTTGATCAAGAGTCTGCTTATCCGATGCCCAATGCACCAACTGAAAAGAGTGCTTTACGCAGTTTGATGAATCCCGTAGGGATTATTTCACTATTGTTATTGCTCTGCTCTAGTGCCGCGATTGGCTATCTGATGGTCGATCCAGCGGGTGTAATGAAGATTTTCAAACCTGAAACCAAACCAAAAGCAGCCCAAACTGATGGTAAAAATGCAGATTTAGGTAGTGATATTAATTTGCAAAATCAGCAGAAGGCCAATGATACAGGCTTATCTTTTGTGCCTTTTGCTGGTGATAAACCTGAATTAGCTAATAGTAAAACCCTAGCCAATCCTGCGATCGCTCCCAAAAATCCCTTAACCGACCCATCAACGAAATCTTCAAGTTTGTTCGCTCCCAATAGTGCCTTTGTGCCTAGTACACCCTTACGAACCGTACCATCAACTTCATTGCCATCTATTTCAGTTGCTCCACTACCTCCCGCGTTAGCACCAGCACCTGTGGAGCGTAGCTATAGTCCGTCTGTGAGTAACGACTCGGCTCTTGCCCCTGCAAGCTCCTCTAGACCATCTGCTCCACGTCCTGCAACTAGCAAAGCCTCTCCTGCTCCTAGTGCAGCTAAGGCAACTCCTACAACACCAGTAAGTCGTGCTAACATAAATTCTGCTGCGCCCACGACTGTCTATGTGACCCCACGATCCAATAATACTGCGGTGAAGTATGCCGCGCCTATATCATCGGATCCTGCTCCCGCAGCTACCGCCCCCAGTAGTAACAGCTATCGTGTAGTTGTGGAAAATAGCTATGCTGCTAGCGCTCAGCAAATTGAACGGGATGCTTATGTGCGCCCTAGTGATGGACAAGTACAGGTTGGCTCTTATCGAGATCCTAATGCAGCCCAACAACGGATTGAGCAATTGCGCCGTCAAGGTATCCCTGCCAGAATTGAATAAAAATTGATAAATTGTGTAGAGCGGAGCTCTGCACAATTTATCAATTTTCAAATGAATAAGAACTCATTTGAAAACAAAAAACTAATCCTAGTAAGGGGTTTAAGTTTTCATTTTGCCGTAGGCAAAATGAAAACCGCTATATCAATGAGAAGTTACTAGCGAGACGCAAAAATATATGCACTTTTTTTTCGATGCGATCGCCTGTGGTTTATTGGCAGCCTTAACGTGGATGGGACTAGTCTGGATGTCACCCAATCACCCTATTGAGTCTGGGAAGGCTTGGGTGCAGGGGGTGGGAATGGTGGCGATCGCCAATATTTTTGTATGGATTGCTCTAGTAGGCTTAAATCTGCGATGGGTTCCCCTATGGGCAATTTGCTTTTTAATAATTAATGTGGCGATCGCCAGTTTATTATTTCCGCTTTGTGAAGGAATCAAGATTCCACGAATTTGGGCTTTGGTAGTTCATCCTTTGGCGATCGCAACGATGAGTATTTTGCTCGGTGGAGCAGTAGGTTTTTTATAGTTGTCATGTCCCGCTTGTCATAAGAACCAAGAAGAGAATGGTGGCGCTTCGTGCCACCATTCTCTTCTTAAAAAAGGGAGTGCTATGCACTCCCTTTTTTATCTGATGGAAAAGTTAAGAAATATCAACATAATGCCAAACGCTAGCATTCCCACCGCAAAAACTGATATCGCGTTGGTAAATTGTTCGGAAAACTGCATTACTTCTGCGGCAATGACTTCTGGAGTTTTGTAGCGATCAGCCCACCAGAAATAACTTAGGGTAAATGCGGCTCCTAAAAATAGGATGACAAATAGAGTAAAACCGATCAAAGGGGTATACACCATATTTTTTCCAATTCCTCTTTGGGATTTAAAAGTTTAGAAATTAGCTAACTATTTCTAAACTGGTATTAGTCTAGTCAAGACAAAAGCTGAGTTAGTAGCGATCGCTACTAGCCCAGTTGATGACTATTATCAGGCTTTATTCAGTCTTTTGTGTTTAGCTACGTCTGAGTAATTGTTAAGTTCAATTACAAACTCAAACCAAAAAGATAAGTGGCGGCGAGAAGCGTCGCTACTTATCTATCTAAAACATGTCAGAAACTCGATCTCCTATTTCCCATCAAACAGCGATTGCCACTCACCCATAAGACCCGACCACCTATTCCCTCAAATCAAACAGAGATCGCCCCTTCATCACCCACCAAACCTGATCGCCTAAATCTCAAATCTCGCCTATTTCCCACATCAAACAGCGATCGCCCCTCAACACCAAAAAACTGATCGTCTATTTCCTGCATCAACCAACAATCTCCCCTTCACTAGAACTGATTTTCAATATCTCTAGACTGATGCAGAATACGCACAATTTCAATGTAAGTT
>NZ_JACJQY010000039.1 GCF_014696925.1 Phormidium tenue FACHB-1050 | reverse complement strand
AATCGTCTCTCCGAAATGACTAAATCTGTAATTGCTTCTCTTGTCGGTAGAGATTCCATACTGGATGCCCTATCTGTTGCCTCTCTTTTGTGATTTGGTATTATCTATATCAAGACCAATTTCTATCAAACTAGCCACACATTTTTCTTGATACACTTTCTCATCAAGACGATCCACATTACTAATAGTTACAACTGGAAGACTGAAAATTGTAATCAATTAAAAACTTCATGCCTCAGTCGCTAGTCTAGCTTTCCAACGCTGTCATATTCGCCACTCTTATAAATATTAGATATTACAGCTTTTACAAAAAAATCCCCCACATTGCTGTGAGGGATTTTTTTAATTAACTAGCAAGCTAGATTAACCGAAAGCCGTTGTCGTTGAGGCGATCAGGAAGGCTGCATAGGTGACGATGTAGCCAATCGTGAAGTGAGCCAAGCCAACCAAACGAGCTTGAACGATGGAGAGAGCCACAGGCTTGTCTTTCCACTGAACCAAACTTGCAAGAGGAGTGCGTTGGTGTGCCCATACAAGGGTTTCGATCAACTCTTGCCAGTAACCACGCCAAGAGATCAAGAACATGAATCCAGTTGCCCAAACGAGGTGTCCAAAGAGGAACATCCAAGCCCAAACAGAGATATTGTTCATGCCATAGGGGTTATAGCCATTGATCAACTGTGCAGAGTTGAGCCATAGGTAGTCACGGAGCCAGCCCATGATGGTGACAGAGGATTCGTTGAACTGAGCAACGTTACCTTGCCATACACCGAGGTGTTTCCAGTGCCAGTAGAAGGTTGTCCAACCAATGGTGTTCAACATCCAAAACATCGCGAGGTAGAAGGAATCCCATGCTGAGATATCGCAAGTACCGCCACGACCAGGACCGTCGCAAGGGAAGCTGTAGCCAAAGTCTTTTTTGTCTGGCATGAGCTTAGATCCACGAGCATCCAACGCGCCCTTAACCAAGATCAAGGTGGTGGTGTGTAGACCTAGAGCGATCGCATGGTGAACTAGGAAGTCGCCAGGACCAACGGTGAGGAACAAAGAGTTATCACCAGAGTTGATACCAGCCAACCAACCAGACAACCAAACGTTACCGCTATTTGGCCAAGCTGTTGCAGCGATGCTATCAGGATTAGAAAGTAGGACATCAAATCCATACAATGCTTTACCGTGAGCAGCTTGAATCCATTGTGCAAAAACAGGCTCGATCAAGATTTGCTTTTCAGGAGTTCCAAAAGCTTGCATTACGTCGTTATGAACATAAATGCCAAGAGTGTGGAAGCCCAAGAAGAGAGATACCCAGCTTAGGTGAGAGATGATTGCTTCTTTATGCTCAAGCATACGTGCAAGCACGTTGTTCTTGTTTGCTTCAGGATCATAGTCACGAACGAAGAAGATCGCACCGTGAGCAAATGCACCGACCATCAAGAAACCAGCAATATATTGGTGGTGAGTATATAGAGCAGCTTGAGTGGTGAAGTCCTTAGCAATGAACGCATAGGAAGGCATCGAGTACATGTGCTGAGCAACTAAGGAGGTGATTACACCCAAAGAAGCAAGAGCCAAACCGAGTTGGAAGTGCAAGGAGTTGTTAACTGTGTCATACAAACCCTTGTGACCATCGCCTAGCAAACCACCGAAGGGAGTACCTTTAGGAGGATTGTGTGCATTCAAAATGTCCTTGATGCTGTGACCGATACCAAAGTTGGTGCGGTACATGTGACCAGCAATGATGAATAGTACAGCGATCGCCAAGTGGTGATGCGCGATATCAGTCATCCAAAGAGATTCGGTTTGAGGATGGAAACCACCAAGGAAGGTCAGGATTGCAGTACCAGCGCCTTGAGATGTACCAAATACATGTCCTGCGGTATCAGGATTCTGAGCATATACGCCCCAGTTGCCAGTGAAGAAAGGTGCAAGACCAGCTGGATGAGGAGGAACGCTCAAGAAGTTGTCCCAACCTACATGGATACCACGGGATTCAGGAATCGCAACGTGAACCATGTGACCAGTCCAAGCCAAGGAACTTGCGCCAAACAAACCAGCCAAGTGGTGATTGAGGCGAGACTCAGCATTCTTGAACCAAGAGAGGCTAGGACGGAAGCTGGGCTGTAGGTGCAACCAACCTGCAAATAGCAGGACAGCAGCGAATACTAGCATCCAGATTGCGCCAGCAAATAGCTCTGCATTGGTACGCATACCGATGGTGTACCACCAGTGGTAAACACCTGAAAGAGCGATGTTTACAGGGCCAGCAGCGTCGGTTTGAGTAAACGCTTCAACTGCGGCTTTACCGAAGTGAGGGTCCCAAATCGCATGGGCGATTGGACGTGTGGTGAGAGGATTTTTGATCCATTGCTCGAAGTTACCCTGCCACGCTACGTGAAACAGGTTGCCAGATGTCCACAGGAAGATGATTGCCAAATGTCCGAAGTGTGAAGCAAAAATCTTTTGGTAAAGACTTTCTTCAGTAACACCATCGTGACTTTCAAAATCGTTCGCTGTGGCGATCGCATACCAGATCCGACGGGTTGTTGGATCCTGTGCGAGAGCCTGGCTAAACTTAGGAAATTTCGTTGCCATAATTACTTCAATTTCTCCGTTAATATTAGCCAAGTGCACCGTAACGGGCTAGGAAGAATGCCCAAGTTGTGGCAATTCCACCTAATAGGTAGTGAGCTAGACCCACTGCACGACCTTGAGTAATGCTCAAAGCGCGAGGAGAAATAGCAGGAGCAACGTTGAGCTTGTTGTGAGCCCAAACGATTGACTCGATGAGTTCTTGCCAGTAGCCACGACCACTGAACAGGAACATGAGGCTAAATGCCCAGATGAAGTGAGCGCCCAAGAAGATCAAACCGTAAGCCGACAAAGCCGAACCGTAAGATTGAATTACATTGGAAGCTTGTGCCCACAAGAAGTCACGCAACCAGCCATTGATAGTCAATGCACTCTGTGCAAAGTTACCGCCAGCCATATTGGTGATTGTGCCGCTTGCATCGACAGTACCGAAGATATCGGACTGCATTTTCCAAGAGAAGTGGAAGATAACAACGGAAATACAGTTGTACATCCAGAAAAGACCTAGGAATACGTGATCCCATGCCGAAACTTGACATGTGCCGCCACGACCAGGACCGTCGCAAGGGAAGCGGAAACCTAGTTCAGCCTTGTCTGGAATCAAGCGAGAGCTACGAGCATAAAGCACGCCTTTCAGCAAGATCAAGACAGTAACGTGAATGGTAAACGCATGGATGTGGTGTACCAAGAAGTCAGCAGTACCAAGAGCCATGTGAGCAACAGCAACCTTGCCACCAACAACAATAGTATCGCCACCAAAGATGGGGCTAACGCTAGAGGTTGCGTAAGGAGCGGTTGTACCAGCAGCAGCAGCGTGGATACCTTGAATCCAGTTAGCGAAGACAGGCTTCAACTGAATTGCGGTGTCGGAGAACATATCTTGAGGACGACCCAATGCACGCATGGTGTCGTTGTGGATGTAAAGTCCAAAGCTGTGGAAGCCAAGGAAAATACATACCCAGTTAAGGTGAGAAATGATTGCATCGCGGTGGCGCAACATGCGATCAAGCAAGTTATTTACATTCTTAGCAGGATCGTAATCGCGAACCATGAAAATACCAGCGTGAGCAGCCGCACCACAGATCAAGAAGCCACCAATCCACATGTGATGTGTGAACAGAGAAACTTGAGTTGCGTAGTCAGTAGCAATGTAGGGGTAAGCAGGCATCGCGTACATGTGCTGAGCGACGATGATGCTCAAAGAACCCATCAAAGCTAGGTTAACAGCTAGCTGAGCATGCCAAGAAGATGTCAAGATTTCGTATAGACCCTTGTGACCTTCACCAGTTAGAGGTCCCTTGTGAGCTTCAAGGATTTCCTTCATGCTGTGACCGATACCAAAGTTGGTGCGGTACATATGTCCAGCGATGATGAAAAGTGTAGCGATCGCAAGGTGATGGTGAGCTTGGTCAGTTAGCCAAAGAGATCCAGTTTGAGGATTCAAACCACCCTTAAAGGTCAAGAAGTCAGCATAAGCGCCCCAGTTCAAGGTAAAGAAAGGTGTTACACCTTGAGCAAAACTAGG
This sequence comes from Phormidium tenue FACHB-1050, assembly GCF_014696925.1. Taxonomy (GTDB): domain Bacteria; phylum Cyanobacteriota; class Cyanobacteriia; order Pseudanabaenales; family Pseudanabaenaceae; genus Pseudanabaena. The sequence continues at coordinate 53,177 of NZ_JACJQY010000039.1, read as the reverse complement.
GAAAATATCCGACATCAAGGAAGGATTTAGGATGAACTCATGGGGTAGAGGGATCTGATCAGCAGGTACGCCCTTATCAAGGTAGTAGTTGATAGGAATCGAAACGTGGATCTGATGTCCAGCCCAAGAGAGTGAACCCAAACCGAGTAAACCTGCCAAGTGGTGGTTCATCATCGATTCAGCATTCTTAAACCACTCAAGTTTAGGAGCAGCCTTGTGGTAGTGAAACCAACCAGCGAAGAACATCAAACCTGCCATCACCAAACCGCCAATTGCGGTGCAGAGGAGTTGATACTCGGTAGTGATACCAGATGCTCTCCAAAGGTGGAACAAACCAGAAGTGATTTGAATACCTTGGAAACCGCCACCAACATCGCCATTCAAGATATCTTGACCGACAACATTCCAGACCACTTGGGCGCTGGGTTTGATGTTGACTGGATCGGCAAGCCAACCAGTGTAGTTAGAGAATTTTGCTCCGTGGTAATACATACCACTGAGCCAGATAAAGATAATACCTAGGTGCCCAAAGTGAGCGGAGAAGATCTTACGGGCAGTATCTTCTTCGGTTGTGAAACTGTCAAAGTCATGCACATTGGCATGAAGATCCCAAATCCATGTGGTTGTCTTTGGTCCCTTCTTTAAGGTGCGATCAAAGTGACCAGGTTGTCCCCACTTCTCAAAGGAAGTAGGTACTACGTCACGATCAACCGATACCTTTACCTCTGTGTCTGGCTTTTGAGGAGTCATTGTCATGTAAATTTTCCTCTCTCAGACTGTTAAGACAAAGTAGATTAAACGATTAGGCTAGTTCTCTCATAGTGCTGAATCTATGAATGAGATAAGTACTGCTTTAATAAGAGAACCTAAGCCACGATGTCGTAATTATAGATTTACGTTTGTGTCGCTCTAGAGTCTTTGTAACAATTGTTTAGAATGTCTCAAATCAGCTCAATCCTTGACTATGCAATAAATTTAGACAAATGAACTCAGTTTATTAAGTCAATGAGATCTACATTTTTCTTAATAAAACTTTATTAAATTCGCAAACGTCATGTTTTCTCCCCTATTAAGGCAGTGATCTTGTAATTTCCCTAAAGGTTGCCTAACCCTCAAAATTGTTAAGGCTAAGATAGGCGTGCAAAGGTAGCCAGTTATAACTGGTGCTATGGAGGATATTATGCCTAATGATTTGCCCAAAAGTTTTCTTGATCAGTTGCGTGAAATGACTGTAGTGGTTGCCGATACAGGGGATATCCATGCGATTGAGATGGTGAAACCTCAAGATGCAACCACAAACCCATCATTGATTACGGCGGCGGCTCAGATGCCCCAATATCAAGAGATTGTTGACGAGACCTTACTAGAAGCTAGAAAAGATCTAGGTAAAGAGGCTCCACCAACTCAAGTGGTTTCTTTAGCGTTTGATCGCTTAGCGATCGCCTTTGGGATGAGGATTTTGCAAATTATTCCTGGTCGTGTTTCCACTGAAGTAGATGCGCGTTTGTCTTATAACACTGAAGCCACGATCGCTAAGGCGCATTATTTAATTTCACAGTATGAGGCTCATGGGATTTCCCGCGATCGCATCTTGATTAAAATTGCCTCAACTTGGGAAGGGATCAAGGCTGCCGAATCACTTGAAAAAGAAGGTATTCACTGCAATTTGACTTTGCTATTTGGGTTACACCAAGCGATCGCCTGTGCTGAGGCAGGTGTGAAATTAATTTCACCTTTTGTGGGACGGATTCTCGATTGGTACAAGAAAGATACGGGTAAAGATAGCTATCCTGCTGCCGAAGACCCAGGGGTATTATCAGTGGCAAGAATTTATAACTACTACAAAAAGTTTGGTTATAAAACAGAGATCATGGGCGCAAGTTTCCGCAATATGGGCGAGATCGTTGAACTGGCGGGCTGTGATTTGTTAACAATTTCCCCTGCTTTACTGGATGAGTTACACCATACCCAAGGTGAACTGGTACGCAAACTCGATCCTGAAATTGCTTCTCATGCCGATATTGCCCAAATCCCAATGGATAAAGCGACTTTTGAAGCCATGCACGCTAGCGATCGCATGGCAGCCGAAAAGCTTGATGAAGGAATCAAGGGTTTTTCTAAAGCACTAGTTACCTTAGAGGAGCTACTCACTGACAGACTAGCCAAACTCGAAGAGCAAGTACTCGCAGCAGCCTAATTACGTTTCCAGCGCCTTCGGCGCTGGAAACATTGATTTTTATAATAAAAATTCCAGAAGTAGGGTGGGCATTGCCCACCCTACTTTGCTTATTGCTATACTTGCCAATATGTCGCCACAATCGCCAATAATTCCAGTATCTCCCCTCAAAAGCAGAGTCTATCAAGCTCTGATAGAGCAGTTTGATTTATTGCTCCGTGCCAAATATCCACTGATATATATAGTTACAGCCGAAGAAGAGCCTGTCGAAGATATTTTGACAGAAGTAGCTTTGCAATCTAGTCCTAGCCGCAGAATCTTGTTTTGGGACATTGCCAGAGGCTGGAGCGACAATAATGCGGATAAAGGATCGGTGATGGCGGCTTTGTCACGGATTGCTCAACGAGATAAGGCAACTAAGGATGGCGATAACGTCTTATATGTATTGCGGGATTTGCATCCTATTCTTAAATATCCCCATCACGATCGCCACATTCCGATTATTCGCGAGTTAAAAAATCTTGCCCGGGATCTGAAACTTGATCGCCGCACTATCGCTCTAACTAGTCATGTCTTAGAAATACCGCCTGAATTGAACGAAGAAATTACAGCGATCGATTTTCCCTTGCCAGCGATCGCCGAAATCGAATATTTAATTAAGCAAAAAATTTCACCAAATAAACTGAATTTGTCTAAATTAGCTTTTGAGCAACTAGTCAAGGCTTGTCAAGGTTTAAGTCGTACAAGGATACAGAGAGTTTTAGCTAAGGCAATCGCCGAAAAAGAGCAAGTTAACGATGCTGACATTGATGCTGTACTCGCCGAAAAGCAACAAGCGATCAGACAAACAGGAATTTTAGAATTTTTTACCGTTAACGAATCTCTGAAAAATGTAGGAGGATTGGATAATCTCAAACAATGGGTAAGGATTCGTCGTGATGCCTTTACGGAAGAGGCAAAGCGCTACGGCATTCCTACGCCCAAGGGTGTTTTATTAGTCGGCATTCAAGGCACTGGCAAGTCTTTATCTGCAAAAACGATCGCTAATGAATGGCGATTACCACTATTACGTCTGGATATTGGAAGGCTATTTGGAAGTTTTGTGGGCGAGAGTGAGAGTCGGATGCGGCAGATGATCCAACTTGCTGAGGCAACTGCGCCCTGTGTATTGTGGATTGATGAGATCGATAAAGCCTTTGGTAATGCCAATATATCTACTGATGGAGATTCGGGCGCAAGTCGGCGTGTATTTGGAACATTGATCACTTGGATGCAAGAAAAAACTGCCCCAGTTTTTATTGTCGCCACAGCCAACAATGTCCGAATTTTGCCAGCCGAACTTTTGCGAAAAGGTAGATTTGATGAAATCTTCTTTTTAAATTTACCCACCGAATCGGAACGTCAAGAAATTTTTAAAGTGCATCTACAAAAATTACGCCCCAGTCGTTTGCGCGAATTTGATCTGATGCTTTTATCCCGACACACCAAAAACTTTAGTGGGGCAGAAATTGAACAAGTAATTATTGATGGTATTCATCGCGCTTTTGGACGTGGTAGCAGTGGCAACCGCGAAGACTTCACCACTGAAGATATCATTAGTGCGATCGAGGAGACTGTCCCATTAGCCGCGATCGCCTCCCAGCAAATCGAATCCCTCAAACAATGGGCTGCTGAGTCTGGTGCAAGGACTGCTTCAAATGATGAACAATTACTTCAAGAATTACGAAAATTCGCAATTAACTTAGAATAAATGAAGTGCAAAGCACACCCTTTATTCTAAATTTTATGTCCCACTTTACTACGATCGCCATCGAAATCAAAAATGGTGACTTGCTAGAGCAAGCGTTGCAATCGCTAGGCTATCCTGTCAAGCAAAATACTTTAGTGCGCGGATATCTTGGCGATGCTACTTCAGCCGACTATGTGATCCCGATGCCTAATGCCTATGACATTGGCTTTCGGAAAATAGGCGATCGCTATGAACTCATTGCTGATATGTGGGGCATAGCAATGAATGTCGAAGAATTTTTAGGGGAGCTGAATCAGCAATATGCTGCTCAAATAGTCTTAGAGAGTGCTACCAAACAGGGCTTTGCGATCGAGCAGCAGGAAGTACTAGAAGATGGAACAGTGCGGATTGTGATTGGTCGCTGGGCTTAATCGGAATTGCGAAATAGAGTTAAAACTGGTACGCAGGCTCCAACACATGAGGCGATCGCTCCAATTCCTGAAAAAATATGAGGAGCTTGAACATATTTAACTATTTCGTCTGTAGCCAAAGGCAAGGTTGCGAGTAGCACACACGACACACCTAAGCGAACTGCTAATTGATGAATCATGGTTATTACTTGAATTCTACATTTTTTGATCAGTCAACATCTCACACTAGGTTGACTGATGGGGATCGTCATCTATAAATAGGTTGATATGTCGAGGTTGAAACTTTATATAAATATCAATAAATGTCAATTTCTGTGAAGGTATAGACCTAAAAGAGATTTGCGGCGCGAAGCGCCGCAAATCTCTTTTAAGTTTCCATGAGAACTATAGATACTCCCTCCGCACCGCTAATCCTTGGGTGCGAAGGGCATTGCTATAGATTATTTAGAGACGCTAAACCTTGAAATTTCGGCTTGGCAAAATAATATCCTTGGAATAGCTCAACTCCAAAAGATTGGAGAATACTTAACTCTTCATAGGTTTCAACGCCTTCAGCAATTACCTTAATATCTAACTCTTTACATACTTGAATAATTCCTTTAACGATCGCTTGGCGACCCTTATTTTGATTGATGTGATGGATTAAACCCATATCTAACTTGACTAAATCAGTTTGAAACTCAGCTAATAAGTTAAGCCCTGAGTAGCCCGCCCCAAAGTCATCGATCGCTGTTAAAAAACCCTGTTGTCGATAGTATTGAACAATTTCTCGAAGATGTCCATGATCCTCAATTTTCTCTCCTTCAGTAATCTCAAAGATAATACGGTCAACAGGAAACCCAAAGGTCTCAGCAGCCTCAAGCGTTGTGCGAATACATAATTCAGGACGATAAACTGCATTTGGCAAAAAATTAATACTGACAAAAGATTTAATATTTAGCTTCGCCCCCAGTTGCACTGCCTTGACTCGGCAAGCTTGATCAAAGCGATAGCGATTGTCATCATTGATTCGCGCCAAAATTTCACCCGCAGGCTCCTGATTAATTCCCCTCACTAAAGCCTCTTGAGCAAAAACTTCCTTGGTAGTAGTGTTAACAATTGGTTGAAATGCCATCGTAAAGTCAAATCCTAATCCCGCTCCCTTTGTACATTCAGCGCAACCAATTGTTTTGTGGTCTTGGTAAGGTGTCATTTGTGTTACCTAAATATTTCGTTGCATAGTTTTAAAGCTTAAATTCTTTAGAGCCTGTAACTTACGTTCTTTAATATGGGAACCCTTAAGTGATAGCAAAGTCAATAACCATGTGTATTTATTCACAAGTTGTGCAACTAATTTTATGAAATCAACTTTAGTCTGCTGTAGCCTTTTGGTATTTGGGGGGACAATAGCGATCGCACCTGAGTTAAGTGCAACATCTTCACTCAAACAACAAAACCAAGTTTCCCCAATCCAATCTATTCGTAACATCAGCCAAAGTACTAGCCGAGTCAGCTTTGAATCTGAGTTATTGAAGTTGACGAACTTAGAACGGAAAAAAGTCGGTTTGCCTCCGTTAAAACTATCTTCACAATTGACAAGCGCAGCTCAGGCGCACGCGGCAGATATGGCTAGGAATAGTTATTTTAGTCATACAGGGCTAAATGGTTCAAGTATGGTGGATAGAGCTAAGGGGACTGGCTATAAATATTCGGCGTTAGGCGAAAATATTGCCGCAGGTAAAGCTACACCTGAAGGGACAATTCGACAATGGATGAATAGCTCTGGACATCGCGCCAATATTCTCAATGCTAAGTTTACAGAGATTGGATTTGGATATGCAAATGCACCAAATTCCCCCTATCGGCATTACTGGGTACAAGTATTTGGTAAGCCACAGCGCTAGATTAGAATAAAAAAAGCTCGCAATGCGAGCTTTTTTATTCTCTAAAAAATTTATGAGCGATCGCCTCGATATTCCCAAATACGTTCCCAAATATATTGTTTTCTATAAACCCTATGGCGTTCTCTGTCAATTTACTGACGATAGTGGATCTCCCCGTCCTACTTTAAAGGAATATATTGATATCCCTGAAGTGTATTCAGTAGGAAGATTGGATTTTGACAGTGAAGGATTGTTACTCCTCACCAATGATGGACAGTTAAAGCATCGCTTAATCGATCCCCAGTTTGAACATCCACGAACCTATTGGGTACAAGTAGAAAACATTCCCACTGAAGCGGCTTTACAGAAATTGCGTAATGGGGTGACCATCCAAGGATATCGGACTAAAACAGCGATCGCTAAATTATTAGATAGTGACCCAAATTTACCAGAGCGGAATCCGCCTATTCGCTTTCGGGCAAATATCCCCACAACTTGGCTAGAGCTAACCTTAACTGAAGGAAAAAATCGACAAGTCAGGAGAATGACGGCAGCAGTAGGTTTTCCAACTTTGCGGTTAGTCCGTGTAGCGATCGCCCATTTAAGTTTAGGAGATCTAGCTGTGGGACAATGGCGAAATTTGACTCCAGCAGAACTACAAGAACTCCGTCTGAAAGTAATCCCGCGCCGATTGAGATAGAACATCGATAATTTCTACAGCTAAGTCTTTGTGGGTATTCCATGCCAATTCTTGGTAGCCAACAATTGGAACTTCTGCTTGAAATAGCTCTCTCAGTAACTGGTAATTGGGATTGATCGAGATTGATCCGTGCTGCAAAACTGAATTATGACGATAAACTTGAGCGCTACCGATCAGTTTGCGTCCATCCGCAATTACTAAATCCGCATTGGTTGCTGTAGAGAAGCAACTGGGATTGTGAATATAGCCCCGTCCTGCTTTTCCATAGCTTAGATTAATCCCCAACTTGGCAAAACCTTGAATGAGAAATTCGCTGATATATTCATAGATCTCTCGATGCGATCGCTTTCTGCCAAAGGTATTGTCATCAAACTCACCAACTTTGTCCCCACAAATATCAGCGCTGGTAATTACTGCATAAGTCAGCTCCCCTTGATGCAGCACAGCACGCCCCCCACTCGGACGACGAACGATATCGAGATTATGTTTTTGAGCGATCGCATTCCAGCGAATGGGATATTGCTTTTGGTGAAGCCCTAAAGAGATTGCAGGTGGAGTCCAGCGATAAAATCTTAAGATTGATGGTGATTGCGGATCTTGGCTATGCAGATCGAGCAAAGAATTATCAAGAGCCATTTGCAACTTTCCCGATATCTCGGAATAAGGAACAAGCTGCCATTGTTTGTTCATGAATTTTTAAAAATGACAAGAAAGTACCCAAGGGATACTTTCTTATAAAACACAGTTCTAAGCGCCAAAATTTTCTTTTAATACTTCGTCATTTTCATCAGCGATCGCTGCCACTATCGTGATGATCCGAGAAATTTCCGCAGGTGAAAGATCCTCGACAGAGCGCGAACATAATACCAGTACTTGATCGTTCTGGAGCGCATAACGAGCTTCAAAGGTATCAGCAGCATTTTTTTCTAAAAGCCAGCGCGTCATTTTTGCTTCATCTTTAAATGGTGCAGCCAGTACTGTCGAGAAAACAGTAAAGGTATCATTAGGCTCGGTTCCAGTAATGTTGACAACTACCTCTACAGTGCCATATTGAAATTTCCACGTATCCTCGGTCTGGTTTTCAAGAGCCGAATTTTCAGCATCCATACTGGCGATGACAGTTTGGATCGTTTGCACTATGTGATTAGACGGTGGTGCAAAACTAGATTCTGCTTCTACAGGAGTTATGGGCGATTCTGTTGTGAAGGTCATAGTTATTTATCTAGTTACTATCTGCCAATAGTGTATAGCAAACGTCAATGTTTTTCATAAAACACCCTGTTAGTTAAGTAGGGTGGGCAATGCCCACCCTACTTAACTAAATAACTAATAACGTGAATCGTAGAAACTGAGCCTGCCATAACCAAGAAATTGCGAATTGGGGCGATCGCCTTGAGGAAATGCAGTCACTCCAAACAGGTAAACGCCATCATAACGAGGATTGCGGACAGGTCGCAGTCCTACAATTAGCTTACTGTTAAGCTGATTAATAGCAGGAATTGGCGGGTCAAAAGTAATCGTCACTTTATCGCGATCTTGACTTGGCAAAATCTCAGTTTTGCTAGAAATGGCGATACGCTCTCCCGAAGACAACTGCACATAGGAGATCGTTTCATTGCTCAGAAAATCGACCGCATCAAAACCTTCTGTCTGAGAAACTTCTAGCTTTTGTAAAGGCTCTCCCATATTTTCAGGTAAGGCGATCGCAAAGTAATAGATCGCACTCCGAGAGTAAATCCGATTAACGGTAGTTTCCGCACCTAAAAGAAATGGCAGTTGTACAAAATGGGTTTTGCCATCACGTAACTGTACGGCTCCTGCTGAGGAATTTAAAAAACTGCTGGAGGGGAGATTTTGATTGTTACCTACAAAAACTGGTATCGCTAAAATTGACAGTGTAGAAATAGGTAACAATGCGATCGCAGTCATAACTTTTTTACGCATTTTTTTCACCATAAAGACGTACCGTTTTGCTAGCATTGTAGGAATAGCTACTTTTTCGCAGCGATAGGCTTACAGAAAGCCTGACTATCTCATTAAAATGCTATCTCATTAAGATAGAGGTATCCACTGTGGTTTCTTCCCCTCCAACATCGTCGAATGCAGTACTAAATCTTGAAGGTTCTCTTTCTTCTAGTACTGATTCCCCTATCCCAGACTCTGATCGTACCACAGACAATATAACTAGTCGTTCAATGATCGCTATTCTCGATTTTGGATCTCAGTACTCTGAGCTAATTGCTCGACGTATCCGTGAGACACAGGTTTATTCAGAAGTTTTAACCTATCACATATCAGCCGAAGATTTACTGAAGTTTAATCCTCAGGGGATCATCCTATCAGGTGGTCCTAACTCTGTTTATGATGCAGGCGCTCCTCAATGTGATCCTGAAATTTTTAATTTGGGCATTCCTATTTTAGGTGTTTGCTATGGAATGCAATTGATGGCGAAGCAACTCGGAGGTAAGGTCGAGCAAGCTGATCGCGGGGAATATGGTAAAGCAGAGTTACAAATTGATGATCCCACTGATCTATTAACTAACGTAGATACGGGCATCACTATGTGGATGAGTCATGGTGACTCCGTGATTGATTTACCTAGAGGATTCGAGGTATTAGCACATACCGCTAACACTCCCTGCGCGGCGATCGCTGATCATGACAAAAAGCTATATGGAGTACAGTTTCATCCTGAGGTCGTCCATTCCGCAGGTGGGATGGCGATGATTCGTAACTTTGTGTATCACATTTGTGGATGTGAGCCAAGCTGGACGACTGATGCTTTTATCGAAAATTCAATCCGTGAGATTCGCGCTCAAGTTGGTGACAAGCGAGTATTACTAGCCCTTTCAGGTGGTGTAGATTCTTCCACACTTGCCTTTTTATTACATAAGGCAATCGGCGATAAACTCACCTGTATGTTTATTGATCAAGGCTTCATGCGAAAGCTCGAACCAGAACGCCTTGTCAAACTCTTTGAAGAACAGTTCCATATTCATGTCGAGTATGTCAATGCCCGCGAAAGATTCCTTGAGAAAGTCAAAGGAGTTACTGATCCTGAGCAAAAACGGAAGATTATTGGCGGCGAATTTATCAATGTTTTTGAGGAAGAATCACAGAGATTAGGTCCTTTTGACTTCCTTGCTCAAGGCACTCTCTATCCAGATGTAATTGAATCTGCTGATACCAACGCTGATCCAGTCACTGGTAAACGTGTCGCTGTCAAAATTAAGAGCCATCATAATGTGGGCGGCTTACCTGATAATCTGCGATTTACTCTCGTAGAGCCACTTCGCAAACTCTTTAAGGATGAAGTGCGTAAGGTTGGCACAGCGCTTGGACTTCCCGAAGAAATCGTCAAGCGTCAGCCTTTTCCAGGTCCTGGTTTAGCGATTCGGATTATCGGTGATATTACGAGCGATCGCTTAAATACTTTACGTGATGCTGACTTGATCGTGCGTCAAGAAATTAATCGCGCAGGTCAATACAATAATCTCTGGCAAGCGTTTGCAGTGCTATTGCCCACAGTTCGCAGCGTCGGTGTGATGGGTGATAAGCGTACCTATTCCCATCCTGTAGTTTTACGCCTTGTCACCAGTGAGGATGGCATGACTGCGGATTGGGCAAGAGTTCCCTATGATCTATTGGAAACTATTTCCAATCGGATTGTTAATGAAGTGGAAGGAGTCAATCGAGTGGTGTTAGATATCACATCCAAGCCCCCTGGCACGATTGAATGGGAATAAATACGAAAGGGATAAAATTATTCTTTCGTCGCTAAAGAGAAGGATGTATAACCGCCAGTTGGCGGTTATACATCCTTCTCTTTTATTGTTAGGATCATTATTATGATTTTACGAGCGCATTCAAAGCTACAGGTATGAGTATTCAAAACTTTCAGCCACGAAATACGAGTTCTGAAAACTTTTATGCCGATCTACCTGTTCTTCTAAATTTTGCCGATATTACTCATAGTGAGAATTTTTATACAATACCCGATGACTGGGCTGCGATTATTACTGATATTGCTGACTCAACCAAAGCGATCGAGGATGGCAGATACAAAGATATCAATCTCTTAGGCGCTTGTTCCATTATTGTGATTTTAAATATAGTTGGAGACTTAGAGATTCCCTTTGTATTCGGTGGTGATGGCGCATCTATCCTCATTCCCCCAAGGTTTATCCCCGAATCAGAACAAGCATTATTGGCTGTACAGAAATTAGCGGCTGAAGAATTTAATCTTAAATTACGCATCGGGATTGTCCCACTTGCGACTATTACATCAAGCTATGACATTAAAGTTGCGAAACTCCGTATCTCTGACAATTATGTACAAGCGATCCTCAGAGGTGGAGGGATCAGCTATGCGACACGTTTAGTTAAGGATCAAGCAACAACGGATTTGTACAGTCCTAGACACAAAAACTCCTATCCGATCGCTGATTTCTCTGGCTTAGAATGTCGTTGGCAAGATATTCCCACTCGCCATGAGGAGATTCTTAGTTTAATCGTTTTTGTAACAGCTCCCAGTCAAAGCCAAATTGATCTTCTCTATCGCGAAGTAATTACCCAAATTGAGCGCATCTATGGGACGGGGATAGACTGTAACCCTGTAGTATCCGAGAACTTGCAACTTGCTTTTAAGAACAAAAACCTATCGTCAGAGACAAAGGTTGTTGCTGCTTCTCAGGGGTGGCTAAAACAGAAGTTGTATTTGTGGAAATTGCGCCTGATTAATTTACTGGGGTTGATCTTTATGACATTTAATATTCAAATTGGAGGGTTTAATTGGGGAGATTATAAGCAAATTGTTTCCGAAGCCACTGACTTCAAAAAATTTGATGATGTCCTAAGAATGGTGATTTCTGGTAAAGCTAGACAACGCCAACAATTAATTGAGTATCTAGACAAAAAGTTTAAGGAAGGTCGGTTAGTTTATGGCTTTCATGTGTCCGATCGCGCCCTGATGACTTGCTTAGTGTTTGAGCGCGATGGTCGTCAAGTACATTTTGTGGATGGAGCTGATGGGGGCTATGCCTTAGCAGCCAAAAACATGAAAGAACTAATGAAAAGTTAGTAAACTCTTTGCATTACAGCCTATTGAAGCTTTGAGTAGTACAGAGAAATTTTTGGAAGCGTCGCTCCGCGCCGCTTCCAAAAATTTCTCTGGGATTTAATTAAGCGCAAAGCGTTGTATTGGGGATTCTTACTTGCTGTATGTCTTAAGGCATCTTTAAAGCGATCGCATTGCACGGTAGGCTAATAAAAGTGTCTATAGCAAAAGGAAACCTCCCGTGCTTTTATCCAAAGGCTTTGAAGTGGAAATCTACACCTCTACACCGACGGGGGATGTGGTGGGCTTTAGCGATCGCATTGTAGCTAATCTAAATGGGTTTGTGCGCGAGCCAGACAGTCGCAATGTTGAATACATCACGCCGCCTTTTCATAAATATGAGCCGTTGCTGATGGCATTGGTAGAGCCACGCCAGAAGCTACGCAGCTATTTGCGATCGCTTGGTGATTACACTTTGATGCCAGGAAGTACGCTAGCTTTGGGTGGGGTCGATCATTTTTATCGTTCTGATCCCCAGAATCCTTATCACACTTACATCGAGCAGACCTACGGAACTGATGTCGTAACTGCAAGCATTCATATTAATGTCGGTATCCCCGATCTAGAGTTATTAATCGCGGCTTGTCGGTTAATTCGTTTGGAAGCACCGCTTTATCTTGCCCTAAGTGCCGCATCTCCTTTCCTTGATGGTAAAGCAACAGGATTCCATTCTTCCCGTTGGCAAATGTTTCCAAAAACTCCAAAGCTAGTTCCTTTATTTAGCAGTCATCATCATTTCGTAGAATGGACAGAACAACAATTGCAGTTAGGCACGATGCAAAATGTGCGTCATCTCTGGTCATCGGTGCGTCCTAATGGCGATAATCGCCCCTATAACCTTAACCGTTTAGAACTGCGAATTTCTGATCTAGTTATCGATCCCGTCGCATTACTCGCGATTACGGCTCTTTTAGAAATGCGCCTCAATCAATTTCTCGAAGCTGGAATCGGTTCATCGCTCGATCCCCTTGCGCCCCATGCAACTAAGTTTACTCCTGAAGAACTTGCGGCGATCGCCGATCAAAATGAAGTTGCTGCTGCTATTAATAGTCTTGATGCAGTTTTGACCCATTGGCAAACAGGCGAACAAATTACCGCAAGGGAATGGATTTCAGATCAATACGAAGAATTGCGATCGCGTGCTAAGGATAACGGTGTATGGTGCTTCTTGTCACCATTGAAAAAAATTCTCGAACAGGGTAATGAAGCCCAACGTTGGCTTGCAGCTTATCACAATGGTATTTCACCTCGCCAAATCATGACTGATGCGATCGCCTCTGCTGAACAAATGGATAAAGAACTAGCAGAAGCGTTGTTATTATCTTAAGGATTGAGAGCGCAAAGCGCTCTCAATCCTTAAGGTTCTAATTCAAAATTAATACGATTATATAGAACTGAAGTAGTGATCGCTACTTCAAAGGATGATAGGGAAATAGTCGCATCGTTTTCATAGACCGTGAATATCCAGCGATCGCCTTCTTTATAGAAATGTTCGACATACTTGCGATCTTGAGAAATTAGCAAATATTCCTTGAATGAGGAAATAGTCCGATAGGATTCAAATTTGCCAATCCGATCATAGCTTGCTGTTGATGGCGATAGAATTTCGGCAATCAAAATAGGATTGACTAAGGTATCTTTTCTTCCTTCTTGATATTCAAATGGTTCTGCGATAACCATTACATCAGGATATGTGGCTATTTTTTGAACAGGAATCCAAAGACGCTGATCGGTGACAAATACTCCATAGGGTTTGTCTTGGATTGCTTGATGTAAAGCAGCAAAGAAATTGCCAATAATACGGTTATGGGTTGGGGTTCCACCAGTCATCGGTTTGATTTCTCCATCAATGTATTCATTTCTTGTCTCTGAAAGAATTTCACGATCAAAGTACTCGGTAAGGGAATATTTTTGGGTGAGAGTTAGCATAATTACCTTCTTAATTTGAGAGTATTTCGTAGGGGAGCGAAGCACCCCACGAAATCAGGTTTTTAGGGAGATAAAACTAAAGCTTTGGGAATGGCGCTAATTAGTTTTTGAGTATAGGGTTCTTGAGGATTGGTGTAGATGGATTCAGCAGTGTTTAGTTCGACAATTTCGCCCTTGTTCATCACCATGATGCGATCGCTCATAAATTTGACTACGCCGAGATCATGGGAAATAAAAATATAGGTTAAGCCAAATTCTGCTTGGAGTTCCTTTAAGAGATTGAGAACTTGAGCCTGTACCGATACATCAAGGGCAGAAACAGGTTCATCTGCAATAATTAATTTAGGATTGAGGGCCAAGGCTCTAGCGATACAAATACGTTGACGTTGACCACCTGAGAACTCATGAGGATATCGACGCATTGCGCTTTTAGTTAGACCCACACGCTCTAGTAAATAGGCTACTCTTTCTTGTCTTGCGGTCGCACTGCGATAGCGGTGAAACCGTTCTTGATGGCTATGGACGATTAATGGCTCAGCGATCGCATCACCAACACTCATGCGCGGATTGAGTGAACCGTAAGGATCTTGAAATACAACTTGCAGATCACAGCGTAATTTTTGTAATGCTTCTCCTTTGAGGCGGGAGATTTCGTGTCCTTCAAATTTAACAGAACCCATCACGCCATTAGTTAAACCCAGAATTGCTCGACCTGTGGTGGTTTTGCCACAGCCAGATTCGCCAACTAGTCCAAGGGTTTCACCACGATAGACATCAAAGCTAATGTTATTGACAGCAACGAGATATCGTTTTTTAAGTCCTAAAATGCTGCGAATTGGGAACTCAATTCTGAGGTTCTGCACAGAGAGAATTGGTTCTTGTTTCTGTAATTCTAGTAAACGTGTACTAATTTCTTCAGGTGGAACAACTTCTAAATAACGAGGATCACTTGGTTCTTTCTCAACCATTTGCCCATTTTGAATTTCCATAAAGTCACTTACCGTTGGCAATAGGCGCAACTGGCGATCGGGCTGAGGTCGGCAGGCAATTAATCCCTTGGTATAGGGATGTTTTGGTGTTTGGAAGATATCTTGAGTATCACCAGTTTCGACAACTTCCCCTTGATTCATGACGATCGCCTTATCCGCAATCTCTGCCAAGATCCCTAAATCATGGGTAATAAAAATCATCGACATCTGACGCGATCGCTGAATTTCTTTGAGCAATTTCAGAATTGTCGCTTGTACGGTGACATCTAGCGCCGTTGTCGGCTCATCAGCAATAATCAACTGCGGATTGCAGGAAATCGCCATCGCAATCATCACCCGTTGTAATTGACCACCCGAAAGTTCGTGGGGATAGCGTTCAATTAGTTGCTCAGGATTGGGTAATTGCACTTCCTGAAATAGCTGAATCGTGCGTGCTTCTGCCTCCTGCTCCGATACCTTTTGATGCAACCGAATTGCTTCGATCACCTGATAGCCGCAAGTAAACAAGGGATTGAGCGATGTCATCGGCTCCTGAAATACCATCGATATGCGATCGCCTCGGTATTTGAGCATTTTCTGTTGTGACACGCGCACTAGATCAATCGGAGATTCTCCACTGGGGCGAAATATAACTTCCCCATTGGTAATTTTGCCAGATTCTCCCAATAAGCCCATGATTGCTAAAGCTGTTGCCGATTTGCCAGAGCCAGATTCGCCGACTATGCCAAGGGTTTGTGCTTGGGCAAGGTCAAAGGAAATATTTTTGACAGCATGGACGATGCCTTCATCGCCCCTAAAGCTAACCTGTAAATTACGCACAGAAAGCAAGAAATCTTCAGTCTGTGTTGGAGTTTGGGCTAAATCGAGGGGTTGTGACATAGGTTATTGGCTGGCATATTGTTTATTATTATAGGAGCCTGCTAAGCACGCTCCTATAATAATAAACAATATGCATCTTCCCTATTCGCAACTACCCACCCCAGACTGTTCCCGTGCTGCTTTTATTGCTAGTGATGCGGTGGTAATTGGCGATGTGCATCTCAGCGATCGCGTAAATATTTGGTACAAGGTGGTGATTAGGGCGGATGTCAATCGCATGGAGATCGGCTACTGTACGAACATTCAGGATGGGGCGATCTTGCATGGCGATCCTGACCAGCCCTTGGTAATTGGTGAATATGTGACGATCGGGCATCGGGCGGTGATTCACTGTGCGGAAATTGGGCGCGGTTGCTTGATTGGGATGGGGGCAATCCTGTTGGAAGGGGTGAAAATTGGGGCGGGGAGTATTGTGGGTGCGGGGGCGGTGGTGACGAAGGATGTGCCTGCGGGTGTGGTGGTGGCAGGTGTGCCTGCGAAGGTGATGCGCGAGATTTCAGAAGAGGAGCAACAACAGGCGATCGCCCATGCGGAAAATTATTATCAGTTATCGCTGTTGCATGTGCAGTAAAGGCGATCGCTTAGCATCTTTTACCGCACTGATATTGTATTTATTTTTCCTCTAAAATCCCAATTAAGCTTGTTACTAAATCAGCAAGATCTTCAGGTACTCGATATAAACCGACATCCTGAGTCATTTGCTTAGATTTACGATCTAATTTTGCAAATTGCCATATTTTGCCGATTGAGACTATCCCATAAAGTGTAGGGCAATCACTGACTTCTGCTATATCCACAGCAATTAGTTCTACTGCTAGCTGCTTAAATCCCCGCTCAAGGTTCTCATTCTTTGCTTCAATAATCAATAATTGCTGCGATGCTTCTAGGTAATAGTCTAGGGAGCCTTTTAATTGTTCGGTGACCATTAATGGATAGGATACAAATAACTGGGTATCGATGTAATCCATAACTTCCATGAGGACAGGAGCAATCAAAAATTCGCGTCTAGCTAGTTCACTATCAAAGGCAATTCTCAGTAAGTTACGTTCTATCCGATGTTGCAAATCAGTTAGAGAAGTAATTACTTGTGAAGTTTTAGGTAGAGTGAGCTTAGCAACCTGCCATTTATAGCCAAAGTATGCCAAAAGGTCTTTGGGGTAATAGTTAAGTTTGAAATAGTCTGAGAAGTCACAGGATGCTGGTAACTCGATCGCTTTGTGACTCATTGCTATGTTTCCAAGAAGCTAGACTAATATGCGCTTATGATAGTCTACCTTTCAATGAAATAGGGTGATCGCTTTGAGAGGAGATTAGCAGGGCGATCGCTTAGCTCACAACCTGAAAAGCAGAGATTAAGATCCCCGACTTTTTTTGTGAACTTGCAAATCACTTTTGATAGCAAAGAAAAAGTCGGGGATCTGGGCAGTTACAGGTTACTTTTGCAGGAATTACCATTAAGAACCTCTAGTTCTTTTTGCCGCTTGTCGCCATTCCTCTAATTTCTCTTCGGTAATTGGATTTTTTCCTGCCTTTAGCTCCTCAAGCCACTCTTTTACTTCCTCATCTCCAAAGCTTAGATAGTCAGCACCTTCTATGACAAAAAGTAAACTTTTAAGCTTTCTGTTGTAAATTTTTTTTAGATAACTTTCAAAATCACTGATTGCTTCATCATTTTGACCAGCGATCGCTTTTGCTATTGCCCTTCTTTGCAGATAGTAATTGCTATCTGGTTCGAGTTTGATGGCATTATCACAGGCAAATATAACGTTTTTGGCAGAGTTATATATACTTCCATTCCAGCAAAGGGTAGCCCATGAATCTGCGGGAACTTTGATATTGGGATTTCGCTTTATAGCTTCATCATAGGCAACTAAAGCAGCCTTGATATCGCCTTCTTGGGCTAAGCGTTCTCCTTTTGGGATGAAGTATGGATTAATTTCTGTTTGCGGATCGAGAGTGATACTGCGATCTAGTTTTTTGGCTTCTTGAAATAGTGATAGCGCAGCTTCAGGTTTACCATTCATCCCTTTAGTTCTTGCTTCAGCGACTAGGGCAGGAGCCGCCGCTTTCAGGGTTTGAGGATCGCGGCAAGTTGCTAGTTTTTGCTGTAAGTCTGGCTGAGTTGAAATGTAGTCTTGCAACCAATAGCAAGCAAGTCCCATTTGACGGTCTAAGTCTAGATTCCACAATTTGACGGTTTTGTCCCTACTTGCTGTCGCAATCGTCTTGCCATCGGGACTAAAGGCGACGCTAATGACAGGATTTCTATGCCCTTTCAAAGATTGGATTTCTTTACCTTCGAGATTCCATAATTTGACGGTATTATCCCCACTTCCTGTGACAATCGTCTTGCCGTCGGGACTAAAGGCAACGCTACTGACACGATTGCTATGCCCTTTTAAGGTTTGGATCTCTTTGCCTTGGAGATTCCACAGTTTGACGGTGGTGTCACCACTTCCTGTAGCAATGGTTTTACCATCGGGACTAAAGGCTATGCTAATGACACGATTGCTATGTCCTTTTAAGGTTTGGATCTCTTTGCCTTGGAGATTCCACAGTTTGACAGTGTTGTCATAACTTCCTGTTGCAATGGTCTTGCCACTGGGGCTAAAGACAACATCGCTATGCCCTTTTAATGATTGGATTTCTTTACCTTCGAGACTCCACAATTTGACAGTTAGGTCTTCACTGCTAGTGGCAATAGTCTTGCCATCGGGACTAAAGGCGACGCTAATGACACGATTGCTATGCCCATTGAGGGTTTGAAGTTCTTTTCCTTCAAGATTCCACAATTTGACAGTGTTGTCAAAGCTTCCTGTTGCAATGGTCTTGCCATCGGGACTAAAGGCTACGCTACTGACAACACTGCTATGCCCATTGAGGGTTTGAAGTTCTTTTCCTTCAAGATTCCACAATTTGACGGTGCTGTCATCAATTCCTGTGACAATCGTTTTGCCATCGGAGCTAAAGGCTACGCTACTGACAACACTGCTATGTCCTTTTAATGATTGGATTTCTTTTTTTTCGAGATTCCACAATTTGACGGTGCTGTCAAAACTTCCTGTTGCAATGGTCTTGCCATCGGGACTAAAGGCTACGCTACTTACACCATTGCTATGCCCTTTTAATGATTGAATTTCTTTTCCTTCGAGATTCCACAGTTTGACAGTGTTGTCAAAACTTCCAGTGGCAATCGTCTTGCCATCAGGACTAAAGGCAAGGCTAATGATACTAGCGCTATGTCCTTTTAATGATTGGATTTCTTTTCCTTCGAGATTCCACAGTTTGACAGTGTTGTCATAACTTCCAGTAGCAATGATCTTTCCATCATTACTAAAGGCAACGCTAAAGACAACATCGCTATGTCCTTTTAATGATTGAAGTTCTTTGCCTTCAAGACTCCACAATTTGACAGTTTTGTCAAAACTGCCAGTGGCAATCGTCTTGCCATCAGGACTAAAGGCTACGCAAACTACAACATCACTATGTCCTTTTAATGTTAATGATTGGAGTTCTTTGCCTTCGATATTCCATAATTTGACGATGCTGTCTTCACTTGCTGTAGCAATGGTTTTTCCATCGGGACTAAAGGCTACTCTACTGATACTAGCGCTATGCCCTTTCAAGGTTTGGAGTTCTTTGCCTTCGAGATTCCACAATTTGACGATGCTGTCTTCACTTGCTGTAGCAATGGTTTTTCCATCGGGACTAAAGGTTACTCTACTGATACTAGCGCTATGCCCTTTCAAGGTTTGGAGTTCTTTGCCTTCGAGATTCCACAATTTGACGGTGTTGTCCACACTGCCAGTGGCAATCGTCTTGCCATCGGGACTAAAGGCTACGCTCAAGACACTAGCGCTATGCCCAAGTAGACGATTTTTTTCTTGCACAGCATGAACAACCTCTTGGATAGAGGTAATTACACGAATCTCAGTATCAGGAGAGACGATCGCACTTTTTTTTAATCTTTCCCCTGTCTCTACTGCCTCAACTAAAGCCTCAAGCTGAAGATCTCCATTTAGTAGCGATAGCATCTTGTAACTCTCAGTGACAAATTGCGAATCAACGCTAGTTTTCAGAGCCATAAAACCCGCAATCCCTGCGCCCACTGCCATCACACTCGCCACAATCCCCACCCCAAAAGCCAACCGACTCCGCCCCCTTGCCCTAAACTTCGCCGCCTCTTCCTCCTTCACGGCAACACTCAACCGATCCACTGTTTCCCTCAGTGTCTCCTTAGTCTCCGCCAACTCCTGCTGCAACTTCGCCATCTCAGGCGCTTGCGACGCACGGATAAACTCTGCTAGATAGTCATGCACCAACTGATAGCGATCCAAAGGTGACTCAGGAATCAATACCACCAAACCAGATTGCACAAAAATCTCCAACACCAAATCCAACGCCGATGTATCCCCCTGCATCTCAGCCAGCAAATCATGCAAATCCTTTTCTAACTCCTCACGAGTCTTTAACGGACGAGTCCCCCGCTCATCCGTCAACATAAACAGCAAGAACTTAGCCAAGCGCTCGTTCTCTTCCCCACAATCCACAATCACATCATTCAAATAGCGCTCCACCAATATCGCCTTCGGATTCTCTCCCAACAGGCGATATTGCTCCAAAGTCTTAATTCCCTCCTGCTGTAACTGCGCCCCCACTACCTGAAGCTCAATCGGACGCACCTCACCTAGCTCATCCTTGAGATCGTCAGCGATCGCCCCAATCAACTCAGGCTCCAAATAAAACCGTGACTTCTCCATAAGCGTCTGAATCAGCGACTTAGCAGCCTCCACCTTGAGATTGCCTACCCGATACAACACATTCTTACTGAGAATATCCTGATCGATCGCCGCCATGCTCTCGATCTGGTTGCACTCCAGCAAATAATGCAGATAGTCCTCCCGCAATGACAAAACCACCTTCAAAGAAGATAAATTTTGCGAATCATTTAGCAACTTCCCAATAAACTCAAAAAAGCGCCGCCGCTCGGTAGGTTGATTGTAATATACAAAAAAGAACTCCTCAAACTGATCGAAGATCAAGACTAAACGTAAGTTTTGCGCTTCTTTTTCTCGTAGTTTTGAGATGATGCCCTCACCCCCAGCCCCTCGCCCAGAAGGCGAGGGGAGCAAAACTTTATTCTCAGATTCTTTCTCTATAGACAAAGAATCCGTCTCCCCCTCTCCCAATGGGAGAGGGGGCTGGGGGGTGAGGGCTTTACTTTCTAATGGGAGAAGTGGCTGGGGGCTGAGAGTCTTTAACGCCTTCTCTAACTCCTCTTCCCAATTTGTATATACCCGCAAAGCGATCGCGCAAACATCTCTACCCTCAAAAGATGTATGCTCTAACTGCGGAATTAATCCTGCATTCACCAGCGAACTCTTACCCACACCAGACTTGCCATACAGCACGATCAGCTTATAACTAGGCTTGGCAATCCGCGTAATCAACTCATCGAGATCGTGCTTGCGTCCCGAAGCCTCAATTTCCGTTGCCACATCGGTTTGCGACTTGCCGACCGACTTCTTACCCTGCAATCGACCTGCACCGATAAACGCCCGATAGCCATACTGCTGCTCGATCGCATATTGCTCCTGCTTGGTGACATAGGCTTCGAGATATTGCTTTTGTTTGGTGTAAAGCGATCGCAGTTCTGTTAAAAGTTTGATATAAATCTGTGGATGCCCCGTATCTCCTAACTCCTTTGCTTCAAGAAGTAGTTTTAATCCCTCTTGATAATTTTCGAGTTTGATTTCCGCTTGAGCAATGATAAACAGATATAAATTACGCCATTTTTGATAATCCTGAGGAGATTGATCCAAGAAAGAAAGCGCCATTTTTCCTTGATTTCTGGCAGTTTCCCATTCTTGTTTTTGGAGTGCGACCTCCGCCAAATATCGATAGTCTAACGAAAGATGATAAGGTTCGTGAAACTCCTGATGTAAAGGTAAAGCTTTCTGGACAATTGACTCAACCGCATCCCAATCAGACATGCGATAAGCCGTAACAAAAAGACGAATAATGATATTGGCTACAAAATCGGCACGGTTTATCTTTTCAAAAAACTCAATAGCAGACTGAAAACCCGATCGCGCTAATTCCCAATTAGGTGTGCGATATTTCTCAGCATCCGCAATTGTGTAATTGACTTGTCCAATTTGATTGATCAATAGACCACAGCGCTCAATATCTTGAATCTCTTGCCAATAGTTAAAACTCGCTTGCAAATATTGCAGAGCCTTTTCAGGAGAATTATTAGGTGGTAGCGTGTCTAAACCGCGAATAAAGTTCAGATTAGCTTGCAGTTTTGGCTCAAGATTCAACCCGCGATCGCCTAAGTCCTTGAGTGCTATTTCTATTTCAGAACATTGAATTGAACCTAGCCGATGAATCTCACCCAACTTTTTGAAAAAAGGAACCTCACTGGGCGAAAGTACATGACTAAATAAAGCTTCACTACCATCATGCAAAGAATTCAGTAACTCATCAGTAGCGATCTCAAAGTCAAGAGTCGTCGTCCAACTCTCAAAGTCAGGAGCAACTCGA
Source organism: Phormidium tenue FACHB-1050 (assembly GCF_014696925.1). GTDB lineage: Bacteria > Cyanobacteriota > Cyanobacteriia > Pseudanabaenales > Pseudanabaenaceae > Pseudanabaena. The sequence goes on along the minus strand of NZ_JACJQY010000039.1, from coordinate 30,820 downwards.
ATAATCCGCTTATGCACAGCATCAGAAATCCACCACACAATCGGATAGGGGCAGTGATTGCGAAACATTTCGCGATTGATATTCAGATCCAACAGCGCCGCCTGTAGATCCTCTAATTCATCCAGCCCCACGATAGACAATGCGGCAGGAGTCTCTGACGGCACTTGGGAAATGATGTAGTTATATAAGTCTTTTTGCGATCGCGGCAACCTAATCTCATGGATCGGTTGCGGATGAATTTCTTTGAGGCAAGTAATCAGGCGATCGCGCAAATCTTGATAGTTGCATCGCACCAAAAGCAGCTTAAATTCACCCTCATACAGATCTAGCGTCATCGAAAGCTCTTGCAATAAATCCTCATTCTCAGGAGAAATATTGGCAGATGTCAGAGTAGACTCATCACTCATTGCTTTGTGACCCAGATTTAGGACTGCTACATTATTAACCAATTAAACAAAAAAGGCTTGCTAAGCAAGCCTTTTTTGTTTAATTGATAATTAAATTTACTAAAGTTCGTACCGCAAACCCAGTACCGCCAGCATTGTTATAACCAGACTCACGCTCAGTCCAGACGGGACCCGCCACATCAAGGTGCGCCCAAGCAGTTGTTTTTTCCACAAACTGTTTCAGGAATAAAGCCCCTGTAATCGCACCGCCAGCCCGCGAACCTGTATTTTTGAAATCAGCAACCACTGACTTTAATTGATCAAAATAGGGATCTTCGAGGGGCATCCGCCAGAATTTCTCACCAGCTTCTTTTGCGGCTTTAGCGATCGCCTCAGCAAAATCATCATCAATCGACCACATACCTCCAATATCCTCACCCAAGGCGACCACACAAGCGCCTGTCAGCGTCGCCAGATCGACGATCGCATCCACACCCAACTTATCGGCATAGACCAGCGCATCGGCAAGAGTCAACCGACCTTCAGCATCAGTATTATTCACCTCAATGGTTTTGCCATTAGAAGCAGTGAGAATATCCCCTGGACGCATCGCACTGCCATTAACCATATTTTCGCAAGTAGCCACGATGAAATGCACTTCGATGTCGGTGGGTTGTAGATGAGCAATTACTTTTGCTGCACCGAGTGCGGCGGCAGAACCACCCATGTCGGTTTTCATTAGTTCGATGCTGCTGCCAATACCCGTTTTCAGATTCAAACCACCAGAGTCAAAGGTCAAGCCTTTGCCGACGATCGCTAATTTGCGCTTCGGTGTACCGTTGCTGTAGGTAAGGTGAATAAATTTGGGTGGAATGTCCGAGGCTCTAGCCACACCAAGGAAAGCGCCCATCCCCAGAGCTTCACATTCAGCCTGTTCGAGGATTTTGGCAGTGAAGTGTTCTGACTCATTGGCGATCGCTACCGCAGTTTCTGCCAATGTAATTGGGGTCACAATATTTGCAGGAGCCGATACTAACTCTCTTGCCAGTATCACACCATCGACAATCTGTTGCGCCTTCGTGATCGCAGGATTTGCTAACTCAGGATCGGTTTCTAAAATTTCAACTTGATCGAGGAACTGCGGGTTAGCGTTTTTGGATTTAAATCGTTTATCTTGGTGCGCTGCAAGTAATACACCCTCGGCGATCGCTTGAGATGTCAAACTCACATCTTGGTTATATATAGGAAAAGAAAGCGCCAGCTTTTTCACCTTCTCCTTATTTGCCCATTTCACAGCAGTTGCAGCAGCTTTACGCCAGACATCCGCATTAGCTTTAGCAGGATCGCCCAATCCGATTAAAATTACCTTACGGATGGCATAGTCAATCCCCACACGTCCACTGACCGCAGCCCCTGTTTCCCCCGTAAACTCTGACTCAGTAATCAAATCCGTTAAAGTGCAAGCCAAAACCTGAATATCCAAGTTTTTTAATGGTTCAGATAATTCTAGAGCTTGCTTTACTGAGTTTTCAGATTGCTCATTACTAGCCTGTGGACTAGCAAAAACAGCGATCGCAAGGGCATCACCATGCCAAGCCTGCGGAGCGGTTAATGATGGGAGAATATTCATTTTAGATACAGTCTGTAGAATTTGTTGCGACGTTATACCTAATATTAAAGCTTAGAAAGCAGAAGGGGCGTGAGGTGTGAATTACTGTTTTCCGATCAAAGCAGTTTTGGCATGTACAGATTCTACCCATCAAAACCAAAAAGATGAGTGGCGGCGCTTCGCGCCGCCACTCATCTTTTTGGTTTTATGTCCTTCAAATTTTGCTTGCAAAATCTAGAGACTTTTATGTGTAATATCTCTAAATTTCTAGGTTTGTACTACAATCTGTTATGCCAATATACAGACATAAACATCTTTACCCGATAGCATGATGATTGTGACGTAGGAGCTATCAGAAGATGCTTTGAGTAAAGTATGTTGGTTGCTATTTAAATGCGAGGAGTGACGGACTGAATTATGCGAATTTCTTCCAGTTGGTTGACGCTTGGTGCGAGTTTATCGCTTCTGATTCCAGCTTGGACAGCCAATGCTCAAGAATTTACCATGCCCCTAAGACCCTATACAAAGGTCGTCCTAGAGCCTGACTTTACAATCAAATACACTTCCTTGATCGCTTCAGAAGTGAATACCCTTGCAAAAGTAGATAGCCTTAAACTTAATAGTGAAAACAGTGCAAGTGCAAACAGTGCATTAGCCAGTGATCAACAACCTATCCTGCAAGATATTCAGTTAACGATCGCATCTTTACCCAAAGCCGTCCCTCCAGACACCTCAAAACTACCTGCCTCAGAGTCAACTATCCTCCAAGATAGTCTGCGATCGCAACCTGAAAAAGTCAGTTCTTCGACCGAACCTGCCAGAATAATTCCTAGCTCAGCTGCCTCGAATTCAGGGCAACTCGATCCTGCCCAACCACTAGTTGTGCCGACGACCCCTAGTCAAGTCAAACTAGACACCACCAAACCTGTTTCCCTCGCAGAACTTCTGGACTTAGTTGAAAAAACTAACTCTGATGCAATTCGCGCCAGAATTGCAATCGAACGTGCTCGTGCTGTATTACAAGAATCCGAAGCAGGTAGATCGCCAACAGTGACAGGATCAGTTCAATACAGTTACAGTGACTCCGCTCAAGCCCGTCTAAATAGCATTAACAACAACACTCCACTAGGTAGAACCACTAGTAATCCTCTCACTGGTACTGTCGGAGTAAATTACAATGTTTTTGACTCAGGTGTTAATGATGCAACGGTTCGGATTGCTGAGAATAACTTACGCATCGCAGAATCAGATCTCAGTCGCATTAGACAAAACATTCGCTTAAGTATCGTCACTGCTTATTACAACTTACAAAATACTGATGAAACTATCCGTATTCAAAGTAAAGCTGTTGAAAATGCGGAAAGAAGCTTAAAAGATACTAGGGCAAGAGAAAGAGCAGGTGTTGGTACAAAATTTGACGTATTGCAATCGGAAGTTCAACTTGCCAATGCTAGACAGGATTTACTCAATGCGGAAGCGGCTCAATTGGTGGCAAGACGTGAGTTATCACGTCAGCTAAATTATCCTGCTACTATCGAGATTACAGCTGCTGATAAAATTGCACCTGTCCCTGAATGGAAATTGCCAGTAGAAGAAACAATCTTATTAGCAGTGCGAAACCGTGCTGAGCTAGATATTCGCAAATTGGAGCGTGAAATTGCCCGCGATCGCGCCAACACATCGTTAGCCAGATTAGGTCCTCAAGTTAGTGTGTTTGGCAACTTTAATACGGCTTCTGAATTTACCAGTGGTAGTGGTATCGGCGTTGGCTATCAAGTTGGCGCAAGACTAGATTGGGATCTCTATGATGGTGGTAGAGCTGCCGCACAAGTAAATCAATTTAAAGCTGACCAAGCTATTGCCGAAACTCGGTTTGAGCAAGATGCCCGCCAAGCTCGTTATGACGTAGAAGAGTCATATATCAATCAGCGATCGCGCTTCCAGCAAATTGAAACAGCAACCAAAGCTGTGACAAGTGCTGAAGAAGCATTGCGTCTAGCTCGTTTGCGACTTGATGCAGGAGTGGGGACACAGCTTGAGGTAATTACTGCTGAGTCAGACCGTACTCGTGCTGAGGTTAATCGATTGCAAGCTATCATCGGTTACAACCAATCCCGCGCTAATCTTGAAAGAGCCATCAGTGGGTTATAAATACCAATTTTAGATTTTTAGGGTTGGATGATGACGGTAACAGATGGGGTTATTTATGCTTGTCTCTTTACGATTGTGTTGATTACCTTTAGTCTCCAATCAAGTATTAGGCGGCTTGAGAAAAAGATGAAACGCATGGATCTCTCACTAAGCGTGCTATTAAATCGGATGGAGATTGAGGTTCCATCTCAACTTTCAGATCGAGTCAAGCAGATCGCCCTTGATCCCTATAGAAAGTTAGAAGCCATCAAGCTCTATCGAGAAGAAACAGGAATAGGGCTTAGAGAAGCTAAAGAAGCAATAGAAGAGTTTATTGAACGTAACTTGCTGTAATCAAGAAAAGAGATGGCGCAAAGCGCCATCTCTTTTCTTTTGGATCTGAGTAATACCAAAACCCAGAATAAAAGTGGCGGCGCTTCGCGCCGCCACTTTTATTCTGGGTTTTATATCCTGACTTGACTAGCTACAGCAAAGCAAGTTTTGCTTAGGACATAAAAACCAAAGAATCGAGTGGCGGCGCTTCGCGCCGCCACTCGATTCTTTGGTTTTGGTTTGTACTAGCTAACTCTTTTTTTGCTATACAGCTATATTCTCAAGCATGTTAAAAAAATACATGGGTTTGGGTAACATCCTGCTTGTTACCCACAAAGCAACTACATACTCAAACAGTTGCCAAAGACGATGAGACCTAAGTTAGGGTCAAGATGAGGATAAATCATGAAAGCAGTGCGATTAAATCTTGAAGATAGACAGGCTTGGCAGAAATTGCAGCATGTTCTGACGAGTCTTGCTTCCGATTATATGGATCTAGTGGCTGCTGAGCAAACAGAATTTAAGTTTGAGCAGCAAGTTCTATCCATTGCTTTTACCCTGATTGCTTCTGATGTCGATCGCGATCGCCTAAACGAATTCACACAAAATATTGATCGATATTTCAATCGCCTACAATTAATTGGGGTGCGGCGGATTGAATGGGAATTTTATGTAATTGGGGAAGCAGCAACATTTTTAACACAAGGACGTGACATTCGTTTGATCGCGGCTCCTGCACCTTTACCGCAAAATGCCCTTGCACATAATGACTCTAGGAGAACACCTGTACGGAATGTAAAGGCAAGTAGTTCTCTAGCTAAAGGCAAATCGAAAGTTGGTAATATCGTCCGCCGTTTTCGTGGTTGGTTAACTGATCCCAAAACGCTCCAAGCTGCACGCACAGCCAGCCGTATTACAATTCGTGATCCTAGAGGTGCATTGGATGCAGTGCGAATTAATGCGATCGCTAAGTTTAATGACACGATCCAATGGGTTGATACTTTCCCTTGGGAAAATTGGACAAAGGAAAAGGCTCAGCAAATCAAACGTCGTCATCAACGAAATTTGTTTCGTGCAGTAATTGAAGATATCCTGATTATGGGAGTCATGCTGATCGCTTTATATTGGTTGACTGAAGCTTTATCAGGTCCGAGCATTAATCTTGCACTCATGCCCAAGCGTCATCATGACACTAATATCACCGATGTTCAGTATCGTTGCGGTAATCCTGCTGTATCTTTAAAAAATTATATCTGCCTAGGGAAGGGGATGCGTTATGACCAAGTAGCAAGTATCTTGGGCAATGAAGGTAAGCCCTTGGGAATCGATCATAATTTTGGAGATCGTGCAGTAGTAATTAGTTGGACAAGTTCAGACTTGAGTATGAATGCCACTTTTGTAGATGACAAACTGGTATCAAGGGCTTATCGACAAATTAATGCTAGCAAATAGAAAGTAAAAAGCTTACTTCGTAAGCTTTTTACTTAATTAACATAAAATACAAAAAAGCTCTAACAAAAATTCCCGTGTGAGCTTTTTTGTATAACCAACAGGAAATTTGTCTTGAAACGATCGCCAACACTCTTGATCTGCTTGAATTTGTGCGTAGTACTCACAAACATCATGTCAGTATTACCTGCGATCGCGGTTAATACTAAAACAAATTTATCGCAGACCCTCAAAACCACCCCAGCCAATAAACGTGCTGCTGACGAATATCGGCAAATGGGGCTTGCCTATCGTCAGCAAGAACGTTTTGATGAAGCGATCGCCGCTTTGCAAAAATCAGTTACCCTCGATCCTCAAAATCTGGATGGGCGTATTATCCTTGGATGGACACAGCACCTCGCTAAAAAACATGACGATGCTGCTACTTCGCTGTGGGAAGCAATTTATTTATCACCAACATCATTGCAAGCATTTAATGCGATCGGCATTGTTTATTTAGTGCGTGGCGATTTACCGCAATCTGTAATCCTGCATAGTTGGGCGGCGATGCTCAAAGCTGACAACGAAATCGCCCACTACAATCTCAGCTTGGCTTATCAACGCTTACAACAATATGATCTAGCGATCGCCTATGCCCAAAAAGCGATTGAACTGGAACCAAATAATCCCCATCCCTTTGTAGCTGGTGCGATCGCCCAATGGACATCTGGTGATCAAACTAGGGCAAAAAAAACATTTCGAGAGGCGATCGGGGTGGATTCTCGATATCGTAGTCCTGAATTTTTAAACTTTCTTAACGAAGCTGGTTTTAGTAATGAGCAAATTCAAACGGCAAAACAAGTTTTAGCCAGCTTATAGTTTGCTTTATGCAAAAGGTGAGGAGCGCATTAACCCTTTTGGATTTTAATCTATAGAAAATATGTGATTATTGCGATAGTACCTGTATTACTAATGGGTAAGCTATTATTACTTATCTAGTTTAGAATCTTTTAAAATCTGAAAGATCTTGTTTGGGTAGAGCAACGCAGAGGATAGATAGTGGAAACCCCAAGAACATTTCGTATAGATCGCGGCATCGGTCAATATGACTTTAATGATTACTATGCTGTGTTGGGCTTACCATTAACAGCAGAGTCTTCCCTTGTGCGTAGACGATACCTTCTAATAGCCAAATGTCTACATCCTGATATTCATGGGCGATCGCATTCTGAAAAGCAAATAGCTACCCAATATCTATCCAAATTAGTTAATCCTGCCTACAATGTCCTGTCTCAAGAGCGAGAGCGGACAGAATATTCGGCAATTCTCAAACTGCTGGGCAAACGCTTAATGAAGCGTAATCAAAAATTTTTACCACAGTCAGATATTGCCCAAAAATACTTGGTTTCCTCAAAGGAAGTTAATTATGAGCAAACAATTCATGAAATAGCCAAACAACAGTATCAAGATCTAGGCAAAGCTTTAGAAAACATTGGCTTATTAAGTGAACTAAATTTAGTGCATATCCTGCTACAAGAGGGGTACAAACATGCGCCAAGTACACCGACTGTAAGTTCTAGCAATGCCTATACGTCGCCAGCAAAGCCTACTAGCAGTGATGACACCCGCATTCAAAATAATAATACATCTGTTAATAGAGCAAGTTCTACTAGTAACACGGGCGTTAATAGCACAGGAACTAATAGGGCAGGCTCATCTTATTCCAATAGCGCAGGCAGTTATCAAATGCGGAGCGAGTCTCAAACACCATTGCGTAACAATAGCAGCACGTCTAATACTAATGCAGCCAAAAATACCAATCAAACTGCCAATAACAACCAAGCGAGCAATAAAAGTAATGCTGCTGATGGCTCACTTAATCAATATATTCGTCAAGCGGAAAACTTTATCAATCAAAAGTTATGGGCTTCCGCTTTAAAGGAACTGCGGAGTGCTATCCAAATTGATTGTAACAATAGCAAATGTCATGCTTTATTGGGATTTGTCTATATGAATCAAAAGTTATCAGGCATGGCTAAAGTGAGTTTCCAACAAGCCTTGAAACTAAATCCTGATGAACCAATAGCTAAGCAATATATTGACCAAGTAAGTGGTACTAATGCCAGTGGTACTAATGCTGGTGGTACTAATGCTGGTGGCACTAATTCGACAAAAACAGATCCTAAAGCCAAGAATGATAAAAAAGGTGGATTTTTTGGTTGGTTAGGTGGTGGTTAATAATATAGGTAGTACTTTGCACTGCCTATATTATGGGCATTATGAAAAAATTATCGCAAGCAGAACTTAAATTAGCGATCCAACAACAGGCGATCGCTCTCGGTTTTAGCAAAGTTGGCATAGCTAAAGCTGAATCGGGCATCGAGTCAGAACGTTTGCAGTCATGGTTAGCCTTAGGATATCAAGCAGATATGGACTGGATGACCAATCCTAAGCGGCAAGATATCTCACAGGTAATGACAGGAGTAAAGTCAGTAATTTGTGTGGCTTTAAATTACTACACACCTCATCAGCATTCAGGCGATCGCAATGTTGGTAAAATTTCCCGCTATGGTTGGGGACGAGACTATCACAAGGTTTTAACCAAGAAGCTCAAAGCTTTGGCTACTTGGTTAAATGCTCAAGGGGAGAATATTCAAACTCGTTATTATGTGGATACTGGTCCAATCGCGGAAAAAGCCTTTGCTCAGAGGGCAGGGATCGGTTGGATTGGCAAGCATAGCAATGTAATTACACGGGACTATGGTTCTTGGTTGTTTTTGGGAGAAGTGTTAACTAATTTAGAATTAGAACCCGATCGCCCACACACAGAGCATTGCGGGACATGCACGCGCTGCATTGAGGCCTGCCCAACGGGAGCGATCGCACAGCCCTTTGTGGTTGATGCTAATCGCTGTATTGCTTTTCATACGATTGAAAATAAAGCTACCCAAATCCCTGACGCGATCGCCTCTAACTTACAAAATTGGGTGGCTGGTTGTGATATCTGCCAAGACGTTTGTCCTTGGAATCAGCGATTTGCTCAAGAAACCTTGGAGACTGATTTTCAGCCTTTTCCTCACAATATTGATCCTCCGCTAGAAGCATTGGTAAACATGACTGAGCAAGAGTGGGATCAGCATTTTACAGGCTCGGCTTTGAGAAGGATTAAACGCGATCGCTGGCAACGCAATGCTAAAGCTGCGATCAATTCAGCCATTTAGCTTGTATGGATTTATTCAATGAAACAGCTTAAATTAGAATCATCTCTAAACATCAATTTGAGTAACTAAATCATCTTGGCTGATCTAAAGATTGTTCGACATATTAAAGATGGCGCTGAGCGTTGGAATGCTTGGCGCGAAAAAACTCAGTCTGAGGAGATTGATCTGCAAAAGGCTGACTTATCTGGTTTGAAGCTAGGTGGTGCAAATCTGTCTAAAGTAAACTTGAGTAAAGCTAACTTGAGTAAAACAGATTTGACCCAAGCAAATCTTTCGGGTTCAAACTTAACTGAGGCAGCCTTTGTAAATGCCAATCTAAAAGGAGCTAATTTGAGTGGTGCAACTCTCAAGCAAGTTAACTTTAGTCAGGCTAATCTTCAGGATGTGAATCTCTCTAACACAGATCTGCGATCGCTAGAACTGAGAGGCATAAATCTTGGCATCGCGAATCTTAGTGGCGCAGATTTACGTGGTGTGAATCTGAGTGATGAGAGCTTCAAAAGTGCAAATCTCAGCGGTGCAAATCTTAGTGGTGCAAATCTCCAAAACACTGACTTTAGTGGCGCAAACTTAAGCAATGTGAACTTAAGTAAAGCTAAACTAAATCGCTCCAAATTAAGGGGAGCATTATTAACCCGTGCCAATTTATACGGAGCATCCCTTGATTTTGCTGACATTAGTATGGCGGGATGTCTAATGGCAAATTTTAGTGAGGCAATTTTAAACAATGCGATTTTGAACAATGCAAATTTAGGTGGTGCGATTTTAAGTGGAGCGCAACTGGTTAGAGCCGAATTACATAACACATTTTTAAATGATGCTTCTCTGAGCATGGCTAATTTTACGAAAGCTAATCTCAGCGATGCTGATTTCAGTCAAACCTATATGTACAGAGCTATTTTGTCACAGACAACTTGTATCGAAACAAAATTTCGCCATGCGGAAATGCAGGAAGTGGATCTGAGTATGGCAATTCTTAAAAAAGCAAATTTTGCGATCGCCGACCTACAAAATGCTTACTTAGGAGGTGCGGATTTGAGTGGTGCGATCTTAATTGGAACTAACTTAGAAAAGGCAAATCTGGCTAATGCTAATTTAACTGATGTAGTTATTGAAAGTACTATTTGGACAGGTGCAAATCTTCAGGGAGTAATTGGGATTTCTCCGAAATAATGCTGTTGTTATATAGCTATAGCCACCTGTATCAGGACAAATCAAAACCCAAATAGTGTGAGGCGGCGCTTTTCACCGCCTCACACTATTTGGGTTTTATGTCCTAACAAGAATGGCAACAGCTATAAATAGCAATGTAAGTTTTGCTTGGGACATAAAACCAAAAAGATGAGTGGCGGCGCGAAGCACCGCCACTCATCTTTTTGGTTTTGATCTGTCCTAGCTATCTCTTGTGTTGCTATAGAAAGCCAAAATCTTTTGTAAGAAAGGCAAGTGGCTTAAGCCACTTGTTCTTCAGAGTAGTTTTGCCTAGGATATAAAACCTCAAACTTGTGAGGCGGTGCAAAGCGCCGCCTCACAAGTTTGGGGTTTTGAAATGTTAGGATTCAGTTGCAGGTTGTTTTTATAAATTTCGTAAGGCTTAGCATGGGAATCGTTGCATATTTGGATTGTCCGACAGGAATTGCAGGTGACATGTGCTTAGGTGCGTTGGTGAGTGCAGGTGTACCTTTAGAGTATTTGCAAAATATTGTTCATCAATTAGGACTCGATCGCGAAGTGAAGCTGTGGACAGAATCTGTTCATAGAGGTGGGATTGCAGCCACAAAAATGCATGTCGAATTACTAGACTATAGCGGTGCTGAGCCACCCACCATTGCGGCTGAACAATCTCATTCTCATTCTGATCATGGTCATTCCCATAGCCATGAAGAACATAATCATGATTCCCATAGCCATGAGCATTCCCATAAGCCACATTCCCATAAAGCGCATTCCCATCCAGTTCATCGTCACTTACCCGATATTGAGAAGATCATTCGTGATGCTAAATTACCTAAACAGGTTGAAGTTTGGAGTTTAGCAACATTTAAAGAACTAGCGATCGCGGAAGGAGCAGTACATGGCATTGCGCCCGAAGCAGTACATTTTCACGAAGTGGGGGCGATCGATGCGATCGTTGATATTGTCTGTACCTGTGCAGGATTTGCATGGTTAGAAGTTGAAAAAATCTATTGCTCAGCTTTGCCTGCGGGTGGAGGATATGTAAATTGCGATCATGGCAAAATGCCAGTGCCAGCACCTGCTACATTGAAATTGTGGGAAATGCATGGGGTGACTACGTTTGATAATGGTATTAGGAAGGAATTAGTCACACCCACAGGGGCAGCGATCGCCGTAACTCTCAGTGAAAGTTTTGGTGAAGTTCCCTTAATGAAAATCAAAAAAGTGGGTTTAGGTGCTGGTACGCAAGATCTAGAAATTCCAAATACTTTGCGGCTATGGATTGGTAAGAGCAAAAAAAAACCCTTGAAGTAAAGGAACATCGGGCGTTGCCCGATGTTCCTTTACTTCAAGGGTTTCAAACTGTCGAAACCATCGCTGTTTTAGAAACGCAAGTCGATGACATGACTGCACAGGCGATCGCCTATACCATGGAGCAGTTATTGGAAAATGGCGCTCTTGATGTTTATACCCAAGCGATCGGCATGAAGAAATCGCGCAATGGAATACTGATTACGGTTACTTGTCCCTGCGATCGCCAAACCATTTGTGAGCAAATTCTGTTTCGGGAAACCAGTACTCTCGGCATTAGGTATCGATTACAGGAGCGTAAAATTCTCTATCGGGAAATTCATGAAGTCGAAACGGAATATGGCAAGGCGCGGGTCAAGATTGCATGGCGCGATGGATTCTGTACGATTCAGCCAGAATATGAGGACTGTGCAAAGTTAGCGCGATCGCATAATATTCCATTAATTCGAGTTCAAGAAATAGTTAAACTAGCGGGAGAATTGATTAATCGTAGGGGCAATTCATGAATTGCCCCTACGATTAATCAATGCAATGATGTTAATGAGATGCAGATTTATCGCCTGAAGTTAGTAATAATTTCAACTTGAGGTCTATTAAATTAATGTCAGCTAAGCCTATTTGTACATCACCTTCTAAAACGATTCCTGTACTGATTAAGCGATCGAGCAATTCCAAAATTGATGATTCACTTGATGATTTGTCGGGATAATATGCACCACGTCTAGGCAGTAGTTTGCCAAATTCACCTAAATCAAGATTCAGGTCTTCAGGATCGATATCGAGAACTTCGCAAAGATTAAAAATCTGCTGTTCTAAAGCTTGCAAACTATCGGCGGCTTTCTCTATTTCAGATTCAGTTAACTTTTCAGCATCCATCCGTCGAATTACTTGGGCTTCCATTAACTGACGCAACAGTTCTACTAATGTGAGAATTAGTGGCGCTAGTCCAGATTTTTTGGGCTTGACAATTAAACTGTCATTACTATCAGTCATTAGAGAATTCCACAGGCTTCTTGGCGTAGTTTATACCAAATTAAGAAATGGCTACGCCATTTCTTAATTTAAAAACCTTTACTAGGTTTGTTTTTTTATTCACAAAAGTGTTGTCAAACTTTCGAGAATTGTTGTTAGAGTAGGTTGCAACACGAAGCGCTGCAACCTGCTCTTTTTATATCTTGCCATGGGAAATAGTCCAAGTTTGATCAGCCATCGAGTCAAGCTCTTCAGGATCATGGGTGACGACGAGAATTGTCCAATTTTTTTTAAGTTCTTGCAGGATGCCAAGGATTTGCTTTCGCATTGACCAGTCTAAGCCTGCGGTAGGCTCATCAAGCAATAACAGGCTGGGTTGACGAATTAACTGTACCGCAAGCGCTAATCGTCTCTGCTGACCACCACTCAGTGACTGTGGTGATGCACTGGGACTGAGATGGCTTAAACCCACAGAATTTAATGCTCCTTGGATGCGATCGCCATCTAGATCGATATGTCCCAATCTTAATTCTTCTAAAATCGTACTTCCACAAAAATGACGTTCAGGAAACTGAAATACTAATCCACATATTTGCTGCAAGTGGTCAGGTAGTAATTCTTGAGAGTGCCAATAAATGCTGCCACTAGTCCAATCGACAAATCCAGCCAAAATTTCCAGTAAGGTACTTTTACCAGAACCACTGGGTCCCACCATCAAGCCCAATTGCCGATCCTGCAACTCAAAAGATATATTTTGAAGAATTGCTTCAGGGGTAGCAGGTGGGTGATAGCAAAGATTGCGGATAGAAAGCATAAAAAATATGAAGGTTAGAATGGCTAAGCCATTCTAACCTTCATTCTTAAAAAGAAGAAATGGCAACACTTTGCGCTAACACTTCTTCAAATGCTAAAGAACACAAAGTAAGGGCAATTCATGAATTTCCCTTACTTTGCAGTGCGGATTTCAAGTCATTTTTGCGTAATCCCTAAAAAACGGGTTCATAATTTTGCAAGTTCTTCGCAAGCGATTTGATATTGCTGCTCAATTTGGGAGAAGAGGTCGGGCAAGCCTACGGGATCTTCACGTTTGCCCTTTAGCTCAACTTCAAGACAAAGTTTTCCTAGAGTCTTAGCTCCCAAAATATTGCTACTTCCTTTCAAGGTGTGTGCGTTATAGCTCACCTCTTGCAGATCGTTATTGGCGATCGCCTGTCTCAAGTTTTTCAATAGGACGGGTGCTTCTTCGATCGTGAATAAATTGATCATCCGCCCAATCAACTTAGGATTAATTTGTTGAAGATTTTTAATGGCGGCTGGATCGATCACTGAAGAACTCATATCCTTAGCAACTGTATTGATTGCATCCGCCTCATTAATTTGCTCACCCACAGCCCATTTCTCGATTGTCCGTTGCAGTGAATCCATCATGATTGGCTTGCTGATGTAATCATCCATCCCAGCGCGTAAGCACATTTCGCGATCGCCCTGCATCGCACTAGCAGTCATGGCAATAATCGTAGGACGTTCATAACCCGTGTGGAGATCATGCCAATGATTAACCAGATGAGCTGCGGTTTCTAATCCATCCATTTCTGGCATCTGCACATCTAGCAATAACAAATCATAACGGTTTACCTGTAAAGCTTCTAATACTGCCAAGCCATTATCGACGACATCAGGCTGATAGCCCATCTTAATCAGCATCGCCATCGCCAGTTCTTGATTAATTAAATTATCTTCCGCAATCAAAATTTTTAATGGCACGCGATCGCCTAACCGACTACCATTACTAATACTCTTATTCATCGCATCTTGCAGAGTATAGCTTGGTCGTTCCTTAGCAATTTGGGTGGTGATGGTAAAGGAAAAAATCGAACCTTGATTAGTCTTACTTTCGACTTGAATTTTACCTCCCATAGTCTCTACTAAATTCTTACAGATCACGAGTCCTAGCCCAGTACCGCCATATTTACGGGCGGTCGTCGCAGTTGCTTGCGAAAAAGGCTGAAATAGTCGCTGTCTCTGTTCATCGGTAATGCCAATCCCCGTATCAGTTACCGAAAATAGTAATTGAAAGGGCTGATCGGGGTTAGGAACTTGCTCAGAAGCTAAACGCACCCCAATTCGCACTGAACCTGTATCTGTAAATTTGAGGGCATTAGAAACGAGATTCAATAGAATTTGTCGCAGTCTGGTCACGTCTCCTACGATAAAGGGAGGAACATAGGTATGCATACTAACTTCAAACTTCAGACTTTTTTCCTTGGCTTTCGATAACTGCACGTCATAGATATCGCGTACCAAAGCTCTGACATCTAGGGCTACACTTTCTAATTCCAATTTGCCAGATTCAATTTTCGAGAAATCCAAAATATCATTGATTACTGAAAGTAGCATTTCCCCACTGACTTGGATCGTCCGTACAAATTTATTCTGTTCATTGTTGAGATCAGTGCCTGCTAGGAGTTGGGTCATACCGATCACCCCATTGATCGGTGTCCGAATTTCGTGGCTCATCATCGCCAGAAAAGCAGCTTTAGTGCGAACTGCTTCTTCAGCCTCATCTTTGGCTTTACGCAGATCCTCCATTAATTGCATCTGTAGTAGATCTGCCTGTTTTTTGGCGGTGATATCTCGAAAGCACCAAATCAAGCCAAAGAATTTATTTTGCTCAGAACTGACAGGGCTAGTGTAGTAATCAAATACGCGATCGCCATAAATAATTTCGCCATGTCTGACTACATCAGGATCATCGTAAGTAGTCTCTATCAAACTTATTAATACTTCGGGAAGATCGGATTTAACAAAAAATGTCCCCAGTGGCGATCCATTATGAAACTCAGGCTCCAGCCCATCACCCATAAATAAGTTATGGGGAATGTTCCACATTTCGCATAACCGACGGTTAAAACTAACAATGCGTCCTTGTTCATCAACGGCAAGAATTCCATCGATCACCGCCTCTTTTTGAGCATGGAGTAGGAGGTTAGTCCGTTGAAGATCCTTGAGCATCCCAATTCTGTCAAATACCGCGTGAGAGAGTTCTTGATTCTTTTGCGCTAGGTGTATTTGCAGATGCCGCAATGACAAATGTAAATGCACACGCGCAAATAGTTCAGCAAGCTGAGACAGTTTGACGACAATAAAATCTGAACCACCACTTTCAAAAGCTTGAAGCTTTGCGGCGATATCATCATGGATGCTCGTAAAAATGATTGGAATATTTTCGGTGATTGTGTCAGCCTTGAGAATGCGAGCCACTTCATAGCCACTTATTTGTGGCAAGAATATATTCAACAGGATCAAGTCTGGAGGATGGGATTGCACGTACAACAAAGCACCACTGCTATCTCCAGCAGTTTTGACGATATAGCCATGCTTTTTTAGAGCCGATGCTAGTTCATGGCGAATATCTGGATCATTGTCAACTAAGAGTATTGTTGATTGAGCAACATTGATCGCATTTGCTTGCACGACTTGATCACCTTTTGATCATTTTAGTAGAAAGCTTACAGTGCTTTGTGCTGAAGTAAAACCTAGATTTTTATTAAAACTCATGTTACGTGGAAGATTGTAAAGCCATCACCCCTAACCCCTCTCCCGCAGGAGAGGGGAACAAGAAAATATGGGTTTTGATCCCCTTCTCTTGCGGGAGAAGGGGTTGGGGGATGAGGGTTCCACGTAACGTCAGTTAAAAGTCTTACTTTATACCAGATCAAGAAAGTGTTGTCACACTTTCTTGATCTGGTATTACGGCTCTTTTATATAGCAATTTTCAAACAAACGAGGTACAAAGGTTTGTTTCCCCGCCGAAGGTGGGGAAACAAACTAGACTAAACGCTACCTAAAGGCAAAAAAGCGACGATCTGCGTCACCTTTTTTGCGAGATTAGCGCCCCCCGACGGTAATCGCATCAACCTTAATATGAGGTTGACCAACCGTGACATAAACACTGCCACTGACGGAGCCACAGAAACCTGCGGCAAGTTCTAGATCGCGAGAACTCATCGAAATTTCTTGCATGATTTCTTTAGCATCCCCAATCAAAGTAGCTCCTTTGAGCGGTTTGGTAATTTTGCCATTTTCGATGAGGTAAGCTTCATCAACGGCAAAGTTAAACTGACCAGTAGGCAAAACGCTACCGCCACCCATCTTTTTGCAGTAAATGCCTTTATCCACTGAGGCAAACAGATCGTCCAAGGAAAAATCACCTGCATCAATATAGGTGTTTCGCATCCGACTTGCCGCCGCATAGGCGTAACTTTGGCGACGACCGCTACCTGTGCGCGGATGTCCAGTGCGTAACTCACCAGCGCGATCGCTAATAAAGTTTTTCAAAATTCCATTCTCAATTAAGAGGGTGCGCTGTGTGGGCATTCCTTCATCATCCATATCGATGGTTCCAAAAGCTTCTTCAGAGCGTCCTTCATCCCAAGCTGTGAGGTTTTCATGGGCAATTTTCTTACCTTTCATCTCAGCAAAAGGCGTTGTTTTGGCTTCGATGCCCGTCGTTTCTAGTAAATGTCCACAGGCTTCATGGAAAATCACACCACCAAACTGATTTGCCATAATAATCGGATAGGAACCAGATTCCACATAATCAGCATAGAGCATTTGACCTGCGGCTTCGACGATTTCATCGACGACGGGTTCATAGTTCCAATTACGAAGGTAGCTGGGGTCGCTCGTACCGCCAACCCGCTTACCAATGGATGAACGATTTGCACCATCCGCACAGAGTAAGTTAGAACCTATCGACTGAGTAAGGCGAATATCTCTAGCGAATGTACCGTCACTAGCAGCAACTAGAACTTCTTGCCAATCACGGAAATAGCCCGATCGCCTTGATTGGATATGTTTACCTTTTTTGGCTAACAGTGCATTGGCTCCAAGCAGGATATCACCCATTTCTCGCATGGGGCTACATTGCGCGATCCATGATTCTTTATCTTTTTTAGTGGCATAGTCACGGAATAGCTCTAAATGAATAGAAGGAATAATCGATTTTTGAGAAGGAAGTTGTAGTCCTAGGATGGACAGAGCGCGTTCGAGGGCTGATTTTAGTCCTAGAAAAGTCAAATCATTGGTGCTGACATAACAATCGGCTTTGCCCTTAAAAGCACGAATCCCTGCTCCTGTAGACAATCGTGGCGAGATACTTGTAATCGTGTCATCTTCTGCAAGACAGCTAATGTAATTGTTACGCTCTAAGAAAAATTCTACAAAATCCGCACCTGCGGCGCGTCCAAGTCCCAACAGAATCGCCAGTGGGGCTTCCCATGTTTCGTCAAAGCGATCGCTGACGGTTGCATATTGCAGATTTGATAGCTCTTTTGTCTGAATCAGGTTACTGATCATGATGTTGAGTAGTTAGTTAATGATTTCTTTAGCAAGTGTAACAAATCAAGAAATGCTCTCACCGAATCCTATCGCAAGGACAGAGATAATTAGGACAAATCAAGACCCAAATCAATGAAGGCGGCGCTTTGCGCCACCTTCATTGATTTGGGTTTTATGTTCTCAGCAAAACTTACATTGCTAAAAAGTTAGCTATACAGCAATTATCGCTCTAACGAACCACAATAAAATTTTTGAAAGTGTTACAAAGCAACACTTTCAAAAATTTTATTGGTTTGGATTTGAGCATAAAGCACTATAAAAGTAACAGTTGCACATTTTTGTAACAGGAAGATTGCTATGGTAAAATCATGAAATACTACTATAAATCTTAGCTGTCACAATTTTTTATTATGTTTTAAGTACTACAAGCGATTGTAAAAATCATAGTTTAGAAGCTTTGCTATACTTATTTTGAGACGATTATCATAAATTTCCATTAGTTCTTCTCGATTTTAAGTGGAACGCAGATGATCAATCTATGGCTACTGTTGAGTGATGGCAAGCACGGGGGCTTGTCCCTACCTAAACATTGAATGTCATTTCGTAGTGCTGTGTCACCTGCTAGTACTAGATTTTACTATCACCATAATCTTTGTAAACTATGAACTAACTGGAGTTATGAGTGAATTCCCCTCTAGATTTAGACCCTGACAGATCCTCATCATCAAAGGATGCGAAAATTAGTAGTTTAGATAACCATTCAAGTATTGAAATGGATAAATTCAGATCAAGGATGCTGATTTGCTCAGAAATTTTGCAAAGTATGCGCCATTATGATAATCAGTGCGATAACGTAGAAAAAATTTTTCAAACAATCACCACAAAGTTACTGAATTTAGTTCAGGCTGTTCATGTTTCTATCTATAAGCTCGATAAATTTGCCGATCGCCATAGTGGAATAGGGATCAGTGGCAAGATTATTGCAGAGGCGATCGCACCACAATGTCAGCCTTGCTCGCAATTTCAGCTTGAGAATATTCTGAGAGAAGAATATCAGTGGGGACAGGATATTACGGGACAAATCCTTGATCTTTATACTGCGGGGATGACTAGGTGTGAGCTTAACTTGGCGGAAGTATTTGTAGGTAAAGCTTATTTACTTGTGCCAATCATATTGTCAGATCGAGAGCCAGAGCATCCATTATGGGGATTTCTGACAGTTCATCAATGCACCGCTTTGGGTGGGAAGTCTTTTCAAAGCTCATGGGATCAAGATGATGTGCTGATGCTCCAACAAATAGCCATGCAGATCGAGATTATTTTACAACGAGAAAATCGTAGTACCCGTTTGCTAGAGCAGGTAAAAGAAGCTGAGCAATCCTACGCAACCTTGTATCGGTGGATGGAGAATTATCGTTATCTTGTGGAGCAGATTCCTAATGTATGTTATGTCTCCCCCATCACGAACACTTCAGAGTTTGCCTATATTAGTCCACAATTGCAAGCACTTTTAGGTATCGATTCTTCTAAATGGAATGCAGGTTTTTTTAATACTTGGGCTGATTATGTGCATCCTGACGATCGCGATCGCGTACATCAAGCAGTTCGCCACACTATAGAGACTGGAGAGCCTTTTTGCTGTGAATATCGAATGATTGCTAGTGATGGCAAAATTATATGGTTGCGTGATACTGCTCACCTTGGCTTGGCAACAGATGGGAAAACTAAAGTTTTACGGGGTTCCGCTTTTGATATTAGCGATCGCAAAGAAAGCGAACTAAGATTTCAAGGGATTTTTAACAACACTTTTCAATTTGTGGGCTTACTTTCTCTTGATGGTATTTTCTTGGAAGTAAACCAAACAGCCTTAGACTTTGGGGGAATTACTCACGCCGAGGTAATTGGTAAGCCAATCTGGGAAACCTATTGGCTGACAATTTCGGAGGCTACGCAAAATCGGATAAAACAAGCAGTTCAGCAAGCTGCTCAAGGTGAATTTGTCCGTTATGAAATGGATATATTTGGCGCTGGTCAGACAATTACAACTATCGATTTCTCGCTCCGTCCTCTCAAAGATGAATCGGGACAAGTGATTTTACTAATTCCTGAAGGTAGAGATATTAGTGAACTCAAAGCGACTGAAAAAACTTTACGCAAAAGTCAGTCAATCCTAGCAAAAGCTCAACAAATCGCCAAGATTGGTAATTGGGAATGGAATGTCATTGAGCAGAAAACCATTTGGTCAGACGAATTATTTCATATTTTTGGACGTGATCCAAATTTAGGTGTCCCCAGTTATGAGGAGATTTTGCAATATTATGTAGAAGAAGATCGCCAAAAACACATTCAAGCAGTTGATAATGCCGTCAAAAATGGCGGTTCATATCATTTAGACTTACGTGTCCAAAAATCTGATGAATCCTATATTTACATTGAAGCATTTGGTCATGCGGAATATGACGATCATGGAAGCATTATTAATCTTTATGGAACGGCTCAAGATATTAGCGATCGCAAACTTGTAGAAGCAAAACTACTTCAGAGTGAAGCCTTACTTAAGTTAACACTCGCCAATGTACCAATAGGGATTGCCACCTTTGATTTAGAAGGTAAATTTTTGATGGTAAATCAGGGCTTCTGTACAACATTTGGATATACCGAAGCAGAATTGCTGGCTATGACAGCAATTGAACTGACTCATCCCAATTCTGTTGAAAAAACATTAACGGCTCTCCATCGCTTAATTGCGAATGAAGCAACTAGTGGTGAACTGGAGAAACAATATATCCATAAAAATGGTCATGCGATCGATGTGATTAGTCGATTTGGACTAGTGCGAGATGAAAATGGCAAGCCAATTCAATTTGTCGCTGGGGTAGAAGATGTAACTGAGCGCAAACAAACTGAAGCCAAACTAGCGGCGGCGCGAGTAGCCGAGTTGTCAAACAAAGCTAAAAGCGAATTTCTCGCTGTCATGAGTCATGAACTGCGAACTCCGATGAATGCTGTGATTGGAATGACCGAGATTTTAGAAAGTACGCCCCTAACGCGGCAACAGCAGCAATATGTCACTACGATTCGTCAAGGTGGGGAAGTACTACTATCGGTAATTAATAATATCCTTGACTTCTCACGAATTGAGTCAGGACATTTTGAACTCGAAGAGCGTCCTTTTAAACTTCAACAATGTATTGAGGAAGTTCTAGAACTGATGTCATCACGCACGGCTGAGAAGTTCCTAGAACTAGTCCCATTTGTAAGTCTAGATGTCCCGCAACAGTTGATTGGAGACTATACGCGCTTACGTCAAATCCTCGTCAATTTAGTAAGTAACGCCATTAAATTTACCGAATCTGGGGAAATTATTATTACGGTAAATTCGCGATTAATCGATCATCAGACTAACACTTACGAATTGCATTTTGATGTGAGCGATACAGGAATTGGCATTGCTCCTGAAGCGATCTCCAAACTTTTTAAAGCCTTTAGTCAAGCTGATAATTCGATTGCGCGACAATATGGCGGCACTGGTTTGGGACTAGCAATTTGTAAACAACTTTGCGAATTGATGGGCGGTGAAATAGGGGTTAGCAGCAATGTCGGTAAAGGTTCTACTTTCAGCTTCTCCATCCAAGTACGCGCCATTATTGAAGACGAAGATACTACAGCGATCGCGCCAGACCTGAGGGGTAAGAGGATTTTAAGCGTTAACACTAATTCGACACTCCAGCAGGCGATCGCTTTATACACGCAACCGTGGGAGATGAACTTACAGGCTGTCTACTCAGCCGCTAATGCGCTGCAATCATTGACAACATCGAACTTTGATGTAATTTTAATTGACCGACAACTTATAGAATCTGATGGTTCTCAAATGGATGGTTTAGAACTAGCTAAACACATTCAAGAAATTTTTCCTGAGTTAAATTTAATTCTATTAACCCCTGTAAACATCATTCTTAATGAGAATGACAATGCCAATTTAGCTTGCTTTGGAGATTACATCACTAAGCCGATATCTGCCTCAAAACTTTATCAAGCTTTTTGCAATATTTTTAGTGAAAAAGTCCCAACTATCCCCCAAGATGCAACTAATACAAGAACTCAAGCTCCATTTGCAAGCGATGAGATTTTGAGAGATGAGAATTTTGCTCAATGTTATCCATTTAAAATCTTGGTTGTCGAAGATAATCCTGTCAATCAAAAGATTCTGCTATTGATGCTAGAAAACTTAGGCTATAAAGCAGGTTTTACGGAAAATGGGCAGAAAGCCATCAATGCTTTCTTAGATCAAGCCTACGATCTGATCTTTATGGATATCCAAATGCCAATTATGAATGGCTTGACTGCAAGCAAAAGTATCCGCCAGTTGCCAAGTCAACAACCTTGGATCATTGGGCTATCAGCAAATGCTTTCTCAGAATCCCGTGAGTCAGCCATGAGTGCAGGAATGAATGACTATCTCACTAAGCCTCTAAAAACTAGCAGCTTAATAGCAGCGTTACAAAGGATTCCCCAACATCAACATCTTGCTATTCATAGTCAGCCGCCTGTTGACTTATCGATCCTATCAAATCTAGAAGATTCTGTAGGTACACAGAACTTAGAAGAATTAATCAATGTCTATTTAGAACATTCGGCAAAGGCGATCGCCACAATGAAGGAGGCTTTTCAAACTAAGGACTTTGTGAAGATTGAAGCCCATAATCACGCCCTCAAAGGAGGAAGTGCTACCTTTGGAGCTGCCCAGCTTTTTAGTTCTTGCCAAGCCCTACAATCTATTTGCAAGAAGTTAATCAAGTCGAAGACACATACTGAAGAAGATATCAGCAAAATTGCTAGTCTTTTAGAGAATATAGAAGACCAATATAACTATGTATATCAAACTTTCCAATCTAGAGGAGGTAGCTCACCAGTGTTATAAAAAAGACTGCCCTTTGGGCAGTCTTTTTTCTTTAAATATGGGTTTGTCCTGTTTGCAGATTCCATAAACCTGCATAGATACCATTGTTCGCAACTAGCTGATCATGAGTTCCTGTTTCTACTACTTTTCCTTGATCCATGACATAGATGCGATCGGCATTGCGAATAGTGGATAGACGATGGGCGATCGCGATCGTTGTGCGATTTTTGGTAATCCGATCCAAAGATTTTTGGATCGCCGATTCCGTTTCATTATCCACTGCCGAAGTTGCTTCATCGAGGATTAAAATCGGTGGATTGCGTAACACTGCACGGGCGATCGCAATTCGTTGGCGCTGACCACCTGATAGCTTTTGACCACGCTCACCGACAATCGTATCGTAACCCTTGGGCAGAGCTTGGATAAAGTCATGGGCTTCGGCAATCTTGGCAGCTTCGACAATCTGATCCACGGTTGCATCAAAGGAACCATAGGCAATATTTTCTAGAACTGAACCATGAAATAGAAATACATCTTGGCTTACCCAGCCCATGCAAGAACGTAGCGATCGCAATTCTAAGTCACGAATATCAATGCGATCAAGCAAGATATTTCCCGATTGAATTTCGTATAAGCGTAGGAGCAACTTCACCAAAGTACTTTTGCCCGAACCCGTTGCCCCAACTATGGCAGTAGTTTTATGGGCGGCGATTTCTAAGGATAGATTTTCTACGATTGGGAAGTTTGCAGCATAGCCAAAGGTGACATTTTTTAATTGAATATCACCATTTACTACAGAGTCTAGTACCTGTGAGCCTGAATGAATTGCGATCGGGGTATCGAGCAAATCGAGAATGCGGTTAGTCGAAGCCATCGCTCTTTGATATTGATCGAGGGTTTCACCTAAGCGCGTGAGCGGCCATAAAAGTCGCTGAATTAGATAAATCATCACGGAGTAATTGCCTACCGAAAGCCTGTTTGCCTGAACCTCCAAGCCACCATAATAAAGAATCGCAATAAATCCCATAAAGATCAGGATTCTGATCAAAGGAACAAACGCGGCACTATAGGCGATCGCCTTGCGATTACTTTGACGATATTGATTACTTTCCTTCTCAATGCGTTTACGTTCATAGGCTTCTGTCACAAATGCCTTAATCGTCGTGATTCCGCCAATATTATTCGATAGTTGCCCATTTAGCAGTCCCACTTTTTCGCGAACTTCCGCATAGCGCGGCGCAAGGAATTTCTGAAACCAAATCGAACCCCATAAAATAAACGGCATCGGCGACAGGGCTAACCAAGCCACATTAGGCGTAATCACAAAAAATGCACCACCAATCAACAGAATCGTCGCCGAAACTTGAATTACTTCATTTGCACCACCGTCAAGAAATCGTTCTAATTGATTAACATCATCACTCAATATCGACATCAATCCACCCGAACTCCGCTCCTCAAAAAAGGCTAGCTCTAACTCTTGTAAATGCTGATAGGCATCAAGGCGCAAGTCATGCTGGATCGTCTGAGCAAGGTTACGCCACTGAAGCGCATAGGCATACTCAAAAATCGACTCCAAGCCCCAGATCACGCCACTAATTGCCGAAAGTACTAGTAACTGCGCTGCTAATCCTTGGACACCAAAGGGATTTGCCCAAAAGTTCTCTTTTTGGAGTACCAGATCGATCGCTGCACCTATCAGGACTGGGGGAGCCAAATCGAAGAATTTATTTAAAATTGAGCAAGTTGTCGCTGTCCAAATTTGTTGGCGATAAGTACGGGCATAGCGAGTCAGTCGGATAAACGGATGAACATAAGTCATGGGATGTAAATTAGTTGCTTTTGGATTGTTCTTAAGATATGCGATTGTTTGTCTTACGATTTTTGTGCCTATGGATATGGCAACAGGTTTAATTCTTGGATAAATTTATAATCGCGTTGATTTTTGGTGGCGAGTGGATAATCCCAAACAATCGCAGTGGCTGCGATCAGGCTGTCAGCAATGAGCAATCCGTGACTCAAACGGTAAAATTTTAGTAACTCCACTGATCTGTCTGAAATATCTTGATCAATTTTGATGATCGAAAATTGTTGGAGGAAATTTTCGATCTTTCTCAAATCTGCTTTATTGGTGCAACCGACAATGAGTTCCATTTGTGTAACTGCACTAATTGCAAGAGTGCTGCTTGCTTGTAGATTTTGCAGATAATCAATTGCTTCACTTTTACTACGAGAAGTATCAATCAAGATATCTGTATCAATAATGGTTAGATTTGTCATAGCCTACCACTCGCTATTCCGAATATTGCGTACCCATGTTGTGCTGTCATCCATGTCTTGACGCTCTTGCCACATGCCTATAAATGGATCGTTTGTCCAATCAATTTCTGTTTTTTGTGGTTTAGAGATCGCAGGGGCATATGTTTGTTGCAAGAAGGCGATGAAGTTTAGGGCTTGGCGTTGTGCTTCGGGCGGAAGGCTCGCAAAGGTCTTGAGGAGTTCTTGTTGGGTAGCAATCATAAATTTAACCTCCTATTTTTTACAGGTTACTACTTAGCACGGGGGTAATCCGCTAATACTTGTTTGAGATACTTGCCAGTATAGGATTTTTTGACCTTGGCGACCTGTTCGGGCGTACCCTCAGCGACAATCTCACCACCGCGATCGCCTCCCTCTGGCCCCAGATCAATCACCCAGTCGGCACAACGAATCACATCGAGATTATGCTCGATCGCAATAATGCTATTACCTTTATCCACAAGGCGTTGCATCACGTCTAGGAGTTTATGTACATCGTAAAAACTTAAACCTGTAGTCGGTTCATCGATGAGATAGAGAGTTTTACCTGTAGCTCGACGCGCTAGTTCTGTGGCTAGCTTGACCCGTTGGGCTTCACCACCTGAGAGCGTGGGCGCAGACTGACCGAGACGCACATAGCCTAAACCGACATCTACTAGCATTCCTAATTTGGCATGAGCAGAAGGAATATTCTCAAAAAAGTGCATTGCTTCTTCGATGGTCATATCCAACACATCGGCGATCGTCTTCTCTTTGTACTTAACTTGCAGAGTTTCACGGTTATATCTTGCGCCTTTGCAAACATCACACTGCACATAGACATCGGGAAGAAAATTCATTGAGATAACATTTACACCTTGTCCAGAGCAAGCTTCACAACGTCCACCCTTAACATTAAAAGAGAACTGTCCTGCTTTATAGCCTCTCGTTTTCGCCGCCGTCGTCAGTGCAAAGGTTTCACGAATGACATCAAATAAGCCTGTATAAGTAGCAGGATTGGAACGAGGTGTGCGTCCGATGGGAGATTGATCGATGACGATGAATTTGTCTAGAGCTTGGAGTCCTTTAATTTCATCGATGCCTTTAGGTGCTGGTACTTTGCGCGAAAAATGATGATCTAGAGAATTATGGAGCAGGTCATTAATAAGCGTGGATTTGCCTGAACCTGATACACCTGTGACACAAACTAGCTTACCAAGTGGAAGTGTGACATTGACGTGCTTCAGATTATTGAGATAGGCATTACAAATCTCTAAATATTTGCCATTACCTTCGCGACGCTCTGCGGGTGTGTGAATCAGCTTTTGTTTAGATAGATAAGCACCTGTGAGGGATTCAGGATGCTGCTCAATATCCTTGACCGTACCCTGCGCGACGATCTTACCGCCATGTACTCCTGCCCCTGGACCAATGTCTACGAGATAGTCAGCAGCACGAATAGTTTCTTCGTCATGTTCGACCACGATTAAGGTATTCCCAAGATCGCGAAGTTTGGTTAATGTCGCAAGCAGCCGCGAGTTATCCCGTTGATGTAGTCCTATGCTCGGCTCGTCAAGAACATAGAGAACGCCTGTCAAACCAGAACCAATTTGGGTAGCAAGGCGGATACGTTGGGCTTCGCCGCCAGAGAGGGACATGGTAGAACGATCAAGAGTGAGGTAATCTAAGCCCACATCCAGCAGAAATTGCAATCTGGCTTCGATTTCTTGCAAGACCCGATCGCCTATTTGTCTTGTCCGATCATCAAGATCGAGATTTTTGAGGCGATCGCGACAAGTCCCAATCGGCACTGACACAAAATCGTTAATGTTATACCCACCAATCCGCACTGCGAGAGATTCTGGTTTCAGCCTTGTTCCTTCGCAAGTCGAGCAAGACTCTTCGATGAGATAGTTCTCTAACTTCTGTCTTTGCGATTCTCCAGCTTCCTTATATTGCTGTTCGAGAATAGCGATCGCACCTTCATAGCGCTTGTAATATCCCTCACTGCGATCGCGATAGAGCGAGTCTGGCTTAATTAAAATCTTCTCTGTAGTGCCATGCAAAATAATATCAATCTGTGACTGGGTAAGTTTTTCCCAAGGTGCAGTAATCTCAAAGCCTACATATTCGCCAACACTGGATAACAGTGAAATGTAATAAGTATGGGTTTTATCTGCCCAAGGCGCGATCGCAGCATAGACTGGCAAAGATGGATCGGGAACTAGCAACTCAGGACTAAAAGTTTTAATACTTCCCAATCCATGACAGGCTGGACAAGCGCCATAGGGAGAATTAAAGGAGAACATGCGCGGCGATAGTTCTTCCATTACCGCGCCATGCTCAGGACAGGCAAAGTTTTCTGAGAAAGTTAGCAGGTTGCTAACTTTCTCAGATTTAGGGTCTGGGGATGAGGGCAAAATCTCGACCATTGCAATCCCTTCGGCACGTTTTAAACAAGTTGCGAGGGAATCAGTCAAACGTTCTTGAATATCATTTTTACGAACTAGACGATCAACCACAATTTCAATATCATGCAGTTTGTTTTTATCTAATTCGATATTGTCACTAAGCTCTCGCACTTCTCCATCTACCCGCACCCGTGCAAAGCCTTCACTGGCTAGGGTAGATAGTAATTTCTTATGAGTTCCCTTTTTGCCACGAATTACGGGTGCTAGCAACTGAAACTTAGTGCGATCGCTAAGCTCCATAATCGAGTCCACCATCCGATCAATGGTCTGAGGCGCTATATTGCGATCGCAGATGGGGCAATGTGGCGAACCTGCACGACCAAATAATAGCCGCAAATAATCATAAATCTCGGTGACCGTACCGACGGTTGAGCGAGGGTTATGGGAAGTTGATTTTTGGTCAATGGAAATCGCAGGACTCAAACCCTCTATGTAGTCCACATCAGGCTTATCGACTTGTCCCAAAAATTGCCGCGCATAGGCACTCAGCGACTCCACATAGCGGCGTTGTCCTTCGGCAAAAATCGTGTCAAAAGCGAGAGATGACTTACCAGAGCCAGACACACCTGTAAACACGATCAGGCGATCGCGGGGAATCGTCAGGTCAACATTCTTGAGATTGTGCTGTCTAGCACCTCTAACGTGGATATGGGTATGGTCTGGCATTCGATCGCGATTTATGCTTTAGCTGGCGTAAAGATTTGTTACTAGTGTATGCGATCGCTGGGAGATTTGTGGTGGTTGTAGTTATTCTGGCTTCTTGGGAAACACGCATTTTACGGTAATTTTTAGATTGGAGCTTGCGCCGCCTGATGCGATGAAGGGTACGCCTGCTTTAGCATCAAGGCTCACGCCAAATTCTAGGGTGACTTCGCTGACTTCGGCACTTCCTAAATTGCGAAAGGCGTTGAGGGTGTTGACGGTGTAGCCACGCACGAGGCTTTGCATGGCATGAAAACTTTGCATTGCTTTTTCTTTGACGGCATTTTGATCATTTTCAGGAAGACCAAATGATCGCTTTGGCGTAGTGGAAGTTACCGCAGTTTCTTCGACTTGAAAATAAATAATGGTTCCGTCTTCGAGTTCGGTGGGGATGAGTTGGGGCATGTTTTTTCTCTCAGGTGAAGGGATTTATGATATGTGACTGAATGTGATCTTACAAGTCGGGCATAATTACGGGAATCAGTTCGTTGCGGTGCTTGCGATAGATTTTGAAATCGCTGTCTAAGGTCAGAACAGCGCTATCCACATAGATTTCTGACATCCTCACTAAACAAGCATCTGCTAAGGACATTGGTACATTTTGATAGCGATTCATGAGTAGATTGATCGCTTCAGCTTCATCACTCAAATGAAAAGGAACTTGTATATATCCTTGCTGTAACGATCTCAAAACTTCTCTCCGTCCCATATCATGACTTCTCAACAAAAAGCAAGTTTCGGTCAAGACGGCTTCGCAGGTTAAAAATGGGGTGGCGATCGCTTCGACAGTAGCTTTTGCCCAAGCGTGATGGTTGTCGCGAACACTTAGCAGGGCAACTAAAACGCTCGTATCCAAAATGATACTTTTTGGCATGATTACTGTCCAAAACCTTGCATATAGGCTTTGTTGGTCGATAGGTCTGGAGGTAATCCATCTAAGCAACCAATTAAGTCTTTGGCGGCTTCAGCAAAAGAAATGGGTTTTGTTTCTGCAATTTCTATTTCATCTTGGTTTGTAATTGCTTTTCTGCTTTTGAATTCTATGAACTCAACAAAGCGAATTATTTCTTTTTGATCTTCTGTTGGAAGTTGTTTGATTTTGGCGATCGCTGTGTCTAAAGTAATCATTGTAATTTTCTCCAATACCTGCAAATAGATTAATCATTAACCATGTCAAATTATAGCCATAGATTAATGTGTTGCTTGAAGTTTGGCTTGCAATGGTGAGATGGGAGCGTTTAGGCGCATTTGTTCGGCATAGTCGAGGCGGCGCTGGATGTCGGTATCAATTTCTTGTTTGTGATCCCAATAGTAGGCGAGAGCGGAATAAATTTTGCTGAGAGCGATATGGGGATATTGAAAATGTAGTTCTTCGGGACTCCAGCCATAGGTGAGGTGCGAGGTGACTAGCTCGACGACTTTCATGGTCGTACCTGCGATGATAGGTACGTTGCCTTGAAGTTGGATGTGCATATATTGGGTTGGTGTGTCGAGCATCGTACAGACCTCCATAACAAGGAACTAAGGTTTTTTATCAATGACGCGATAGAAGCTGATTAATAGCTGTTTCGCCATCAATACCTTCACCGCGATCGAGTTCTGCGGCGGCTATGTCGATTTTGTTGCCTAGTTCTTCGACCCAGCGATCGTAATGGTTGCGTTTTTCTAGAAGTTGCAATGCTTCGGCGATTACTTCAGTGGCGTTGGTGTATCGTCCTGTGGCGAGCTGGTTTTGAATAAATTGCTCTTGTTCGGGTTGGAGGGTGATAGGCATAGGTTAATTGATGCGATCGTTATATCGATTATATCTTTATCTCTAGTGTTGGGATTAGTAAACATGCGTAGGGGCATAGCATTCCCGCGATAATTTCTAAATTCTCAGGTTCCTTTGATTTGGGAATGCTCGGCTCCAATACCTGACAACGCAGGGACAAGCGATTGGTGAAAGCGAAGAGGGTTTTGCATTTGCGAATGGAGGTTTATGTGGGGTGTTTGGGAATGGTGGCGCAAATGCAAAACCCCTACAAATTTTTTCCTTTTTACTTTTACCTTTTTACTTGACAAGCCTGTCTGTCTTCATCACTGGCATTGGGGTTATTAACGAGATAGTCGTGGAGCCACGCGCAACCCTTCGCCATCAGGTCATCAAGATTTAAATTCCACAATTTGACGTTTTTGTCGTTACTTCCTATCGCAATGGTCTTGCCATCGGGGCTAAAGGCTACGCTCCTGACATTATAGCTATGCCCTTTGAAGGTTTGGATTTCTTTTCCTTCCAGATCCCACAATTTGACGATGCCGTCCCAACTACCTGTGGCAATGGTCTTGCCATCGGGGCTAAAGGCTACGCTCAAGACACCATAGCTATGCCCTGTCAAGGTTTGGATTTCTTTTCCTTCCAGATTCCACAATTTGACGGTTTTATCGGAACTTCCCGTGGCAATGGTCTTGCCATCGGGACTAAAGGCTACGCTCAAGACATCATAGCTATGCCCTGTCAAGGTTTGGATTTCTTTTCCTTCCAGATTCCACAATTTGACGGTCTTGTCGGAACTTCCCGT
>NZ_JACJQY010000038.1 GCF_014696925.1 Phormidium tenue FACHB-1050 | reverse complement strand
TTTTGCCTCGTCTGTTAGGTCTTTTAGGTTGGGTAGTTCCTTCATTTCTTTAATTTATCAGCTTTTGCCTTTTTGTCAATTTTCCTACGTTGAGCAATTACGATAAATGTATCGCGATTGGAAGCAAGTCCATGGGAAATAACAATTACAGGCGCAGGTTTCTCAGTTCCTTGAGGAGCATATAAAGTAGCATTGATTGCCATTTCCCGCTCAGGGTTCTGAAAAGTAAATTCGCGTGTTTGCCAAGAAAATTTGCCTTTGGCAACAATTTTATCAGTCGGTATAGGGGTTTTAGTAGTTGCTATTTCATTCTCTGATTGCTTTTGTAGAGCAGTGATCGCTACTGCTTTTCGACACCAAAGTAGTGATAGTTCTCTATAGGCTTCTAATCCTAAGTTTAAATCTAACTCAATCGTTGGTAAGGGAAAACGTCGCAAAACATTAATGGGAGTTAGTCCTTCAGGGCTTGCAGCCGAGAGAATGAGCGAAGATCGTAATGCTAACAATCCATTTTGATAGCCATCACCTTGCAAAATCCTACCCATTCGCTTCATTAACACCAGCCCAATCGGCGAATAGGTGAACTGACTAATCATAATATGGCTAATATCGTAACGGGTGTTAAGCGCTTGTCTAAGTTCAGCCTGTTGACTTGGTGATAGATGATCCAGATAAAAAGCAAGACGTTTGGTAAGTTTCCCAGTTTTCGCAAAGGTTTCAAGATCAGAAATCGGAATAATAAACTGTCCAAAGGGTGGATACCAAAATGAGATCTTTTCGGCGCTCATCGCAGGGGATTGTTTGGTTATAGCAGAACCGAAAGCGATCGCCACTGCCAAAGTAATTGCCAAGAATAACCGATTTCTCTGCTTTAAGAACCGTTGCATATATTGGCTAAGCCCTATTTTGAATTTTGCCATAACCACCACCACTAGGAGTTTCAATCACAAAAGTATCACCCATTTCCATTTGTACTGTGGCTGTGCTAGGTAAATCGGTAATTTCTCCATCAATTCTAATCACATAATTTCGCCCAGTTGTTCCTGACTCACCACCATTTAAACCGAATGGAGGAATAACTCGACTGCTAGACAAAATTGCTGCCGTCATCGGTTCAAGGAACTTAATCCGCCTAATGACACCATTGCCGCCTTTATATTTACCATTGCCGCCAGTATGCTCTCGAATCGAAAACTCTTCCAAAAGTACAGGAAATCGCCATTCTAGAATCTCAGGATCGGTGAGTCGCGAATTAGTCATGTGGGTTTGAATGGCATCCGTACCATCAAAATCCATCCCTGCACCCGATCCACCACAAATCGTTTCATAATACTGATAGCGATCGCTACCAAAGGTGAAGTTATTCATCGTTCCCTGTGAGGCTGCCATTACGCCCAATGCGCCATACAAAGCATTGGCGATCGCTTGAGATGTCTCCACATTTCCCGCCACCACTGCCGCAGGATAAACAGGGTTGAGCATCGAGCCTTCAGGGACAATAATTTCTAACGGGACAAGGCAACCCGCATTAAGGGGAATCTCATCATCAACAAGAGTGCGAAATACATAGAGAACTACGGCTTTGCATACCGCTAAAGGTGCATTAAAGTTATTTCCTAATTGCGCCGAAGTTCCTGTGAAATCAATCCTTGCTGTTCTTTCATTCGCATCTAAACTCACCGATACTACAATCTGACTCCCATTATCAATGGGATAAATAAACTTACGTTCATCTTTTTCCTGTTTCCCTTTTCCTGTTTCCT
This sequence comes from Phormidium tenue FACHB-1050, assembly GCF_014696925.1. Classification (GTDB taxonomy): domain Bacteria; phylum Cyanobacteriota; class Cyanobacteriia; order Pseudanabaenales; family Pseudanabaenaceae; genus Pseudanabaena. Next base: position 55,702 of record NZ_JACJQY010000038.1, on the reverse strand, counting down.
TGACCAAATTAGCGATCGCTTTCCGAATCGCTAACTCGGCATTGTCTCGCACATGGCGCATATAGTTCTGCACAGTTAATGCACCATAACTAGCAACCATACGCTGAAGTTCTTTTGCGCCACATTCATTCGCTGCAATTTGGGCTTGCAAGTCTGCAATGTTTTGGGCGGAGTTACGCGCTGGATATTGACTAGAAGTTAACAAGGCAAGGGTTTCTGCTTCACAAAAATTGCCACTTTTAACAAGCTGAAAATTGTTAAAGAGAATTCCTTCTTCTTCGATACTCGTACTATGAGAAGGCATGGAACCTGGGGTGATGCCGCCAATATCGGCATGGTGTCCCCGTGAGGCAACATAGAAAATTGGCTGCTCAGTTTCTATAAATACAGGCGTAATTACAGTGATATCAGGTAAATGCGTGCCACCGTTATAAGGATTATTCGTGGCGAAGACATCCCCAAAATGGATATTACCTTGGCGATCGCCTATCAGAGCTTTTACACTTTCACCCATCGAGCCAAGGTGTACAGGAATATGCGGTGCATTGGCAACCAGTTCACCATCACAGTCAAAAATGGCACAGGAGAAATCTAGTCTCTCGCGAATATTGACGCTAGCACTAGTATTTTGCAGCGTAAATCCCATTTGTTCAGCGATCGATTGAAAGAGATTATTAAAGATTTCCAATTTAATCGGATCAGGAAGAGATCCCCCTAAATCCCCCTTATAAAGGGGGACTTGAAGAGAATCTTCTCCCCCCTTTACAAGGGGGGCTGGGGGGGATCTATCTTCAGCTTTAGATAGAGATCCCCCTAAATCCCCCTTATAAAGGGGGACTTGAAGAGAATCTTCTCCCCCCTTTACAAGGGGGGCTGGGGGGGATCTATCTTCGGCTTTAGATAGAGATCCCCCTAAATCCCCCTTATAAAGGGGGACTTGAAGAGCATCTTCTCCCCCCTCTACAAGGGGGGCTGGGGGGGATCTTCTCAAGATCAAACAATCATCCTCATTCAATTCTGCTTCCCAATTAGGCTCGATCGCATTAGTTCCCGTCACATCAATAATCAACGCTGCGCCTTGAATGCGATCGCCCACCCGCAGATCTTCCCGCCGCAAGATGGGCGTTTCTCGCCATGCGCCTGCCATGTAGACTTGTACTTTTTGGCTGTTGGCTGTTAGCTGTTGGCTATTAGCTGTTAGCTGTTGGCTATTAGCTTTTTTCCTTTTTCCTTTTTCCTTTTTCCTTGAAATAATGACTTCTACAGCGATCGCTTCCACCATCAACACTTTATCCGCAAAAATGAAACCATAGCGCTCTTTATGCAATGTCTCAAAATTGGTTCGCAAGTAGTCTACTGTAACTTGTGAATAGAATCTGAGAGGCTCAGTAATTGCCACCGTTAGCGATGAATCTGTACCAGCGTAACGCAATCGCAAACTAGTTTCGATATTTAAATCACCATCCACATTACCTTGCAAAATCTCAGACTTGCCATCTTCGCTTAGTTTTTTGGCAATAGTTTCTAGTTCGGTAAGCAATTCTAGATTTAGCTCTGACTCCACTGTGCGATCGCGGATGGTGCGAATATCTGCTAATCCAATGCCATAGGCGGATAAAACACCTGCGTAGGGATGAATGAATACTTGGGTCATATCTAAGACATCAGCGATCGCGCAGGCGTGCTGCCCACCTGCACCACCAAAGCAACAGAGGACATATTCAGTAACATCGTAACCACGCTGTACTGATATTTTTTTAATCGCCATTGCCATTTTTTCTACCGCAATTTCCAAAAAACCTTGGGCAACGACTTCAGGAGTAACAGCTTGTCCTGTTGCTTGGCTGATGGTTTGCGCTAATTCTGTAAACTTCTCAATTACAACTGTGCGATCGAGTGGTAAATCCCCATTTTTGCCAAATACTTTGGGAAAGAACTCAGGCTGTAATTTGCCGAGCATGACATTGCAATCGGTCACTGCTAAATTACCACCATTGCGATAACAGGCGGGGCCGGGAAAAGCTCCTGCGGATTCGGGACCAACGCGATATCTAGCTCCATCAAAAAATAGTAAGGAGCCACCACCAGCCGCCACCGTATGAATGGACATCATGGGCGTACTTAGCCTGATGCCAGCGACTTCTGTAGATAGCGATCGCTCATAACTCCCTGCATAATGGGCTACATCTGTGGAAGTTCCTCCCATATCGAAGCTAATAATTTTCGCAAAACCCGCCTGCAAACAGGTCTGTACTGCACCGACGATGCCCCCTGCGGGACCCGATAGAATACTGTTTTTGCCTTGAAAAGATGTGGCTTCCGTCAGTCCGCCATTGGACTGCATAAACATTAATTTTGCAGACTGATCCCCCTCTCCTGCGGGAGAGGGGCTAGGGGTGAGGGTCTGAGATTTTGCAGTCTTATCCCCATCTCCTGCTAGAGAGGCGCTAGGGGTAAGAGCCTGATTAAGTTGGGAACTCACCCGATCCACATAACGCTTGAGAATTGGTGATAGATAGGCATCGACAACCGTAGTATCACCACGACTCACAAATTTGATGAGGGAGCTAATTTTATGGGATATAGAAATCTGCGTAAACCCGATTTGCTGAGCTAATTCGGCTAATTTTTGCTCATGCTGAGGATAGCGATAGCTATGCATTAAAGCGATCGCACAAGCCCTAATCCCTAAATCATAGGCTTTTTGTAATTCTCTAATCGCCAAATCCTCATTTAAAGAAATGAGAACTTCTCCATGGGCGCTATAGCGTTCTTCTATTTCGATTACTTGCTCATAGAGCATTTCAGGCAAAACGATATGTCTCGCGAAAATATTGGGGCGATGCTGATAACCAATGCGTAATGCATCCTTAAACCCTTTAGTAATTAACAAAACTGTGCGATCGCCTTTGCGTTCTAATAGGGCATTAGTTGCCACCGTCGTTCCCATTTTAATTGCGGCAATTTGCTCTATGGGAATAGGCTCAGTTTGAGGGATACCGAGAATATCGCGAATCCCCTGTATCGGTGCATCGCTATAGCGATCGGGATTCTCGGATAGCAGTTTATGAATCAGGATTTCACCATCAGGATTTTGCGCGACAATATCAGTAAATGTGCCACCGCGATCAATCCAGAACTGCCACTTATTATTGTCTTGGCTCACTTTCGCTGAACTCTCAATCATTGTTATCTACATATTCAAGACTTATCAGTATTTATAGCACTTTGCTTTATCGCAAAAAACAAAAGATAAGTGTCAGTGCTTCGCACTGACACTTATCTTTTGTTTTTTGCGTAAGTTAAAGAGGATTTGGAGACCAAATCCCTACATTTTTATAAAGGTAGGGGCTTGGTCTCCAAGCCCATATGCTTATACATAGTTAGAAATACCTCTTACAATAGAAATATGAAACTTTCTACATTGCTCATCATTGTTGGTGCGATCGCCCTTCCTATTGCATTCTTTGCCGTAAAAAAAGCTATGTCTGCTCCTCTACCAGTCGGATTTCCCTCGCCTACTCCCCACGACACCATTGAAGTTAAGCAATATCCTGCCTATCGCTCAGGTACATACACCTATGAAGGCAACCTTAACGATGCTACCAGTTATTCCTTTAATCCGTTATTTCGCCACATCAGCAGTAACAATATTTCCATGACTGCTCCTGTCGAGGCTCGATACCCGATCGCTACTATCGATCAGCCCATGCAACAAGGCAAAGCTAAGGTTTCCTTTTTGTATAACAATAACGAGATCAAGCCACAGCAAATATCTCCTGATATTCAAGTAGAAGACCATCCACCGATGCTCGTTGTCAGCTTAGGAATACAGGGAGCCTATGGCTATGGTAGTTATCCCGAACATATTGCAAGGTTAAAACAGTGGCTAGTTAATCATCCAGAGTATGAAATTATTGGTGAACCACGAGAATTTCTCTACGACTCTCCCTATACGCCATCTCCGTTAAAGCGTCGCGAAGTCCAAATTCCCATTCGCAAGCGATAATGAATCCTCAAGAAGTACCACGCAAAGCGCGGCACTTCTTGAGAACCAAGAACTCAAGTTCTTGGCTAAAAGCTCAAGTCCACTGAAGTGGACTACAGAATATTTCCAGCAACCCGTTTCAACGGGTTTGAACTTTTAGCCCGCACTTGAGTGCAGGGCTACTGCGTAAGTCCTTTAAATAATTAAGGATTATATTTTTGGCGCTTTGAGGCGGAGTAGTTCTACTTCTTCAGGTGTTAATGACCAACCTAAAGCACCAGCATTTTGTTTGGCTTGATTGGCATTTTTCGCCCCAGGGATTGGGATGATATTTCCTTGAGCAACAAGCCAATTTAAAGAAACCTGAGCCAGTGTTTTATCATATTTTTCAGATAGATCCTTTAGCGTTGAGAATAAAGGCTCTAGCTTTTGCAAGCCATTAGGACTAAAGCGAGGATCAATGCGTCGAGCACCTTGAAGAGATTTCACTGATTCTGGTGTATATTTCCCAGTCAATAAACCTTGAGCAAGGGGACTATAGGCAAGAATCGTCACTCCCAATTGTCTCGCCTTTTCGAGAGTTCCATTCTGCTCAATTTGTCTAGTTAATAAAGAGTAAGGAACTTGATTCACCGCTAGCGGAATGCCCTTTTCGGCAAGATATTGATGAGCTAGCGCCATTTGAGCCGCAGAATAATTGCTGACTCCCACCGATTGAATGCGTCCTTTTTTCACTTCCTCCGCAAGAACTTCCATAAAGTCCTTGGTCTTGAGTAGAAATTCTAAAGGCCAGTGAATTTGATAGAGACTAATTTGCTCTGTTTGTAAACGCTCAAGACTAGCGGTTAGAGCCTCAGCGATCGCTGATCTTTGCCAACGCCAAGGTAATGGAAAATATTTGGTGGCGATCTGTATTGGTTGCGAAGTTTGCTTACAAAACTGACCAATTAAGCGTTCTGACTCACCAAATCCATAGACTTCAGCAGTATCAAAAAACGTGATGCCTGCATCAACAGAAGCTTGAAATGCTTCCGCTACATCTTTTGCTCCAAAATCCTTGCCGTAAGCCCAAAACAGGGTATCACCCCATGCCCATGTTCCCACACCTAGCGCGGTTACAGTTGGACCATTGGAGCCGAGCTTGATAGTTTGCATATGTCTTTGATTAAACTTTTCTAAATAATTACTGATGTTACGTGGAAGGAATTCTTGCGATGGCGTAAGTCTAGGGCTGGCACGGGGGCGCAGCCCCTACAAGATCTAAAATTTACAGGTAGGGGCAATCCCCCCGTGGTTGCCCTGTTATGCTAGCAGCAAGAGGTTCATTATCTGAGTTCCACGTAACATCAGTAATTATAACAATCATCCCAAAGAGGATGGCGACGCTTCGCGTCGCCATCCTCTTTGTTTTTTTAGATGATTTGCGTCTTGCCATAGCTTGAAATCAGTTTGTCAAACCATTTTTCTAGGCGATCGCCCCATACTTCTAAAGAATATTCCGCTTCAAGTTGTTGGCGACAGGTAACGCGATCGATTTGGTCTAATTTAGAAATTGCTTCAATCAAACCAGACACACTTCCCATTTCCACAAGAAATCCTGTTTTGCCATGCCGAACGATCTCAGTAAGTCCTCCAGAACGATAGGATATTACAGGCACACCACAGGCAAACGCCTCAATCGCAGCATTCCCAAAGGCTTCAACCCAACGGGGAGTCATTAATAAAGCACTACATTGTCCTAGTTTTTGTTGCAAACCATCAGTAGATAAAAATCCTTCATAATGAAGTTCAGCTTTAGGAAAAGAAGCCTGAATATCCAGCCAATAGCTCTGATCTTGAATTAATCCGAAAATATGCAAAGGGAATCCACTTTCCTCTGCGGCTTCGACAGCATCCTCTAAACCCTTTTCGGGAGAAATACGTCCGACCCATGCAAGGCTTGGTTTATCTGGCTTAGTGACAAAATTATATTGCGTTACATCAATCCCCTTACCCATAATCATCAGGCGATCGCCATGACTAAAAGTATCCGCACAGGCGCGAGTATTAACGGCGATCGCATCAGGGCAAAGCGCGGAAGTTTTCGATACCATCGCATCCATTACAGGCGAAAGTGACGACATGCTGATCCAATGAGCGATCGGGCGGCGAAAAAATGGTGTGAGGTACAGAGGTAGCCAATCATAGGCAAAGTTAAATAACAAATCAAACTGATCCTGTGATTCCCTCGCATAGCTCCACATATTTTCGAGAACCGAGTTTTGAGGAAGGACAACCATATCAGCGCCCACTTGAGTTTGGGCTGAAGTTTGGATGGTTCCTGCTATTTGAGTCAGTTTAGTGACATTGGTAACGGAACCTTCAGGCGCGACGATTTCCACTTCATGCCCTTTAGCCATTAAAGCTTTCGCCGCATTTTGCAAGGTCAATTCCACGCCCCCACCGATTCCTGATCCCAATGCTCCCACAGGAGTAGATAGAAATAGCAATCGATAATTTTTTTTAGTCATATTTTTATTGGGAAATTTTCTATTAAATAAGACTTACGCAAAAGAACTAGATGTAGGGGCAATTCATGAATTGCCCCTATGATGGAATCAGGATCTCAGGGCATTTTTGCGTAAGTCCTATAAAAGAAGAGGTGGCAGAGCCACCTCTTCTTTTACTTCATGCCCATTAAGCCCTTAGTTAGGCGCTTAATGGCGGCTCCTGCCACATCACGATAACGCATCTCACCACAGAGAATTTTCCCCATGCGTTGACTAGCACTAGGACGCTTCACTCCCATCTTGTAGCCAAAACTAGGAATGCGATAGAAAATATTGGCAATGCGTTGCGCCCATACCATGTCTTCTCCCCATTCTTCTTGGACTTTGAGAGTATATTGCTTGAGCGCATCAGCATTACCACCGATCGCTTCATCGATCGCTTGACCAGCAAACATACCAGTTAAGAGCGAAGGACGGATGCCCTCCGCCGTGAAGGGATCAACAATACAAGCCGATTCGCCTGTGAGTAGGGCATTTTGCGTATGCAGTGGTTGGTGACCATCCCATAGGCAAATGGGATGCCCAAATTGCTTCATGGAAGTGACGTTAATTCCAAATTCCTGAGCATATTTCGCGGCAATCTCCTTGAGATTTTGCTTTTCGCCACCGATAAAAGTCCCTGCTCCGATGGAATAACCGTCAGCCTTTGGGAAGTTCCAAATATATCCATTTTGAACAGAGCCAAAATCAAAGTGAGCAGCACTGACATCGGGTGCTGGGTGCGGGGCTTCGACTTCGAGAGCTGCTCCCATGCGACGCTTGCGCTCTTTAAATCCTAGCCATTTTGCCATGGAGCCTTTTGCCCCATCAGCGGCGATCACATATTTGGCTTCAAATACATCATTTTCGGTTTTGACTAACCAGCGATCGCTTTTCCATTCAATACCTGTAACGCCAGTATTATCGCGAAGTTCTACGCCTAGTTTTTGGGCTTGCTGCACAAGGTAATGATCAAAAACATCGCGACGCACCATCCAGACGGGTTCTTTGGTTTCAAGGGCGACAAGTTCAGGATCGCCCATTTGCCATGTGTAGCGAATTTGTTGGACTGTCAGAGATACTGCTGGCGAAAAGTCAAAGTCAAACCACTCTTGTACCATCGGCGAAACGCCACCACCACAGGGTTTGTAGCGAGGCAGGCTCTCTTTTTCGAGTAGCAAAACTGATCGTCCTCGTTTTGCCAAATGATAGGATGCTGAACCACCAGATGGACCTGCTCCCACAACAATGCAGTCGTACATAAGCAAAATTTTTTAGGTAAATGTACAAGAAAATCCTTTAGATTTTACCCCTAAAAAGTAAAGTAACGCGCGATCGCCTTTTGGCTTAAGCAAGTAAGCAAAAGAAAACTGTAAAGTCACAGATCCCCGACTTTTTTTGTAAATTTGCAAGTTGACTTTGCTTGCTTAGAAAAAGTCGGGGATCTTAAACCTGTGCTGTTTAGGAAGCTTGTTTGATTTTTAATCTAAAAAAGTTATGATATAGCAAATATTTCGCCGCTATGTCCTATGGGGTTGATTTACGGCATGGGTGCTGAGATTTGTTTTGATAGTTATTTGCGATCGCTATTCGGCAACTCATAGGGATCAATGGCATGATCTCTCAGCCATGTTTTCAGTTCATTTAATTCACGGCGGATCTCATCATCAATCGCAAAACCTTCACCCAAACTAGAAAGTGCTTGTTCAAGAGCTTTGATTTTTATCGTAGTTGTATCGTTGCGCTCTTGTTCTGTCCGAACCACACCAAAAGCATTGTCAAATCTACGCTCTAGAGATTCAGTAGCAAGGGCAATTAATAGCGAAAAGGCTTGTTTGTTACCTCGATAGCACTGATAAACCCAGTAGATAACCACGACCTCTAACGGTAAGCCTCTAAAGCGACTTTGACCGCGTGATTGTTCGCTATCAATATCAAATATCGCGGGCGTATAGCCCTCTCCTGCTAAGCGTTCAAAGGTCTTAGAGTCCAAAAATTCGCGGGCGTTTCGTTCGCTTAATCCTACTAGATCTGCTGCTTGAGTCTGAGACATTCGATAACTACCATCGGGTAACATAAAAGCATCGACAGTTAATGCGCCGATCGCAACGGTGGCGCGGGTTGCTTTAATTGATTCACTCATGAGTATTTTGCTTTTGGTGGTTTGTGGTTGTGTTTGGGAGGCGATCGCTATTTCAGTCGGAATATTTTAACTTGAAAATTTAAGCTAATATTGTTGCAATTCCTCACGCGAAGATATTGTCGCCGCTATGTCCTACGGGGTTAATTTACGGCATGGGTACGGAGATTTGTTTTGATGGTTATTTAGAGTCAGTGGTAGCAACCTGTCATGAATCATTGCGTTTGTATACGCTGATGGATGACGACTGTGAGCAATCTCAACCTGATTTTTTTGAGCTAAAGATGCAGGTTGTACAGCCACAACCAGAAAACAAAAAGGGATCTAAGCAAGAGGCGGACAAAGATCAAAACGCTGAGCCACCAATACCTGTACTTGAAATATACAAGTATGCACAGGATCATGTGTTGTTGATGGGGAAAGCAGGTTCGGGAAAATCAACAGCTTTACAACAGTTGCTATTGAACAAGGCTCAGGAAGCTCAAAGCAATTCAGAAGCTTTAATTCCTGTGCTAGTAAAACTACGCTCTTGGCAAAGTTTCCCCTCTATAATTGCTTTAATCCAAGACGTTTTGGAAACTGGTATTCAAAGACGGCTAAATGAAGAAACGATAATAGATCTTTTGTTTGCTGGTCGTTTACTGCTTTTGATAGATGGTATAAACGAGTTACCTTCCTATTTTCAAGATCGGAATCCCAGTCATGATGTAGAAGCTTTTCGCAAGAAGTATCGAAAAACACCGATGATTTTCACGACTAGGGTGCTAGGGGTGAGTCGTAACTTGGGGATTGCTAAGCAAATGGAGATGCTGCCATTAAGCAATCGCGAGATGCGTCAGTTTATCGAAAAGTGTTTGCCTCAGCAAAGTGAGCAAATGTTAAATCGATTAGGCGATCGGTTGAGGAGACTTGGCGAAACGCCTTTGCTGTTGTCAATGCTATGTGATATTGCTCGTCAGCGAGAGGATGGACTTCCAGCAAGTTTAGGCTCTCCATTTAGAGCATTTGCAGACTCGTATGATCATAAAATCCAAGGGGATATTCCAGTTGATGATAAATACAAACGTTGGTTGCCTGATTTACTCCCGCAGATAGCATTTGCAATGATGCCCCAAAATGATCCTCATGGATTACGGTTAGAGATCCCTAAGTTTGAAGCTGAGAATATTCTTGCAAAACTTTTAGATAATAAGAAGCTTGATAATCCCTGTGATTATGCTAAGCAATGGCTAGAAAATTTATTGAAGTATCATCTTATTCAAATAAAAACTGATCAGATAATTGAGTTTCGTCATCAACTAATTCAAGAATATTATGCGGCTGAATACTTGCGAAAGCAATTAGACAGCTTAACTAATGAGGAGATTCAGAAAAGTTATCTTAACTATTTAGATTGGACAGAATCTCTAGCGTTGATGTTGGATTGCGAGGATAGAGAGGATCAAGCGGTGAGTCTGGTACGGCTGGCGTTGGATGTGGATTTGCGGTTGGGGGCGAGGTTGGCTGGTGCGGTGAAGTATGGGTTTCAGGAGAAAACTGTTGGGTTGTTGATTCGGGAAATAGAAGAACGGAAAATTCCTAAGTTATATGCGATAAAGCTTTTAGGAGAAACGAGATCTGATGTTGCAATCAATCTTGTCATTCTTAATCTCGGATATATAGAACCTTATATGTGCTGGGAAGCAGTGGAAGCATTTGTTAATATTGGTAGCGATAAAGTGGTAGATTCTCTTGTTCATGCTCTCAAAGACACAAATTCTTATATGCGTTGCGAAGCAGCAAGTGCGCTAGGTGAGATTCGCAGCGATAAGTCAATTGAGATTCTCAGTGATGCTCTTAAGGATGAAGATGTTTATGTGCGTAGAAATGTAGCAGATGCACTAGGTAAGATTGCTAGTGACAAGACAATTGAGCCTCTCTGTAATGCTCTCAAGGATGAAGATGTTTATGTGCGTAGAAATGTAGCAGATGCACTAGGTAAGACTATTAGTGACAAGGCAATTAAGCCTCTCTGTAATGCTCTCAGCGATATAGATTATTATGTGCATAAGAATGCATCTGAAGCACTAGTTAATATTGACATTAACATAGCAATTGAAGCTCTCAGCCACGCTGCCAAACATCAAGATTTTGTTGTGCGTTGGAATGCTACAGGATCATTAGGTAATATTAGTAGTGACAAGGTAATTGAGCCTCTTATCCATTCCCTAAATGATGAAGATTTTGGCGTGCGTAGAAATGCTGTACAGTCATTAGGCAAAATTGATAGTAACCAAGTAATCGATCCTCTTATTTATGCCCTCAAAGATACAAATCCTGATGTACGAAAAAAAGCAGTAAAAATATTAAGTAAAGCTGATAGCAACATTGACAGAATAGTTGAAACTCTTATTTGCACTTTCGAGGATGAAAATGTTGATGTGCGTAGAGAAGTTATAAAAGCATTAGAAAATATTAGTGGTAATAAAGCATTTGAGACTCTGGTTCATGCTCTCGAAGATGAAGATATTTATGTGCGAAGAAATGCCGTAAAAGCATTACAAAATATTGGTAGTGATCAGGCAGTTGTCGCTATTACTACAGCCCTCAAAGATCAAGATTGTAATGTGCGCTGGGATTCTGAAACTGCATTAATTATGATTAAAAATGAAAGCGCAACTGAAGCTATTTTTCCTAATTTAGAAAATGTCGATTCCTATATGCGTTGGAAAGCGGTAGAAGAATTGGGTAAGATAAGTAGTGATAAAGCAGTTGAAGAACTCATTCATTATCTTACAACCGATATAGATGAATGTGTTCGGAGGAGAGCAGCATCAGAGTTAGGGAAGATTTGCAGCGACAAGGCAGTTGAAGCGCTCATTCACGCTCTTACAACGGATAATTTTAGTGTACGTTTGGAAGCCGACAAGGCACTAGTCAAAATTAGTAGTGATAGAGTTATTAATGCTCTTAGTCATATTCTCAAAGATAAAGATTCGTGTGCGCGTAGAGAAGTAGTAGGGATATTAGTCAAGATTGCCAATGAAGATGCTGTTGAAGCACTCAGTTCCGCTCTCACAAATAAGGACTTCTATACTCATAGTAACGCAGCAAAAGCATTAGTCAAGATTGGTAATGATCAAGCTGTTAAAGCACTCAGTTCTGCTCTCAAAAACAAGAACTTATTTATTAGAGGTAACTCAGCAAAAGCTTTAGTCGAAATCGGTAATGATAAAGCTATTGAGTCTCTTTTTTCTGCATTTAAAGACGAAGATAATGATATAAGTTGCAATGCAAAATGGGCATTAGAAAAGATAGAGAATGACAAAGTTGTCATCTGTCTTATTGATGCTCTCACGGAAGAAAATTCCGATATTCGCTACAAAGCATCAGATGCATTAGGAAATATTTGTAATGATAAAGCTATTAAGCCTCTTATTATTACCCTTGAGGATCTAGATTCCAATGTAAGCTGGAGTGCCGCAGAATCTCTCAAAGATTTTATTAAAGCTGATCGCAACTTACCCATCCTCACCCAACAACTCCCCCATCTCCTCACCCTTATCCCCACAGAAGCCAGCCAACAAGCCCTCTCAGTCATCACCGCCATCCAAGCCCGATGCAAATACTACAACTACAAGATCTACGATACACCTTTGCAGGAAACAGAAAATCATGCTAATCCTTTAGAGAACACTTTAAAGGAACTCACTAAAGCTATTAAAAATATGCCAGACGAACCTAAACAAGACTCACCTAAATACGATCTTCGCGGAGCTAAAATCGGTAAATTGATCGATAATATCGGAGTTTACAACGAAAATAATTTTGCCCCTGAGCAAAAACAAAATCTAGCTGATGCAGCTAAAGAAATTCAAGACTTACTCGATCAATTAGCTAAAACCTATCCCTCTGCAACTGAAGCAGAAGCAAAAGATATCGTTAAAGCTACATTTGAAGAGATTAAAACAAACCATCCTGACAAATGGAAAATTCTCTGGACACAAATTCTCAACCCAGAACGTTGGCTAAATGGTGGTAAAGCTGCTCTCAGTGAAGCTACTAAACACTACGCCGAGAATAGTGTCATCTTGAAAGTTACAATCGCCTTTTTTGATGGATTTAGCGCCGATGAGGAGTAAAAAAGTAAAATGTCAGCAAAAGATCTTTTTCACGATGCAGTTAGACGAGGGTTAGAAAAAGACCATTGGCAAATAACTGACGACCCACTAGAACTTGAATGGGAAGAAGTTAAAGTTAAAATTGACCTAGCTGCCGAGCGCTTGATCGCCGCCGAACGAGATCAACAAAAAATTGCAGTTGAAATTAAAAGCTTCATCAGCACATCCGCTATTAGCGACTTTCACACAGCACTGGGGCAATTTCTAAACTATAGAATTATGCTAGAAGTTAATGAACCCGATCGCCAACTTTATTTAGCAATTCCCCTAGATGCCTATGAAACATTCTTTCAAAGCCGCTTTGCCCAAGTATCGATTGATCGCTATAAGTTAAAGCTGATTGTTTATGAACCCATCGCTGAGGAGATAATCAAATGGATAAACTAGAAAATTACCGTCTATACATTCAAAATCTTCTGGAAAAGCATAGTCATTTTAAAACTCAAGACGATGTACAGAGTGAGTTGATTTTTGACACCGATCGCGATCGCTATCAACTGATGCGTATTGGCTGGAAAGGCTTGAAGCGGGTCTATCATACTGTTCTGCATTTTGATATCAAAGACGGAAAAATCTGGCTACAGCAAAATACAACTGATATTGACGTAGGACAAGAGTTACTAGAGTTCGGTATTCCCAAAGAAGATATAGTGCTAGGTTTACAACCTCCCTATAAAAGACCCTATACAGGCTATGGAGTGGCATAGAAGTATTAAATATGACACGCATACTAACCCATCGCCCACCAACCCACGCAGGGGAAATGTTACTAGAAGAATTTCTCATTCCGTTGGGATTAACACAGCAAGACCTAGCCAATTCCATTCACGTCCCCTATCAAAGAGTAAATGAAATCATCAATCGCCGCCGAGGCATAACCTCAAGCACCGCCCTGCGCCTAGCTAAATTCTTTTCCACATCACCAGACTTCTGGATGAATCTTCAACAATGTTGGGATCTATATCACACTCAACAAACGGAAAATGATGAATTACAAACTATTCAACCATTAACAACCTTAGCGATCGGCTAAATCAAAAATGACCAATGCAGCCAAACTTCAAAACCTTCCAGCCTATACAGTAGCCGATGCCGCTCGTTACCTGCGAATTCCATCGGGTACATTACAAGCTTGGCTACATGGGCGTACCTACAACACTAAAGACGGACAACAATTTTCCGCACCGCTGATCCAGCGTCCCAGCACCGAGTTTTCACAACTATCATTTATCAACCTCGTAGAAGCCCATGTATTACGAGTGATTCGCCAAGATCATAATATCCGTCTAGACAAAGTTCGCACTGCCCTTGACTACATCGAACGTGAATTTGCCACCCCACATCCCCTCGCAAGCATCGACTTCCAGACCGATGGCGTAAACCTCTTTGTCGAATCCGTAGGAAAACTGATTAACGCCTCCGAAAATGGACAGTTAGCCATGCGCCAAACCCTCAACCAACTTCTCAAACGCATCGAATACGATCGCCAAGTTGCCATTCGCCTATTCCCCAACCTGCGCCCAAATCAATCCGATAGCCCAAAACTTCTTGTTTTTGATCCCACCGTATCCTTTGGGCGGTTAGCGATCGCTGATACAGGCATTCCCACATCCATCGTTGCCGAACGCTATCGAGCAGGAGATTCTATAGATTTACTTGCTGAAGACTACGGCTGCACAAGACTCCAAATCGAAGAAGCAATCCGCTACGAACTCCCTCCTCAAAGCGCGTGAATAAGAAAAACACTGATCAGCCTATCTTTTTTATAGATAGAGCCTTAGGCAAAAATTTAGTCAAAATCCTACGCAACGCAGGCGCAAATGCCGAAGCGCATATCGATCATTTTGCCCCCAATTCTCCAGATGTCGAATGGCTACCCGAAGTCAGTCGTCGAGGATGGATTGTCCTGACAAAAGACGCTAATCTGGGACGTACACCCTCCGAGCAAATAGCGATCGCTAGTTCTAACGCCAGAGTTTTTGTTTTAGCGATTGGAGATGCAAGTGGTGAAGAAATGGCACAAACTTTTATTCAGGCTATAGACAGCATCAAGAGATTTATCAAAGGGAATCAAGCTCCTTTCATCGCAAAAGTTTATCAAAATAGCAGAGTGACAATTTGGCAAAACCACACAAAACTTTTGAAGATGCTACAACGATCTAATGAATTGTAAGGATATAGCTATAGTCACCTGCATTAGGACATAAAACCCAAGAATCGAGTGGCGGCGCTTCGCGCCGCCACTCGATTCTTGGGTTTTGGAGTACTTTAACAACCAATAAAATTGCTAATCAATTGCTTTACATTTAAGGCGATCGCCTATTTAAAATATCCTTTGCCATCTTCAAGAAATAATCGGGACTAGTAGAACTATCATTATTTTTATTGCTGCGTGAACCAGCTCCATTAGAATCACTAGTCTTTTGGGCTATGTCTAGATCCGAAAGAACCATTGGTGTGATGTCTAACGTTTTGGGTGGTAGAACTTCGGATTGAGCAGGGGGTAAAGCTTTAGGAGTATATAACAAATATAAAATGCGATCGCCTTTTTCCCATGTCATATCTGCGGATACGATTTGTAATTGACCTTTGCGCTCAAACAGCAATGGCAGCAATATTCCTGCATTAAACATCGTATTAAAACGATTTAACTGCTCTTGTAGTTCTTCTTCGGTGAGCAAAAATTCACCCACTCTTACTTCTCTTTGTAAAACGTATTGATTCCAAGTTTTAATCGGAACACGGGCGCTAAAAGCTTGCTGGACTTCTGGCTCACCATTGCGATCGCTCTCAGCCTCTTTGACATAAACAGCAAAAACTCTGGGTGGTTTAAACTCTTTGACCGCAAGTTGAGCAATCACGATATTCACATCGGTATTAATCGTCAGAGCCACAAAGGTTCCTACTGAGTCAAGCCCTGCTTCAGCTAGAGACTTCGCATCTAAACCATTGCTCACAAAAGCGGGAATATCATACTCAGCAGCTTGTTTGCAAAGTTCCGCACTAGTGTCAATGATCGCCACCCGCTGTCCATTCGCTTGAAATAGTCTCGCCACCAAAATTCCAATGGGATTACTGCCGACAACCACCAATCCAGAAATATCAGGCTGATTGAGTCCTAGAAGTTTCGCCACCAATTTGGCGGATAATCCTTGCAAAAACACCGTCATCGCGATCGTCAGGAAAACTAACGCCTTAATCGATTCACCACCATTGACTCCGCGTTCGGTTAATAAAATCGAAAAGAGCGAAGCTACCGAAGCCGCCACAATCCCTCTCGGCGCACACCATGACAAGAAAGCCTTTTGTCGCCATGTGAAGCTGCTATTCCATGTACTGACAATCACATTGATCGGACGGACAATAAACATTAGAAAGAGAACTGTCTGCACCCCACCCCAACCAAGGGCAAAGATACTAGGAATGGAAAGATTTGCCGACAGTAAAATAAATAAAACGGAAACTATAAGAGCTACAAGTTGACTCTTAAATTTAAGCAAGTCACGACTATTGGGAATTTCGGAAGCCCGTAAGACAAGCCCCATCAAGACAACGGCTGTTAGTCCCGATTCACTTTGGATTTCTTGAGCAATGCCGAATAGTCCTAAAACCGCCGCCACGACCACCGCACTTTTAGTATCTTCGGCAAGAAAAGCCGCACGTTGCAAAAATTTACCCAGTAACCACCCTGCGATCGCCCCTAGCACACCACCAACCCCTAGCCGCAAGCCGAGATCGCTAACCACAGCAAAGGCACTAGAAGTTGGGTTTAAGGCGACATCAAGGACGACCACAGCTAGCACTGACCCGATCGCATCAATTAACACTCCTTCCCCTTCGAGAATCGTGGCAAGGCGGCGATCGAGTCCCACTTCTTCAATAATTGGATTGATTACTGTCGGTCCTGTCACAACCACCAAAGCCGCATATAAAAAAGCGATCGTCCAAGGAAACTCACTCAACCAATAGGCAGCAATGCCACCACCAATTAGGGTAATCAAAGTTCCAATTGTAATTAAATTGCGTAAACTTGCCGAAACCTTGCCCAGTTCCTTTAGTTGGAGATTCAGTCCCCCATCAAACAAAATCAGAGCTACAGAAATCGAAACGATCGCCTCTAAGCCATCCCCCAATAAGCGTGGCTGTACTAAATTTAAGCCATTTCCTCCCAGCGCCACACCAAAAATCAGCAGAAATACAATGCTCGGCACACGAAAAAAATTCGCTATGACACGGGCAAAAATCCCTGCGGCGATCGCAATAATAATGATTAAAGAAAGGGAGCCTTCCATAATATAAATCTCAATAGAGAGATTCGGCACTAGAGAGATTTAGCACAAGTGCCAAACCTTTCTACTCTAAGGACACTGATAGCGTAACGTTAAACTGAGTCTCAAACGGCTGTTTCTTATAATCAAGACTCCAAAGCTCTAGGGTACAGGGATCATGGGACTGCCTAGGCGTGAGTTGTAACGAGCAAGCACGAGTACGCGGATTACAAACTACCCGAATCGCGGCGATCGCGCCAATTTGCCGACGATCGAGGGCTGTTGCTAAACGCAAAAACGTACTCGCTTGACGTACAAATAGCTTTAAATGCTCATTATCTAAACGCTGGAAATTGTCATGTTTTTTCTTGGGTTCACTCTTACGGTGATAACGAGCGAGATTGGCGATCGCCTCAATCTCAGACTCGGTATATCCCAATAACTCACCATTACGAATCAAATAATAGGAATGCTTGTGGTGAGCATCGTGACTGACGTGATGCCCTGCGTTATGCAGCATCGCCGCTGCCCAGAGCAGATGTCGCTCATCATCACCCCACTCATGGAAAATTCCCTTTGTTTGATCGAATAAGCTCAGCGCATGTTCCGCCACATGTTTGGCGTATTTCGTATCAATGCCATATTTATCAGCAAGTTTGAGAATACTGCGATCGCGAACTGTACTTTGATAGCGCCAACCATCCTCGATATATCCATGACGAATCATCCAATCCACCACCAAGCCTTCACGTAAGGCTCGTTGACAGAGCATAATTTTGGGAACTCCCAAGAGACGCATGGTTTCCAAGAGAACTATGGCTCCCGCCAAGATAATCTCGGCTCTCTTTTGCCGAACCATGACTGTGCGTTCTTCTAAATTCGCTCGACGTAACCGCCAGACGATATTTTCTAAATCAGTAAAGGGAAGCTCATAACCTTGCAGAGGATTAGGAACTAACCCTAGCTTTTCCTTGGCATGTAAAGAGATCAGCGTCTCAATTGTGCCAGATGTACCGATCGCCTTTAGCGTTTTGCCGTCAAGTTTGTCCTTAAGCAAAAATCTCAAATCATCAGTAGGACGCTCAATCGAGCCAAGAATATAACCCAATAGGCGATCGTATTCCGTTTGAGAAATGGGATCAGTTTTAACAAACAAATCCGTTAACCTAACTGCGCCAATCTTAGTGCTACTAAGATGCATCGGATCGCGACCATCTCCTAGGATCATCTCCGTAGAACCACCCCCAATATCAATCAAAAGATGTGGCTCATCCTTAAGTTCCATCGCCGAAATAACACCTAAATAGATGCGTCTAGCTTCCTCCTGTCCTGAGATAACTTCAACATGCAAGCCTATTTCTTCATAAATGCGGCGGATAAAATCATGACCATTAGGAGCCTCTCTTGTCGCACTCGTCGCCACAGCCACGATTTCTTCAACCTTAAAAGTACGACAAATCTCTTGACATCGCTTAAGAGCTTCTAGCGATCGCTTCATCGCATCTTCGGTCAAGTTTCCTGTTTGAGCGCAGCGCTCCCCTAGTCTCACGGTCGCCTTCTCTGACTCAATCACACTAAAACTAGGGATCGAAGTCTGAATTTGCACAATCACCATATGAATGGAATTTGTGCCAACATCGATCGCCGCTAAGGTTTTGACATCTGAAGTCATGAGCTGTTTCCGCGAAATTAATTACAAACCCAAATACAGTATGGTTAAACCCTTACTAAATTTGGGAAATTATTTTGTACAAGTACTTAAGTCATGGTAAATGAAAACCTGTCAGAATAGAAGCTATAGTCAGTTAATACCAAAACACTAAGTGGCTTCGACATTTTGTGTTTTTAAAATCTTTGCTGGGTTTAGTTTTCAATTTACAAAAGTGTGACGACACTTTTGTAAATTGGTATAACCTAGTCCACAAATTTACAGCTATTTCTGATCAAACGAACCACAAGAAATTTTTGGAAAGTGCGACAAAACAAATCTTTTCACAAATTTCTTGATTCGGGTTTGAGCGCAAAGTACTGTAGATAGTTATTAGCGCTGTCCCAACCCAAATAAAAACATTATGGGAAATAAACAAGTAATTTTAGTTGTAGATGATGAGCCAGCTAATTTTGATGTAATTGAAATTTTGCTGTTTAAAGAAGGATATGATCTGCACCATCGGGACAATGGAGCAGATGCGATCGCCTCTCTTGAGAGCATTAATCCTGATCTGGTTTTGCTAGATGTAATGATGCCAGATATGGACGGCATCGAGGTCTGTCAGAGGCTTAAGAATGATCGCCACTGGCAGCATATTCCGATTATTATCGTTACCGCCCTATCGGATAAAGAAGATCTCGCCCGTTGCATTGATGCAGGAGCCGATGATTTTATTAGTAAGCCAATTAACAGCACTGAACTCCGCGCCCGTGTGCGATCGATGTTGCGGATCAAGTCGCAATACGATCACATCCAAGAGACGATCATGCTACGCGAAGAAATGATGCAAACCATAGTCCATGACCTTCGTAATCCTTTAATTGGCATTTTGTTGGGGTGTGACTCTCTCAAAGTATTGGATCTACCCGATCGCGCTAAAAAGAGAATAGTCCAGATTGGTCAAACGATTGAGCAAATGCGTTTGCTGGTGGATGATATTTTGACCATCGGTAGGATCGAAGCGAATAAACTCATTCTCAATCACAGTAAATTTGATATAACCGAGGTAGCAAAGTTAGTGATTGCGGATTTTGAAGCAATCTCCAATGATAAGCAAATTCAAATCTTGGGTGAATTTCCCACAGAGCCAGCTTACATATCTGGCGACAGCCCTTTAATTCGACGTGTATTAGGCAATTTAGTAGATAATGCCCTGAAGTTTTCCCCCCATCAAAGTTCTATTATTCTCAGAGTCGAATGTTTGCCCAAAAATCCTGATCGCCAAGATTTGATCAAGATTGAAGTCATTGACTGGGGCATTGGCATCAGCCCCGAACAAAAACAAATCATCTTTGAAAAGTATGAAGTTGGCAACATTGTGATGGGGGTCTCTCAAATTGGCTTAGGACTCTCTTTCTGCAAAATGATGATTGAAGCCCATCGAGGAGCGATCTCCGTGACCAATAATCAACCTAAAGGCTCAATTTTTACAATTTTGCTAGACAGATATTCAAAATAGAGTGGCAAGATTTGCGGCGCTGTTTTGTTTTTTGGTTCATATACTTAACGCACCCCTCATCCCCCAACCCCTTCTCCCGCAGGAGAAGGGGAGAAACATTAAATTTCTTGTTCCCCTCTCCTGCGGGAGAGGGGCTAGGGGTGAGGGCTTGAAACTTTAGTGTGTCAGGTATATTAACGCCTTAATTTTGAGGTTTAAGTTTCCTAAGGAATGAAAATTAATTAAAACCAAAATTTGTTGTGGCGGGCTTCGCCCGCCACAACAAATTTTGGTTTTAATTGCACAAGTTAATTAATTTTTATTCCTAAGCAAACTTACTACCCTTTGCGCTCAATCCCAAACCATAATAATTTTTATAAAAATTATTATGGTTCGTTTACTCGGAAATTAGTTGATCAGCTATAACGCTAAATGGGTAATATGTGAATAAAAACGCACAAAAGCATGACATGTATATTAGTCATCGAAGATGAAGACTTAATTCGAGAATCTTTAGAAGACCTTCTCTCATTAGAAGGATTTGAAGTAATTACTGCGGAAAATGGTGAAAGAGGCGTAAATCTGGCAAGCCAAAAGCATCCTGACTTAATCCTTTGTGACGTAATGATGCCAATCCTCAACGGTTATGAAGTCCTCGAACAATTGCGCCAAAACAAAGCATTAAGTACAGTCCCTTTTCTTTTTTTGACCTCGATGATGGATCGACGCAGTACTCGCAAAGGTATGGCGTTAGGCGCTGATGACTATTTAGAGAAACCCTGTACAAAGGATGAATTGCTAGAAGCGATCGCTGTACATCTAGGTAAGCAAAAGGCAATCGACCAACGCATTGAGGAAAAAATGGAAGCATTGCGAACTAGCATTACCCTATCTCTGCCCCATGAGTTGCAAACTCCGCTCTCAGGGATTATGGGGCTGTCAGAATTGATGATGATGCAAAGTGAAGAGCTACTTCCCTATGAAGTTTATGAATATGCGGATGGCGTTCATAAGTCGGCGAAGCGTCTCTATCGCCTGATCCAAAACTATCTGCTTTATAGCCGATTAATGGTAATGCGATCGCAAGGTCAAACCCGATTTAATTCGACCTATCCCTGCGATAGCCAAATGATTATTAGCAATTTGGGCGATCTCAAGGCAAGATCATGCGATCGCCTAGATGACCTAGAACTAAATCTAGCCGCAATTAATCTTGCAGTTTCGTCAGAAGATTTAACTAAAATCAGTGAAGAGTTAATCGATAATGCCTTCAAATATTCTCCACAAGGTAGCAAGATAGTTATCAGCAGTCAGATGACTGACAGTGAATGGGTATTTACGATCCAAGATCATGGACGGGGCATGAATGATCAGCAAATTGCCAACATTGGTGCATTTATCCAATTTGAGCGCCAATTTTATGAGCAGCAAGGTATGGGGCTAGGTTTGTCTCTTGCCAAGACTTTAGTTGAGTTTTATGGCGGAAAGATCGACATACAAAGTCAAGAAAATGTAGGTACAAATCTTTGTATCTCAATTCCTTTTTAAAGCTTAGACAGAGGGGGGCGCTTTGCGCCCCCTCTGTCTAAGCTAAGAAGAACGCTTTGCGTTCTCAGATATCTTCAACAACCCAAAAAAGCTATGATCTAGCTAGCTCTTTATAGTCAGAAATAGCAAAATGTCGGTTGTCCCATCCCATCGCAAAGCCAAAGCTCTTGCGGATACACAGCGTCGCCCTGCTAAAGAATTATGCAGTGAGTGTGGTCTCTGTGATACCTATTACATTCATTACGTCAAAGATGCTTGTGCATTTATCACGCAGCATATCGATGAACTCGAAACTCAGTCCCACGGTCGATCGCGTGATCTCGATAACGAAAAAGAACTTTATTTCGGTGTGCATCAAGAAATGATCGCCGCCCGCAAAACTGAACCCATAGAGGGGGCGCAATGGACAGGAATTGTGTCCACTTTAGCGATCGAGATGCTCGAAAAAGGGCTAGTCGAAGGTGTGGTATGTGTGCAATCAAGCAAAGACGATCGCTTTAAACCACAGCCTGTAATTGCCCGAAATCGTGAGGAAATTCTTGCCGCACGGGTTAATAAACCGACTCTTTCACCCAATCTCTCAGTATTAGAACAGATTGAGCAGTCGGGAATTAAAAGATTATTGGCGATCGGTGTCGGCTGCCAAATTCAAGCGCTGCGAACTGTCGAGAAAGAACTGGGCTTAGAAAAGCTGTATGTATTGGGGACACCCTGTACAGATAATGTCACAAGAGACGGCTTACAGAAATTTCTGGACACCACCAGTCGATCGCCTGAAACGGTAGTGCATTACGAATTCATGCAGGACTTTAATGTACATTTCAAGCATTCGGACGGTTCGACGGAGTTAGTACCTTTCTTTGGCTTAAATACTAAGGAACTCAAGGATGTATTTGCGCCATCCTGCATGACTTGCTTTGACTACACCAATGCCCTCGCGGATATTGTCGTGGGCTATATGGGTGCAACCTTTGGCTGGCAATGGATCGTAGTACGAAATGAGACTGGCAAAGAGATGCTGGAGTTAATCAAGGATCAATTGCAGACTCAGCCTGTGATCTCTGGAGGCGATCGCCGTGCAGCTGTTCAACAGGGTATTTCGGCATACGATCAAGCGGTAACATTACCAATTTGGCTAGCTTGGATCATTAGCTTTGTAGTGAATAAAATTGGGCCAAAAGGTTTGGAATATGGGCGCTTTTCCATCGATTCCCACTTTGTCCGCAATTACCTCTACGTGCGCCGCAACTATCCCAAAAAACTAGAAGCCCACGTCCCTGAATTTGCCAAACGAATTATCGCTCAGTACCAATTACCAAAAGTGTAATTTTATAGCTATAGCTACAAACCAAAATAGTGTAAGGCGGCGCTTCGCGCCGCCTTACACTATTTTGGAATCGCTTATTTCACGGAGCCTAAAACTTGCTGAATTAAGAGATTAAGTTGTTTGAGCTTGATGGGTTTAGAGAGATAGTCATTCGCTCCTGCGGCTAGACATCGATCGCGATCGCCTTCCATTGCCAAAGCCGTTAAGGCGATAATCGGAATATTAACTAAATTGGGATCGAGACGAATTTGTTTAATTGCCTCTAATCCATCAATAACTGGCATCTGGATATCCATCAAAATCAAATCGGGCTGCTCTGCTTTAGCAAAATTGATCGCCTGTTGTCCATCAGTTGCCAATAAAATGCGGTAGCCCTTAGCTTCGAGGTAACTGGAGAATGTAGCAATATTAGCCTCGTTATCTTCGGCAAGCAAAATTAAGGGTGAAATTAGTCCTTCAGTTTGGCTTTGACCGATCTGAGACTCTCCTGACAAGTCATGCTCAGTTTGTTCTTCGATTGCTGGATCGCCGATATTAATGGGAAGATTAATCGCAAAGCAACTACCGACTCCCACCTCGCTTGTCAGTTCTATGGTTCCT
The DNA here is from genome assembly GCF_014696925.1 of Phormidium tenue FACHB-1050. Lineage (GTDB taxonomy): Bacteria > Cyanobacteriota > Cyanobacteriia > Pseudanabaenales > Pseudanabaenaceae > Pseudanabaena. The sequence goes on along the minus strand of NZ_JACJQY010000038.1, from coordinate 31,994 downwards.
CCATGAAGTTCTACAAGTCTTTTGACTAAAGCCAACCCCAATCCCGTGCCAGTATATTGACGGTTCAGAGCACTATCGATTTGGATAAAGGGTTGGAACAGTTTCTGGATGTTCTCTGCCGAGATGCCTATTCCAGTATCAATCACGGCTATCTTTATGTAATTTAGAGGCGTTAGATTAGTTGTACTACTTTCAAGTTGAACTTGCGATACTTCTAACGTGATAGTCCCTCCTTCTAGAGTGAATTTAACGGCATTATTTAGTAGATTGATTAAGACTTGTCGAATCCGCCTTTCATCTAGCATTATTTCTGGCAAATTCTTAGGAATTCTAGGTATTAATTGAATTCGCTTGGTTAATGCTTGCTGCTTGATAAATGCTAAGCTCGAATTGCAGAGGCTGTTGATATCTGTCGCTGTTAGCTCTAGCGTGACTTGTCCAGACTCAATTTTGGCAACATCGAGAATGTCATTAATCAATGTTAAAAGATGCGTACTGCTAATCTCAATGGTTTGCAGTACTTGAATTTGGCGCTCATTAATACGGCCAAATATTCCTTCCTGTAGCCCCTCATTCATTCCCAAAATTGAATTGAGGGGTGTTCGCAGTTCATGGCTCATATTGGCGAGAAATTCGTCTTTGAGTCTGGTTGCACGCTTCAGTTCTTCGTTAGCTAGCTGCAATTTTGTTTCAGATTGTTTGCGATCGCTAACATCAAAGTTAACCCCAATCATACTTTCAGCATTACCTTGACTATCTCGTTTAACCTTTCCATAGGCTTTAATGAAGTGAATACTTTGATCGGGATGAATGACTCGAAACTCATAATCGAATTCTAATTGTCCTAATATGGCTTGTTGGAGTATAGTCTCAGTAGTGTGAAGATCATCGGGATGTACTGCGTTTGCCCAGACTTCATAAGGCATATGGGAGTTAGTTTCTTTTAAGTATCCATACAGTTCATACATCCGATCATCCCAAACAAGAATGTTCTGTTGAATATCCCATTCCCAACAGCCGATCGCTCCAGAATTAAGTGCCAAGGCTAGGCGATCGCTTACTTTCTGTAGTTCCAATTCGGCTTGTTTGCGATCGCTAATATCAGTTAACGTTCCGATGTAGCCAGTGACTTCCCCGCTATCATTGAATTCTTTGACAAGTTGAGAAAAATACCAGTTAATAGTGCCATCTGGGCGAAGATGTCTGCCTTCCCCAGTCAACATAAATTGACGAGATGAAGGCGAGAAGAACTCATGTTCTGTCAAGCCTCTGATCATATCTCGCTCATCGGGATGCACTGCGTCGAGCCATCCTCTCCCCATTGCTGATGCGACGGATCTTCCTGTCATTTCGCTCCAACGTTCGTTGACGTAGATACAGTCTAATGGGCTAAGATCGAAGCGAGTAATGGCAACAGGAGAAGTAGAGACCAACATTGAGAAAAGACGTTCGCTTTCTTTTAAGGCTTTTTCAGCTTGTTTGCGATCGCTAATATCTTTTCTGACACTTAAAAAGCCAATCGTTTTCCCATTATCGTCATTAAGGGGTGTCACCGATAGCTCTACAGAAAAGCGCGATCCATCTTTACGAATATGCGTCCATTCATCACTAAGAAGCCCTTGATTCGCCATAGATAAGAATGAACTAAACCCCCAAGTATTTTTTTCTCCTTCGGTTGAAATATCAGAAGCCCTATTGATAAGTTCTTGATGATCGAAGAAGATTTCGGGCGTGATCTTACCGATAACTTCTTCTGTGCTATAACCCAACATTTTTTCCGCACCAGCATTAAAGGTCTGAATAATGCCATTTAAGTCAGTGGAGATAATCGCGTAATCCGTACCATCAAGAATTGCTCGTTGCAGTTTATTGACTTGCCATAGCTCTTGAGTTCTCTCTTGAACTGTTAACTCTAATGATTGATTGATTTTTTGTAGCGCTTTCTCTGCTTCCGTTAAAAATACGGTTCTTTCATGAACCTGACGTTCTAATTCAATATTGCGATGTTTTAGCAGAGTTACTTTTTCTGATTCTAGTTGTTCTACTTTTGCTTCTAAAATCTTGGCTAAATTATAGATTTCGGTCGGATTTAAGGCTTGGAGCAAACTGGTCTGAGTAACGATTCCTAATAGCTCGCCAAATTCACCTGTCACCGCCAAGCGTCGAATCAACCGTTGCTCCATAATTTGCTGCACCGTCAACAGGTTATCCTCTGGCTTGACCGCAAAAATCGGCGTACTCATCACCGTATACGCGATACAGGTATCAAGGTTTAAGCCTAGAGCTTGAAACTGCACAACATCTCGCTCGGTCACTATGCCCACAGGAATCTGTAGGGAGGTATCAGTAATGCATGTCTCAACAATCATCACCGAACTAATTTTCTGCTCTGCCATCATTTGCGCGATCGCCAACATCGAGCTATCAGAGGCAGCACACACTACATTAGGAGTCATCACCTCCGACACCAATCGCAGCCGCATCAGATCAATGGGGCGAGAAATTTGGCGTAAACTTTCGTGAGTTACCATTCCCACGAGGAGATCTTGCTCATCGAGAAGTGGCAAATGGCGAATGTGGTATTGCTGGAGTAGATTGACTGCTAAAAACAAATCTGTAAGGTCAGATTCGCGCAATGTAACCACAGGATGTGCCATCACCTCACGCACTAATAGACGATTGAGGTTTTGCTGTTGAGCGCTGAGGCGTACCACATCGCGCTCAGTTATTACACCGATCAACTTTTCATCTTCTAATACCAAGACACAGCTAGATCTTGCCTCTTGCTGAAATTGTTGCAGATGATTGTCGCTATGATTTTCCGCATCACATTGCGATCGCCCACTACTCATTAAGGCGATCGCCTCCATGACAGTTGCATCGGCAGACACCACTAAGGGTTCACGAATAATAGCTGATTGCAACTCTAGTAATGTAAGTGCTGATGTAATCACAAATTTTTGCAGATAAATATATTGGCTCAATAAGCGTTTTGGGGAGGTGTTCTAGGGCAAATGCTTGAAGCTCAATGGTTTTAGCCTCGGAGGACTTTGATCTCTGAAACACCCATCATTAAATACATTGAGCCGTTTATCAAAGTTGAATTCCCCGAAGTACCTATACAGTTTTTTATTTTAGAACTAAACATAGTGATTTAGACAAATTCAGATAAAATCCTGATTGATATACTTCATAAACTGGGTAAGATAATCTACCTTTCTTAAAGTCTGTATATAGCAATGCAAGAGATAGCTAGGACAAATCAAAACCCAAAAGATGAGTGGCGGCGCTTCGCGCCGCCACTCATCTTTTGGGTTTTATGTCCTAAGCAAAACTTACATTGCTATACAACATTTTTTGTCTAGAAGTATATATGGATACGCACAATACAGCCTTACTGCTGATCGGTTTTCAAAATGACTATTTTGCTCCTAACGGAATTCTGCATGGCATAGTTGAAGAGTCTTCTAAAGTTACGAATGCATTATCTAATACAATTCATCTCTTAGATTGTTTGGAACCCACTTCAGTATTGATTGTAGAAACACCGATCTTCTTTACGTCTAGTTATGAAGAAATAGTTGAACCAATTGGTATTCTCAAAACAATTAAAGAGGTGGGGGCGTTTCAAGAAGGAACGGAAGGATCGAAAACTATTGAAGAATTGAATCCATTTAAACATCGGATTTTGCGTGTCCCAGGGAAACGTGGTTTTAACGCCTTTGTTAATACCAATCTAAACGAAATCCTGCAACAACATGCGATCAAAAATATCGTTTTGGCGGGAACTGTTACCTCAGTTTGTATCGATTCCACGGGACGTTCCGCGCATGAACAAGGATATCAGGTTACAATTCTCTCCGATTGCACCTCCGCAAGAACTGCATTTGAGCAGTCATTCTATTGCGAAAATATTTTTCCTCTGTATGCTAATGTCGTCACTCACACTGAGCTTTTGAGCCAGCTTGCACTTAGCCGATTAACCCTGATGAAATGACAAATGATCGGGTGTAACCTGTCCAATAAGCTCTCCGACAGTTGCACCAGCATTAACGATCAACGGCTCACGAATAATTGCTGACTTTAGTTCAGATAATTTAGATGATTTGGTTGTGGCTGTATCCACATGCTTCCTCTAATCAAAATTCAAAGTTAAAGCGACGATAAAAGTTGTTGAATTACAGTTGCAAGTTGCTTGAGTTTGATCGGTTTACTGAGATATTCGTTAGCTCCTGCTGCCAGACATCGATCGCGATCGCCTTCCATCGCCAGAGCAGTTAGGGCAATGATGGGAGTATTAATTAAGTTAGGATCGCGACGAATTTGCTTGGTTGCTTCCAGCCCATCCATAATTGGCATTTGCACATCCATGAGAATGATATCTGGGGAATTTTCTTTCGCTAAGGTAACTGCTTCTTCTCCATTTTTGGCGACGATGACACGGTAATTAATGGCGTTTAGATAAGAGATGAAGGTTTGGATATTTGCTTCATTATCTTCGGCGAGTAAAATAAGTGGCGCGATCGCATTTTCAGGCTGTACGTCCCGTGGGAGCGAATCTTGTAAATCTGTGGAAATTGGTTTAGATTTGGAAGCGATAGGCTGAGACGGAACATAGGGCAGCGCAAATGTGAAGCAACTACCTTTGCCAACTTCACTCTCCGCCGTGACTTGACCACCATGCAGTTCGACAATTTGCTTGACTAGGGCAAGTCCTAAGCCCGTGCCTTCGTACTGGCGGTTGAGGGCGCTATCTATCTGTACAAATGGCTGGAAGAGTCGTTGTAAATCGTTGGGGGTAATACCAATGCCAGTATCAACAATTTGAAATACAATCATCGGCGAACTCATATCTCTAAGTCGTTGGGAAATTGTCGCTTCTCCCTGCCATGTATGACCGCTACCGACGGCTAGGAGCAGAGTGATCCTTCCTTCATTTGGAGTAAATTTGACAGCATTTGTCAGCAGGTTTATCAATACTTGCTTGATACGACGTTCATCAATATTGATGTTGATGTTATCTATAAGTGGAGGAATAGAGCTATGGATTTGGATTCTCTTGTTAAATGCTTGCTGCTTGATGAAGACTAGACTAGAACTACAGAGATTTATGACTGACACTGATTCAATGTCTAGTTCGATCATCCCTGCTGAGATTTTTGATAGATCGAGAACATCATTAATCAGGGATAGCAGATGTTCGCCGCTTGACTCGACTGTAGCGATCGCCTTTAATTGTGTTTCGTTCAGTGAGCCTAAAATCTCCTCTTGAAGAGATTCTGATATTCCTAAGATAGAATTTAGCGGTGTACGGAGTTCGTGGCTCATATTAGCGAGAAATTCATCCTTGAGTTTGGTGGCGCGGAGAAGTTCCTCGTTAATATGTTTTAGTTGGGCTTCAGCTTGTTTGCGAGCGCTTAGATCGGTATGTGTACCCATCATTCGCAATGCATGACCATTGACATCCCACTCAAACACTCTGCCACGGGCTAAGATCCATTTATAGCTACCATCTTTACATCGTAGCCGATGCTCGTTTTCGTAAAAGAGAGTTTCCCTATTGAGGCATTTATTGATATCCTCGTAGGATTGAGCAATATCGTCAGGGTGGACGAGATTTTCCCATGACTCAAATCTATTCTCAATTTCATCATCCGCATATCCCAGCAAGGCTTTCCATTGCTGGGAGAAGAAGACCTCATTGGTTTGAGCATTCCAGTCCCAAATGCCATCACCAACGCTTTCTAAGGCAAATTGCCAACGTTGATCACTTGCTCTCAAGACTGCTTCGGCATTTTTGCGATCGCTAATATCTAGAATCACACAGATGGTTTCATTATCCGTACCATGCAATAAAGCTGCTCCAATGATGATAGGGATACGACTACCATCTTTGCGATAATATTCCTTTTCCCAAGGATCAATTTGACGATATTTGATCAAATCTTCCATACAAGCATAGTCTTTCTCTAGGTATTCAGGAGGAGTCATCGCCATCCAATCAATCGCCCCAGTTTGGAAATCTTCTCTGGTATAGCCAAGCATCTCTAAAAAACGATCATTGGCATCGGTAATATGTCCTTGAAAATCAGCAAAGAGCATACCAACGACGCTAGAATCAAACATTCGCCGAAAACGGTCTTCACTACGTTGCAAGGCAATTTCTGCTCGTTTGCGATCGCTAATATCCTGAAAAGTTCCCATCACTCCGATTACATTCCCATCTGCATTTCGCAAAGGGATTTTATTGGTCTGTAACCATTGCTGTTCGCCAGATGGCATAGTAATCGGTTCTTCAATATTTAGTTTCGCTATGCCAGATTCCATAACCAGTTGATCGTCAACAATATAATTTAGAGCTTCATCTTGGTTACAGCAAACCTCAAAAGTACTTTTACCAATCAACTCTGAGGGGGAATTCACCCCATATATCGTGGCAAATAGTTGGTTACATCCTAAAAGAATTGCTTTGCGATCTTTCCAAAATACAGCCAATGGGAAAGAGTCAAGGACAGTTTGTAATAGTTGATTAACTTGCCCTAGTTCTTGGGTTCGTTCTGCGACTTTTGTTTCGAGGGACTGATTAAGTTGTTGTAGCGTTTGCTCGGCGCGTTTGCGATCGCTGATATCACGAACTATCCATAACAGTTGAACATTATTCGAGTCAGAACTAATATTTTTAGTTGCGACAATTTCGGCAGGGAAAGGTTTGCCCCGACAAGGAGCAATGATAAGTTCCCAAGTTACTTCTAACTTGTTTTGAGATAATAGAGCCGTAAATTGGTTATAGAAAAGTTCCACATGATCAGAGTCAATAAAGCTAGAAAAGAGTTTCCCTAAAATAGACTCATGGCTAATGGCAAGCAGATCTAAGATTGCTTGATTTGCTTCTCCTATTCGACCTGTTATATCTGTCACCAGATAACCATCAGGCGCAAAGTTAAATAAGTTTTGGTAGCGGATCTGTTCGTATTCTAGTTGTCGATGCTGCGCGATCAAGTCTTCCGTAGTGACCCTCAATTCTTCCACACTACATTCCAAGTCCGCACTTGTTATCTCTAACAAATTATTGCGTTCTTCTAGCTCTGCTTGGTGCTCTAAGAGTGATAACTCAACTCGTTTGCGTTCTGTCAACTCGGTTTGAACTTGTTGATAGGCGATCGCTTGTTTAATGCCGATTGCCAACTGCACTGATAACTGCTGAAGTAGCTGGATATCTGACTCTTGCCAAATCCTTGGAGCTGAGCATTGATGCAAAATTAGCAAACCCCATAAAGTAGTTTGCTGTTCTACACTTGGTAAGAGGATCGGTACTACCAGATTGGCGCGTACTTGAAACCTTTCCAGCAGTTTAATATGGCAATCTGTCAAATTAGCAGCATAAATATCATTGGCAACAAAAAACATGCCCTCACGATATGCGCCACCAAGATTTTCAAGAAAGCAAGTATCTTCGACCTGCATATTTAAGCAGGGCAGCCAAGGGGAGACAATATCTTCGGCAACAATTGTGCCACTCATATCAGGGGTGAATTTATAAATAGTGGCGCGATCGGCATTTATAAATTGACGCACCTCTTTAACAATTGCATTCGAGATATCTTCTAAGTTCAGAGATTCGCGAATCCTCAGTGCGATTTCGGAGATTAATATTTGCTGTTGTTGCGATCGCCGTAATTGCTGACTTAACAAAGTTTCGCGAAGTACTTGCTTAACCGTAGTAGTGAGCGATTTCGCTGTAATGTCCCCTTTAACGAAATAGTCAGCCGCCCCCAATTTCATGGCATTTACAGCCATTTTTTCATTTCCCTGTCCTGTCAACATAATCACAGGAACTCGATCTCTGGCGTTATCTACATTAATTGCTTCTAGAAATTCTAAGCCATCGCCATCGGGCAAATTCAGATCGATCAGAACAATGTCAGGCTGCTGCGATCGCCACATTTCCAGCCCTTCTTCTAACATTTCTGTTTCGATAATGTTGTAAGTATTTTCTGAGTCTAATTGCAGATAACGCAAATAAGTGACGCGATCGCTTTCCGAATCATCGACAATCAACAAGGTAACAGTTTGCGAGAGTTGATTAGTCATTCACTACATCGATGCCTATTCCATTATTATCAATCATATAATTATGCTACGACACTTTTTACAAATTCACAAAATAGTAAGTAACTAGGCATAAGTAACCTTAAAACCCAGAATCCTCTCCCGCCCGATGCGCGGGCGGGAGAGGATTCTGGGTTTGGGTTTTAATTATATAGCTGCCGTCGATTGTGTTAGGACAAAAGCAAAACCCAAGAAGAGAATGGCGGCGCAAAGCGCCGCCATTCTCTTCTTGGGTTTTATGTTCTTATACACTTGGCGACAGCTATAATTAGCTATTTAGCTATTTTTTAAGCCTCAAAATTTTGCTAGGTTTGTTTTTTAACTGATGTTACGTGGAAGTTTCTAAGCCCCTCACCCCTAGCCCCTCGCCCTTTGGGCTAGGGGACAAGAATTTTCTGGATTTTGCTCCCCCTCTCCACTCTGGGAGACTACCGTGTACACACAAGTCACCAAGAACTCAAGTTCTTGGCTAAAAGCTAAAGTCATCTAAAGATGACTGACAATGACTGAACAAAATCAACCCGTTTTAACGGGTTTTAGCTCTTAGCCCGCACTTGAGTGCAGGGCGTTCTCGATGTGTGCAGACAAAATCTAGACTTGTGTGTACACTGTAGCTCTGGGAGAGGAGGCTGGGGGGTGAGGGCAATCCTCCTTACACGTAACATCAGTTTTAAGTCACAAAAGTTTTGATAAAATTTGCTGAATTGCGGAATTAAGTTGGTGGAGCTTGATGGGTTTAGCGAGATATTCATTGGCTCCTGCGGCTAGACATCTTTCGCGATCGCCTTCCATTGCTAGAGCCGTGAGCGCAATGATGGGAATGTTAACCAAGTTAGGATCGAGACGGATTTGCTTAGTTGCTTCTAGCCCATCCATAATAGGCATTTGAATATCCATGAGGATGATATCGGGCAGGTTGGCTTTGGCTTGGGCGATCGCTTCTAGACCATTGCGAGCGATGATGACGCGGTAATTGATGGCTGTCAGATAGCAACTGAAGGTTTGGATATTTGCTTCGTTGTCTTCTGCTAATAAAATAAGCGGTGCATTGTCTGGAGCTATTGCCAGTGATGATGAAGTGGTCGAAGTTAGGACAGGGGCGATCGCATTAGATTCTGACATTTCATAGGGTAGGGCGACGGTAAAGCGACTACCTTTTCCAACTTCGCTCTCAACCATGACCTGACCGCCATGCAGTTCCACAATTTGCTTAACTAGGGCTAGCCCTAAACCAGTGCCTTCGTACTGACGATTAAGGGCGCTATCGACCTGTACAAAGGGCTGAAAGAGCATTTGCAAATCCTTAGCAGAGATACCAATGCCCGTATCTACTACTTGAAATAGGATTATCGGTGAATTCATGTCTTGAAGTCGTTGGGGAATTGTTGCTTCTCCCTGCCATGTATCGCCGCTACCGATCGCAACAAAGAGATTGATTTTTCCTTCACAGGGAGTAAATTTGACGGCATTTGTGAGCAGATTAATCAATACTTGTTTGATGCGACGTTCATCGATATTGATGTTGTTTATATGAGCAGGAATATTGCTATGGATTTGGATTCTCTTGTTAAATGCTTGCTGTTTGACGAAGAGCAGACTGGTATCACAGAGATTTTGGACTGGGACTGATGCCATATCTAGGGTCATCATGCCTGATGAGATTTTTGATAGGTCGAGAATGTCATTGATCAGTGATAGCAGATGTTCGCCACTTGACTCGACTATAGAGAGCGCCTTTAATTGATTGTCGTTTATTGAACCCAAAATCTCGCCTTTAAGAGATTCTGATAGTCCCAAGATGGAATTTAGCGGTGTGCGTAGTTCGTGGCTCATGGTAGCGAGAAATTCGTCCTTGAGCTTGGTAGCACGGAGAAGTTCTTGATTAGCTAGTTTTAACTGACTTTCTGATTGTTTGCGATCGCTAATATCAAAGTTAACCCCAATCATACTTTGAGCCTTACCTTGCGCGTTCTTTTCAACCTTTCCATAGGCTTTGATGAAGTGAATACTGTGATCGGGATGAATGACTCGAAACTCACAGTCATAATCGGTAAGCCCTAAAACTGCTTCTTGGAGTAAAGTTTCAGTAGCTTTATGATCGTCGGGATGGATTGTGTTTGCCCAAGTCTCGTAAGCCATACGGGAATTAGTTGCTTCTGCACCTCCATACAGTTTATACATCTGAGCATCCCAAGCAAGAGAGTTCTGCTCAATATCCCATTCCCAATAGCCGATCGCTCCAGAACTGAGTGCCAAAGCTAGGCGATCGCTTATTATCTGTAGTTTCAATTCGGCTTGTTTGCGATCGCTAATATCCTGAAACGTCCCCACCACTCCTACCACATTCCCCGAAGCATCTCGTAGAGGAACTTTATTAGTCTGTATCCATTGCTGCTCACCAGATGTCAAGGTAATATGCTCTTCAATATTCAGTTTCCCTAAGCCAGTTTCCATCACCTGTCGATCGTCAGCAAGATAAGCAAGAGCTTCGTCTTCGGTACAGGCAAGATCAAAATCGCTTTTACCAATTGCTTCCAAGGGCGAGTTCTTTCCACTAGTTATGGCAAATAGTTGATTGCATCCTAAAAGAATAGATTGGCGATCTTTCCAAAATACAGACAATGGGATAGCATCAAGGACGGTTTGTAATAGTTGATTAACTTGCCATAGTTCTTGGGTGCGTTCTCTGACTTTTACTTCTAGAGATTGAGTGAGTTTTAGTAGTTCTTGCTCGGTGCGGTTGCGATCTGCTAATTCATTTTCAACTTTTTGATAGGCGATCGCTTGTTTAATAGAAATCGATAGCTGCACCGCTAGCTGTTGAATTAGCTGAACATCTGACTCTAGCCAAATTCTTGGAGACGAGCATTGATGCAAAATTAGCAGCCCCCATAAAATGCGTTTGTTCTCATTTGGCAACAGGATCGGCACTACCAGATTGGCGCGGACTTGAAATCTTTCGAGCAGTTGTAGATGACAGGCTGTCAAGTTAGCCGCATAAATATCATTAGCAACGAAAATTCTGCCCTCGCAATATGCATCACCAAGATTTCCGAGAAAGCAAGAATCGTTAACTTGCACATTTAAGCAAGACTGCCAAGGGGCGACGATATCTTCGGCAACCATATTGCCACTCATATCTGGGGTGAATTTATAGATAGCAGCGCGATCGGCTTTAATAAATTGACGCACCTCTTTAACAATGGCTCTTGAGATATCTTCTAAATTTAGAAATTCGCGAATCCGCAGTGCGATTTCGGAGGTTAATATTTGCTGTTGTTGCGATCGCGAAAGTTGACGACTTAGCTCAGATTCTCGCAATACATGATTAACCGTAATAGTGAGCAGTTTTGCCGTGATATCCCCTTTCACCAAGTAGTCAGCCGCCCCTAATTTCATGGCATTTACCGCCTTTTCTTCATTTCCCTGCCCCGTCAACATAATCACTGGAAAACGCTTTCCTGCATGATCAATATTTATAGCTTCTAGAAATTCCAAGCCATCGCCATATGGCAAGTTTAGATCGAGCAGTACAATATCAGGCGGCTGAGATCGGCATATTTCTAGCCCTGCTTCTAACGTTTCCGCTTCGATAATGTGATAGTTTTTCTCTACGTCTGATTGCAAATAACGTGAGTAAATTACGCGATCGCTTTCCGAGCCATCGACTATCAACAGGGTTATATTTGATTGCAAGAGTTGATCAGCCATAAGATGACTTGTATTTATTTCATAATTATTAACGCATCTTCTTTAATTATCTCACAAAAAATTTTTGTATCTCAATTTAAGCTTAAGAAACTATTTAAAAATCAAATAATACTTAGGATTTCGTTTAAAGATCTAGTTGTTTAGCCCCCTAAATCCCCCAATTCTGGGGGGACTTTGAAAGAATTTTATTTTCTTGTTCCCCCAGAATTGGGGGCTAGGGGGCGATTAAATCTATGTCAAAATTCGCTGAATTGCGGAATTAAGTTGACGGAACTTGATGGGTTTAGACAGATATTCATTGGCTCCCGCCGCTAGACATCTTTCGCGATCGCCTTCCATCGCAAGAGCCGTCAGGGCAATTATCGGAATTGCGGCAATTGATGCGTCAGCACGAATTAGAGCGATCGCTTCTAATCCATCCATGTCTGGCATTTGAATATCCATGAGAATGATGTCAGGGATTTCTGCTTTTGCCATAGCAACGGCTTCTTCTCCATTTCTGGCAGTCACTATGCGGTAGTTGATTGCGGTCAGATAAGAAGAGAAGGTTTGGATATTTGCCTCGTTATCTTCGGCGAGTAAAATCAGCGGCGCATTATCAGGATCTATGACCACTGGCGGTAAAGTTGTCGAAACTGTTGGGGATTCTGGAGCGCTAGAGTGGGACATTTCATAGGGTAGGGCAACTGAGAAACAGCTACCTTTGCCGACTTCACTCTCAGCCATGACCTGACCGCCATGTAGTTCGACAATCTGCTTGACTAGGGCTAGCCCTAAACCAGTGCCTTCGTACTGACGATTGAGACTGCTGCTAACTTGCACGAAGGGCTGAAAGAGTCGTTGTAGATCGTTGGCGGCAATACCAATGCCAGTATCTACGACTTGAAATACGATCATCGGTGAATTCATCAGTTTGATGCGCTGGGGAATTGTCGCCTCTCCTTGCCATGTATCGCCTCTACCAACTGCAACTAGAAGATTTACTTGCCCTTCACTGGGAGTGAATTTGACGGCATTGGTGAGCAGATTGATTAAAACCTGCCTGATGCGACGCTCTTCGACATTGATCTTGTTTATATTTTTAGGAATGTTGCTAGCAATTTGCACTTGCTTTTGAAATGCTTGCTGTTTGACAAAGACCAGACTAGAATCACAGAGATTTTTGACTAAGACTGATTCAACATTTAGTTCCATCATCCCTGATGAGATTTTTGATAGATCGAGAATGTCATTAATTAGGGAGAGAAGATGTTCGCCGCTTGACTCGACTGTACCGATCGCCTTTAATTGCTTTTCATTGAGTGAGCCTAAAACCTGCTCTCCCAGAACGTTAGACAGCCCTAAGATCGAATTTAGTGGGGTGCGGAGTTCGTGGCTCATGTTGGCAAGAAATTCATCCTTGAGCTTGGTAGCGCGAAGTAGTTCCTCGTTAATATGCTTTAGCTGGATTTCCGCTTGTTTGCGATCGCTAATATCGGTTAATGTGCCAATGTAGCCGATAAAATTACCATCTTCATCAATTTCAGGTAAGGCTTGGCAATAGTAGTAACTAATTGTTCCATCTGGTCTGATGGCTCTTCCCTCACCTTGATAAGGTGCTTGTTGAATGAGAACTTGAGTCCATTTCTGATGGATTTGCTCTTGATCATCGGGATGAATGGTCTCCAGCCATCCATAGCCTAGAGCGACATCGGCTTCTTGTCCTGTAATTTGAGTCCAAAATTCATTGACATAGGTACAGTTATTGTTTTGATCAATACGGAAAATTCCTACAGGAGCTGCTGCTGCCAAAGATACAAAACGCCGTTCGCTTGCTCTTAGCGCTTCTTCTGCTTGTTTTCGCTGAGTAATATCTTTCGCAATACCTAAGAAGCCTATAATTTGTTGGTTGTCATTCTTAAGAGCCGTGACTGATAACAATATAGGAAAGCGAGAACCATCTTTGCGGATATAAGTCCATTCTTGTTCACTAACAATACCTCGACGGGATTTGGCAATAAACACTTCAAACCCAGCAGGAATATCCTGCTCCAGTTCAGCAGAGAGAGATGCGGCTTTGTCAATTATCTCTTGGCGATCGTGGAGTATATCAGGTGTGATGCCAATCAGTTCTGAGGCACTATAACCCAGCATCCTTTCAACGGAATGATTACAAGTCTGAATGATGCCATCTAAGTCGGTGGAAATGATTGCGTAATTAGCACTTTCTAGGATAGCTAGTTGGAGACTGTTAACCTGTGCTAGTTCTTGGGTGCGTTCTAAGACTTTGGTTTCTAGCTCTTGATTGAGTTGCTGAAGTTCTTGTTCGGCACGTTTGCGATCGCTAATGTCATTAGCACAACCAATCAAATGGGTAATGTTGCCCTGTTCATCTTTGACCACAGAAAGTCGCAAGCTAATGTAGATGCGTTTTCCTGATTTAGAAAAGATAACAACTTCGGTTGCATGGCTACCCTTATCTAACAGAGGCACAATCACCTCTGCTCCTAGAGCTTCAGCATCTTCATACATAAAGGCTACATTCCGTCCTAACACCTCAGCCTCTGTATAGCCATAGAGTTTCTCTGCGCCAAGATTCCAACTGAGAATTGTGCCATTGAGATCGGTTGTCACCACACCATCATGAATCTCTTCTAAAACTTGGGATTGCAATTGTAGTTTTTTAGTCCGTTCCTGTACTTTCTCTTCCAGCGAGGAATTCAGGCTTTCCAGATTTTGATAGAGTTCGGCTTGATATAAGGAGATCGCTAAATGTATGGATAGCTGATGCAATAACTGAATATCTTCTTCTTGCCATTGGCGGGGAGCATCACATTGATGCACAATCAGCAAGCCCCACAGGGTATTCATACCATTAAGCAAGATGGGGGCGACGAGATTGGCACTTACCTGAAATCTTTCAAGGAGTTGAATATGGCATTCCGTCAGGTTAGCTTCATAAATATCATTCGCCGCAAAGACTTTACCCCTTTGATATTCCCCACCAAGATTTTCCTGAAAGCAAGTATCTTCAATTTGAGCACTTAAGCATGACTCCCAAGGTGAAATAACCGCCTCGGCAACAATTTTTCCACTCATATCGGGATTAAATCGGTAAATGATCGCCCGATCGGCAACTAAAAAGCTGCGTATTTCTTGGACAATCGTATTGGAGACAGCCTCAAATGTGTGCGCTCTCCGAATATGCAGCGCCATTGAGGCAATTACCGTTTGCTGCTTTTGCGATCGCAAAAGTTGCTGGATGAGTAAACTATTTTCTTGCACCTGAGCGATACAGGTTAAAAGCGAAACCGCTGTTACATCCCCTTTTACCAAATAGTCCGCCGCGCCCAATTTCATCGCTCGTACAGCTATTCGCTCATCTCCCGATCCCGTCAACATGATCACAGGCAATTTATTGATTAATTGCTCATTACCAATAGCTTCTAAAAATTCCAAGCCGTCGCCATCGGGCAGATTGATATCCAGTAATACAACATCTGGGTGCTGCGATCGCCACAATTCCAGCCCTTCTTCTAACGTTTCTGCCTCGATAATCCGATAAGAGCGCTCTGAGTCTGATTGCAAATAACGCAAGTAACTAACGCGATCGCTTTCCGAGTCGTCCACAATTAAAACATTGATCGCAGTCGTTACTTCAGCACAATCCAGTAACTGCGGCGCAGTTATAGATTGAGGTCGTAAATTGTCCATAGCTAGAAGCTCACTAATTGGAAACTAATGTTAATTTGAAGCCTAAGCAATTCGTTAAATTTTGATGAATCCATCAATATTCTCTAATTTGACCAACTTTCTGCCCCCAGATGTCTAATACCAAAACACAAAATGGCTACGCCATTTTGTGTTTCTAAAACCCTTACTGGATTTGGTTTTTAATTCACAAAAGTGTTGTCACACTTTCGTGAATTGGTATAACAACATCTCAAGTAAATAAAACTAAATGAGCATAAAATCAAAGTCTTCAATATAATTCTAGCTCTTTCTAAACCTAACACCTAACAACCTGTTAGGTGTTAGGTATTTGGAAAATCAAAAAATCCCTAACAGCCTGCAAGGTGACGATCTCTCCTTAAGCCACTAATCTAAGTACATTGAAACAAGTAAATGTTCTTCATGACTTAATGAACCAGCTTGATTAGTTCAGGGCAAAAACTATGACCACCGCAACACTCACTTTTTTATCTGATATTCCTACTCAGTCCAGCATCACCACCCATAAAGTACGTGAGTTTTCGGCGGCGGACAAAACTACAACCCTCGAATTACTCAAGCAATATCGCAAAGCACCATCGGCATACCTACGCGATCGCATCGTGCGCTTAAATATTGGTCTAGTCAAAAAAGAAGTGCATTTCTGGGCTGATCGGCATTCAGAACTATATGATGATTTACTACAAGTGGGCGCGTTGGGTCTAATCGGTGCAGTCGATCGCTTTGAACTAAATCGCGGCTATGCCTTTAGCTCCTTTGCCGTGCGCTACATTCGCGGCGAAATCCAGCATTATCTACGGGACAAAAACTCATCAGTACGCATCCCTCGCCGTTGGATGGATTTGCAACAGCAATCAGTACGAGTAATGCAAAAATTGCGTAACACCTTGCAAAGAGAACCTTCGGCAAAGGAAGTAGCTAATGCTCTTGGCATAACCCTCAGCGAATGGCAAGAAGCAAAACTCGCCTGTCAAAATCGCGCTCCCCTAAGCCTTGATGCACCGATCCGTTCTGAAGAAGATGATTCTTCCTCTATCGGTGATTTGGTTGCAGATCCTAGAAGTAATATGCAACTACAACAGGATGAGAAGTTCCGCTTGCAACAAGCACTGTCTCTCTTAGAGCAACGCACTAGAGAAATCGTTGAGTTTGTCTTTATTGAAGATCTTCCTCAAAGAGAAGTTGCTAAAATGTTAGGAGTAAGTGCAGTCACAATTTCGCGCCAACTCAAAAAAGGTCTATCAACATTGCGTTGTGCCTTAGAAGCTGAAGCTTGTTAATATAGCTGTCGCCATTCTTGTTAGGACATAAAACCCAAATAGTGTGAGGCGGCGCTTCGCGCCGCCTCACACTATTTGGGTTTTGATTTGTCCTGATACAGGTGGCTATAGCTATACAAAAAAGAAGGGGCGTAAAACGCCCCTTCTTTTTAGTTGAATTGTTCAGCCCAGTTAGAAATCCAGTTGAGGGTTTTATGCACAAGTTCAGGAGTTGAAGCTTCACAATAGAGACGCAATAGAGGTTCAGTACCACTAAAACGAATTAATAGCCAACTTCCATCTGCTAAACGGAACTTAAAGCCATCGGGAGCCTTAGCATCTATTACTTTGCGCCCAGCAATTTCAGTCAATGAAAATTGTTGAAGAGTAGATACTAATTTCTCACGCGCCGCCATACCTGAGAGCTTCTTATCAATGCGATCGTAATGAGAAACAAAATTAGTCTGCTTTTGGAGATCACTGTAGAGAATGCTCAAATCTTTTCCAGATTCAGCGATCGCCTCTAGCACATATAAAGCCGACAATAAAGCATCACGTTCAGGAATATGATTGCCATAGCCGATACCGCCCGACTCTTCACCTCCCAATAGGCAAGGAATTCCCGAAAGCATTCTTTCAGCAATGTACTTGTATCCAACAGGAGTTTCATAAACTGGCAAATCGAAGAGAGCCGCGACTTTAGGCATTAAATCAGAACCACTAATGGTTTTAATCAGTTCACCCTTAAAGCCACGATTTTTGGCGAGATGTTCCAATAGAATGGGAATGAGAATTTGCGAACTTAAGAAATTGCCTTCGCTATCAGTTGCAGCGATGCGATCGGCATCCCCATCAAACACAAATCCCACTAAAGTTTTTTCTGGATGATCGTGGTGATAGGTTTTAACTTGACGGAATAGCTCAGCAATATAGCGAGGGAGAGGCTCAGGCGCTCCACCACCAAAGAGCGGATCAGTCTCGCTGTTGATTTCAATTAAATTGGCTTGGGTTGCAGATGGCAAGTCTAAAATTTTTGCTAAACCACCTGCGGCGGCTCCATGCATTACGTCTGCGAATACGGTCAACTTTCCCACTG
Organism: Phormidium tenue FACHB-1050; assembly: GCF_014696925.1. Classification (GTDB taxonomy): domain Bacteria; phylum Cyanobacteriota; class Cyanobacteriia; order Pseudanabaenales; family Pseudanabaenaceae; genus Pseudanabaena. Next base: position 14,108 of record NZ_JACJQY010000038.1, on the reverse strand, counting down.
CGATCGCATTCTTGATCGCTTCAATATTTACCTTGCCCCGCAAAGCCTCACAATAACTTGCCCATGCGTCAAAGGTTTCGATTTTGCCTACTCTTTTGTCAAGATGAGGACTTTCATAGACAAAATCACCACGCTCTAAAATTTCCTCAACTTTTACGGTCACATCTGGGGATACTGAGCCACCGAATGCACCTTTGATTTTTAAGCCCGAATAGTTAGCAGGGTTATGGCTAGCTGTAATTACCAAAGCTCCCAAAGCTTTGCGATCGTAGGCAGCCCAGCTAAACGCAGGTGTCGGGGCAAAGTCATCGGCAAGTAAGACATCAAAACCGATCGCGGCTACGGATTCAGCAGTACGTTTGGCAAAAGCATCAGACATGAAGCGGCGATCGTATCCCACAATAATTGTGTTACTACCTGACGCACCAAAGGTCTCACGGAGAATATGAGCAGCGATCGGGGCAACTGCGGCTAAGCGATCAAAGGTAAAGTCATCGGCAATGATGCCTCTCCAACCGTCAGTTCCAAAGCGTATGGGGGGATGCAATGTGAATTTGCCGTGCATAAGCCTTTTAAAAATTCTTTTAGGTTAAAGTTTATCGTGAATTATCCTCTAGTAAAGCAAACTCGCCATTATGAAGGTTTTCATTTTGCCCCAAATAAAAGCAGCGGTGCGAAGCACCGCCGCTTTTATTTGGGGTTTTATGCCCTAAGCAAACCCTTTATTGCTATAAGTTCTTGTAATTTCAATAACTCGTTTAAGCTGTGATCAAAAAACGCCGACTGCAAAGATTAACTTTACAAGCGCACCAAGTCTTGTCAGCTTTACAAATAAATAGCCCGATCGCACTTACCACCGAGCAAAGACATTACCTATGCAATGTATTGCGATTAGAAACTGAATCCGAATTTATTGCCCTCGATCGCCAAGGTGGATGGTGGTTAGCCAAGCTATCCAGTGATCCCGATGTCGCCGAAGTCATTGCCAAATTAGAAAATAATTCTGAGTTAGCCGCCCAAATTACTCTTGGTATCGCTATGCCTAAAGGTAGCAATATCGAGTCGGTAATTCGTCAAACTACGGAGCTAGGAGTGCGTCAAATTGTGCCGTTATTTAGCGATCGCACAATCATCAAATCAGGTACAGAAATTGGCAACCAAAAACGCGATCGCTGGCAACGCATTGCCGAGGAATCCGCTGAACTATCAATGCGTAATTATGTGCCTGAAATTCATAGCCCCCAAACATTAACTTCATGGCTAGATACTCTGACAAGCTCAGCATTACCAACTTGGAAATACATTTGTGTAACTAGTCCTAATGCCCCACATTTACTAACTAGTCTGCAAAACTCAAGTGGGGAAGAAAATTCTGAGATCATCGTTACCACAGGTTGCGAGGGTGGTTGGACTACTAGAGAAGAAGAGATGGCAATCGCCGCAGGATTTATCCCTGTATCGTTAGGCGATCGGGTTTTATCCGCCATCACAGCACCAGTGGTAGCATTATCCATAGTTGGCACTTTTCTAGATACTCAATGAACACAAATACAGTAAATACAGTCCAAACTATGGTGCAGCAAACGATCGCTTTGCGTACCAATGGCAAAAAGCTGCACAATATCACCCGCCAAGTGGATGCAATCTTATCTCAATCAGGGATAAAGATGGGTTTATGCAACGTGTTTTTACGTCATACATCCGCTAGCCTAATTATTCAAGAAAACGCCGATCCTGATGTATTGGCAGATTTAGAAACATTTTTTACAAAACTGATTCCTGAAGATGCCAGCCAATATCGCCATATCTCTGAAGGAGTTGATGATATGCCATCGCATATTCGCAGCACCCTTACCAAAACCTCAGAAACGATCCCGATCGCTAATGGTAAACTTGCCCTCGGCACTTGGCAAGGAATCTTTGTCTGGGAACATCGCAACTTGGGTCATACCCGCGAAGTGCTGGTACATATTACAGGATGCTAAATGAAGCCCTCAAAAAAGCCACCAGCAAATCGATATCGTCCAGCCCTAAAAAGAAGAAAGTGGCTGAGAGGGTTTCAGTGGTTTTTACCAGGATTATTTGTGAAGCGATGGCTACTAGTTAGCATCGTCGGTATTGTGTTAATCGTGTTAGGGATAGCCATCTCCGCAAGGCTAACTCCGATCTTATATTTGTCACGCTTGATTGGTAATGCGATCGACACCTTAGTCGCGATCTTGCCCCGCAACATGAGTGGACCTCTCGCCCTGTTATTCGGGCTAGGGCTATTGTGGCTAGGACAAAAACGCGCTCTTGGATCGATCACCCAAGTTTTGATGCCCAATCAAGACAAAGAACTATTAGAATTGCTAGTCTCCCATCGCAAGCTCAACCGTGGTCCCAAAATTGTCACTGTGGGTGGTGGTACAGGCTTATCAAATTTATTGCGTGGGCTGAAGCAATATAGCGCTAATATCACGGCGATCGTCACCGTAGCCGATGATGGTGGCTCCTCTGGACGTTTGCGCCGTGAGTATGGAGTCTTACCTCCTGGGGATATTCGTAACTGTCTCGCCGCCCTCGCCGATGAGGAGAAACTAGTCACCGAACTTTTTCAATACCGTTTTCAAACTGGAGAAGGCTTAACTGGTCATAGCTTTGGCAATTTATTTCTCACAGCCATGAGTGAAGTCACAGGCGATCTCGAAAAAGCGATCGCTGCTAGCTCACAGGTATTAGCTGTACGGGGGCGCGTATTGCCAGCAACCCTTGATCACATGGTGCTATGGGCTGAATTTGAAGATGGACGGTATGTTGAGGGGGAGTCCAATATTCCTAAAGCCAAAGGAAAAATCAAACACATAGGCTGCAAGCCTAATAATCCTCAGGGTTTGCCCCAAGCAATTGAGGATATTAATGAAGCAGACCTAATTGTGATAGGACCTGGAAGCTTGTATACAAGTATTATTCCTAACCTACTCGTACCTGAAATACTAAAAGCATTAATTGAGCGCAATGTGCCATCGATCTATCTTTGTAATATCATGAGTCAGGTAGGTGAAACTGACGGTTATGCTGTATCTGATTATGTGCGAGTTTTAGATGAGATAGCAGGTGTGCGACTGTTTGATGTGGTTTTAGCCCAAAAGCATCCACCTTCAGAGCGATCGCTACAACACTATGCTTCATCTGGTTCACATTTTACATATCTAGATCGTGATAGCCTTAATGCTATGGGATGCCCTATTTTAGTGGCTAACATCATGCGGGAAAAAGACAATGGCACTGTATGTCATGACTCAGAAAGACTTGCGGGTGTATTAATGCGTTGGTACAACCGCCAGTAATTAAACTTAAACCTAAAAATACTAGATTCTTAGAAAGTCAGATAAGTTATCAGTGTTAGAGCATTACCACATTCAGTTTAACAGTGATATTTATGCTCTTGCTCAATTGCAAGAGTGGTTTCAGCAATTTCAAGATTTATTACCAAAACCAACTTGGATGCAGTGTAACCTCGTGTTGGTTGAGGTGTTTACCAATGTAGTGTCCTATGCCCATGAGGGATTGCCTGAAGAAACACCAATCGATATTGAGATTACAATCCACAAACTCGAACATTTTTTAGAGATGCGAATTTGGGATTTTGGGGAACCGTTTGATCTACAGGCTGAAATTGATAGGGCTGCTATAGAAGCCCAAAAGGCTCAAGATTTTGAAAGTATCGATGATATTCCGACAGGGGGGCGAGGTCTGATGATTGCCAATACAGTTGCAGACGACATCAGATACGATACTTTGACCGACGGTCGCAATTGCTTTGTCATGACTAAGAGTTTTGCAAATCTTATTTAGGTAGTACAAACCAAAGCCCAAGAATCAAGTGGCGGCGCGAAGCGCCGCCACTTGATTCTTGGGCTTTATGTCCTCATACAATTGGCGACAGCTATACAAAGGTTTGTTTCCCTGCCAAAGGCAGGGAAACAAACTGGACTGATAAACGCTATAGCATTAGCGCTTAAGCCATAAAACAAAGGCGAATAAACCAACGGGTAAGGTGATTAAAGATATCGCGATCTCATTCATCACATCTACTGTTAAATTATTCGCCAGTAAGCTCCAAGTGGGCGCAACATATTTAATTACTGCCGAGGCGATCGCTGAGTAAACAAGTAAGCGCAAAATAAATAAAATTTGTTGCAACATAATTTCCTAAGATTTAGCAAAAAGTATTGCCTTGCCAGCAATTCTCATTATGAAACCGATTTTGTTATTTCCAGCGCCGAAGGCGCTGGAAATAACAAAATCGGTTTTTAAAAGCCCGCCAACGGCGGGCTTTTAAAAAACCGATTTTTATAACGAGAATTACTGTTGCTTTGCAATACTTTTTGCTAGTTTTTCTTTTTAGTACCTTCTTTTTCTTGGATTTCGCTTGGAACAGGAAACTGCTCGATGGGTTGACCAGCTAAAGCCCTTTCCATAAACTTGCGCCAAATCGGAACTACAAACACACCACCAGTAACTCCATTTGCCATCGGTGAATAATCATCGTTACCAATCCAAATCGCAACCGATAGCTGAGGAGTATAGCCCACAAACCAAGCATCTCGAAAATCTGAAGTCGTACCTGTCTTGCCTGCGACAGGTCTCCCATCACTCATTTGCGCTTCTGTAGCTGTGCCATTGGTAACAACACTACGCAAGGCATCGGTCAAGTAAGAAACCGCCACTGGGTCAAGAATTAACTCAGGCTTCGGCGTATTATCCAGTACCAAATTACCATTGCGATCGGTCACACGGGCGATTAACGTTGTTTTTGATTTATAACCACCACTAGCAAATACGGCATAAGCTCCAGCCACTTCCATTGGCGTAACATCGGCTGCACCGAGAGGCAAAGACACAACAGGCAGGATTGGACTATTGATCCCCAATTTTCGACAAAGGGCAACTACATTTTCATTGCCAAATTCTATTCCTAACCTAAGCGCAGGAATATTTCGAGAAACGGCGATCGCTTGACGGATGCTCATTGATCCTGAGAACTTATTGTCATAATTCCGAGGAATATATGGCTCATCTCCGTCAGGAATTGTCATAGGGCTATCATCGATCACTGAGTCAGGGGTATAGTTACCTGAAGCAAAAGCAAGATAATAAACAAAAGGCTTGAAAGATGATCCCAACTGTCTTCTTGCCAATACAGCGCGGTTAAACTGATTTTTGTCAAAGTCGCCAACCCCACCTACTAGCGCCTTCACAAATCCTGTACGAGGATCGACAGCCACCAAGGACAATTGATCAGCATAAGCTCCGCGATCTATCAAATCTCGATGTCCTTCAGCAGCCACCTCTTCAGCAATGCGTTGTAACTTTAAGTCAATCGTCGTCTGCACACGCAATCCACCTTGCAGAACGACATCACGCCCAAACTTTTCTTCTAGCTCAGCCGTGACCGCTTGGGACACATAAGGAACGCGACTGGCTTCATAGGAGATACCTTGCTTGCGAATTGTAATTTTTTGCGCTTTGGCGGCTTTGACTTCAGCGGGAGTAGCCCATCCTAGCTCTAGAAGTCGATCAAGCACCAAACCTTGGCGTTTTTTGGCTTCCGCATAGTTATCCACGGGATTGAAAACCGAAGGCGCTTGAATCGTACCCGCTAATATGGCGGCTTCACCTAAAGTTAGGTCAGCAGCAGATTTACCAAAATAATTCTGAGAAGCTGTTTCTGCACCATTAGTATTTTTCCCCCAAAATACTTGGTTAAGATACATCTCAAGGATCTGCTCTTTGGTAAATACTTGCTCAACCCGCATTGCTAAAACTGCTTCAGCAACTTTGCGATTCAGGCTACGTTCATTAGATAGAAATAAATTTTTAACTAATTGCTGCGTTAGGGTTGAGCCACCTTCAACGGTTCCACCTGCATTAAAGTTAGCTAAAATAGCGCGTCCAATACCGCTGGGATCAATACCCTTGTGAGTATAGAAGTACGCATCTTCCATAGCCAAAACCGATCGCTTGAGGTGCGGCGAAATGCGATCAAGGGTAACAACTTCACGGTTGACATCACCATGCAAACGGGCAATTAGTCCCCCGTTGATGTCATATATATAAGTGGTTTCAACAGGGACATAACCTTTGAGGACTCTCACATCAGGCAAATCGCGAAAACTGAGAGCCAATCCCACTAGCCCGCCTGCCACTGCTGCACCACCAATCATGATAATGCCTAGCAATGTGCCACCAACAGCTTTAAGAGTGCCTTTTAAAATACTGCCTGTCAGAGACTGAGAACGCTCTACACTATTCGATGCCACAGCTATCTACCCTTTGATCAATTCATAGGTAATCTTACTGCATTAATTAAGTATTGCGTACTAAAAACTTAAGGTTGGGCAAAGCCCAACCTTAAGTTTTTAACTTTTAGCGTCGTTGAGCAAGTTTGTCGTATACCAATTGCAGATCAACATGGTGGTGGGCCATCGCCACTAACGTGTGATAAAACAAATCCGCGACTTCAGAGGCGATCGCATCGGGTTCATCATCTTTACAAGCCATCACCACTTCGGCAGACTCTTCGCCAATTTTTTTTAAAATTTTGTTGTCGCCACCTGCAAATAATTTACAAGTATAAGAACTTTCTTGCGGATGCTCTCGGCGATCAATAATCACCGCAAATAATTCTGATAAAGGATCGTTCATGTTCTAAAATCCATTTTTATAGATATAGCCAACTATAAATAATAAAACCCAAAGATTTAGAGGCGGCGCTTCGCGCCGCCTCTAAATCTTTGGGTTTTATTATTTAACGCTTTGCGTTAAATAATAACTACTTGATGGAAACCTTACCACCAGCTTCTTCGATTTGCTTCTTAGCAGCTTCAGCATCAGCCTTAGCCATAGCTTCCTTAACTGTCTTAGGAGCAGACTCAACTAAATCCTTAGCATCTTTTAGCCCTAGTCCAGTGATTTCGCGTACGATCTTCAGAACAGCAATCTTCTTGTCAGCAGGAACTTCATCAAGTACCAAGTCAAAAGCAGTCTTTTCTTCAACTTCTTCAGCAGCAGCGCCAGCAGCACCAGGAGCAGCCATCATCATGCCACCAACAGGAGCAGCAGCCGAAACGCCGAAGGTTTCTTCGATCGCTTTGACCAATTCAGAAGCTTCAAGAAGGCTCAAAGACTTTAGTTCTTCAATAATGCTGTCGATTTTTGCAGACATAGTTTTTCTCTTTAATTAATTAGATTAGGTTGATAATTCGTAACTGATAATTCGTAATTCGTAATTGAAAATTCGTAATTACCAATTGTTCTAAGCAGCTTCCTTTTCGGAAACAGCTTTGATAGCTCTGCCCAGAGATTGAGGAACCTCTTTGATGCCAATCGCGATCTTGGCGGTAACCGCATTGATTGCGCCAGCAATTTGCGCGATAAGTACTTCTTTAGAAGGTAGATCAGCGATCGCTTGCAAGTCTTTTGCAGTCAAAGCGCGACCTTCTAAGACACCGCCACGAAGTTCGGTTTTCTTAGATTCCTTTTGGAAAGCTTGGTATGCCTTGACAGCACCACCGATGTCATCTTTGACAAATAAACATGCCGAAGGACCAGTTAAAAAGCCTTCGAGAGACTTCCATTCGGGTACATCAGAGATTGCTTGCTTGAGCAAAGTATTTTTGGTGGTTCTGCACACCGTACCCGTAGGACGGAGTGAGCGGCGGAGCTTGGTAATCTCAGCTACTGACAAAGTTGAGTAGTCGATTACCATGACCATCTGAGTTCCTTCAAACTCTTTGGTCATTTCTCCGACTAAAAATTTCTTTTGGTCTAGGGTCTTACCCATATGGTTTTCACCTCCTTGTGTTTGGAACCAATTTCAACGATTTAACTCGCTATTAAATTGGCTGTATGTATCTTTAAAAGTCATTAAAAAAGCCTCGTCTTTTCGCAGACCGAGGCTAAAAAAGTATTCTCTCAAGAATCTTTTTTAAAACACCTCGGCAGGAAATTAAGCAATCAGCACCTGCTGTCTATGGAGATATTCAGTTGTCGAAATTTCTTTCTAGGCTTATTACAACAATTAGACTGAGCTTTTAATACTTCCTTGATATTCTTACTGCTTGGGGCTAAGTAATCTCAAGGATAATGACTTTAAAAAGGCTTTGTTTATGCTTCTGCAAGTTTGAGGTCGCGTAATGCAGCAACATCAACTTCGATCGCTGGTCCCATCGTTGCGGACACATAGAGTGATCTCCAGTATCTACCCTTTGCGCCAGAAGGACGATTACGATCAATCGTTTCTTGCAAAGCTTTAAGGTTAGTTAGCAAGTCTTCAGCAGGGAAGGCAGCCTTGCCAAACTGAATATGCACAATCCCAGTACGATCAGCACGGAATTCTAGCTTACCAGCTTTGAACTCATTGATTGCACCACCTAAATCAGTAGTTACCGTACCACCTTTAGGCGAAGGCATCAATCCTCTTGGACCAAGCAATTTACCAAGCTTAGCCACTTGGGGCATCATGTCAGGTGTGGAAATCAGCAAATCAAAATCCATTCTTCCCTTGCTGATTTCATCAATTAGTTCCTCAGAACCAGCGATGTCTGCACCTGCGGCGGTTGCTTCAGCAACTTTTTCACCACGAGCAATAACTGCCACGCGAATTGTTTGACCTGTTCCCTTAGGTAAAGTCACCGTTGTCCGCAATTGTTGATCGGCGTACTTCGGATCGATACCTAGTCTGACGTGTGCTTCTACAGATTCAGGAAACTTAGCGGTTGCTGTTACCTTAACTAGTTCTAACGCATCAATTGGTGCATAAGGACGGGGCTCAACCTTGCTGAGAGCTTCCTTAAGACGCTTTGAGATTTTCTTTGCCATGATTACTCCTACGGGGTGCGATCGGAAAACTTAATTCCCTCCCCCAACTAAAATTTTTATTGAAACTTATTGATCTCAAAAGTTTACAAAGCTAAAGAACTAAGCGCTAATCGTAACGCCCATATTCTTTGCCGTGCCTTCAATGATCTTCATTGCTGCATCGATATCATTTGCATTGATATCAGGCATTTTGGTTTCCGCGATTTGGCGAAGTTGATCTTTGGTGATCGAACCAACTTTTTTACGGTTAGGCTCTGCCGAACCAGAGGAAATACCAGCCGCTTTTTGAATTAAAACTGATGCTGGTGGTGTTTTGAGAACGAAGGTAAAGCTTCGGTCTTCATAAACAGATATTTCGACAGGAATGACCATGCCTGCTTGATCAGCAGTACGGGCATTATATTCCTTACAAAACATCATGATGTTTACACCATGCTGACCTAGAGCAGGACCAACTGGTGGAGTTGGACTAGCTTTACCAGCATTAAGTGCTAACTTGATAATTGCTGTAACTTTCTTAGCCATTGATTTTAGCCGTTAAAAAATCTACAAACCTGCGTTTGAGTGAATTAGTTTTGCTTTTGAACCTGATTGAATTCTAGTTCTACAGGAGTGTCTCTACCAAAGATGGAAAGAAGGGCTTTAAGTTTGCTACGTTCTGGGCTAACTTCCACCACTTCACCTTCAAAGTCTTTGAAGGGTCCATTAAGCACTTTGATTTTGTCGCCTTGAGCCATATTGATTTTGAGAACTGGCTCTTGTTCGACGGTGACACGGAAGATTCTTTCGACTTCTTTTTCGGTTAAAGGACGAGGTTTAACATGTCCACGACCACGACCGTAATGACGTTTTTGCTCTGTACCAACGAAGTTAATTACATGGGGGGTGCTTTTGACAGCCAACCACGCATCATCATCAACTTCTAGCTGTCCGATCTCATTTCTGACAGTTTTGATTTGGATCAGAACGTATCCAGGGAAAATCTTTTCCTCAGAGGTTGCTCGACTGCCATCCTTTCTCAGTTTGACGGTCGGTGTCTGCGGAATTTCAATTTGCTTGATCCTATCTTCGACATCAAGAGTTTTGATGCGTTGCTCTAGGCTCGACTTAACCTTTTTTTCGCAGCCTGAAGCAATTTGGACGGCGTACCAGTTAAACAGTACGTCTTCATCTTCGTGGCTACTAGATGAGTGGTCGATGTCCTCGGTAAACATTATTGAAACACCTGCAATGCGATCGCCCTAAACAAAGCATCAATTAGATAAACAAAGGTTGCTACTGCAACGATCATCAAAAGAACCGATGCAGATTCGCTAATCAGTTGTTGGCGGGTGGGCCAAACAATCTTACCGAATTCGGCTTTGGATTCTACAAAAAGTTTGGCAACTCCAGTTGGTTCAGACTGTACATCTGCTCCAGCTTTCGGTGCTTCTTTTGGTTGCTCTTTTAGTTCGTTTTTCGTCATAGCGGCAACTCTTGCGATCCCTTTGCAATCTTGATAAATGCGATATGTTTAAGTAAAGTCTTGAACAAGCTTAAATAATTTCGATCTTGTGAAATTGGTGAAGCGCGCCCTGAGGGACTCGAACCCCCGACATCAGGTTTTGGAGACCTGCGTTCTACCAACTGAACTAAGGACGCACGTAATGAAAACACGATTTCGATACGCAACCAGTTATATCTGTATCAATTGCTATAACAAAATAGTGTTTGATACTTAGTATAACCATAGATGTCTCTATAGTGGGCGATCAAATCGTTGTTTAAGACGAGTTGCTTTACCAACGAGGTCACGTAAGTAGTAGAGCTTAGCACGACGTACTTTACCACGACGAATCACTTTGATGCTTTCAATTTGGGGAGAATGTAGCAAGAAGGCTCGCTCAACTCCAATTCCTTGAAATACACGACGAACGGTAATGACAGAGTTAATGCCAGAACCACGTCTTGCAATGATTACGCCTTCGTATGGCTGAGTACGTTCTTTGCCGCCCTCTTTAATCCTAACTCCAACCTTGACAGTATCACCCACATAAATTGTGGGAAGATCCGTTTTGATATATTCCGCTTCAATTGAGCGGATGATTTCAGAAGCGTTCATGAGGAATGCCAAAAAAGTCGCGATCATCTATGTTAGAGCATGAATGATCTAATGTCTATAATTTTTGCAAAAAAGTTTAGATATAGCTTGAAGCTCTGTATAGCAAAGCAAGTTTTGCTTAGAACATAAAACCCAAAAAGCGAGTGGCGGCGCGAAGCGCCGCCACTCGCTTTTTGGGTTTTGGTTTGATATATCTAAATTTTTTTGCGTAGGCTAGAACTTGGAGGCAGGTTGCTGTTGTTTTGTTCTGCTTTACGGCTAGAAATTATTTCGGCGGCTGTGCTGTATAAAGTGCGATCGCGATAGGGAATAGCCGCGCGAGTATGGAGAAAAGCAGCTTCGGTGTCAGATATTGGTGGTAGTGGGGTAGGTGCAAAGGCGGCGATCGTGCTGGGGGATTTGCGTCCGATGGGTGCGATCGCCCCTATTTTTAGTCCTGCTAACAGCATGGCAGCCCGAACGGCGGCGGATGAGGAGTAAGTAACCAGATAGCCATCTGGTTTGAGGCAGTTGGCTAAAAGTTGGATAAACTCGACTGTCCAGAGTTGGGGGCAATGGGGCGGAGAGAAGGGATCAAGAAAAATTGCATCAGCCCATTTTGTGGGGACTTGGCTGATGGTTTGTCTGGCATCGCCAATGAGTAGTTGTAAAGATAAATTTTCGGTAACTACAGTTTGAGCTTCAGCAGCAGTTTTTAAGATTTGCGCGATCGCTGGTTGCCAAATATCGACTAATCCTGCGACGATCGCTTTTTGGGGGACTTCGAGGTTGTTTTCGAGAGCGATGATGTGGAGATTAGCCCTGCGATCTGGTAATGAGGAGACACAGGAGATCGCTGCCGCGCTGTTGTAACCTAAGCCATAGCAAACATCGAGGATGTTGAGTTGAGTTTGGGTTCTGGCTCTTTCTGCGATTTTGGCGGGTATGACAAATTTAGCTTCGGCTTCGTGTTTTGCGCCGTGGGAGCTATGAAATGTTTCTTGAAAAGTGTCTGACCAAAAAGTAACTGATCCGTCTTCAGTTGGGAAAAGGGAAAGCTTGTCCATTGTGAAAGTAATTCATGGATTTGATACCAATGGTCAAAAGGGTCTTGCCCCTTTTGACCATTGGTATTACTATTTTTCAGCTTTAGGAACTACCGAAACAATCAAGAGATTATCGGGTTGTAATAATTCCTTAGCCGCACGATTGACTTGTTCAAGAGTTACTGATTGGATGCGCTGGGGGAACTTGTAGAAATCGCCAACTGGGAAGCCATAGATTTCATCACTGAGTAGAGAACTTGCCACGCTGTCAGGATTAGCAAATTCAGTACTAAAGCCATTGAGCAAACTTTTCTTTGCCACATCAAACTCAGCTTGAGTTATACCCTTGTCGCGCACAGATCTAAGCAAAGCCACCGTGGCTGCGATCGCCTTTTCTGTATCCTTTCCACTGGTTTGCATCTGCACCATAAATGCTCCCTGTGGTGGTCTACCCGCTTGGAAATAGCTGTAAATGCCATAGGTCAAACCAAGGCGATCGCGAATTTCGGTCCCAAGACGACTGGCTAAGGTATCACCACCAACAACCTGATTCAGCAAGAGCGCAGGGTAATACTGAGGATCGAAGCGGGAAATACTCGGATGACCGATGATGGTTACCGCTTGAGTTTTACCTGCTAGAGTTGCTTGCTTTTCATTAGTACGGTCAAGATTTGAAACTTTTGGGTATTGGAAATTTGGCGCTTTACCTGTAGCTTGCCATTTACCCAATTTTTCTTCGAGTAAGGCTTTCACCACCGCAGGGTCGAAGTCACCCATGAGCGTGAGAATCGTATTGTCAGGTCGATAGTAGGTCTTGTAGAACTTAGCTAAGTCTTCACGGGTTAAAGACTTGAGGGTTTCTTCAGTTCGCATCGCCTGAAATGGATGTCCCTTAGGATAGAGCGTTGATTGAAAAATCCGACGCACTAAAGAGTTGGGATTATCCATTTCTGACTTATAGGCGAGGAGATTGCGCTGAAGATTGAGTTCAAATTCCTTAGCTGGAAAAGTCGCATTTTGGAGCAAGTCAGCTAATTGATCAATCACAATTGGCAAATCCTTGGACAGTGATATGGCAGAGATACCCACACTTTCGCGACCAGCCGAAAATCCTAAACTGGCTCCACGATTTTCTAACTGTGAGGCAAGAGTTAAGGCATCTTTAGTCGCTGTTCCATTGGTGATATTTTGAGCCGTGATGACTGCTAGACCAGCTTTCTCAACTGAGTCAAAACCTGCTCCTGCATTGATTTCACCCACTAAAGTTACGGATGGCGTACTGCGATCGCTTAATAACAGAACTTTCAACCCATTGGATAGGGTGAACTTATCAGGATTGACCTCAGGGGGAATTGCAGGCTTAGCAACTAAAGCGCTTTCTGGTAAGTACTTAGCTACTTCAGCAGGATCAACGGGAGAACTAGGTTGAAATGCATTTGAAGAGTGAGCATTGCTAGGCGTAGTCCCTGCCCCAGCCGTAATCACCGATGGCTCAAAATATCCAACCACTCGGCGATCGCGTTGTAAATATTGCTTGGCTACACGCTTGACATCCGCACTCGTGACCTTATCTACTGCACTCAAATAGCGATCGCTGTAGCGATAATCCTTAGCTACGGTCTGGTTATACCCAATTTGAATAGCCTGTGAATTAACATCCCGATTACCCAAAATGTAGCTTGCTCGCATACTGGTTTTCGCCCGCTCTAGTTCTTCGGACGTAATCGGCTGCGTTTGCAATTTTTCAACTTCGGCAATTAACAGGCGATCGAGTTCTTCGAGAGATTTACCTGCGGTCGGAGTCGCACTCATAAAATACCAACCTGTGCCAATCATCGATGAAGCACTACCACTGGCACTACTAGCCAAGCCTGTCTCTACCAAAGCTTGATAGAGTCGAGAGCTTCTACCCGATGTCAAAATGCTGTCCATCACATCGATCGCCGCGACATCAGGCTCATTAACCTTAGGCAAGTTCGGATAGACCACTTGCAAAAATGGCACACTACCGGGTTCGGTAGTGTTTCACATTTGTTGGGGAGAAAATACCAAGCATAGGCTATAAAAAATGCTGGTATAGGTTTGCCGTTTTTATCAATTACCTGGTTCAACAAATG
>NZ_JACJQY010000037.1 GCF_014696925.1 Phormidium tenue FACHB-1050 | reverse complement strand
GAAAATGCCGAGTAGGAAGTGGAATACTACCAATTGGTATGGTCCACCGTTGTATAGCCATTCGTCGAGGCTGTCTGCTTCCCAAATGGGGTAAAAGTGCAAGCCAATCGCGTTAGAAGAAGGAACAACTGCGCCAGAAATCATGTTGTTTCCGAATAGCAAGCTGCCTGCTACTGGTTCGCGGATTCCGTCGATATCGACTGGAGGTGCGGCGATGAAGGCGATGATGAAGCAAATGGTGGCGGAGAGTAAGCAAGGGATCATGATTACGCCGAACCAACCTACATAGAGGCGGTTGTCGGTGCTGGTGATCCAATTGCAAAACTGATCCCAGATGGAAGCGCTTTCGCGTCTTTGTACTGCTGTGGTCATTAGTTTATGATTGCGTTTGAAATTATGAATTATGTATTTGGCTTTCGCCAATGAATAAACATTATCTTCTTTATTGAGTTTTGTAAAGTGTTTAGAACCCGAATCAGTCTGTAGAGATATCCAATAGGTTTCAACTACTCTCTAAGAGTGAGATTGACTAACTTAAAGGACTAGAGGAGCTTCACACTCTCACCTTTACAGCGCTTTGCGCTCAAACCCAAACCAAGAAACAACCTAAAAGCATTGCTTTGCAATGCTTTTAGGTTGTTTCTTGTAGTTTTTTTGCTCTGTAATTGTTGTATAGCTGTCGCCAAGTGTATAAAGACATAAAACCCAAGGAGAGAATGGCGGCGCGAAGCGCCGCCATTCTCTCCTTGGGTTTTGCTTTTGTCCTAACACAATCGACGGAAGCTATAAATTCAAATCCATCCATTAACCATTGCTAGATGTAAAGCTTGAAACCTAGTTCGCGCCTTCAGCTTAGACAAAATGTTATTGATATGAAACTTAACTGTACTTTCGCTGATTACTAACTGCTGAGCAATGTCCCGATCGCGTAAACCTTGCGTTAATAACTGCATCATCTCCAATTCGCGCTCAGAGAGGGGATTTGATTCTTTGGCAAATGGGATCGCGATCGCAATTTGTAACTCAGTTGGATGGATATTGATCACACCACCCAAGCTAGAAACAATCAAAAACAATTCCCCAAACAACGATCGCAGCCAAGTGTGAGGATCAGCAATTTTAGTTTTAGTCTTTGCCACGATCGCTTCTAGCGATATCGATATATCAGAGTAAATTAAGCGACAATAAGCACCTCCGATTTGATTAAGAATTTCGGCAGCTCGCAAAAATACATAATCAGTAGTTAGACTCAGCACTCGTTCTGTCCCCACTAAGGTTAAACGATTGGAGTTCAAAATATGGGCTAGGCGATCGGATAATGAACCTTGGGCGGTGTCTTGATGTTGGCTCATACTTTGCCAAGCTTGCTTTTCCTGTTGATGCTTGAACGCGCTATCAATAGCGATCGCGGCGATCGTGCAGAGCATCCGTAAAAATTCTAGAAATTCGGGCGGCATGGCATGATGACTAAAAGCCGCTAAAACCCCCACCACCCTGCCTTTGATTTCCAATGGATAGCCAGCAAAGCCACGAATATTATTAGTAATTGCCCAGTCGCGATCGCCAACCCAAGGTTCATCCGCCAAATGATTGCTTAAAAATGAAACACGATTTTGGGCAATCTTGCCCACTTTATAAGCCCCCATTGGCACTTTTGCAAACCTGCCATCAATGCGCGTATACATTCCCGAAGAGGCAACTAGTTTCAAATAATTTCGATCTGGTTCTAGCAACCATACCCGCGCAAAAGCACAATCAAACTGCTCCACGATGCCATCAGTCACTCGATGCGCGATCGCCTCTGGCTCTAGACATCCAGAAAAAGTTTCAGCAATTTCTGTTCCTCGATGCAAATCAAATAAAAGCTTGGTCGGATCGAGTACCTCAGTCATCAAACCTAACCCACAAAGATCACAAAAAGCTTTAGCCCGACAAGCTAGAACTTCCTATATCAATTGAGCCGCAGATCTATGTTTAGCTATGTATATGACGCTACGAAAACCATATAAAAAAAGAGATGTGCTTTGCACATCTCTTTTTTTAATTCGGGCTAGCACTAGAAGTAGGACTAGGTGAACTCTCAGGACTTGGTGAACTCTCAGGACTTGATGTAGTCTCAGGACTTGGCGAAGAACTTTCAGGACTTGGCGAACTAGTTGGACTAACTGTTGGCGGAGTTGACTCCTTGGGCAATGGTTTAGTTTGCACTGGAACAGTTTGAGCTGGCTTTGGTTGAGGTTTGGGAATGGGGATAAAATACAAAACCGTTGCCGCGATCGCTAAACTGACCACACCAGCGATCGCTGAAACTGCTTGACTATTTAACTGAGCCTGCGATCGGTAGTCAGAAATTTGCGTCACAAGCTTTAAATCTGGCAAAGTTGTCGGATCGCAACATAGACGATCTAGACTCTCCATCAGGTCAAAAAGCTGAATCGTATTCAGTTTGATTTGTAACTGCTTGGGATTGTGAGCATCAGCTTCATTTAGTAATACCGAAAGCAAATGCAGATGCTTTCCTTCAGGCTCGAGACGCACCTGCTTTTCAGGAATTGCCACCAAAGTATTACTTTTTAAAGCCTGAGCATAGGCTCCTACCACTTTCACTAAAGCATTGAGTAGTTCTAGACCACCCACAATTGGCTCAGAGTGATGGCTAAAGCGGCAACTAAAACTGGTCAAAATTGACATCACATCACTACCTGTGATGATCCCATCAACCAGCAAAGTACAACTTGGCAAACTATAGCTGCGTTGAATCATTAGGCGATCGCTCCATCAAACAGACTGTTCCACAGGCGAAACTCGCCAGCAACACCACTACACAACAATAACCGCGTCAGCAATTGCAACGCCAACTCACGAATTTCTTCTTTATTCAGTGGTGAAGGCGATCGCATCCGACCGATATATAAAGATGTGAAGCGATCAATATAATTTTCTAAAAAACCTTGGTTTTGTTGCAAACCTAATGCTTCGATCTTGCCCTCAATCATCTGTTGATGGGTACTTAGCAGTAAGCGCAAACCAGTATCTAACTGCTTAGCGATCGTACAGACTATTTTTACCAAAGCCTTTAACTCATCCCAACTTAAACTAGCCCGCTGATAGTTGCGGCGAAGCGGATTAGTATTACGCAGTCGCCAAAAAGCGACACGACTAGGAATCGTCTTTTGTAAGCCTAACTGCTCAATTAAGACCAGCATTACCTCAACTGCTTCTAAATCCAGCGCCTCGATCGCTAGAAGCAGATGATCAATATCCATACGGACACTGCGGGGACAACCCCGAACAAAGTCCTTAGGAACGTGTAAATCGAGGTTTACAGGAGCAGAAATATTTAACTGCATAATTCGCAGTGAAGTTGAACCTAATAGAGTTTACCCAATTGGCAGTTTACCCAGTTGAAAGGCGTTCAGCTACAAGCAATTTATCTAAGATCAACAAAGCCCGTAGCTGAGTGCTTCAACCTTAAGCTTGGCGTGAGTAGTACTCAATAACCAGCAGTTCGTTCACTTGCAATGCTACCCATTCGCGTTCGACAACGCCATTGACCTTACCAGTCATCTTCGCCTTATCAAATTCTAAATGGCTAGGAATGTTGGAAAGCCCTGGGAATTCGAGGTTACGCTCGACGATCTTTTTCGATTTTTCGTTATCTTTAACGCTAATAACTTCGCCTGGGCGCACACCATAACTAGGAATAGTTACGCTCTTACCGTTGATGGTGATATGTCCATGATTTACCAGTTGACGCGCAGCAGGAATCGTCGGGGCAAATCCCATACGGAAAACGGTATTGTCTAGACGCATTTCTAGCAATTGTAGTAATACTAAGCCTGTAGAACCCTTAACTCGTCTGGCTCGACGCACATAGCGCAGCATTTGAGTCTCGGTTAGACCGTAGTTAAAGCGTAGTTTTTGCTTTTCTTCGAGACGCACGGCATATTCAGAGCGCTTTTTGCGGTCTTGACCATGCATTCCAGGTGGATAAGCGTGCTTAGGTTGTTTGCGACTTAGACCGGGAAGCTCTCCGAGTCTTCTGACGATTCTGAGGCGCGGACCTCTATAACGGGACATAGCTCCTTCCTTATTACTGTTGAAAACTTGACAGCCTATCTAGTATATGGCAATTTTGCCAAAAAAACTGACAAAGTTATAAGGTGTTAAATTAAAATTTTTCCCGTTTTGTGGCTAATGTAGCAATCCTAAAGAGTGCGACCCTGCGGGTCGCACTCTTTAGGATTGCAAATAAAATAGGATTGCTACACTCAGGGCTGCTAGTTTGACTATTAATTACCCTAACTATTAATTACCCTGAGTATTAAATTTCATAAATTAAAAATGATCGCTCTTAAATCTCATCAAATAGCGATCGCTTCAACTAAATTCCAACGGCGATCGTATCCATATCCAAACAAGAGCTGATTGCAAACAATGAACTTTTGTGAGCCTCAATATTTATCCTTCTCTTAACCAAAATTGTATGATTCTCTTAACCCAAGCTTATAGAGCTTTCCTGTAGGCTAATTAAGGAAAAGATTAGAGTTCAAGAAAATACATATGTTTTAAGTGTCAGTAAATAGTTAGGTTCTAGGTGCTTACAAAATCTTAATTTTATCTCTGGTGAGATACTCCCCATTACCGCTTGATATTGGCATTGGGCAAGTATTTCATTGGCGATCATTAGAACATTTCTATTTCTGGGCTTGATCCTCAAAAAGCCATTAGCTACGAGAATTTAAGCATCTTCTCGGAAGTACTAAAACTAGTTAAAAAGAATTACTTGATAATTGCACCTGCAATTCTAAACGCTGGTGTCAAGTGATTCACATCTTGTCGTGCTTTGCATTTTTCTTTAATGCATTTTCTCTATAAGTATTTGTTTAATCATCATTCCCTCTTATTCCACAAGATCTATCAAGGCAACTAAAAATGGCAGCGATTAGCTTAACAACAGGAACAACTTACACTCAAAACTTTGATACTTTGGCAAGTGCTGGTACGAGTTCTACTTTGCCTGACGGCTGGGTATTTTCTGAAGCTGGAACCAATGCGAATGCAACCTACACAGCTGGAACGGGATCGGGAACGGCAGGTGATACTTACAGCTTTGGTGCTGATAGTGATCGCGCTCTTGGGGCACAAGCGTCTGGTTCATTAGTATCTACGTTTGGAGCTCAATTTGTAAATAATACTGGTGAAACGATTACCAGATTATCAATTAGCTTCACGGGTGAGCAATGGCGAAGCAGCACTAGCGCACAAAATGCACTTAACTTTTCTTATCAAATTGGTGCGACTAGCCTAACAACAGGAAATTGGACAGATGTTGATACCCTCGATTATGTAGGTGGTTTACCTGTAGCTACTAACGGTTCCTTGGATGGCAATTCCAATGCAATTGCCATCAATGGGGAGATAAGTGGACTCAATTTACCCGCAGGAGCAGAAATCTGGATTCGCTGGGTAGATTCTAATGACGCAGGTAATGATGCAGGTTTAGCGATTGACAATTTCTCAATCACACCAACTACAGGAGTAATCGTCACACCCGCTGGTGTAACAATTACTCAGTCGGGAGGTAACACCAGTGTGGTGGAAGGTGGAGCTAGCGATAGCTACACGATCGTTCTCAATAGTCAACCAACAGCAGATGTCACGATCGCGATCGGAAATACTGCCCAAACTACAACTAGCCCTACAACAATCACCTTTACACCTGCTAACTGGAATATTGCTCAAAATGTAACGGTTGCAGCCATTAATGATGCCGTTCCAGAGGGAGCGCATACAGGGAATATTACCCATACAGTTACTAGCAGTGACGCGAACTACAATGGGCTGGCGATTAGTGGCATCACCGCAAATATTACCGAACCTAATGCACCTAACTTTTTAACCAAAATTGGTGGTTATAGCAGCACTAACGGCGCTGAAATTCCTGCCTTCGATCCAGCTAGCGATCGCCTATTCGTTGTTGCAGGTTCTGTAGTAGAAATTCTCAGCTTGGCAAATCCTGCAAGTCCTACCAAAATCGGTGACTTGGCTTTGAATACTAGTGGCGATCCAGATGGTGCTACGGTAGGAGGCTTTGCACTACTTCCTAATAGTGTTGCCGTTGGTAAGGCGGGAACGGTGAGCGCGGGAATTGTCGCTGTGGCGATCGCGATTACCAATGCAACTACTGCGAACGAGAACCTTGGTGAAGTGCAATTTTTTAATGCTGCCGATGGCGCTTATCTAGGAAAAGTAAATGTGGGTTACTTACCAGATATGCTTACCTTCACACCCGATGGCACAAAGATTTTGGTTGCCAATGAAGGTCAACCCAACAATGCTTACACTTTTGATCCCGTAGGCTCTGTTAGTATCATCAATCTCGCTAATGGGGTAGCTTCCGCCACTGTACAGGAAGCTTCTTTTGTTCCCTTCAACGACCAAAAGGCTACTTTGCAAGCAGCAGGCGTTCGCATCTTTGGACCAGACCTCAGCACCGCCAATCTGACAGATACAGTGAGTGTGGCTCAGGATTTGGAACCAGAGTATATCGCTTTCTCAGGTGATGGAACCAAGGCTTGGGTGACTTTACAGGAAAACAATGCGATCGCTGTAGTTGACATTGCCACTGCGACAGTGGAATCAATTCGACCTTTGGGCGTTAAGGATCACAGTCTTAGCGGCAATGGATTTGATGCTAGCGATCGCGATTTAGGGGTTGGTAATGCAGGTAAAATCAATATCCAAAACTGGCCAGTGGTTGGACTCTATCAACCTGATGCTATTGCTTCCTATAGCTTTAACGGTCAAACTTACTACGTCACAGCCAATGAAGGTGATTCTCGCGGATATACTGGCTTCTCCGAAGAGGTAAGAGTTGGGGCTCCTGGTTATGTTCTTGACCCAACCGTTTTCCCTGATGCTGCCACACTTAAAAACAATGCCAATCTAGGACGGTTGCAAGTTACCAATGCAACGGGCGATCTAGATGGGGATGGCGATATTGATCAAATCCAAGCTTATGGCGCTCGTTCCTTCTCAATCTGGGATAGCAACGGTAATCGGGTTTATGACAGTGGCGACGATCTAGAGCAGATTACGGCTGCGGCTTTCCCAACTAGATTTAATGCCAGCAACGACAATAACAACTTCGACGATCGCAGCGACAACAAAGGTCCAGAACCAGAAGGCGTGACCGTCGGCGTGATCAATGGTCGCACCTATGCCTTTATTGGCTTAGAGCGCATTGGCGGAGTTATGGTCTATGAAGTGACCAATCCCACTCAGCCCGCTTTTGTGCAGTATCTCAATACTCGCGACTTCAGTGCGGCAGTAGCTGGTGACTCTGGACCCGAAGGGCTTACCTTTATCTCTGCAAGCGACAGTCCCAACAATCAACCTCTGCTAGTAGTTGCTAATGAAATCAGCAATACCGTGGCAGTGTATAGCGTTAACGCAGGAACTCGGATTAGTGACATTCAGGGCAGTGGACACAGATCACCTTTAGTTGGTCAGTCTGTTACGGCTGTACCAGGAATTGTCACCGCGATCGCTTCTAATGGCTTCTACTTGCAAGATCCCAATCCTGATGCCAATGATGCAACTTCTGAAGGCATTTTTGTATTTACATCTTCTGCGCCAACGGTACAAGTGGGAGATTCAATATTAGTTAACGGAACCGTAAGTGAGTTCCGTCCAGGCGGATCGGCGAATAACCTGACCATCACTCAGATTATTAGTCCAGTGATTACCAAGCTTTCTAGTGGTAATGCTTTGCCTGCTGCAACGATTCTCGGTAACGGTGGACGGGCAATTCCCAACCAGATCATCAGTAATGATGCAGCTAGTGGCAATGTGGAGAATGCTGGTACTACTTTTGATCCTGCTCAAGATGGGATTGACTTCTACGAAAGTTTAGAAGGAATGCGGGTGCAAGTGAACAATCCTGTAGCAACTTCACCCACCGCCAACTTTGGCACATCAGAAGAAATTTGGGTGTTGGCAGATAATGGCGCTAATGCAACCAGTCGCACTAGCCGAGGCGGTAGCTTGATTACCGCTAATGACTTCAATCCAGAACGGATTCAAATCGATGATCTCAACAATTCCTCGGTATTACTTCCCAATGTGAATGTCGGCGCTCAACTTAGCTCGATTACAGGTGTGGTCAGCTACGACTTCAACAACTACGAAGTGTTGGTTTCAAATGCGCCAACAGTGGTGCAGCCTTCCACTTTACAAAAAGAAGTCACCAATCTAGCAGGAAGTGCCACACAATTGACGGTAGCAACTTTCAATGTGGAAAACCTTGATCCTAGCGACACGACATTTAATGCGATCGCCAGTGCAATTGTCACCAACATGAAGTCCCCCGACATCATTAATCTGGAAGAGATTCAGGATAATAATGGAGCGACTAACAATGGCACGGTCGATGCAGATATCACTTTGCAAACTCTGATTAATGCGATCGCTGCCGCAGGTGGACCTACTTACGAATATCGCCAAATTAACCCCGTCAACAATCAGGATGGTGGGCAACTTGGAGGCAACATCCGCGTAGCTTTTCTGTTTAATCCTAATCGCGTGAATTTTGTTGAAGGCTCATTGCAACGCTTGACCGATAGCAACCTTGCTGATGGTGATGCTTTTGCTAGCAGCCGCAAACCGCTCGTAGGCAAATTTGTCTTCAATGGACAGGAAGTAACCGTCATCGGTAACCACTTCAATTCCAAAGGTGGCGATCAACCTCTATTTGGACCTAACCAACCACCGACATTAAGCAGTGAAGTACAACGCAACCAGCAAGCCACCATCGTCAAAGACTTCGTACAAGGACTGTTGGCAACAAACCCCAATGCTAATGTCGTGGTAGCAGGTGACTTGAATGATTTCGAGTTCTCTAGTCCCCTCAGCATTTTGGAAAGTGGTGGGTTGAATACTTTAGTCGAAACTCTGCCAGCTAATGAGCGCTATACCTACAACTTCCAAGGCAACGCACAAACACTGGATCACATTCTAGCTAGCAACAATCTCAGCAGCAAACTAGATGGTTTTGATGTGGTTCATATTAACTCGGAGTTTGCCGATCAAATTAGCGACCACGATCCTATTGTGGCAAGGTTTAATCTGCCAACAATCCCTGATCCTAACGCGCCTTTCAGAATGCAAATCCTCCATGCTTCCGATTTTGAAGGTGGAATTCCAGCGATCGATGATGCGGTGAGATTTTCTGCGGTTCTGAATCGCTTAAGAACTGATCCTAACTTGCCAAGTAGTATCATTCCCAATACCCTGACATTGTCCTCTGGTGACAATTACATCCCTGGTGCTTTTTTCAATGCTTCCAGTGATCTTAGTCTCAACGGAGTCGGTGGCTTAGGAACAAGTACTGCTCCAGTAATTGGTCGTGGTGACATTGGCATTCTCAATGCTTTTGGAATTCAAGCATCCGCCTTGGGTAATCACGAGTTTGATTTGGGAGTAAGGCAAGTTCGCGACGTTATCCGCACGGGCAGCGGTAATCCTGGCACAGCGTTCCCCTATCTCAGCACCAACCTGAACTTCAGTCCCGAAATTACTGCGGGCAACCTAGGTACATCAGACCTAGCTACCAATCAAACCACTGCCGAAGCCAGTACCATCAAAGGTAAATTGGCGAAGAGTACCGTAATTACCTTAGCGGGTAATGATGGAATTACAGGAAATGCTGATGATCAAAGGATCGGTATTGTCGGTGCAACAACTCCCACCTTGGCGAATATTTCCTCTAGTGGCAGTATTGGCATCTCGCCATCTAATCCGACTGATTATGATGCTCTGGCCGCCGAGATTCAATCTACTGTAAATATTCTCAAGGCTCAAGGTATTAATAAAATCATTTTGCTGTCCCATATGCAGCAGTTCAACATTGAACGCGACGAGCTTGCTCCTCGCTTACGCGATGTGGATATTATCATTGCAGGTGGATCAAACACATTGCTGTCAGATAGTAATGATGTTTTGCGATCGGGTGATACTAGCGATGGTGTTTACCCAGTTGTGAGAACGGATGCCGATGGCAATCCTGTGCTAGTCGCGAATACCGATGGAAACTACAAGTATGTGGGGCGCTTAGTCACTGAGTTTGACAGTAATGGCATTCTCAATGTCAACGCACTCAATAGCAGTATCAATGGAGCCTATGCTACGGATGAAGCGGGTGTCGATCGCGTTTATGGTACTGATGTAAATCCAAGAGATGTGGCGAATCCTAATGTTGTGGCAATCACCGATGGTATCCGCAATGTCATTGCTACTAAGGACAATTTGATTGTGGGCAAATCAAGCGTATTCCTGAATGGAACTCGCGATGATGTGCGTACTCAAGAAACCAATTTTGGGAATCTCACTGCTGATGCCAATCTCTGGCTAGCTAAGCAAATTGATCCTACCGTTGTCATTTCCCTAAAAAATGGTGGTGGCATCCGCGACAACATTGGCGTAGTTTCGGCATCTTCTGGTGCAGTCAATAGTGATGATATTCAGAAACTACCAACGCAGCCCAATCCCCTTGCGCCAAACAAACAAACTGGTGATGTCTCTCAGTTGGATGTTGAGAATTCCCTACGGTTTAATAATGGTTTGAGCTTGATCACGGTTACAGCGCAACAACTTCAGTGGGTAATCGAACATTCTGTAGCTGGGACTCGTCCTGGAAATACTCCTGGGCAGTTCCCACAGGTAGGCGGATTGAAATTTAGCTTTGACCCCACCAAAACAGCGATCGCCTTTAATAGTAGTACTGGTGAAGTCACCACCCAAGGCAGCCGAGTTCAAAATCTGGTCGTACTCAATGACGATGGATCGATTAAGGATGTAATTGTTCGCGATGGCGTATTGGTTGGCGACGCTAGCCGCACCTTCCGCATGGTGACCTTGAACTTCCTCGCAGGAACAAGCAGCACAGGTGGACTTGGTGGTGATAACTATCCATTCCCTAAGTTTGTGAGAGACAATGCCGCGATCGCTAATCGCGTAGATTTACGTGGTGAATCGATTGACCTCAATGGCAATGGCATTATCGATCCAGCTCTCGCACTAGCCGCAGGTCAATTCACTTTTGCCGCAGCAGGATCTGAGCAGGACGCATTTGCCGAATACCTCGGCGATCAGTTTAGTACTAATCCTTTCAATGCTGCGGATGTTGCCGCTAACCTTGATACACGCATCCAAAATCTCAGCGTTCGTCAAGATCAAGTATTTACATCAGTAACGAATAGCCCACCAGTACTGACAGGAACTCCTGCCATCCTTGCTGCTGGTCAAGAAGATACAACCTATGCGATCGCAGAAGCTGATCTACTCGCGGGCTATACCGACGTGAACAACAATGTTCTAGCAGTAGCTCAACTCACAGCCACGAACGGTACTCTCACCAATAATGGAAACGGTACTTACAGCTTCACTCCCGATGCAAACTTCAATGGCACGGTTAACTTGAGCTACAACGTGATTGATGGTAAGGGAGGCTCAGTAGCTGCAACCCAAACCATTGCGATCGCGGCTGTTAACGATGCTCCAGTCGGCGCAGTATCGATTTCAGATACCACTCCAACGGAAGCGCAACAGCTTGTTGCTAGCAACTTGTTTACTGATGCTGATGGTTTAGTTAATGCTGTCTATACCTATCAATGGCAACAATCAGATGTTGGCGGCGGCACAACATTCACCAACATCGTAGGCGCAACCAACAGCACCTTTACCCCCACTCAAGCTCAAGTCAATCGTCAATTGCGAGTAGTATTAAGCTACACCGATGACCAAGGCACAGTCGAAACACTTACCTCTGTTCCAACCATTGTCACAGGTGACTTCTATGTTGGTACTTCAAGTGCCAATACTTTCACAGGTACTAATGGTCAGGACATTATTTCTGGACTTGGCAACAACGATATTCTGAACGGGCTTGCTGGTGATGACACCTTCCTCTATACCGTTGGTGATGGTAGAGATATCGTTGATGGTGGTGCTGGCAACGACACCCTGAACATTCTTGGTAAAACCAATTCTGAGACCTTGAGTGTAGTCTTCAATGGAACGCCAGTTTCAATAATTGCAGGTGGTACAGTAACCGATGTTGAATCCATCACCGTCGATCTACTTGGTGGTATCGACACCCTTGATTACGGCTCAACTACAGCCAATTTGATGGTTAATCTATCCACTGGGTTAGCATCTGGCTTTACTGCGATCGCCAACATTGAGAACGTCACAGGCGGCTTTGGAAACGACATCATCACAGGCAACGATGGGGAGAACACTCTCCGTGGTGAATTTGGCGATGACATCTTAGATGGTGGTTTAGGAGGCGATCGCCTAATTGGTGGAGCAGGTAACGACACTTACGTTGTTGATAACATCAATGACAATATCTCTGATTCCTCTGGAACTGATACTGTTCTGTCTAGCATTAACTGGACTTTAGGTAACAACCTCGAAAATCTTACCCTCACTGGTAACGCTAATATTAATGGCACTGGTAACAACCTTAATAACATCCTGATTGGCAACATCGGTAACAATATCCTTGATGGGAAGAATGGCGCTGATACAATGTTCGGCGGCTTAGGTCAAGACACCTACATTGTTGATAATGTCAATGACACAGTTAATGAGTTGGCGAACGAAGGTATAGACACTATTCTTTCAAGCATCACCCGCACTTTGGAAGCCAATGTCGAAAACCTGACGCTCACAGGCAACAATACGATTAATGGAACTGGTAATGAGTTGAATAACATCATTACTGGCAACAATCGGAACAACATCCTTGATGGTGGAGTTGGTGCAGATGCGCTCATTGGTGGTCATGGCAATGACACTTACATTGTCGATAACTTGGGTGACTCGATTACGGAAGCTTTAAATCAAGGTACAGACTTGGTGAAATCCAATGTGTCTTGGACTCTAAGCGAAAAC
Source organism: Phormidium tenue FACHB-1050 (assembly GCF_014696925.1). GTDB lineage: Bacteria > Cyanobacteriota > Cyanobacteriia > Pseudanabaenales > Pseudanabaenaceae > Pseudanabaena. Next base: position 45,911 of record NZ_JACJQY010000037.1, on the reverse strand, counting down.
CTTGAGAACTTGACTCTAACTGGTAGCGCAAACATCAATGGTACTGGCAATAGCGTCAATAACGTTATTACAGGAAACGATGGCAACAATACTCTCAGTGGTGGATTTGGAAATGATTCCCTAGTCGGCGGATTGGGAGCAGATGTACTTGTTGGTGGGTTTGGCAATGACACCCTGTTCCTTGGGCTTAATGATGGAGCTACTGATGCCGTCGTCTACAGCCTCGGTGATGATAGCGACGTGGTGAATCAATTCCTGCGTGGAGTTGGAGGCGATTTACTTCAGTTCAATAACATTGCTGCTGTTGATGTGCGGACTGTCGGTGGTAACACTCAGTTCCGCTTAGGTGATGGTGTTACTGGTAACGGTGGATTTGCGAATGGTTCGCTCTTGCTAACCTTAAATGGAGTCACTGGATTTGCTTCTAGCAATATCAATGACAACATCTTAGCTGGTTCCATTCCTACAACCTTTAACTTCAGCTAGTCTCTTTTAGATGATCGCTAGAAACTCCTACGCTTTATAAGTTTTAAAACACCCTGTCCACAAATGGACAGGGTGTTTTATTTTTTTTGCGATCGCCACCCATCAAACTGCGATTGCAACTCACCTCAAATCAAACAGCGATCGCTGTAATCAGTGGGAGATTACTCAGCCGAATAAGCAGGGCATCATTAGGGTGTTGGAGCAGGTTGAATATGCTTTCCAGCATAGAAAACAACTACTTTCAATTGAGTTTCATCAGGAACGTAAAATACTCTATCTCCGCCAGACACTTCATATTCCCATACGCCTCTATATTTTTTGCCTTTTAACGGAAATACTCGTCCAGGCTGTCTCGTTATTGGTGCTGTCTGTAGGTCTTTGTAGCAACGTCTAATTTTCAGAATTTCGCTGAATCAGGGCTTCCCAATCTCGATTTACGCGACGATTTTTAGCTACTACTCTAGCCAAATAGTTTCTATCTTAGGTGTATTAGAAGTCTCAGGTGAATCAGGAGTTGTCAGCTTTACTTCTGGTGGTTCGATATTTTCGTTGATTTCTTCGGTGATGTTTTCTGTCATATCAAGATTGCTTGATTTGAGTAAAGGCTGCTTCTAATTCTGGATTGGCGATCGCTAAGGCGTTCTCATACCATTCATGGATAATTGCTTCTAATTCATTCCATGCCTTGTCGAAATTTTTTGTTTCTTGTAAGGCAACTGAGCGATAGGCTAAGATCACTTCGTTAATAAATTCATTCAATTCGTCTGCATCAAATGCTCCAAGCCAACCATAGGGATGCTCTGCGCCAATTTTTTGGTTTAGCAATAAACGGAAGGCGGTATTGAGAAGTTCGACAATTTCGCGGCTATGTTGGGCAGTTTTTACAAATAGAGCTACGTCTTCTCGCCGCAGTAGGGCAAAGGATTGGTCGTTGCGGGTAATGGTGATGGGATGTTCTAGGGCTTTGTCTAAGATTCTGCCTGGTTGACGGTTTAGCTCGGTGGCTGTGACTAGTTCATCAGAGTAAATGGAGTTCATAGTTTTTGGTCAACAGTTGGTTTTGAGCGTGTGGGAAAATTGTAATGATTGTTTTTGGAGAATAGCTATAGATGTACGTACTATTCTACGTTGATTTAGTTTAAAATAAAAGCTAGTTGATGGGTCAAAGATGATGGCTGAAACGTTTAATCATGGCTATGCTTTGTTGATTGGTGTTGGCGAGTCAAAATACCATCCATTATCTTTGCCTGTAACGGTTAAGGATACACAAGCAATTTATGGGGCGCTAACCGATCGAGATCTTTGTGGTTATCCTCAAGAGCAGATTCGGGTACTGAATAATGCTGAAGCTACTCGTGATGGGATTTTACAGGGTTTGAGTTGGCTGAAGGGAAAGGTGGAATCTGACGGTGAGGCTACGGCGATCGTTTATTATTCGGGGCATGGATGGGTTGATAAGTCTGATAATCGCTACTACTTGCTACAGCATGATGTGAAGCCTACTAAGTTGACTGCGTCGGCTTTATCGGCTGAAGTATTTACAACTGCGATACGCGAGATTGATGCGGAAAGGTTGTTGGTTGTGATTGATAGCTGTCATGCGGCGGGAATGGCGACTTCTAAAGATGCTGATGCTGAGTTAATGGATGAGTTTGATGGGTTTGAGCGTGTGGCATTTTCTAAGGGGTTAATTGATGATCTAAAACGGGGTAAGGGTCGGGTTGTGTTTACGTCTTCGGAAGGACATCAGGAGTCATGGATTCTCAAGGATCAATCGCTGAGTATCTATACGTTTCACTTTTTGGAGGCGTTGCAGGGGGCGGGTAATCAGGCTGGTGATCGCGTGGTACGGGTTTCCAATTTGATGAATTATTTGGGTAAGTCTGTACCTGAGACGACGAGAGAGGTTTATAATCGCGACCAAACGCCGCATTTTGATTTTGATACGGGTGATTTTGCGATCGCGTTGTTGCGGGGTGGTAAGGGTTTACCTGAGAAGGGTTGGGATGAGGTGAGGTCTAAGGTGGGGCAGAAAGTTAATAAGATTGCTGATAAGATTGTGCAGAAGGGAAAATTTATCACGAATATTAATGAGGCGCAGGGGTTACATATTGGCGATATTTATAACAAGTGATGTTTAGATAATTGCATTAATGCATAAATTGCAAGGTTGAAACTATGGACTTAGAACAATTAAATAGCATCATTGCGCGAATTCTAGAAGGCAGTCATACAGAAAAAGATATGGCTGTTTTGTCGCGGTTACTTGAGAATAATGATCATGAAATTAAAACGCAGTTCGCTAAATTCAACGTCAATATTACCGATGGGAAAGATATATATATCGGTGATCATATCTACTTATCTTGGAATAAAGATGCAGTTAATGCTTTGATTGAGGCTATCCAAAAGAATCTTGCTCAACCCATAGGAGTTCCTGAGAATCTTCCTCGAAGTGGAGTCGTTGAGTTTGTCGGTAGAAACAAAGTAATGACTCAACTTCACAAAATGTTGCAACACGATAATCGTGTTGCGATTTCAGCAATAACTGGGATGGGTGGTATTGGTAAGACAGAATTAGCACTACAATATGCCCTGAAGTACCATGAAACATACCAATCTGGCATTTGTTGGATTACTGCAAGAGGTGTAGACGTAGGGACTCAAATTGTACAATTTACGAAATTATTTTTGAATCTTCTACCACCTGAAAATTTTGAATTAATGGAACAAGTAAAATTTTGCTGGCGACAATGGAAATCAGGTGAAGTTTTGCTTATATTTGATGATGTCACAAACTACTCTGATATTCAACCTTACTTACCCCCTTCAACAGCAAATCGCTTTAAAGTAATAATTACTACTCGTCTACGTATGGGAGTTTCTGTCAATCAATTGGAACTAGATGTCTTAACTCAAGAAGCAGCAATAGAACTATTAGAGTCTTTAGTAGGAAGTGATCGAATTCAAGCATCACTAGAAGCAGCTAAACAACTTTGCGCTCATTTAGGTTGCTTACCATTAGGACTAGAGCTTGTGGGGAGATATCTGAACCGCAAATCTGATCTTTCATTAAAATTAATGCAGAAACGACTAAAAGATAAAAGATTATCAGTGAAAGCCTTATGTCAGCCAGATGCCGATATGACGGCTCCATTAAGTGTTGCGACTGCATTTGAGTTAAGTTGGGATACATTATCAGAAAGTGCTAAATCCATAGGATATCTGCTGAGTTTATTTGCTGAAACCCAAGTTTCTTGGTCACTAATAGAGTTATGTTGGATTGATAAAGATCTAGAAGAGATAGAAGAAACTCGTGACAGCGAATTATTAAATTTACATTTGCTACAAAGAACTAATTTTGAATCTTACCGATTACATCCACTAATTCGTAGCTTTATTCAGACAAAGTTAGAGCAATCTCTTCATGTTCATACGCTAAAAGAACACTTTTGTAAAACAATGGTGGAAATAGCTCAAAAAAACACTAATACTCCAACCGACAAACCTTATCTCGTACCCATAGATCTTGTCATTCCTCACTTAGAAGAAGTAGTTAATAATCTATTTACTTATCTAAATGACAAAGAGCGAATTATAGCTTACTCTAGCTTAGGCTGGTTTTACAAATTTAAAGGATTGTATATTCAGTCAGAAAAATGGTATTCCCAATGTTTACTAACCAGTCAAATTTACTTTGGAATGGATAGTCTTGATGTAGCAACAAATCTTAATAGACTAGCGTCAATTTACTCTTTGCAAGGTCGCTACAAAGATGCAGAAGAACTTCATAAGCGCTCACTTAAACTTCGTCAGTATTGGTGGGGAGATGAACACCAGACAGTAGCTGAAAGTCTTAGCGATTTAGCAGAACTTTATCGGGATCAGGGACGGTATGATGAATCAGAACCTCTACAAAAAACTGCATTGACCATTTTTGAGAAGCAGTTAGGTTCTGACCATTCTGACGTAGCTAAAAGTCTTAATAATCTTGGACTACTTTATAAAAAACAAGGTCGGTATATCGAAGCTGAAGCGCTTTATCAAAGTTCGCTGACTATTTTGGAGAAACATTTAGGAAGTGAGCATCCTGATTTAGCAATATATCTTGACAATTTAGCTGTACTTTATGTCGCACAAGAACTCTATAGCAAAGCAGAACCTATTTATCAAAGAGCTTTAACTATTTTTGAAAAACAATTAGGTTCTGAACACCCAGACTTAGCAATATGCCTTGATAATTTTGCTCATTGTTGTCGTCTTCAGAAAAGATATGATGAAGCAGAGATATTACATAAAAGGGCTTTAACTGTTTTTGAAAAGCAATTAGGTTCTGATCATCCTGAATTTGCATCCTGCCTTAAAAATATCGCAAACCTCTACCGAGATCAAAAGCGCTACAGTGAAGCAGAGCTAAATTTTCATAAAGCCTTAGATATATTTAAAAAGACATTAGGGGAAGAACATCCGAGGGTAGGTCAATGCTTAGATAATTTAGCAATAATGTACGAGATGAAAGGTTATAATCAAATTGCTCAAAAATTTTATGCAGAAGCCTTGAATATTCTAGAAAAAGGATTAGGAAGTAAACATTCTTGGACAATAAAATGTAAAGAGAGATTGGAAAAATTGCATATTATTCCTTAACTTCAATTTAGTATATTCATAATAAAGAGCAATGAAATATTATTGTTATTTCAAAAGTGAGGAAATTGCTATTAATCAAATTGCTAAAATAAATATCAAAAATGGTCATTAGTTTAGTGTGAAATAGATTTTGAATATCCATTTCGTGATGATAAAAAAGATACAAATACATCGATCACAATCTACCTAACCATTGGCTAAACATAATTCATTAGTCTTGGATCAAATGCAAGGAGGAAAATATGCTTGCCATATCTCACGAACCTAGAATGTCCATAAAAGAATATCTTGAATGGGAAACCCAGCAAGATCTCCGCCATGAATATATCAACGGTGAAGTATTCGCCATGACAGGCGGCACACTCGCCCATAACGACATCACCCTCAACCTCTACAGATCCCTATATCCCCAAGTTCGATCGCGTGGCTGTCGCATCAACGTCGCCGATGTCAAAGTGCAAGTTACAACCAATAGCCCCTATTACTATCCTGATGTTGTCGTCAGTTGCGATCCTCAAGATCTTAACGCCCGTAAATTTATCCAAAGTCCGACCATAATTGCCGAAGTTCTCTCCCCTGGAACCAGTGCCAGAGATCGCGGCGAGAAATTTACCAACTATCTCTCCATCCCCAGCTTACAAGAATATCTACTCATCAATTCCGACAAGATATCAGTAGAGCGCTACGCACGCGGCGAAGGCAGAATGTGGCTGTACTACCCCTATATTGCTGGCGATACGATTACCCTATCAAGTCTTGAATTTGAGTTTGCGATCGAGCTTCTCTATGAAGGGATTGCATTTTAACTAGAATAACTGAGAGCTTGCACCATTCCTAAAGGCTTAAAGTAGGAATAGGTTTGAGAACATCTGCAAGAACAATCACTGCCGTCAGCAGTCAGGGTCTTTGAAAAATAAAACTTCTCAAGTACTTTTATCTGACAAATTTAAGTTTTTCGGTATTTGTGACAAAGAAATCTGTGAATAAGCTCATGACTGTGCGATCGCGGATTTTGATATTTGCAGTTAGAGACATTCCCGACTGCAAATTGATTCTGCGTCCATTCGTCTCTAGGTATTGCTTCTCAAGCTGCACCTTTGCAGGAAATCGATAGGTTGGATTATTTTGGTCAGGTGGCAAAGCATCGGAACCAATCGAGATTAACTTTCCTTTCACATCACCAAACTCGGTGAAAGGGAAAGAGTCAATTCTGACATCTACAGCCATTCCTTCTTTAACAAAACCAATGTCTTGATTGCCAATAAACACCTTCACCACGAGCATCTCATCTGGCACAATTTTTAAGACAACTTCACCAGCATTCGGGTTTGCTACATATCCCAGCCCTGCTTTTAGGTCAAATACTGTGCCAGATGCTGGTGCGCGGAGTTCTTGGTTTTTGAGGATCACTTCTGCTTGCTGGATTTGACCTTCTATTTCTGCTAGTCTCTTAGTATTGTCCACTAGAGCTTTGGTAAATTGACTATCGATTTCAGCAATACGTTTTGTATTATCGGCAATTTGGCTAGTCAATTCCTTGCGGGTAATGTCAAAGGTATTATTCAGTCGCGCTTGTCCCTCAGCGATCGCTGACTGAATTCGCTGCTCTTCCAGTGACAACTGCTGAATTTCCGACTCCAAAGCGATTACCTGTTGTTGTTGTTTAAGGTATTGGACACGGGAAATCGCTCCTTCTTTAACAGCAGTTTCTAGATCGACAAGAATTTTGGTATCGATCGCCAAGGCATTTGCTTTACTAGCGCGGTTAATCCGAGTTTGATTTAATTGTTCGAGCGATTGAGCAATATTTGCTTCAGCAGCTTGCGATCGCGAGTCTAGTTCTGCTCTTGAAGCGATGAGACGATCCTGCTGATCACCTGTTAAATTTGCACCACTCCCATTAACCTGCATCCGATACAGTTGCATTTCTGTCATTAAGGCTTCGCGATTTCGAGCTAGGGCAAAAAATTCTACAGGGACAGCACTCACTGTTGCTCCATCAATTTCCGAAGTTTTCCCATTAAGGACTTCTCGATAAAACTGATTTTCTTGCTGGAGATTTTTGCGTAATTTTTGCAATGATTCAAGCTGAGACTTCGCTACAGTTTCATCAATCCGCAATAGTACCTCGCCTTCTTTGACCTTCTGTCCATCTTTAATCAATACTTCCTTAAGTACACCATTAGCAGGAATACGTACTTCCTTAACTGCTCCCTGTGGTTCGAGTTTGCCCTGAGCAGGGATTGATTCTTCAATTTTTGCCACGGAAGCCCAAATAATTGCCACCGTCACTGAGCCAACTAATGTCCATAAAATTGCTGGAATCCATTTCGGTGACTGACTCAAGGCTAAGGGTTGATCGAAATTACTTTTTTTGACGATCGCGCTACTAGGTTTCTCCAGACCATCATTAGAGACTATATCTTCGGGAGATATCTTGGTTAATTTTGGAGTTGGTTGATTACCGTTATTATTTGTCATGATCTTTTTACCTTTATTTTATCGTTAGTCTCAATGCGCTAAAACCTATAATGGCGGCGCTTTGCGTCGCCATTCACTTCTGGGTTTTAAGAATCACCTGCTGCTTCTTGTTGGCGATATAAACAGAAATAGCGATCTTGCAAAGCCATTAACTCTAAATGAGTTCCCTGTTCAGCAACCCTTCCTTTATCCATCAACAAAATCAAGTCAGCACTATGGATCGTAGCAAGGCGATGGGTAATAAAGAAAACCGTGCGTCCGCGAAACTCCTCTGCAAGATTTAGACAGACTTGACGCTCAGTATTGTAATCAAGAGCGCTAGTCGCTTCATCAAGAATCAGTAATTGCGGCTTTTGCAGAATAGTACGGGCGATCGCAATCCTTTGTCTTTGTCCACCAGAAAGAGAAGCTCCCCGCTCACCGACTCGTGACTCATAACCTTGCGGCAGTTGCATAATGAAATCATGGGCGCAAGCAGTTTGTGCGGCAGCCACAATCTCATCGGGCGTAGCATCAGGATTGGTCAACGCAATGTTTTGCTGCACCGTGCCATCAAATAGCAAGGTATCTTGCAAAACGACACCTATCTGTCGCCGCAATGAATAAAGCTCTACTTTGCCAATATCGTACTCATCGATAAAAATTCGGCCAGCCTCAGGTTCATAGAGCCGCGACATTAACTTAGTCAGAGTGCTTTTACCCGCTCCACTAGTACCAACAACGCCAACAAATTGACCATTAGGAACATCTAAATTGACGTTATTTAGCTGCAAAGGTCCATTGGGATTAAAACGGAAATTGACATTCTCATAGCGCACTGCTCCTTTAATTGCAGGCATTGGAATATTGCGCCGACCTGCTTCTTCCTGCTCTTGAGGATGATTAATAATATCGCTGAGGCGTTCCAATGAAAGGGCGGTTTCTTGGAAGTTTTGCCAAAGTTGAATCAAACGCAAAAGGGGCGATGTCGTATAACCCGCAATAATCCGAAACGCGATTAGCTGTCCTAGAGATAGTTTGCCATCCAGTACCAAAAAAGCGCCAACCCATAGCAGCAATAGATTAGAGAACTGATTTAAAAACTGACTCATGGAACCCGCAGTTGTGGAAGTTACTACGGTCTTAAATCCATCGGAAACATAGCGAGCATAACGACGTTGCCATTCCCACCGTGACTGCAACTCGATACTTTGCGCCTTAACAGTCTGAATACCTGAAACAACTTCCACTAAATAGGACTGAGTTGCAGCATTACGTTCAGCTTTACTGCGAAGCTGTGTCCTGACGATGGGGGCAACGATAAAGGTTAGCAGTGCAAACAATGGTACGGTTCCCAAAGCTACAAGAGTTAGCAACCAGCTATAGCAAATCATCACCACGATATAGACGAAGGAAAATACCGCATCAAGGACAACGGTAAGGGCTGTTCCTGTCAAAAATTGACGAATATTTTCCAGTTCGCCGATACGGCTGGATAGTTCCCCCACCGATCGCTTCTCAAAATAGCGCAAAGGTAATCTGACCAGATGATCAATGGTTTCGGAACCGAGGGTTAAGTCAATGCGATTAGTTGTATTTACAAATAAGTAGGTTCGCAGTGCGGTAATTAAGGCTTCAAAGAAAGCGATCGTTAAGAGCAGGATGCCTAGAATATTTAAGGATGGCAGGGAGTTTTGCAGAATTACTTTATCAATAATTACTTGGGTGATCAGAGGATTTGCCAATCCCAATAACTGCACAAAGAAGGAGGCAACCAAAACGGTAATTAAAGGATTGCGATAACGCTTGAGGGAAGGCAAAAACCAAGATAGACCAAATTTTTGCTGGGGAGTATCCTTAGTCGGTTGAATTAGCAGAATCTGTCCCGATTCGCCCCAAAGATCGGCAAATTGAGCAGTTTTCTTAATGACTATTCCCTGTTCAGGAATGCCTAGTACCTGTTCGCGATCGCTAGTTTTGTAAAGTACCGCAAAGGTATCTTGCCAAGGTAATAAAGCTGGTGTGGGAACCTGACTAATCGCACTCGCAGGAATCGTTACCAACTGTCCATTGAGTCCCATTAGCTCAGCGATCATGCCGCATAACTGCAAAGAGATGCTTTGAGAACGATCATATTGATTGACGATCGCCCGTTTGATCACATGACGATTAAAGGGCATACTCCAATATTTAGCTAACATCTCAAAACAAGCTACTGAAGCATCAATAGGGCCACGCCCGTAGATATATGGATAGTCTTGAGGCTTATGATCGCCGCGATCGCTAACAGTCGGCAAATCAGGAGCATAGGGAATATCGAAGGCGGTAGGATGGGCTGGTAATTCGGTTACTATTTCCGTAGCAACGGCAAAATCATCGCGCAAGCCAATTAAACGCAAATAGCTAGACTCTGGAATCTCAAAAACAGTGCGATTTGGTTCAACTCTTGTTCCCAAAGGAATTGTGATATTTTGTCCACCGCTAACGAGCCATACAAAATCAGGATCAAGCGGCGGAATTGAATTTTTCCCCTCAGGTAAAGTCAGAACTCGCGCATCTTGCCATGCATTACGAGCCTGCTCTATAAAATCTTTAGGGGACTGAGCACGGCGATCCATCTCGATCGCAAATAGATCAAATACTTCTGCTGGTGAAACTTGGGAGATAAAAGCCTTCTTAAGAGGAGGAAAGCGATCGCAAAGTTGTAAAAAATCTGTTGCTTCTAAGGATAAAAAAGTACTTTCAACAGAAGCGATCGCTGTTTCGCAAGGCAAATCACGGATCAAACTCGCCCATCCGATTACCGCGCCAGTTTTGAGGGTTTCTAAGGTCCTAGGTGATGTCGCCTTTGGTATTTGAGCCAATAGCCTTGCTTGCCCTTCCCATAGAAATAATACTTGCGCTGGCATAGTCTCTCGACGCAGTATCAACTGTCCCATCCGATAGCGCAATGGCTGAAGGCGATCGCTTATTTCTTTGACAATCAAGAGATCAAGATTTTGGAATAAGGGGATACGCTCAATGAGATCTTGGATAGCATTACTGTTGGCAAACATAGTCGTTAACTTATAAGGAGCTTAGAGAGCAAAAGCAAGGTTGTAAAAACAATGATTTTCACAGAGAACCATAAGGATGTTTAATCATCATCAGGATTTTTTCGGCGAATTTTCCTCTTGTAAAAGCTCTTCAAACAGTTGATTGAGAAGCAACTGAGTTGTCTGATCATCAAACTGAGCAGGCACAAATTTTTCTAGTCGTAAAATCACAAACCATTCTTCTAACGCAAAAGGTGGATGGACTTGCAGGGGAAGGCTATGGCGCAATTTTTCCGCAATTACAGGAGGCAGTTTATTAAGCAATAATGGTCCAATCATGCCACCTGTTTGCGCTTCTACACCCTGAGAATATTGAGATGCAACCTCTGCAAAAGTCTGTTCACCATCTTGAATCCGAAAGAATAGTTCTTGCAAAAGCTCAGGGTTTTTATGGCGAATTAGCGAATAGATCACCCGATCTAAGCTGGTTCTACGATTTAGGAAAGTTGATTCGAGACGATTTGCCCAAGTCTGATGCTTAAATTTTTCGACCTTAAACTCGCGTAGAGCGATCGCCTTTAGTTGCTCGTCAGTAAGACTATAAGCCTGACAATAATTTTGAATGGCTTCTTGCGAAACTAATTTATAGCGTTGCTGAAATTGTTGCAAAGCCAGATTAATTTCTTCGGGTTCAAGGGTAATAGCAGCGATCGCACGGTCGATCGCAAGTTCTCGCTTAAAATTTGGTAACAAGCGATAGATCGCTAAAAGCTCGCCAAAATTCCCTTCCTCAATTTTGAGATTATCAATTGTCAAGCAACTCACCATGATTGTCAGGGAAAATTATCATTTAAAAAATTGCTATATGATCCAAGAGTGAAAATAACATTAAACTATGAATCTATATCTCACGACAAGTGGATCTTGCCTTAACGCAACAATTCAGATTTTGAAACCGAATTTAGCGGGCTTTTAGTTTGCAAACATACTTTTTTACATAGCCTTTCTCACTTCCAAGATTTCTCTATTTCGTCAATTGTGCAACAGCGTCTATATTCTTTGCAAACTGGAATCGAGGGATTCTGAAGATTGACGATAGAAGAATCAAAACAGAGAATCTCTGCGAAATCGGCAAGATCTTGCTCGTTTAACCTTGGTATGCGCCCATACACGTCCTCACGGCTAGGATAGACACCAGCAAAGCCACCTTCAGCAATAGACTCATTTTCAGTAGTGGATCTTAATACCTCAGGAAATATTATTGTGGGCTGAGACTCAAATGAACCAATATCGACTCGATCACCAAAAATACGGGGTAAGCCGCGTTGATCGGTAGCAGCTACACCTGCGTTGCTGCCTGCATTTATAGCTGGGCTACCAGAAACGAGAGCAAAGGTCTGGGTGGGACCGCCATTGTTGGCAAGCGTAGTACTAATCACCGTACTAGCCGCGCCAATCGGCGTAATCGGCGTAACGCCACCAACCGTACCGCTAATTCCACTTACACCATTTACGCCGACAATGTTTGGTCCAGTAAAAGTGAGAGTGCCACCACCGACACCCGTGTTGATTTCTTGTCCGTTAGCAGAATTATTTCCAATGATGATGCTGTTGGCGATCGACATCGTGCCGATAGAGTTGTAAATCGCACCACCGAATCCAGCCGAATTACCAAAAAAGGTACTGTTATTGACCGTATAAGTACCGCCTAGATTGTTCAGTGCACCACCGTTTAATCCAGCCGAATTGCCAAAAAAGGTGCTGTTCGAGATATTGATCGTATTCCCTAATTCGTTGCGAAGAGCGCCACCAAGTCCTGCCGTATTGTTGCCCGTGAAGGTACTGTTGGACAGATTTAGCGTCGATCCTCCCGTGACTAGAATGCCACCTCCAAGTACTGGATCGTTTCCATTAATAACGGTCAAGTTATTCATATTGACAGTGCTGCCACCCGCAATTGTGAAGACTCGGACGGCATTGTTACCGCTAACGGTCGAGCTAGGCAAACTTGCGCCATTTAGTGTCAGGTTTTTTTCAATCGTAACCGTGTTTGCCAAAGTGTAGGTTGCCGCTGCGAGATTTACGGTCGCACCAGCCACCGCGACATCGACTCCATTTTGCACCCTACCACCTGCTCCCACATTCACCGTAGTCGCAGTACCTGTGAGCGGAATTCCCGCTCTTAATGTAATTGGAGCGTTCAGGTTGGCTGTGGGTGCGCTTAGGATCAAGGCTCCTGTGAAATTTGGGGTTGCGGTATCGATCGCCGCATCGACTGTAATCGCATTCGAGGCGACCAAGTTGACATTTGCCCCATTGAGGGCTGCCACGATCGTCGCGCTGTTGATCGTACTAGCCCCAGGGTTTGCATTGGCAGCAGCAACGGTTGCATCGATTCCACCGCTTGCTACAACTGTAATCGTCGTCGGATCGAGTAACCAAGTGCCCGTTTCGCCTTGGAACGCCGAAGTATTTACCCTTGCGGTATTGCCAACCACAAGATCATTTTTTCCAGAGGTTTCAATCAGTCCGCCATTACCGATCTGAGTCCCCCCTTTTGCTGTAATTGTGCCATCAAAGATCGTCCTACCATCCGACCACACGATCGCCAAGCCACCGTTTCCATTCATCAAAGCATCAACGTTAATGACACTATTTGCATCTACGGTCGTAGTTTGTGCTTTGGGAGTTGTGCCAGTTCCTTTATAGTTGCCACCAATCAATACCGTGCCGCCTCCATTGAGTCCAGAGGCGTTGAGATTTGCACTAGCCAAGTTGATGCGATCGCCTAAAACCTGAATGTTACCGCCCTGATCGCCAGACACATTCAAAGTTCCCGATGCGATCGCATCACCAGCTTTTGTTGGTGTTATAATTCCCGAACCTGTTAGCAGTTTGGGCAAATCCACAGCCGTGAGAGGCGGATTCGCACCCAATTCTTGTTGTGCTGCGATCGGCAGCTCTAAACTCAAAATGCCACCTTCAGGTGTGATTCTCACATATTTTCCATCAGGCACGGCGACGATATTAATCTTGCCGTTAGGTGTGGTAATTGTGCCCGTGTTGACAACAATTCCACCTACAAGCGTAATGCTTTGTCCCTGTGGAACCGACAGATTTCCTTGATTCAGAATTACACCAGTTCTTTCCGTCCCAGTTTCCGTCCCAGAAAGTGAATCGATGGAATTCGTAAAAGCAAAAGCACTGGGTGAACCTGTGAGATTTTTTAGGTCGTTGGCACTGGTATTAATGCCAAACCAGCCGTTCCCAACTTGGATTCCTGGTGCTGTCGTAGCGGTAAAAGCTGCTGGGACGTTTAAACTGGCGTTGGCTCCAAAGATTATGCCTGCGGGATTCATGATGTAGAGATTGGAATTTCCTCCCGTGAGTTGAATTAGCCCGTTAATTACGGAAGGGTTGCCACCAACTACGCGGCTGAGAATGTTTTGAATATTTGGTTGGCTGAGGAAATTGGCGATTTGTCCCTGATTCAGTCCAAACTGTTGGAAGCTGTGGAAAAGATTTTCGCCTGCTTGAGTTCCACCTGTAATGTCGAAGCGTTGTCCATTTTGCAGTACGACGGTATTCGTTCCATCTGTGGCTGTTGTAATTGGTTGAGCGGAGAGAGAATCTGCGAAGAATGGTATGGATAGAAGCGCGATTCCTTGCAGGATGCATCTCGCCGCAACAGTTTTTTTATAACATTCAAAGACTAATTTCATCGTAAAACCCACTCTGAATCACCTATTCTGATTTTAGTTTAAGTTCAGTAATTTTGCAAATCTAAATTTTTTATTGAATAATTCAAAATCCCTAAAGTCACTCTGGCAAAAGCAGAAGACTATCCCGAACGTCTTTTCGCTTTTCTCAAAAACAAAAATTCTTCTCAATCCACGCTGATATAGCTATCAGCAGTCAGCTTTTCAAGAACCCTTTCTCCGAAAAGTATTCACCCATATGTAGATGCCCTAATCTGCTTGGCGATTACTATACTTCACTTCTCTAGAAAAGCATATTCCGCACGATCGCACCGATATCGATTTGAGCAAATTACTCTCTTCGTCGTATAGAGGAAAAGCGATCGCTCTTTCCGACAAAGAAAAAAGCGATCGCCTTTAATATTCAACATCGACTAGGGAAACAGATGAAGCTAGTTAATGTAGATTCACCTGTTTTGCGATAGAAGTGGATATCTAAGCAAAGACACTATTTGGTGTGATTGTGCCTAGTCCGGGGAGTGCGCCTTGGTATCCAGTGATATTAATAAACAGATCGTTATTAGTATTGAATCCAGCAGTACCATCGTTAATAATGAGGTAAGTTCCAACTCCAAGCGCACTTGCTGCTGTGGTGCTTACAATGGCAGCACTGTTGGCTGCCAATGCTTGGTTCCCTGCAAGCAAACCGTTAGCATCGTTAAAGACTGACTGAGCAAGAAGCTGCAAGGTCGATGCAGTGCTATTGTCAGCCGCACGACTAAAGCTAAGGGGAGCAGAAGTGGCATTTCCTCCACCTGTGAGCAAATCAATTCTATCAGTACCAAAAGTAAAGTCGGTAATTCTATCGAATCCGAGGTTCACCTGAGACTGACCAAACTGAAAGACGAAAGTATCAACACCCAAACCGCCTGTAAGTCTGTCAGCACCCAGACCGCCGTTTATCGTGTCGTTTCCGCCCGCGCCGTCGATTGTGTCGTCGGCACCACCACTATTCAACACGTTGGCATTGAGATCGCCAAACAGGCTGTCGATGCCACCATTACTGGTCACGTTCTCAATGTTGGCGATCGCAGGCAACCCAGATGCGCTTGAGATGAACCCAGATGCAGTTCCAGTAGATAGATTGACTGTGACACCGCCTGGCGCATTGTAGGTCAGGGTATCACCAGCACCAGCACCCAGATCAGCAGTTATAAACTCGACGTTGGTAACTGTTCCGCCTTCAAAGTTGGTGATTGAGGTTCCGTTGAATGTTACGGTGAGGTTTTGGTTGCCGCCGTTGGAAGTGAGCACCAGCGTATCGCTGTCGGCATCACCATTTACCGTGTCGGTTCCGTCCGCATCGACCGTATAGCGAATTGTGTCGTTGCCTGTGCCACCGATGACAGAGTCATTGCCAGTACCACCGATGAGGGTGTCAGCGCCATTGCCACCCGTCAAGGTATCGTTGCCACCAGCACCGTTGAGGGTGACAGCACCGCTGAAACCAGATGCGTTAATGGTGTTGTTGCCACCACCGCCTGTCAAAGTAGCCAGTTCGATGGAAGTTAGCGTGTCAGTACCGTTGCCCGTTAGGGTAGTGTCGGACAAGACAAAGTTAACATTCCCTGAATCTATTAATGTGTCAGTGCCATCACCTCCATTAATCGTGACTGTACCGCCGAAACCAGATACGTTAAAGGTATTGTTGCCAGAACCACCAGTCAAGATAGCCTGTTCGATACTGATTAGGGTATCAGTACCGTTGCCTGTCAGTTGGTTATTAGTCAGGACAAAGTTGAAATCGCCAGATTCTACGACTGTGTCAGTGCCAATACCGCCATTAATCGTGTCATTACCAGCACCACCGCTGATGATGTCGTTGTTGCCACCACCGCTCAGGACGTTGTTGTTAGCATCGCCCGTAATGTTGTCGGCTCCGCCGTTACCCGTCACGTTCTCGATGTTAGCGACCGAGGTGAATCCCGACGCAGTTCCATTAGCGAGATCAACCGTAACTCCTACTGGCACTCCAGAGATAGTGACGTAGGTCAAAGTATCGATGCCATCGCCCAGATCTACGGTTACAGACTCAACGTTGGACACAGAGCCACCTTCAACCGCATTGAGGGCAGTTCCGTCGAATGTCACGGCAAGGTTTTCGTTGAGAGTGCCAGCGCGTCCAGTGAGTACCAGCGTATCGTTGTCGGCACCACCATCGATCGTGTCGGTACGATCAGCATCGACCGTATAGCGGATTGTGTCGTTGCCAGCACCACCGTTTACAATGTCGTTGCCAGCGCCACCAACCAATATGTCGTTGCCAGCGCCACCGTTCAGGTTGTCAACACCAGCACCACCGTTCAAGGTGTCATTGCCATCGCCGCCGTTGAGCGTGTCGTTGCCATCCTGACCGAACAGGGTGTCGTTGCGAGTGCCACCGTTGAGCGTGTCGTTGCCAGCATTGCCATACATGATGTTGTCAAAGTTGGTCGCTGGATTTACGGTGAGTGCATCAGCGCCTCCGCCATTACCACCAGTTCTGATCTCAAAGGTTTCAATGCGGAAAGCGCCTGTTGTTGTATTTGTAGATCTGATGTTAAGTGTGTAGATCTGATTTCCAACCATATTGGCTGTGGCAGTAACAACACCTGTCTGACTTACCGCAAAGCCAGCGCTGCTACCCGCAACCAACAACGAGTAGTCAAATCCCGTGGTCGTATTGGCATCCGTCGTACTCAGGGTTGCGATCGTCGTACCTGCAAGCGGAAATGCATTTCCTGCTGCTGGAGTGACACCATTAAACTGAATGTCGGTTGGCGCTACAACATCAAGACGGATGGTCACATCGGCGAACTGGAGCTGCTCGATGTTCTTGATCAGATCGGTGTCGTCAGAGACTATCCTAGCAACGCCCGTTAGCGGATCAACAACAGGAGGACGGGTGACACCATTGTCGAGATCGCGGACATAGATGAAACCATCACCATTGACATCAGTTGCCCGACCGAGCGTATTAAAGCCCTCAATTTCATATTCTGCGAAGTTGCCTTGGAAGACGGCGGTGTCGATGTTTTTGTTAAGACCCGTGAGGTCGGTATTGTCGGTCAAGATCTCACGGACGATGGTCATCTGACCAGGATTGATGGTTCGGTTTAGCAGCAACGATGTGAGCGATGCACCGCCAAAGGCTGGACTGCTGTAATTTGGGCTGCCGTCTGAGTTGGTGTTAAAGACCTTGCCAGCATATTGCCCCATAACGGTAGTATCATTGCTCATCGAATCAGCCGAGTAGATCGTGCCGTTGATGTCGATTTTAATCCGCACGTTCAACCAAGCATCGCCATCAATGATGTCGAAACCACCACGTCCCTTGATGATATCGTTGCCGTCGCCACCCATAAGGATATTGCCATCGCGGAAGAATGTGTCGCCAGCGCCAGTACCAGCCACGGTGTTGAGCGTAACTGCTGCGCCGCCAAACCAAGTTCTGAAGCCAGTGATCCGATCAACACCCTCATTGGTTAGCAAGTTGTTGAACAATACATCGATCGCCCCAGCAGGAGCATTAGCCAACGGCAAAGTGCTGAAGAACAGTTGGTCTGCGGTGACGGGATCGAAAGCGATGGGAGATGCACCTGCAACATGACCGCGATCGTCGCCAAACAGTTCGTCATTATTCCTCCAACCTGATAATGCTTCCACGTTATCAAAGCGATCGCGTAAGACATCGTTCGGAGTGCCGAGAGCAGCGAGATTGAAATTCAGGTCGAACTTAATGGGCGAGTTGTCGTACTTAGCAATGCCCCAGTCAAAGCCGAACATCCCTTCATAGCGGTAGACACTCGCGCCAGAACCCATGATATCGTCGCCTGATTCTGCGTCGTAGTCGGTTTCGTCGCCCTGACCGAATAACACATCATGACCGAGGATCGGGCTGTTGAAGAACAGTTCCGAGTTGTCACCCGCCAGTGTGTCGAAGCCAGCTCCGCCTTCGATCCAGTCGCTGCCCTCATTGCCTAGCAGAAAGTCGCCGCCAGTACCACCAAGGACGAAGTCGTCGTCAGCACCTGCGAAGACTTCGCTACCATCCTGACCTAGTACGATATAGTCGGTACCTTGGTCACCAAATATCAGATCCAAGCCACGGGAACTGGTGATGACATCGTTGCCCTGTTCACCACGCAACATATCATCCCCAAATGGATCTTCGATAATGTCGTCGCCTTCGCCGCCGAAGACGTTGTCAGCACCAGCGCCACCATTGATGTAGTCATTGCCACCATCGCCCCATAGGGTATCGTCACCCTTGTCGCTGTATAGTTTGTCGTTACCTTCAGTACCGCCGATCACAACATGTTCGCCACCAGTAAACCTTAGAGTACCGCCGAAATCGTGGTTTCCATCGACGATGCTGCTGCCTGTGTAGTCGCGCTGAACTTTGGGATTAAAGAGAGTGCCTCCAAGCGGATCCTTGCCAGCGGCAGTCCCGTTATAGTCTTCCTGTGCAATGCCCCGATCTAGCTCGAGGATATAGTCTGGTGTGACGAACAGAAATCCATTTAAATGGGTCGCATACTTGTCGCCGAGCGCGGTGTTGCGCATCACCATGTCGGCGAAGGTATTTGGCTCTAGCTGGTTGAGCAAGTTCATGCCCTGAGTACGGCTCAGATAGTAGAAACGATCGCCGTTTTGCAGGTTCTCCATCTGGGATTCAAACACAAAGTTGAAGGTACTACCCAACATGCCGCCGAATTCGGGATTCGCTTCGGCAAGCCCGCCGATCCAGAAATCGACCAGATTGAGTCCACCCAAATCGCCACCAGCATAAGCGCCTGTGGCGTTCAGGAAGTCGAGGCGATCAGTTATGTCCGAAGGTGTAATACCGTCAGCCTCTGTACCGAAGACGAGTTCCTCTGCTGCCGCCCGTTTGCCAGCAACGGTTGATTGTGAGGTGATGCTCGTATGTGTACCGTAAGCCGCGATGAAGTTGATAACCGAGAGCTGGTTTTTGATGTTCAAGGAAAAATCAACCCAGCTGGTGTAGGGCTTGAGGTCAGCTAAGCCAGTGCCTTCGTAGAGTTGCCTGCGGGTTTCATTGAGCGAGGGAACGCCAGTTTCACGACCACGGGCAATGTTGAGCGCACCAAGGTCGAGCGGCAGTCCCAAGAGATTGCTGCGCAAGTCGTCCACGATGAACTCGTCGATCCCGCTGCCTACGTCACGGGTCAAGCCTCGGACTAGGTTGGCGTTGATGGTTGCTATATCCGCTCCGCTGGCGATGTAGGCCTGTGGGTTAAGAAACGCTGCCAGCAATGTCTTCTGATCAGGTTCTCCGTTGACGGTCGTCAGGTCGTTCTCTAAGCGATCAACTGTGCCAGTTAGCATCGAATGTCCGAAGCGATACACCGTGTGGGCAAACTCCGCCACGATTGATGGGTCGATGTCGGGGCTGTTGTTGAAGACGAAAGGATCGATCATCGGCTGAATGCGGCGTGCGAATTCTTCAAACACTAAATGCTGGTATTGCATTTCATTGGTGAATCGAGCTGCCTGAAACAGGCGTTCGCCATCCCATTCCAAAGCCGCAATATCACTGGGTGCGGTCGGAACTGCCGTAACGTCAATTCGCAACCACTCATTTAGGAAATCCAGATCGTTCGACGCAAGAATGGTTGCTTTATTTGCTTCGACAAGACGATTGTGCTCGGAGTGGAAGATGGAGTGAACTGCGGTCAGCGCAATGTTCTCGTTGCCGCGTCCGTCACCCGTGATGAAATGTGAGTTCAACATTTCATCGTCGTAGGTCGTAGCATCGTTATCGTCGCCGACACCAGGATCTGTGTCCGCAGTTTGTGGGACTAGATCTCCTGAACTGTTTCTATAGAATCCAGGTACTGCATGGTGGGCAATGTCATCGAGGAATGCGTGGTTAGTGCGAACTGTGTTGGCAGGCAGAACCAAGCCTGCTGCTGTTCCCTCAACAAAGCCAGTGGTAGTGGCTACTTGAGCATAGCCATTGGCTCCTGGAATGAATTTACCGTATTGATCAGTCAGTAGCAGTGGCACGTTGTGGACATCGAAATCACTGAGGATGATGCCCAAATAGGTCTTAGCATTCGCCTTGACTTCACCCCAGTTAGAGACCGAACCTGCAAGCGAACCATCAAGTACTTTACCAGTTGCGATCGTTACGGGTGCGTTGGTTATCTGATCAGGGACTCTCTTGTATTCGCGCAGGAACACTTGATGCGAGGCATGAGAGGTGTAGGTTTGGTTCTGGTCGATCCATGAGGTTGTCTTGTTCTCGTGCTGCGGAACACCATCCACAATCGTTGTTGTCGCGCGGGTCAGCGCCATGAATCGGAGCTGCGGCGGGAGATCGTCGGCGGTGTTAAAGAGCCCATCTTTGCCTGCAACCAGGGGATCGTCCTCCTGTAGTGGAATATATACTGTGCCGTTGCCGCCTTTGGTAACGAGATCGAGCCCGTGGTCGAAGAATTGACCGAAGATGGTCATCCAAGAGTTGAAACCAGACGATAACCCGATGTCGGGGGACTGGTTGGGGATTGTTTGGAGGTCGGCATTGGTAATAGCAAGGTAATTACCAGTTCCTGCCCGAAGATCGCCTGGCTTGACTGGAATCATGCCGGGATGATCTGCTTCAAACTGAGCGAGGGACAACGGGTTATTAAAGTAAGCATCGATCGCGGCTGGGTTGTTGACAGACATGTCCGAGATCAAATTGGAAATAATGCGCGGATCGGCATCAGCAACACTAGCTGGATTGACTTCAGGTGGGTTTGTACTACTAAGGCGGGGATCGTAGTTATTATTTGTGATGACTGGCGCATTTGGAACTCCAAACGACATCTGGTCGCCATCAGCATCATTAACGAACACTGGATCGGTCAAGCGAGGAAATAGCGTGTCTGCCGCACCGATCGTGCTCCGCCCTGGGATGAGGCTGTTGAAGGTGCCATCGACGGTGCGTAGACCAGCAGGCAACTGCGCTGCATTGGCGGCGGAAATACCATACGCATCCATGATCGACTGAAGAATTGTCTTAGTTTCCGACACTGACTGGTAGCCGATGGAGCTATCCTCAGCGATCTTGATTTGAAACAGGATTTTTTCGAGGTCTGCTTTGTTGACGATAAAACTAGATGCCATAACGTTAAACCCTTAACTGCAATAAATTTGCTGAAGATTGATGGAGATAGAGGTCGAGCAAAGTACTGTCTATTCTCAATAAGTAAAACCCTATAAAATTCATCGTAATTCCAAAGAAATCAGCAATAAAAGTTAAAGAAAATGGAATTACGGAGAGTATTTTTAACAGTAATCCTGAAGAGAATGGAAGTATCACAATAGATTTTCCAAGAGCAAGGCAATAGCAACTAGGCACAATTAATTTCAAATATAAATCCGTAAACCATGTTCATATGAGGGGGCAAATTTACAGATTTGAGTGATTTATTTTGCAAAATTAATTACACACTAGGTTTAGCGAATGAACGTATTAATGCTGAATTTGCTGAGAAATTCAACCGTTAAAAGTTACCAATAAGTTAGTAAAAAGTTATCAGAAAATTACTTGAAAGTTAGTAAAAAGTTACAAATAAGTTACTTGAAAGTTAGTAAAAAGTTACTTGAAAGTTACTTGAAAGTTATCAGCAAATTATTAATAGATGTTGTTTTACTGAGCTTCTAAACAGACAAAAGCAAGTCGTACATCGCTTTGTATATGCTTATCCTGCAAGTTATCTCTTTTTTTTAACATCTAATATTTTCTTGAATAGCTATAGAGTTAAGTATATGTAATATCAATGAAAAACAACCTTTCAAAAGGGCTATTTTTTATATAGATAAATCGTGATGATAATTATTAGTGATTACTTATGCAAGTTTATTTTTTATGTTTATATATTTGTAAATTTTTTCTTTACTAAGTGACTATTTAAAATTAAATATAAAATTTTCAAAATTTATATTACACATACAATAAATTTTATAAACTTTCATTTTGTTTTGTAATTATGTGGAGTTAATTATTACTAGGTATTACTTACTAGTTAAGTGTAAATGCTATCTTTCTACTACGAAATCTAAATGATGTGTAGATTTAAGGATGAAATAAAGTTTCATCTGAATTTATAGAATGCGATCGCATTTATTAAAGAGATCTCAATTGATTTCTTCCCATCAAAAAAGGGCATACCCACTGGGTATGCCCTTAGTATTGCGGAAAAGTCTGGAAAGGGTTTTAAGGATAAACGACATCTCCAAGGATTTGCGGAGTCCGTAGCGCAGTCGTACTATAGCAATGTAAGAGATAGCTCGGACAAAAATCAAAACCCAAAAGATGAGTGGCGGCGCGAAGCGCCGCCACTCATCTTTTGGGTTTAATGTCCTAAGCAAAACTTACATTGCTATACCTACCATACGTCGCATCTTGAAACTCTCCAGAGTTTTTGCACCACGCCTTTTTTGATGGAAATAAATCTAGTTGCCGTACAACTGATTATCAAAATTGTTCATCGCTTGATAGTTGTAAATGTTGGGTGGAGATGGATAAGACAAAGCCCCCTTATAATTGGCATATGATTGCGGTCCGCGAGCAATTTGGGGATAAACGCCAAACGTGGGAGATTGGGATGCTGAAGTTAAGTTAGTGGGATTGCTCTGCTTGCATAAATGCATGAGATCGACCACTTTACCTTTGGAAGTCACCATATAGCACAACGAGTCCGAAGCCTCAGAATGACTAACATTTGATGGTCTAGACTCAGCACCATCGGTTGTTTTCAAAGCAACCATCAGCACCAATAGCGTAAAAATCGAGATAGCAATTAGCTTCCCGAAATTACTAATCCTTTTTAGTGAGTCAATTATATTTGTTCTCATTTTTTTATTTCCACATCAGAGTTGACACATTTATTCATAGTTCTCATTAACTACGTGGAACCCTCACCACCATCACCCTATCCCTTGATGGGAGAGAGGGAGCAAGACTAATTTCTTATTCCCATCTACACTTTAGGGAGAAGGACTAGGAATGAGGGAATTGGAAGCTTCCACGTAACATCAGTCATTAAGAAAATTGATTTTGATCTACGATAAAATTTGGTTGCTCATCACAATTACTGAGCAATTTTGTCTTAATATCTTCAGCAGTCTGAATTGTATTTTGATACTCAACTTGAAGCTTTTGATAGTTTGCAAAGTCTTCTTGATTGAGAAATTCTTCGGGCTGAGACTCTAACAACAGTGATGCAGTTTGATAGTCTTCGATCGCACCTTTGACATCACCTAAAATCTGCCGAATTTTACTGCGATCAATAAAGGCATCTACATAGGTGTGATTGCTAGTACGGATTGCATTCTGTAAATCATTAAGCGCCAAGACATAGCTTTTGATATTGCGATAGGCAACACTGCGGTTGTAGTGTCCTCTTGGTTCACCTGGATAGACAGAAATCGCTCGCGTGAAATCGCGGATCGCAAGATCATATTCCTTCAGCGCTAAGTGAGCCTCACCTCGACTGTTGTACAAATGCGAGAAGCCTGGACGATAGCGTAATGCAGAGGAATAAGCAGCGATCGCATCTGTAAAATTGCCAGCCTCAACGTAAACATCGCCCAGATAGCGAAACGCATCTTCATCAGTAGGATCGATTTTGGTCGCCTCAATTAAATCGGCGATCGCACCCTGAAGATCGAGCTGATAAGCCTTGCTCAATCCTTGATTAAGAAGTTGTTCCGCATCGATCCGCCGTTGGGAGATCGGATAGGGATATTCAAAATTAGGCACACGCTTATGTCCTTCTCCATGACCATGACCACTAGCGATCGCGGATGATGGCATCACCACAAACATCGTAAAGAGCAAAGTCAGCACGATGGTTCCAGCCTTGGCAATTTGGACTAATCTTTGGGAAAACATCATATGGCAAACTTCCAAACGGAAAATCATTTCTGGTGGCTTTAGTTTTACGGTTACAGCCGCATTTAGAGTGGTGGAACGCTAGAGTTATATGGCTTTGCAGGAGCAGTTGTTACGGGATCTGGACCACCCTGACCAACTTCAAAAGCCCGCATCATATCGTGATCTTCATGAACCAAGTTGTGACAGTGCATCATATACTTGCCATTATGGGGACCAAACTGAGCGACAACCTCGATATCCGCTCCTTCATCCAAGTAAAATACGTCCTTCCAACCCATTTCATAGGGTTGCACTTTACGTCGCTTGTTGCGACTTAAGATCAGCATATCGACGAGGTGGACATGAATTGGGTGATGCCATCCACCACCGCCATTCACAAATTTCCATATCTCCACGTCACCTACTCTAGGGTTTGCCTCAAGCCCTCCATTCGCCCAAGTGCGACCATTAACCGTCCATTGGTCCTGAAGGTTATCCTTTCCGAACACAAACTCGCGACGACGAACAACACGAGATAATAATTCCTGACGTTTGCGATTAAAATCGAAACCATCATTACGCAGTAAGATTGGTAAAGGTGGGTTATGAGACACGGCTCCACCACTTACATCAAACCGCATGATTTTCCGCGTACTGGCAAAGGGGCTATCGTTCTCCACTGCGTTGCTGAGAAGCTCAATTTGAGTACCTGCTGGGTAACTGGCAAAATCAATCACCAGCTCATAGCGTTCGCCAACACCAATCATGAGAGTAGGCGTTTGCACTGGAGATGGCAACAGCCCAGCATCAGAAGCAATTACAGTCAAAGGTTGACCGTTGCTCAGTCTCAATGTATAGGATCTAGAAATCCCCGTATTTAAAAAACGAAACCGATACTTAGTACGTTTGACTGCCATGCGCGGCCAAGGCACACCATTGACTAAAACGATATCTCCAAAAACATCTTTTTCGCCGCTATCCGCGTAAACAATCCTGCCATTGCGAGCCAAAAGTTTATCTGACAAGACAATTGGAACATCAAATTCACCTTTGGGAATATTGGGATTTTCGTTGGGATCGGCGACAATATAATTGCCTGCTAGTCCCATGTAAGCATTTACTGCTGTCCGATGTACGCCATGATCGTGATACCACAATGTCGCAGCGCGGTTGTTTGGAAAGATATAATCCTTGTATTGTCCAGGATTAGTAATATCATCAGCCCATCCATCGTATTGAGGGAGAGAGGCACTGCCATGCAAATGAACTGATGTATGAATTTTCCGATTTTGGCTATCTGTACCAAGATTATTAATGAAGCGAACGACAGACTGGCGACCTAGTTGCTGATAGATCAATGGACCTGGCACCATGCCACTGTAGCCCCAAATTTCGGTTTGAATATTTGGTAAAATCTCAGCGGAGCCTTTCTGCATCCTGATTTCGTAGTAGTCCGTGTTGCTATCACTACGAACTGGTAGAAGCGGAGACTGGTAGCGAAAGTCACGAGCATAAAACGGTGGTAGACTACGTGACCTATACGAACTATCATCAGAAAAAACTTGGGCATAACCAAGATTGCTGAACGCTGCTGAGGCGATCGCTGTACCACCAGCACCGAGTCCGAGACGCATTGCTGTACGTCTGCTAATTTTAGACATAGTAATCCAATCCTTTAAGAACTAAAAATTTCTTCTGACTTGCCAGAAATATCGAAAAATATTCCAAAAACTACTCCAATGAATTAAATCAGGGTGTTTTTTAGCAAGTCTTTGGGGGGCAACTCGACACGAACTGAATATTGTCAGAAAAATCTAGAAGTAAAGACTTAGGGGATCTGGTGTCTTGGCTTTAATAGCTCTTTATGACGCAACACTTAACTTTTTCTGGAATGGCAAGTAAATCAAGAAACTAGGGAACTTGTTCTAACCTCTACCTTTCGTCTTGCCATAGCCAATAAAACTCACATAGTTCCTTAAAAATAATTTGGGAAATAATTTGGGAACATTTACTGTCTAGTGAATGTCTAAGTGAGTAACTAATAATGCAGGACTAAACCTGCATTACTTTTTATTGGCATTAAAAAATATTATTAATATGTGAAATATCGTAATATGAATCATTTTTGGCTACACCAGCTAAAAGTTATGCAAAAGTTATGCAAAAGTTATGCAAAAGTTATGCAAAAGTTACTCTTATATTTTGGAGATACTATCCCACCCGCTCAGCATTCATGTGTTTATGATTCAGCCGCTTAAGGGGCTTACAAAAAATAATCGATCCCAAAAAATATCGGAAGACAGAGCCTTCCGATATTTTCGTGATGTTATAGCTGTCGCCAGTCTTGTTAGGATACAAACCCAAGAAGCGCCACCACTCGCTTCTTGAGTTTTGATTTGTCCTAATACAACGTGAGTTTGGTTTGCTTCTCTAGGGTTAAGTGATATTGTGTAAGTATTCGTTCAGTAAGTAGTAACCGAGAGGGATTTGTTTGACTCAGTCAATTAATCTACCCAAGCTAGACGACTTTTTGCAAGAGCTGGCAACCATACAGCAGCAAGGCTCAAAGCGAATAGCATTTTTAGGCTCCCGCCATGTGCCATTAACTCACCAACTGCTGATCGAACTGCTCAGCTATGCCTTGGCTTTATCTGGCAACAGTATTATTACCTCTGGTGCAACAGGTACAAATTTTGCTGCGATTCGGGGAGCTTTACGTGCTGACCCCAATTTGTTGACCGTAATTTTGCCGCAAAGTCTCGATAGACAGCCTTATGAATCTCGCGAACAGCTAGAAAATGTGATTCATTTAATTGAGCATGGTGAGAATGACACCCTATCCTTGGCTGAAGCAAGTATCCGATGCAACCAAGAAATTATTTCTAAGTGTCAGCAACTTATTTGCTTTGCGTTTCATGGCAGCGAGACTTTATTACAAACTTGTCAGGATGCTGAAGAGCAACGCAAGGTTGTCACATTGTTTTATTTTGATTAAATAACAGAAAGAGCGCTTCGCGCTCTTTCTGTTTATAAGTAGTTTATAACCGAAAATTATGAGTAAGACTATCAAGGGTAAAGTGTTTGTATTAGATGACAATATCGATACTGACCAAATTATTCCTGCGGAATATCTCACACTTGTACCATCTAAGCCCGATGAGTATGAGAAGTTAGGAAGCTATGCGATGATCGGGCTACCCGATCGCTATGATCGCTTTATTGCTGAAGGTGAGAGCAAAACAGTTTATTCGATCATTGTGGCTGGTGAAAATTTTGGCTGCGGATCTTCAAGGGAACATGCTCCGATCGCTCTTGGTGCAGCAGGGCTAGATGCTGTAGTAGCTCAGTCCTATGCCAGAATTTTCTTCCGTAACTGTACGGCGACAGGTGAGCTATATCCTTGGGAGTCAGTTGAGCGCTTAGTCGATCTCTTTAAGACTGGTGAAGAAGCGACGATTGACTTTGATAATGATGTCATTATTAATGAGACCACTGGTCAAACCTATGTGTTGAAATCCCTCGGTGATGTACGCCCTGTAATTGATGCTGGTGGTTTATTTGATTATGCTCGCCAGACGGGCATGATTCCTACTCGCGTGTAAAAACTATGTCCTATCACATTCGCATTCACGATCGCCAAAACGATAAGCTCTATGAAGCTGATATCGAAGGCGATCGCTATATTCTTGAATCCTTGGAATTGCAAGGGATAGATTTACCTTTTTCTTGTTTGAATGGTGCTTGTACAGCTTGCGCGATGCGGGTCAAGTCAGGGAAAATCGACCAACATGAAGTGATTGGTTTATCCAAGACATTGCAGGATGAAGGGTATGCACTAATTTGTTCGGGTTACGCACAGTCAGACTTAGACCTAGAAACCCAAGATGAAGATGAGGTCTATCGGCTCCAGTTTGGTAACTTTTTTGCCAAGCGCAAGCGCCACTGGTTTCAGTTTGGTATTCCGATTGATCATGACTAAACAGTATAAAGGGCGCTTCGCGCCCTTTATGTTTTGAATTATGCCGCACAGCCTATGAATTCTAAAGCAGGAAAAAAAGACGCAATCGCTAAATCTCCGTCGCGATCGCTGATTTTGGTTGTGTTATTAGTTGCCTTTTTGACGATCTCTAATATAGCGATCGCCTTTATGCAACCCAAGGAACAGATCAATGGCGAAACCTGGATTATCAATCGAGTGGTTAGTGGTCAGACAGTCGAGGCTACAGTTGTGAGCAATCCAAATATGACTGTGCAGCGAGTGCGATTACTTGGAATGAGTGCACCACTAAAAGAGCAATCTCCTTGGGGCGATCGCGCTCGTCAGCGGCTATCGGATCTCATTAAAGAGCAGAAGGTAATTTTAGAGTTTGATGTCAAGCAAAAAGATAACTCCGATCGCCTGCTTGCCTATATTTGGAAAGATAATTTATTAGTTAATCAATATTTAGTGGCTGAAGGATTGGCGATCGCTGAATCCTATTCGCCCAATGTCAAGTATGACGCAAGGATCAGCCGCGCTCAAACTAAAGCAAGATTGCAAGAGCTAGGAATTTGGGACACCCAAAATCCTTTACGCCTTAGTCCTAGAGACTTTCGCCGCCAATTAAGTAATTAAAAGGCGGTGCTTCGCACCGCCTTTTGTCTTTAACCAATTCTTTTGTAGCGCGGCTTCGCCGCGCTACAAAAGAATTAATATTATTCATCGCTGGTAGCTAGACTGTAATTTGTGCCAGTAAAGTCAGCTCCATTCACGTTGGCATTTTTGAAGATGGTATTGTTAATATCTGCCCTGCGTAAGTTCGCATGGACTAACACAGCGTTAGTAAAGTTAGCACCCTTTAAATTGGTGTCATTGAGAATGGCATCGGTCAGAAAAGCTTGGGTGAGATTGGCTGTTTCCAGTTTTGCACCCGTAAGATCAGCACCTTCCAAGTTAGCATTGGTGAGATTAGCCCCGCTTAAGTTTGCTCCCACGAGAGATGCGCCGATTAAGTGCGATTGGCTCAAATCAGTACCCGCTAGATTTGCGTTAGTTAAATCGCAACCTGCACATTGTTTGGTTTGGAGTAGTTGTTGAACTTGAACAGGGTCATAGGCTTCTAAAGGCATCGCCCAACCAATTCCAATCACAGCCAAAATTGCAACTAATTTAGTTTTCATTGTGCCCTCCTCATATACGAGGAATGCTATACATCTATTATCGCTGCAATTTATTTCGTATTCGTTCTGCTATGTATGTTGTCACTATTCTTAACCGATGATGGAATCGATAAAACAACCTGTGGGTTTAATTGTAATTTTAGGAGCAACTGCTACGGGGAAAACTAGTCTGGCGATCGCACTTGCCAAGCACCTAAATGCACCAATTCTGAGTGCCGATTCGCGCCAAGTTTATCGTCATTTGAACATTGGTACAGCGAAACCAACTATAGAAGAACGACAAGGTGTTCCCCATTACTTGATTGATATTATCGAACCCGATCAAACTTTGACGTTGGCGGATTATCAAGATCAGGCGCAAACTTTAATCGCGAGGTTCCATGCTCAGGGAATTACGCCGATTTTAGTCGGTGGCTCAGGTTTGTATATTAAGGCAATTACCGCAGGACTAAAAATTCCTAGAGTCGCGCCTCAGCCTGAACTGCGATCGCAATTTGAGGAACTAGGACAAACCTATTGCTATCAGATTTTGCAACAGGTTGATCCTGTGGGAGCTACCAAAATTCATGCTAACGATCAAATTAGAACTTTACGATCGCTAGAGGTTTTCTATGTAACAGGAAAGCCGCTCTCAGAACAACAATACGAGCAACCACCGAGCTATCCGATTGTACAGATTGGCTTGGAATGTGAAGATCTGGATGCTTATCGCAAGTTAGTTAGCGATCGCACTGAACAGATGCTCCTAAATGGTTGGCTAGATGAAATTCGTGATTTGCAAAAGTGTTATGGAAAGGATTTACCGCTTTTAAAAACTTTAGGCTATGGTGAGATGTCTGACTATTTAGATAATAAAACCGATCTAGAAACTGCAAAACTACTCACAGTTACCCATACCTGCCAATTTGCCAAACGACAGCGTACATGGTTTCGCGGTTCGGGTAATGGGAATTTACCAATTCATTGGTTGCGATCAGGAAGTAGTTGGGAAGAGGCGATCGCACTGTTATAAAAAAAGCCCTGCAATGCAGGGCTTTTTTTATTATTTGATTTTGTCCATAATCGAGAAAATCGGTAAGTACATCCCGACAATAATCGAACCGACCATGCCACCTAAGACAACGATCATCAGAGGTTCCATCAAACTTGTGAGAGCCTTTACCGCTTCTTCAACTTCATTCTCATAAAAGTCAGCGACCTTCATAAGCATCTTGTCAATTTCACCAGTTTCTTCACCGATACTGACCATTTGCAAAGCCATTACAGGAAATACTTCTGTCTTTTCCATTGCAGGTGCAATTTGACCACCTTCTCTCACAGCATTTCGCGCTGAGTCGATCGCATTAGAAATCACCAAATTACCTGCGGTTTCCGCCGTAATTTCCAGTGAAGCCAAAATTGGTACACCTGCACGGGAGAGTGAACCAAAAGTCCGAGCAAATCGAGCAACGGCAGTTTTCACGACAAGATCGCCAAACAAAGGCAACTTCAAGAAAACGCCATCAAGGTAGAGTTTGCCAGCAGGAGTTGCATAAACACGGTTGTAAACAAAACCAAGAGCAAAAATAGTAATGGGAATAATCGCTACCGATGGACTCTTTAAAAAGTTACTGATATTTACCAATATTTGTGTAAATGCGGGTAATTCACCACCTAAGCTCTTGAATACGCCATCAAATACGGGAATGATGAAAATACACATCGCTAAGAAGATTAAAACCGCGATCGATGTAACCACAATTGGATAGGTCATCGCTGATTTGATTTGGTTATTTAAGCGTGCCGAATCTTCGAGTAATGTGGCTAGACGGGCTAAAACATCATCTAACACACCACCAGTTTCACCCGCTTGCACCATTGCACAGTACAACTTATCGAATACCTTTGGGTGCTTACGCAGTGCGTCCGAGAAATTAGTACCTTGCTGCACATCGTCCAGAACTTCGGTGAGGGCAATTTTGAGTCTAGGGTTAGCACATTGATCGCACATTACCCCTAAACCACGCACCATTGATACACCAGCGTTAACCAAGGTTGCTAATTGTCGCGAGAACAAAGCTAAGTCCTTGACGGTCACTTTTTTCATCGTGAAGCCAGCAAAATCAAAGCCGCCTTTCACTTCTTTGATATCTTGAACAACAAAGCCTTTTTGCTTCCAAGTTTCACGAGCTTCTTTGACTGTTACAGCAACCATTGTCTGCTGTACCGACCTGCCTTGGGAGTCTTTGAGCGTTCCCTTAAACTTTGCCATTATTGCACCTCATTTGATAGGAATCATGGATTGAAAACTATGGGTTAACCACTGATTGATCGCGATTTGATCATATCTGGCGATCGCAAATCTCCAGCAGCTTTTCGCTTCATTACAGGAGCAGGGTTTGGTCCAACTACACGTAATAATTCTTCAGGACGCGAAGTCTTAGACATTGCTGCTTCAAACGTAATGTCGCCATCCATATATAACTTTGCCAATACCGACTCAAGAGTTTGCATTGATTCTTTACCACCTGTTTGGATAAAGCCATACATTTGTGCAGTTTTACCTTCACGGATAAGGTTAGAAATCGCAGGCGTTACCACCATAATTTCCTGAGCCATCACTCGCCCAAACTGCCCTGGTTGTGGATTATGACGTGAGACAAGAGTTTGACTCAACACGGCTACGAGTGAGTTAGAAAGCTGTACTCGAATTTGTCCTTGTTGCTCTGGTGGAAATACATCCACCATGCGATCTACGGTTTGGGATGCAGAACTAGTATGCAATGTGCCAAATACAAGATGCCCTGTTTCGGCAGCAGATACAGCTAACTGAATCGTTTCTAAGTCACGCATTTCTCCTACGAGAATTACATCTGGATCTTCCCGTAAAGCCGCTTTTAACGCATTTGCAAAGGTTTTAGTATCTTCCCCAACTTGACGCTGGTGGATCACACTTTTTACGGATTCATAGACAAATTCAATCGGATCTTCAACCGTGAGAATATGTTCGGCACGAGTTTTGTTGATCGTTTGGATCATCGCAGCTAAGGTCGTGGTTTTACCCGAACCCGTAGGTCCTGTAACTAGCACTAGTCCACGCGGCTTTTCACTCAGTTCACGCACAATCGGCGGCAAGTTGAGATCATCCATATCAGGAATTTTGGAAGAAAGCGCCCGTAGACAAGCAGCATAGGTTCCCCGATCTTTGTAAACATTCACCCGAAATCTGGCAAGTCCCTTAACCCCATAGGAGCAGTCTAACTCCCAGTTTTGTTCGAGAGCTTTACGCTGATTGTTATTCAGCATCGCAAAAATCAAACGCTGAGTTTCTTCTGGGGTAAGTGGATCGCGATCGGTACGGGTGAGGTGACCATTAATGCGAATGTAAGGCGGAAGTCCTGCGGAAATGTGGAGGTCAGAACCTTTGCGTTCTACCACCTCTTCCATCAAGTCTTCAATGATGTAGTCCATTACCATAGCGGGCTATTCTCCTGTATCTAATCTTAATTAAGTGCATGATTCCCTATATAGCCAATAAAAACTGCGCTTCGCGCAGTTTTTATTTTAGAAAGTTCGTGGCGTTGTGCAGTATGGGCATTCAACTGTTTCGGGTGTGAGCATAGCATCACAGTTGTCACATTCCAGCCCTTTACCACGTCGGGCGCGTTCTTCTGCTTCACGTCCTTTGTCTGTATATACAACTCGCAGCACTTCGTCTAGAGTCGTTGCTCCTTGTCTTACCAAGTCAAAGGCGTATGCCATCAGAGTTTTCATGCCCTCTTGTACAGCAATTTCTTTGATGACTTCGGTAGTCGCACCTTTGTTGATGGCACTTTGCAAGCGTTCAGTCATTTTCATGATCTCATAGACACCTGCTCGTCCTTTGTACCCAGAACCACTACATTTTGGACATACTCTTTGTCCAGGTAGCATGGCTTCACGGTTGACGATGTTGGCTCGATAGAAGGTTTTTTCAAGATCGCTGCTTGGTAAACCGAAGCGATCGAGTTCTTCTTGACTAGGGTTATAGGGGATGCGGCAGTTGTCACAAACTCGACGCAGTAGGCGTTGGGCAAGAACACCAATAATCGCTGTACTTGCCATAAATGGTTCCACGCCCATTTCCTCTAAACGGGCAATACTACTAGGCGCATCGTTGGTGTGTAGTGTCGTGAGAACTAAGTGTCCCGTTAGCGCAGCCTCGATCGCCGTTTTCGCTGTTTCCGCATCTCGTGTTTCACCAACTAGGATGACATCAGGGTCTTGACGGAGAAATGCTCGTAGAATGCTGGCAAAGGTCATTCCTTTTTCGCGGAGAACTTGACATTGGGTCAAACCAGGCAAGTTATATTCAACAGGATCTTCAGCAGTACTGATATTGACCCCAGGATCGTTACATTCGGCTAGGGTCGAATATAGGGTAGTGGTTTTGCCAGAACCTGTAGGACCAGTTACGAGAATTAATCCATAGGGTCGTCTCGCGAAACTTTGCATCAGTTCCAAGCTTTCAGGATCGCTGATCAGTTTGTTGAGTCCGAGTTGGGTATTAGAGTTGTCAAGAATTCGGAGACATACTTTTTCACCATTTTGAGTAGGGCAAGTATTCACACGGAAGTCTACCCGCCGACCTTGGAAGTTGCGTTTGAGTTTGCCATCCTGAGGAACGCGCTTTTCAGCAATGTTCAAGTTAGAGATAATCTTGAAGCGCGAAATTACGGCATTGACAATATTTTTGGGTAAGCGTTTATTCTCACTGAGAAAGAAATATTCACGCAGTACGCCATCCTTACGCAGACGAATGCAAAGATCTTTTTCTTGAGGTTCAATGTGAATGTCGGAACATCCTTCTTTGAGAGCTTTAACAAGGATTTTATCGACGAGGCTGATAATTGGGGCGGAGTTTTCGCCGCCAACCATGAGTTCATCGCCTTGATCACTGTCAGAGATATCTTCGCCAAAAACGTCATCCTTAACTTGGAGATCTTCATCGCTGATTGCGCCTTCAGCCTTGGCACTTTTGTTGACTTGAAATTGGACAATATTGTCAAAGGTGCGATGAAAATCTTCACGGGAGATCACACGCCGAACGATTGTGATGTTTTTAAGTAGGCGAGCAATTTCATTTTGGACTTTGTAGCTATCGGGAGAGACTACAGCGATCGTAATGCTATTTTCAGTCTTAACTAGCGGTAAAACTTCGCAGTCCCGACAAGTGGAAATTGGGATAATGTTGGAGTCAAGTAAGGTGCTAAGGGTAGGAATATCAAACTTGTCAATTTCGACATCGGGATCGATTGGTTCAATCCCGTAAAGAACCCGCAGTTCAAAAAGTTGTTGGCGCTTGTAATAGCGGGTAATGTCTGGAGCCAGTTGCTGCCCCAGAATTTGCTCTAGGACGCTGAGGAATGGAATATTTTGTTCTTGGCTATCTTTGACAGCGCGATCGAACTGGTCGGAGGTGGCGTGTCCTGCCTGAATCAGTTTGCTCTCGAAGGGAGTTCGACCTCCCCGTTTTGCCAGAGCTTTAGTTTTATTTCTGCTTGCGGCGGTGGTTGGCGCTTGATCTGATGTATTCATAGCCCAAGATTTCCTAAGAGTTCATTACCCAAGTGAGATTAGATCTTTACGATCGCCAATATGCGGCGCGATCGCAAAGCAATATAAGGCGATCATAGCTGTTTGCATAACTATATTGGGCAAAAATAGCACAAGTGTTTCATAGTTTTACAAAATAAGCTAAAAATTTGGGCGATCGCCCATAGCCATGTAATACCAAAACACAAAATGGCATAGCCATTTTGTGTTTTTAAAACTCTTACTGGGTTTGGTTTTCAATTCACAAAAGTGTTGCCACACTTTCGTGAATTGGTATAAGTTTTGCTTGGGGTCAAAAAGATGAGTGGCGGCGTGAAGCGCCGCCACTCATCTTTTTGGTTTTATAGCGCTTTGCGCTATTTCCCGTTCTTAGTGAGGACTTGCCATCGGACTTTGGGATTTTGAGCAAGCAGTTGAGAGATAGCGATCGCCCCTTTTTTGTTTAAGTGGCTGGGGTCTGAAAAAAGGTCGGATTGATTGATAATCGCTTGGGAAAGATCAAGATAGGTAAAGCCTTCACGTAAGGCGAGTTCTTGCATTCGACCATTGAAAATAGCTTCATATTGAGTACGAATTTGATCGAGATAGGTGGCATGTAAGGGCATATTCACGACCAAAAGCTCAATATTATTGCGGCGACAAAAATCAACTACATTGGCAAAAGCCTCGAATTGGGAGCCATTGGTCTCAAAGTTGCGATAGTCCAGATCGTAATCCCCAGGAACTTGGGGGAATTTTTGAAAATAGGTGTTGGGATCGAAGGTGACATCAAATGCAACAAAGCCTTTGGGGTCAAGGGCTGTAACGGTGCTGGGCATGGTCGCCGCAATCAGGGCTTCGCTATTGCTGAGCATATGCGTATTTCGATCAAATTTCTGGACTAACGAAGTCCGAATTTCTTGCCGTTTGGAAAAGGTCGTAAAAAGAAGATCAAAGGATGTAGCGATCGGATTTGGTGCTGTGGTAGCAGCGATCGCACTTTGATTAGCTATAGGATCAAGATTCCGCTCTTTATCTTTGAGAGTTTCCTGCAATTGCTTATAGCCAACCGAAGCCGTAATTTCCTCATAGGTAAGATCATTGCGACTACTATTAAAAGCTCTCAATCCATCAGCCCAAATAATTAAACGCGGTCTTTGAGATTGTGAGAGTATTTGCGTAATTTGCAAGTTCACCACCTTAGCGGTTGCGCCATCAATACCGAGATTAAAGACGCTGACATTTTTGTAGCCTTTGTTGCTCAGCGTTTTTTCTAAGGTTTTTGGTTCGATGCCCCGCAAAGCTCTCGAACTACCCACAATTAAAACTTCGGGCGATCGCTTATTAGTAGTCTGCCAATCAAGGAGGGCTAATTTCTCATTGAATAAAGCAATATTAAAATTAGGAGCAGGTTTATTGGTAAACCCTTTTTCGGAAGAAGTTTCGGGTTGGTTTACTGACTCATCAATTTTGGAATCAGCAATGATCAGTTTGGCTGACTGATCGGACTGAGCATAATTACTCAGCGTCCGATCAGCCACAATTGTTGTACCAATACCGATCGCCAAACTTGCCATACAAGCAGATAAAGAGAGCATTTTCGGTTCAGTTTGCCCTAGCCATTTCAATCCAAAAATGGCTTGTCCGACCGCAAGTATTTTCGTCCCTGCATAGCCGCTTAGTTTCTGCCAAGCATTAGCTTCCTCTACATCTTCACTAATAAACTCAATACTTTGCTCTTGTTCATTCTCTATCGCTGATAGTTCGTCATCATTAGAGTTCTGCAAACCGATCGCTAGCAAGTCAATTTCAAACGACCAACTCGGTTTTTTCTCACCGATAACGCGGCTGGACACTGTTACTGATTGAAAATATTCTGATGCACTCACGGCTCGCAAAGTATTTAACATAGGCAGCGCGATCTCTGCTTGCAAAATCGCAGTGCGCGTCTCACACAGTAAATTGAGACAGTTATTTTGGAGCAGCAACTTCAGCTTAGTTTGAGCAAGTTTTGGTGCTAGTTGCTGATCTTGACGGAAGTTGGTCAATAATGCGGCGATAATTTCAGCAGCAATGAGTGCCGATGGGGCGATCGGTAAATCTAGTCCTAACGCCCATGCATTGCCATGCAATTTCAGGCGATGGATTCCTTCAGCATATAAAACTGAACTGTCTAAATCCTGTGTGCTTGGGGCGATCGCTTCAATTATCTTGGTTGCACAGTTGACTTCTCGATCTTGACTATAGAGATATAAGCAATCCCCTTTTTGTTTGGTATGGGAAAGTTTGATTCCTGCTAATTCCTCAGTCAAAATACTTGGTGAAGATTCCAGCACCAAAGTAGGCTTGCTAGTAGGCGCACTCAAGCGATGATTAGGCAAACGAGAGGTTTGATTCGCATCCGTACCTGCATCTGTACTCGAATCTTGGCTTGGTGTTAATAGTGGATTTGCATCTAAGGATGATGTTATTTCCATTGGCTATTTGAAGAGGTCAGCAGGATAAAAAATTTGCTACAAGGTTAGCACGGCGAATTCACAACCAGACAAAAAGTTGTTTTACAAGGCAATATACGGCGCAAAGCGGATTATGTTGCCTATTCATCTAAATGTTCAGAAACGGAGCGATAAAGATCTAAAACATGGTGGTCGAGGAGTTGGTAATAGACTTTGCGCTTACTTTTGCGATAGCTAACTAAACGCATGGTGCGTAAAACTCGCAACTGATGAGATACAGCCGACTCACTCATGCCCACTACTGCCGCGAGATCGTGAACACATAATTCCTGCTTGGATAAAACTGAGAGAATCCGCAAACGATTAGGATCGCTCAACATTCCAAAAAATTCCGCCATACTTTGCGCTTTCTCAACTGGCAAAATCGCATTAACTAAATCCTGTAATGCTTCAGGAGCGATCGCATGGAGATCGCAAGTCGGCAAGTGATCAAAAGAAAGTGCAGAAGAATTTAGCATTGTTACATTTTACAAAAAAGCGATCGCTTTTGTAATTCGCCTTGATATATGAACGTATATTCATATATAATAAATTCAATCGAATAGGATTAAACATATGACAACTCTCACAGAAACTAAATGCGCTTGCCCTAAATGTAGTTGCATGGTCTCCCTAGACACAGCGATCATGGCAAATGGCAAACCCTATTGCAGCAAAGCATGTGCCGATGGACATCCTGAAGGATCGGCAGGTTGTAAAAAATCTGGTTGCGGCTGCGGTTAGATTTTATCGACATAGAAAACTGGGTGCAAAGCACCCAGTTTTCTAGATAATGGCGGCGCAAAGCGCCGCACCACTAATTCTTGCTTAGACAAAGAGTATATAAAAAGGAGCAAGTGGGCTTTACCTACTTGCTTCTTTTTGGCTTTTGGTTACAGAATAGAAGCAAT
The DNA here is from genome assembly GCF_014696925.1 of Phormidium tenue FACHB-1050. GTDB lineage: Bacteria > Cyanobacteriota > Cyanobacteriia > Pseudanabaenales > Pseudanabaenaceae > Pseudanabaena. The sequence goes on along the minus strand of NZ_JACJQY010000037.1, from coordinate 7,538 downwards.
CATTCGCTTCACCAAAATTCAAGATGCTGAATTTAAACGAAATTATGTCGCTGGCTCGCCCGATCGCTTGGGGGGCAGGGGATATTCTGATGAAGTACTATCAGGAGCCTCAAGACTTAGAAATTATGTTTAAGGGGGGCGAAGAGGGCAATGTGACTTCCGCAGATTTGGCGGCTAATGATTTCATCTTGAGTCAGTTAAAGCAATCATTTGGTACTGACAACTTTGCCTATCTCAGCGAAGAAACTGAAGATAATATTGATCGCCTTGAGCATGAATGGGTGTGGATCATTGATCCGATGGATGGCACGAGTGACTTTATTCGGCGGACTAATGAGTTTGCGGTGCATATTGGCTTGACCTATCGCCAACGTCCTGTCCTAGGACTCGTGGCTACTCCTGCTCAGGATCGTCTTTTTCAAGGCATGTTAGGCAATGGGGCATATATCGAGACTAGAGATGGTTTACAGCAACGTATCCAAGTTTCTAATAAAGTCGATCTCAATCAAATGGTGGTAGTGGCAAGTCGTAGCCATCGCAATTATCAACTAGAAAGTATTCTCCAACAATTACCTAAGGCTGCCGAAATTGCGGTTGGTAGCATTGGCGGTAAATTTGCGGCGATCGCCTCAGGTAATGCGGATGTCTATATCTCTGTTTCAGGGAAGTCTGCGCCTAAGGATTGGGACTATTGCGCTCCTGAAATTATTCTGACTGAGGCTGGTGGACAACTTACCCATTCTGATTTGTCATTGCTGTCTTACAACAATCTCGAATTGCGCCAGTGGGGAACGATCGTGGCGAGTAACGGGCATTGTCATCATGAAATTTGTCAGATTAGCCAAGATGCGATCGCGCCGATCAAAAAGTAGGATTAACATTGTATAGCAAAAAAAGAGTTAGCTAGTACAAACCAAAACCCAAGAATCGAGTGGCGGCGCGAAGCGCCGCCACTCGATTCTTGGGTTTTATGTCCTTGGCAAAACTTACTTTGCTATACACGCTACTTTTTGTCGCAATTATTCAGTAAAGTTAACACACTTAGAAATTTAAGGAACAATGGGCTTAAGCCCATTGTCTGAGTTGATTATGAAATTACAAGTAATTTTGATTGGTGCTGCTGTAGTCGTTGGCGTAATGGCTGTTAGCAATCCTAGTAAAGAGCGTTACATCGATTATGCAACCGAGCAATTTTCGGAAACAGGTAAAACCTCAATTTGTGCTGGAGATAATATTCCGATCGCGGCTCAGCAGTCCTGCAAATTTGTGATCTCTCAAGGTAAAGGGGTAATCAAGTCATTGGTTGAGAACTCGACTAAGCAGCAAAATTTTGTAGTACTCAGTCTTTACGAAACTGATATGCCTAACAAAAAAGTAACCACAGTTGGAGCCTTTGGCAATTTCTTCATGTTCAAATAAAAAAAGCGGTGCAATGCACCGCTTTTTTTATGGATTTTGCTGATCGAATTTCTCTAAGGTTTTCCAGACTGATTTCAAAAGTTGATCTAGCCCCTTTTTGGAAGCCGCCGAAATGGCGAGAATCGGTAGATCGAACTGTGAGGCGATCGCCTCCACATCTTCAGGCAACATAGCATCAATTTTATTCAGAGCCAGAATTTGTGGTTTATCAGCTAAGCCATGACCATAGGCATCTAGCTCTTCTTGAATGGTGTGATAAGCCGCTAGGGGATCATCTTGAGTGACATCAATCAAATGAATTAATAGTTTTGTGCGTTCCACATGGCGCAAAAAGTCATGCCCCAAGCCAATACCCTCAGATGCACCTTCGATTAATCCTGGAATATCCGCAAATACAATCCCATCACCTGACGGCTTAGAAACGACACCCAAATTGGGGACAAGCGTGGTGAAGGGATAATCAGCAATTTTGGGACGAGCTGCCGATACAACAGAGATCAATGTCGATTTACCCGCATTTGGTAAGCCAATGATCCCGACTTCGGCAATTAATTTTAGTTCTAAATAAAGATTAAGTTCTTCCCCAGGTAATCCAGGTAAAGCATAGTCAGGGGCGCGATTTTGATTGCTCAAAAAGTATTTATTGCCCAATCCGCCTTTGCCGCCTTTTGCCACAAACAAAGTTTGATCGACCTCGGTGAGATCGCCTAAAACCTCACCTGTTTCTTCATTCATCACCACTGTACCGACAGGGACTTTGATCACGCGATCGCTACCCTTGCGACCCGTCATATTGCTAGGACCACCACGTTCACCATCTTCAGCCTTAAAAATATTCTCGAAGCGAAAGTCTAGAAGGGTTTGCAGATCGGTTGTTGCTTGTAAGATCACCGAGCCACCATTGCCACCATTACCACCCGCAGGGCCACCCGCAGGCACATATTTCTCGCGGCGAAATGCAACTAGCCCATCGCCACCATTACCAGACTTGACATGTATCGTAACTCGATCAATAAAATGCATTGCTAACTCAATTACTTGCTCTGTGTAACCAAGACAATCCACTTAACTTGCAGGATTATCTTCACTGGTTTTATCTCTATTATGCAGTGATTGCGGTAGTAATAAAACTAGATGTGGCGATCGCTAGTTCTTCAAATCTATTGGACTCTATCTCATGATTTACGAAAGTGAATTGTAATCGGATACTTTTCACGATAGAACACCAATTCAGCGATCGCCTAAATCAAATCCAAAATACAACCGCGATCGCTTGGCTACTTTAAAAATTACTGATGTGCGTAAAATCTACTTGAATTGGGTGAGATTTTGCCGTGATATAATTGGTAAAATCCGACTTTGATATTGACAAGAAGGAAGTTTATCATTGGTTGGGGAGATGACTGTTTTAAAATATATTGATATTGGATGAAAAAGTTTATATGCGATCGCTTGTCACTGAAATAATTAATGGCGAATCCTATAGCTATTATCCGCTAGGGCAGTATGTTGTTCGGGCTATGGGAGTTTGTGGCGATCGCCCAACTTTTAAGTACACTCGGATTGAGATTGCGGGTGTGATGGAGCGATTAGCTAAGGGTGAGAATGTTGAAAATATTGTGCTTGGTTTTCGGGGAAGGGTTTCCCGTGAGGCGATCGCGGAGGCGATTCAAGTTGTGACAACTCATTTTATTGAGAGTCTTCCTATTTTGAGCGCAGCATGATTGTCCTTGATGAACAGCTTTTAGGAGCGAATCTGGAACAGGCGATCGGCAAATGGTATCAGGGTAATGTTTGCTTTATTACGGATTTACGCCCTAATTCGATTATCAAAGATGAAGCGATCCCTATGTTGTTGCGAAAAGAGGCGCAGCCTACCTTTATCACTATCAATGAGCGGGATTTTTGGCGAAAGGTAGCAATAAGTGAATATTTTTGTATAGTCTGCTTTAATTTGCCAGATTCGCGAGCTTCAGAAATCTCTCTTCTACTCAGAAATCTCTTGCGTCACCCTGAGTTTAATATAAAAGCAAAGCGGATGGGAAAGATGATAAGGATTGCTGGTAGTCATGTTAGCTATTATTCTGCTAGCGATAGAGTGATACAAGAATTTACTTTACAGATTCAGTAACAATTTCACGCCTAAATCAAATCCAAAATCCACTCGCGATCTAGCCTATTTGTATTCTCCATAATGAATTTTTGCACGAATCACTTATTCTTGCCTTGCTATTTCGATTTGTTGCAGAATATTAGGAGGTTGCATAATCATCGCGGTTTCCATAAGTGATTCCCATTCTTCTTGGGCAATCAAAATATAGCTGCGATTTTCTCTAACTATTCCTACACCTTCAGATTCTTTTGTAGCCCGATCGCATAGTTCATCAAGGTTCTTTTTGGCATAATCAACAGTAACTTGATACATATATTTTATTTGCCTAAATTAGAGCCAACAATAACTAAGTGCTCAAATCAAAACCAAAATGCATTCGCGATCGCATAGCTACTTTAAAAATTACGGAGATTTTTCCTGTCAAGCTGCAATGAAGTCAGATTTTTTGATTATGCGTGGTGTTGGCAAGGGTTTGTGACGAGCCGTGTAGTCTTCGATTAGTAATTCCAAAACTTCCAAAGCATTTTCTAGGGCTTTAGCATAGGTGTCGCCGTGAGTATGGGCATAAGGACCAAATTCGGGTAGGTGAGCGACAAATTTGCTGTCTTCTTCTGACCATTGGATAGAAATGCTGTAGTTATGAGTCATGGTTGTCCTCCTTCATTTTGTTGGTCAATATCTCGCAGTGCGTTTCTTACGTCTTTTTCTTGGTAGCGATCGGCATCGTTGCCGTCTTTGCCTGATAGGGTAAGGCTATATTCTAGTTTAGGATGACTCCAGACGGTGTGGCTACCTTTACCAGAACGATAGGTGAAGCCAGCTTTTAAAAGCATTGCTTTTAGTTCTCTAATTTTTTTAGCCATCAGACATCATTTATTGAAGCATTTGCATTATTTTATCAGGATTATTTTTAATCATTTGTTCTAAAGCAGCAGCATTTAAACCTGTAATCGCTTGCAACTTCAGCATGATCAACGCACTCATTACACTCTGCATATAGGGATGATTTTCGCCAACGGTTGACATCAAAATTGCTAAAGCATCTTGATACAGAGGTTCTGCTTCTTCATATCTGCCTTGCAAATAGTACAGCAATGCGAGGTTGTTGAGACTGATCGCGACATGGGGATGGCGATCGCCAACAGTTCTTGCCTCAACTGCAAAGCTGCTAGATAGTACATTTCTGCTTCTTCATATCTGCCTTGCCATATAGTCTACGTTTACCAAATATGCGGATCAAAACGTCCAGACACCAAGTTAAGTTTTTCTAAGTCATTCCATAACCAGCCATAAACAATATGTGTAACAGGAAATTTTGGCGTAAAAAGATTTGAGCTTTTATAATGATAATGAGAGAATAAAATATTAGTATCCTCCTTAGTAATTGGACTTTTTGAGGCTAATTGATCTCTATTTTCTCTGGCATTGTTCAATAAAATACTAATCTCATTTTCAGTCATTGGAGCTTTTGCTAGATTAAATATTACACGATTTGAATTTCCTTCTTTTAAGGGTATCCAGTACCAATCAAGAGAATACCTCCCATCTGGAGAAGTTATAACAACACCTTCTATCGTGATAGGAAACATATTTAGGGTTTGAAGGTATCTGGTAAAATTGCCAAACCATCTTTCTACAATATCTTGATATGCAGATAAGGATTCTTGATAAACAGTAGTTACAAAATTCAATATCTCTTGTGGATCTTGACTATATCTACTATTCCAAGGATAAACAAACTCATCTACATCATTTAATGTTAGGCTTTCAAAGACAATTTGAAGACAAGTGCGTTCGTAGCTACTAACTGCACTACTCCATTGAGAATCTATGCTAAGGCATCTTTTGATCTCAATAACTGGTATTGCTCTAGGAAAATAATTAAGTGGATATTTACCAGAGAGAAAATATGCAGCATACCAGCCAGATTCCTTTATTAAAGCAGAGTTGTTAGTAGGTAATGAGCAATCATTCCCAATGATCTTAGACAGTTTTTCGCTTAACTTTTTATATTCTGACACTAGCGGAATATTAAAGTTCTTATTCCCAGAAGATGTAGTAAAAGAAGTGAATCCCTTTTCTTCAAATAGGATATTAAATAACTTTTGGCTGTGAAGAATGAAAATTTCTTCTGGAAGTTCAAAGTATTCGTCGTATTCCTCGCCATAATAGTCTGCATATAAAATGTTTTTGGACTCTGTAGCTTCATCTGAGTTGTATATGTATGATCCTATCTTGGGCAAAGATCCGTCAGGGCTTGTAATTCCAATCATCTGCGCTAAAACACCAAAACCCTCATACCATGACCTCCTAGATTCTCTAATTAATCTTGCATAGTCTATTGATTTTATAGAGTTATCAAAAAAGGGATTAAATTTCTCAAGTTCGGAAACAACAAGTGATTTTGCTAATACAACATCATATTTGATTATTCCAAGAACTAAGTAATAAATATTCTGTTTTGTTATCGAATCGGAAATCACAAGTTTATAACGAAAAAACTCGCGCACCAAAGGATGTAATGCAAAACGAGTTCGCTCCTGATCGATCGCCTTGATTAGATACAAATTATTAAGCTGCTTTCTCCCCTCATGCAGATCCCCCTCATCGATCAATTGCGCTGTTACCTCTTCCACCAAACCCCAAACCATATACGCAGGAGCAAACAACCCCAACAACATCGCCACCTTGACCGTACTCGCGCTCAACTCCTGCCAACTCAACTCAAACGCCGCAATCACTCCCCTCGTCGCATTAATTTCTTCTGTCTCTTGCAAATCTAACGACTCATCGGCAATAGTCAAGCGTTGTTGATAATCCCTCAGCGACAGATCCTCATCAAGTTGCAAATATCGTCCCGCCAACTCCACACCCAAGGGAAGATAACCCAAATATTCACAAATTGCTTTAGCGGCAATCTCCTCACGATCCACCCGCGATTTGCCTAACAACTTCCTCAACAATTCCAAAGCCTCAGCCTCAGAAATCACATCCAAAGGAATATCCGCAAACTGCGAACTCAACTTACGCTTGCGGGTCGTCACCAAAACCTGAAAGCGTTCTGCCAACGGTCTAGCTTGCTTAGGAATACTCGCCAGATCGGTGACATCATCAAAAATTACCAACACCTTCCCCTCAGTCGGTATCCAGTTTTGCCAATACCATTCCGCTTGCGCCTCAACGGTTTGGGACTGCATCACTTCAGGCAAATCCAGATAGCGACTCGCCATAGTCACCACCGACTGCGCCAAACCCACACCCCGCAACAAAAACCAATACCGCGCCGCATATTCCTGTCGATAGCGTTTGGCATATTGCAAAGCCAGTTCGCTTTTGCCCAGTCCGCCCATCCCCTCCACCGCACAGACACTCACCCCTTGCCCCCCTTGCAACTTGGCATGAATTTCCTCAAGTTCTTTCACCCGTCCCACAAAGTTCGGCGAAGCGATCGGCACATTATCAGGAATCGGCGGATTTACTTTTGACGCTGCAAAATTGAACGTATTATTCTGCGTATTACTCGACCCGTCTTGACCGATGTTAATTTCGGGATTGCTCACAACTCACCTCTTGCGAATTAGCAATCAAACTCGCCACAGAAATATGAGTTAAATAAAACTCCTCACCTTCAGAATCGCGCAAAGCATCTACATAAGCATCAATCCCACGTGGTTTTGGCAACTCATCGACATCCGCAAGATGCAAAACCAAAGCCGATCGCATTAATTTTGTCGTATCTTCTAAAGTCTCTCCCGTAGCGATACAACCCGCCACATCAGGCGAATATGCTGAAAACCCAGTGTCACTTTTTTCCAAGACGATGAGATATTGGTCAATCAAATCACATACTTTTGTGGTCATAGAGTGAAATTGTTATTCTGAGTATTATTTTGACCTAACTGCTTAGGAATGAAAAACAAATAACTTGTGCAAATTAGGATAATCTCAGACAAAGAAAGAAAAGGAATAATTTTGGGTTATTACAGCGAAGAACTTGAGACAGAGA